>NZ_JAXCFT010000003.1:0-605434 GCF_056150385.1 Micromonospora marincola | reverse complement strand
GGCATTGCGGCCACGCCGGAGGACCCGGCGCCTGTCGACGGCGCGCCGGCCCACCCGGTGCAGATCTGCCGGGCCAGGCAGGGCCGCTGACACCGGCGGGGCGGGGGGGGGGGGCCCGGGGGGGCCCCCCCCCGACGACCCGGCCCCACCGGTACGCGCGGCCCGCCGTCGCCGGGTGCCGCTGGGCACCCGGCTGCGCCGCGACTGGCAACTGCTGGCCATGGTGGCGCCCGGCTTCGGGATCCTGCTTGTCTTCAGCTACCTGCCGATCGCCGGCAACGTCATCGCGTTCCAGGACTACAACCCCTACCTGGGCGACAACCCCTGGCAGGCGTTCACGCACAGCAACTGGATCGGCTTCGGCCAGTTCCAGCTCCTCTTCGACGACCCGGCCTTCTGGGACGCCTTGCGCAACACGCTCGCCATCACCGCGTTCCAACTCGTGTTCTTCTTCCCGCTGCCGATCCTGCTGGCGGTCATGCTGCACAACCTGCTCTCCAGCCGGCTGCGCGGCTTCGTCCAGACCGTCGTCTACCTGCCGCACTTCTTCAGCTGGGTGCTTGTGGTCAGCTTCTTCGTCGCCATGCTCGGCGGCGCCGGGCTGCTGGCGCAGACCATGCGCGACGCCGGCATGCAGCCGTGGAACGTGATGACCAACCCGGACACGTTCATCGTCCTGGTCACCGCCGAGGCGGTGTGGAAGGACGTGGGCTGGGGCACCATCGTCTTCCTGGCCGCGTTGTCCACCATCGACCAGAACCTCTACGAGGCGGCAGCCGCGGACGGCGCCGGGCGGTGGCGGCGGCTGTGGCACATCACGCTGCCCGGCCTGCGTCCGGTGATCGTCCTGCTGCTCATCCTGCGCCTGGGCGACGCGCTCTCGGTCGGCTTCGAGCAGTTCCTGCTGCAACGCGACGCGGTCGGCCGGCAGGCCGCCGAGGTGCTCGACACGTTCGTCTACCACTTCTCCATCGCCACCGGAAACTACGGCTACGGCGCGGCGGCCGGGCTGTTCAAAGCCGTCATCGGCCTCGTGCTGATCCTGGCCGCGAACCGGGTGGCGCACATGCTCGGCGAGCGAGGGGTCTACTCGAAGTCATGACCGTGCTCACCCGCCGGCCGCCCGGCGCCCGCGCCCGCCGCCCGGCCTGGGAGGAGCCCCCGACCCCGGTCGGTCAGGGGTTCAAGGCCGTCCTGCTCACGCTGCTTGTGCTCGGGGTGCTCTTCCCGCTCTGGGTGGTGCTTGTGACAAGCCTCTCCTCCCGGCAGACCATCGCCGACGCCGGCGGCATGGTGGTCGTGCCGAAAGGCATCGACACCTCGGCCTACCAGACCATCCTCGCCGGTGGCGCGGTCACCTGGGCACTGTGGATCAGCACCCTTGTCACCATCTGCGGCACCGCGATCGCGCTCACCGTCACGGTGCTGGCCGCGTACGGGCTGTCCCGGCCGGGGTCGCTCGGGCACCGCTGGCTGCTCGCCTACTTCCTGCTCCCGTTCCTGGTCTACCCGCCGCTCGTGCCCCGCTATCTGGTGGTCACCGGGCTGGGGCTCAAGGACACCATCTGGGCGCTGGTCCTGCCGCCAGCGATCAGCGTGTTCAACCTCGTCGTGGTGCGCGGCTTCTTCCAGGGCATCCCGCAGGAACTGCTGGACAGCGCCCGCATCGACGGGGCCAGCGACTTCCGTACCCTGGGTCGGATCGTGCTGCCGCTGTCCCGCGCGGTCATCGCCGTGGTCGGCCTCTTCTACGCGGTCAGCTACTGGAACGTCTGGTTCGACGCGCTGCTGTTCATCGACCGCAACGACATGTACCCGATCCAGCGGGTGCTCCAGAGCTACCTGCTGGCCGGGCAGGCGCCGCACACCGCCGGCGGCACCACCGGGGTGAACATGCCGCCGACCGAGGCGGTCAAGATGGCGGTGGTGGTGCTGACCGTCGCGCCGATCGTCGCGGTCTACCCGTTCGTCCAGCGACACTTCATCAAGGGCGTGCTGATCGGCGCGGTCAAGGGCTGAGCGGTCGGCGCGCCGGGCGGTCGGGCTTTCCGGACGCCCGGCCGGTACGTTGCACAGATGTTCGCGATCGCGCTTACCGACGACGCCGAGCTGCGGCCACTTCAGCCGTGGCACGCCGACGAGTTCCTCGCCAACCTGGACCGCTGCCGGGAGCACATCGCCCCCTGGGTCGGCGCGTCCTTCGTGGCCACCGACGCCGACTCGGCCCGCCGGGTGTTGCAGAACTACGCCGACCGCTGGGCCCGCGACGACGGTGGCATCTGGGGCATCTGGCAGGGCGGCACGCTCGTCGGGGGAGTGCTGCTGGTGTCGCTGAGCACCGCGCGCGGGGTCTGCGAGGCCGGCTGCTGGCTGGAGGCGGAGGCCGAGGGGCAGGGCCTGGTCACCCGCGCCGCCCGGCTGGTCATCGACTGGGCGGTCGTCGAGCGCGGCATCCACCGCGTCGAGTGGGTGACCCGGGCCGGGAACGAGCGCAGCATCGCGGTCGCCCGGCGGCTCGGCATGCGCCGCGACGGCGTGCTCCGGGGGGCCGCGCCGACGCCCGAGGGCCGGGCCGACATGGAGGTCTGGTCGGTGCTGGCGCCGGAGTGGACCGCCTGAGGCGAATTCTTGTCACACCCGGACGTCAACATGTGTCCATGGCTGTTCCCGCACTGGCCGACCGGTCCCCGCAGCCGCGCGCCCTGCCGCTGCGCGAGGTCCGCACCCGGCTCACCCAGCTCGTCTCCCTGGCCGAGCTGACCGACACCGTCACCCTCGTCACCCGCGACGGCGACCCCCGCCCGATCGCCGCGATCGTGCCCGCCCCGGCCGCCCGCACCGGCGCCCAGGCCCGGGCCGACGCGGATCGGATCGCCGCGGTCAGCGCCGGCTGGGCCCGCCGCCTGGAGGACCTGCACCGGCAGTCCAGCCGGCGGCACGCCGCCGAGCTGCGGGCGCTCACCGACGCGCTCGCCGAGGCGTGGGCCGAGCTGGAGCGACGCGCGCCGGCCGGCGATCCGGCGCTCACCCGGCTCCGCGCCGCCCACGCCGACCTGCTGCGCCCCTGACCCGCCGTCTCCGACCGCCTTCGGCCGGAGACGGCGGACGCGGGGTCAGCTCCGGCCGCGTTCGGCGCGGTAGCGGCGGATCAGCTCGGCGGTGGAGGTGTCCACCTCCGCGAGGTCCGGGTCGGGCCCGGTGAGCTTCGGCGCGAGCTGGTTGGCCATCACCTTGCCCAACTCCACGCCCCACTGGTCGAAGGCATTGATGTCCCAGACCGCCGCCTCGGTGAAGACGATGTGCTCGTAGAGCGCGATGAGCTGGCCAAGCGTCGCCGGGGTGAGCTTCGGGGCCAGGATCGAGGTGGTCGGGTGGTTGCCCGCCATCACCCGGTGCGGCACCACGTCGGCCGCGGTGCCCTCGGCCTCCACCTGCTCGCGGGTCCGCCCGAAGGCCAACGCGGCGGTCTGGGCGAAGAAGTTCGACATGAACAGGTCGTGCATGTCGCCCAGGTCGTGGTTGGGGTGGCTGAACGCGATGAAGTCCGCCGGGATCAGCCGCGTGCCCTGGTGGATGAGCTGATAGAAGGCGTGCTGACCGTTGGTGCCGGGCTCACCCCAGAAGATCTCCCCGGTCGGGTACGTCACAGGTGAGCCGTCGACGCGCACCGACTTGCCGTTGCTCTCCATGGTCAACTGCTGGAGGTACGCCGGGAACCGGTGCAGGTACTGCGCGTACGGCAGCACGGCGTGGGTCTCCGCGCCGAGGAAGTCCGTGTACCAGACGTTCAGCAGGCCGAGCAGCGCCGGCACGTTGCGCTCGACCGGGCTGGCGCGGAAGTGCTCGTCGACGGCGTGGTAGCCGGCAAGCATCTCGCGGAACCGGTCCGGGCCGACCGCCAGCATCACCGACAGCCCGACCGCCGACGGCAGCGAGTATCGCCCGCCCACCCAGTCCCAGAAGCCGAACATGTTCTCCGGGTCGATGCCGAAGTCGCGGACCCGCTGCTCGTTGGTGCTTACCGCGACGAAGTGCCGGGCGACCGCGTCGTCGTCGGCGTCGAGCCCGGCGAGCAGCCAGCGCCGTGCCTGGTCGGCGTTGGCGAGCGTCTCCTGCGTGGAGAAGGTCTTCGAGACCACGACGAACAGGGTGCTCGCCGGGTCCAGGTCGGCGGTCTTGTCGTGGATGTCGGTCGGGTCGATGTTCGACACGAACCGGCAACTGATCCCCGCGTCCCGGTACGCCTTCAGCGCCTCGTACGCCATCACCGGGCCGAGGTCGGAACCGCCGATGCCGATGTTGACCACGGTGGTGATCCGCTCACCGGTGTGGCCGCGCCACGCGCCCGTGCGCACCCGGTCGGCGAACGCCGACATCCGGTCCAGCACGGCGTGCACGTCGGCGACGACGTCCTGGCCGTCGACGGTGAGCGAGGCGTCCCGGGGCAGGCGCAGCGCGGTGTGCAGCACGGCCCGGTCCTCGGTGACGTTGATGTGCCGGCCGGCGAACATGGCCGCGATCTTCCCGGTCAGGCCGACCCGCTCGGCGAGCGCGGCGAGCAGCGCGACCGTCTCGTCGGTGACCAGGTTCTTGCTGTAGTCCACGTGCAGGTCGGCGACCTCGCCGGTGAGCCGTTCGCCCCGCTGCCCGTCGGCGGCGAAGAGCTCACGCAGGTGGGTGCCGCGCATCGCCTCGGCGTGCTTGCGCAGCGCCTGCCATTCGTCGGTGGTGGTGACGTCCACAGCCATCGGGTCGATCTTCTCCTTCACGACGGGCGGTCGGCGGGCGTCCGCCCACGACCCCACAAGCCTGCCACCCGCGGCCGGCCACCGCGACGCGACCCGCGTCGCGGTGGCCGGCGCGCCTCCGGTCGCGACACGCGGTTGGGACAACTGTTCGACACGCCGACTACTGGCTGACAGTCCACGATCGCGGAAAGTAAGATCCTGCTGCTCGATCACACGCGGGAGGTGCCATGGCCGGCGTCGTCCACCCTCGTCCCCCGTCCGACCCGGAGGAAGCGGTCGGGGAGTCGGCCCTGCCGGAGCTCGTCGATCCGCACTGGATGCACCGCGCCACCGAGCTGGCCCACACCGGCTTCTGGTCGGTGGCGCGCCGGTTGCCCGCGCTTGTCCGCGAGGCGACAAGCCTGGCCTGGTCGACCAGCCGGCGGGACACCGCGGCGTCGCTCGGCCTCAACGTCGCCGCCGGCGTGCTCACCACGCTCGGTCTGCTCGCCACCACAGGCGTGCTCCAGCAGCTCTTCGCGGCCGGACCGACCCCGGCGCGGATCCGGGCGGCGCTGCCCGCCCTGGCGGTGGCCGCGGCGGCCGTCACCGGGCGCGGCGCGCTCACCGTCGCCGCCGGGTGGGCGCAGGCCCGGCTCATCCCGCAGATCAACTTCGCGGTGGAGCGGCGGCTGTTCGAGACCACCTCCGAGGTCGAGCTGGCGGCCTTCGACGACGCCGGCTTCGCCGAGGAGATGGACCGCGCCCGCGACCGCGGGCTGGTCGAGGCCGGGGCCCTGGTCAACGACACGGTCAACCTGGTCACCGGCGTGGTCGGCGTGGTCGCCACCGGCGCGGCGGTGACCATCATCCACCCGTTGCTGCTGCCCTGCCTGCTGGTCGCCGCAGCGCCGGAGGCGGTGACGGCGGTGCGGATGGCCCGCCGCCAACACGTCGACTGGCTGGCCCGGATCACCCGCCGCCGCCGCAAGTGGATGCTCGGCGACCTGATGGCCAACCGGCACACCGCGGCCGAGGTCCGCGCCTACCAGATGCGTGATTTCCTGCTCTCGGAATACCGCCTGATGACGCGCCTGGAGACGCGGGCCGAACTGCGCCTGGCCCGCGCGCAGACGATCACCCGGGGAATCGGGTTGTCCGTCACCGGGATCGCCACGTTCGGGCTCTACCTGGTGCTGGGCGCGCTGCTGACCGGCGGCGTGGTCGCCCTCGCCGCCGCGGCCACCGCGCTGCTCGCTCTGCAGTCCGCGCGCGGCAACCTGCGCACCGCGATCTTCGCCACCAACTCGCTCTACGAGGACGCCCTCTACTACCAGGACTACCGCGACTTCCTCGACCGGGCCGGGCGGCGGATCCCGGCCGGCGGCGACCGGCCGGTCGACGGGTTCGACCGGATGGACCTCGACCGGGTCAGCATGCGCTACCCGGACACCGACGGCGCCGCCGTCGACGAGGTCAGCCTCACCATCAGGCGCGGCGAGGTGGTCGCGCTGGTGGGCGAGAACGGCTCCGGCAAGACCACGCTCGCGAAGCTGATCGCCGGCCTCTACCGGCCCACCGGCGGCACGATCCGCTGGGACGGGGTGGACGCCGCCGAACTGGACCCGCGCCAGGTCGCCGCCCAGGTCGCGGTGATGAGCCAGGAATGGTGGAAGTTCCCGTTCACCGCCCGGCAGAACATCCGCGTCGGCCGCCACGACCGGGCCGGCCGGCCCGGCCCCAGCGTGGAGGCCGCCGCCCGGGACGCCGCCGCGCACGACATGATCAGCGAGCTGCCGTTCGGGTACGACACGCTGCTGGACCGGGAGTTCAAGGACGGCCAGGACCTGTCCGGCGGGCAGTGGCAGCGGCTGGTGGCCGCGCGCGGCCTCTACCGCGACGCCCGGCTGCTGGTCTGCGACGAGCCCTCCGCGGCGCTCGACGCGCGCGCCGAGCACGCTCTCTTCCAGCACCTGCGCCGGCACCCGGACCGGGCCGTCGTGCTGATCACCCACCGGTTGGCCAACGTCAGGCACGCCGACCGGATCTTCGTGCTTGACCACGGCCGCCTGGTGCAGTCCGGCGACCACGACACCCTGATGACCCAGGACGGCCCCTACCGGGAGCTGTTCGAGTTGCAGGCGGCCGGCTACCTGGCCGGCGCCGGCGGGCCGGCTGCCGACCGTTGACCGTTGACCTCCAGCGCACTCGAACCCCTACCGTGACCGGACCGGCCGCCGCCCGGTCAGTGCGGCGTCACCCCCTGGAGTTCCCATGCGCTACCGCGTCCTCGGCGGCACCGGCATCGAGGTCAGCGTCCACTGTCTCGGCACCATGATGTTCGGCGCGGTCGGCAACCCCGACCACGACGACTGCGTGCGGATCGTGCACGCGGCGCTGGACCACGGCGTCAACATGGTGGACACCGCCGACATGTACTCGGCGGGGGAGTCCGAGGTGATCGTCGGCAAGGCGCTGCGCGGCCGGCGTGACGACGTGGTGCTCGCCACCAAGGTGCACTTCCCGATGGGGGAGGGCCCCAACCGGGGCGGCAACTCGCG
This sequence comes from Micromonospora marincola, assembly GCF_056150385.1. NCBI lineage: Bacteria > Bacillati > Actinomycetota > Actinomycetes > Micromonosporales > Micromonosporaceae > Micromonospora > Micromonospora marincola. The sequence goes on along the minus strand of NZ_JAXCFT010000003.1, from coordinate 598,146 downwards.
GCGCTGGATCGTCCACGAGGTCGAGGAGAGCCTGCGCCGGTTGGGCACCGACTGGATCGACCTCTACCAGGTCCACCGGCCCGACCACACCACAGACGTCGAGGAGACCCTCGGCGCGCTCACCGACCTGGTCCGCGCCGGCAAGATCCGCGCCTTCGGCTGCTCGACCTACCCGGCCGACGAGATCGTGGAGGCGCAACACGTCGCCGAGCGGCGGGCGCTCGGCCGGTTCCGCACCGAGCAGCCGCCATACTCCATCCTGGCGCGCGGGATCGAGACGTCGGTGCTGCCGGTCTGCCACCGTTACCGGATGGGCGTGCTGGTCTGGAGCCCGCTGGCCTCCGGCTTCCTGTCCGGGCGTTACCGGCGCGACCGGCCGGTCGACCTCACCACCGGTCGGCCGGCGCTCACCCCGGCCCGGTTCGACCCGGCGCTGCCCGGCAACGCCGCCAAGTACGCCGCCGTCGAGGAACTGGCGGCGCTCGCCGAGGGGGTCGGCTGCACGCTGCCGGAACTGGCCGTGGCGTTCACCGCGGCGCACCCGGCGGTCACCTCCACCATCATCGGACCCCGCACCATGGACCAGCTCGACGCGCTGCTCGCCGGCGCGTCGCTGACGCTCGACGACGTGGTGCTCGACCGGATCGACGAGATCGTGCCGCCCGGCACGAACCTCTACCAGCCCGACGGAGCGTGGTCCCCGCCGTCGCTCACCGATCCCGCCCTGCGCCGCCGCCCGCGCTCCGAACGCGCCGCCGCCTGACCGCGCCCACCTGCGGGGTGCCGTCCGCGCGTGCCCGCGTGCGCGGTGCCCGCCCCGCCGGTGCCGCCCGTTGAACTCGCTGCCTCTCGTTGAACCCGGTCGACGCGGGCCGGCCGAGCGCCCAGACTGTCCGGATGGAACACCGTGAGCTGGTCCGGGTGAGCAGACGGATGTCGCTTGCGCTGCGCCACCGACCCGACCGGTTCGGCCTGGCCCTCGACCGGGCCGGCTGGGCGCCGGTCGCCGACCTGCTCGCCGCGCTGCGGATCAGCCGCGCCGACCTGGACGCCGTGGTCGCCGGCAACGACAAGCAGCGTTTCGCCGTCGAACCCGGCCCGGACGGGATCGACCGGGTCCGCGCCAACCAGGGGCACTCCGTTCCGGTCGACCTCGGTCTTACCCCGGCCGTGCCGCCGGGCCGGCTCTTCCACGGCACCGGCGAGGCCGTGCTGGCCGCCATCCGGGCCGAGGGGCTGCGCCGGGGCCGTCGACACCACGTACACCTGTCGCCGGATGTGGCGACGGCCCGGCGGGTCGGCGCGCGGCGCGAGGGCGCGGTGGTGGTGTTGTCGGTCGACGCCGCCGCGATGGTCGAGCACGGCCACCTGTTCTACCGCTCCGCGAACGGGGTGTGGCTCACCGACACGGTCCCGCCGGCCTACCTGACGGTCAGCACGCCGTGACCGGGGTGCGCCGGGCTGCCTCGCCACCCGGTGCCTACCCCTGGCAGGGAGTGGTTGGCGCGGTCGGGGCTCGACATACTTCGAGTCATGAACGCGAGAGGACAGCTCGGCGACTTCCTCCAGGCCCGGCGCGCCCAGCTACGGCCGGAGGACACCGGCGTGGCGACGTACGGTGAGCGGCGCCGGGTCCGGGGGCTGCGCCGGGAGGAACTGGCCCTGCTGGCCGGGGTGAGCGTGTCGTACTACTCCCGGTTGGAGCAGGGGCAGGCCGTGAACGCCTCACCCGAGGTGCTCGACGCGCTCGCCCGGGCGCTGCGGCTCGACGACGCGGAACGCCGTCACCTGGGCGAGCTGGCGGCCGGCACCCGCCGCCGGCCCGCCGCGCGCCGCCCGGCCCCGGAGCGGGTGAGCCCGGCGGTCCGCCAGCTCGTCGCGACGCTCGGCGACGTGCCCGTGGTGGTGCTCGGTTACCGCGCCGACGTGCTGGCGTGGAACACCGCGGGTCATGCCCTGTTCGCCGGTCACCTGGCTCCGGAGATCCCGGAGCGACCGCACCAGCCCCCGAACATGGCCCGGCTGGTGTTCCTGGACGCGCACACCCGCGACCTGTACGCGGACTGGCCCAGCAAGGCCCGCGCGGTGGTGGCGACGCTGCGGATGGCCTCCGGACAGAACCCGGACGACCCGCTGATGCCCGCGCTCGTCGGCGAGTTGACGGTACGGAGTCCGGAGTTCGCCGCGATGTGGGCCGACCACCGGGTGAAGGCCGGCGGCGACAGCGTCTACCGGATGCGGCACCCGCTCGTCGGCGCGATGGACGTGACGCAGCAGACCCTGCGTACCGAGGACGGTCAGACCGTCGTCGTCGCCACCACCGAACCCGGCTCGGCGTCGCACGCGGCGATGACGCTGCTCGTGCACGGCGCCGTCACCACCCGTGCCGGCGCCCCGCAGCCGCCCGTCCGGCGCGGATAGCACCACCCAGATCGCTCGACACGAGGTGCTCCGCAAGGGGCGCCGGACCCGTCGTGCCCGTTTCCCACCCACCAACAGGACCGTCAGTAGGGGACAAGAATGCGGAAGAGAATGATGACCGTCGCAGTGGCTCTCGCCGCGGCCGGGTTCGGTGTCGCGGCTGTCGTGCCGTCGAGCGCCGCACCGGCCACGACCGGCCGGGCCCCGACCGTGGGGCCGGTCCGACCGTCCGCACCGCCGGTGCCGTCGCGGATCGCGGTCCACTTCGACCTGAGCAAGGGGCAGATGCCGGAGAACGTCGCCGTCGGCCCGGACGGCACCGCCTACGTCACCTTCGCAGCCGCTCGACAGGTCGCCGCCGTCACCCCGTCCGGCGGGACGCGGATCCTGGCGACCCTGCCGGCCCCCGCCGACGGCGGCGTCAACACGCCGGTGCTCGGGTTCGCGCTGACCACCGGCATCGTCCGGATGGCCGACGGTACCCTCTATTTCCTGTACGCGAGCGGCGATGCCACCTCCACCGGCCTGTACCGGCTGCGCCCCGGCGGGACCCCGCACCGCATCGCGGCCCTGCCGGCCGGCGGACTTCCCAACGGCCTGGCGTTCGACCCGGCGGCGGAGAGGTTCTACCTCACCGACTCGGTGCTCGGCACGATCTCGACCGTCGCCCTGGCGGGCGGCCGGGTCGAGGTGTGGTCCTCGGCGCCCGAACTCGCCGCGACGGGTTTCCTCGGCGCCAACGGCATCAAGGTACGCGCCGGCGCGGTGTGGGCGACGAACCTCGACCAGGGCACGCTGCTGCGCGTTCCGCTGCGGCACGGCCGGCCCGGACCTGTCCGGGTGGCGGCGACCGGCCTGGTCGGTATCGACGACTTCGCGTTCGTCGGCGCCGGTGACCACCAGGTCATCGCCACCCTGAACGGACCGAACACGGTGGTGGGCATCGACGCTGCGGGTCGTTCGCGAACGCTGCTGACCGCCGCCGACGGGCTGCAGAACCCGACCTCGGTGGCGGTGCGCGGCCGGACCGTCTACGTGCTCAGCGCCGCTTACACCACAGGCGTCGACCCCAATCTGGCACTTGCCACGCTGCCGGCCCGCTGACCGGTCCCTCGCCAGCGGTCGCACACCCGGGTCGCCCGCCGCCGTCCGATGACGGCGACGGGCGACCCGACGCTCCCGCTCACCCGTCGTTCTCACCTCAGCCGGTGCCGGCGCGGGGCTGACCGCCGCCCTCACCGCGGTGCCGGTGTCCCGGTGTTCCGGCTTGTCCCGGTGTCCAGGTGGCCCGGTCAGGCCGGGCGCTGACCGGCCAGGAAGTCGGCGAGCACCCGGGTGTGCGTGGAGAACGCCAGCTCGACCGGCTCGGTGAGCACCACCCACTCGGTCGCCTCGTCGGTCGGCGCCGACGGCGGCAGGTCCTCCACCGGCCGCTCGGGCAGCACGCCGAAGAGCATCATGGTGCCGCCGGCCGGCGCGCCGTGCACCGCGAACAGCCGCGCCGCACCGGCCTCGGCCCGCAGCCCGGTTTCCTCGCGCAGTTCGCGGACCAGCGCCTCGGACCACTCCTCGCCGTACTCGACGAAGCCGCCCGGCAACGCCAGCTCGCCCCGCGCCGGCTCGATGTCGCGGCGGACGGCCACCACGCCGAGGCCCGTGGGCGTGCGGACCGGCAGCACCGCCACCGCGACCGGCAGCGGGTTGCGCCACACCGTCTCCCCGCAGGCCGGGCAGACACGCGGCCAACCGGCGTCCGCCGGATAGGCCGCGCCGCAGAACGAGCAGTGCGAGTACGCCGTCACGCCGCAGCACGTTACCCGCCCGCATGGTTACCCGCTCGACCCGGCGGGAGCGGGTGGCGGTCGCCCGCTCGGTGCGGCGTTGTGGTCACGGGCTCGGTGCGGCGTGGTGGTCACGGGCTCGGCCGGCGTTGGGGGTTGGTCACCGGCTCGGGCCGGCCAGCGTGGCGCGCGCCTCCATCAGGGCGAAGCCGAGCAGGTTCGCGCCCCGCCAGGTCGCCGGGTCGGCGGCGCGCGGGTCGTCGGCGGCCAGGCCGATGCCCCAGACCCGGTCCGTCGGGCTCGCCTCCACAAGGACCCGCTCCCCGGTGCCGAGCAGGAACCGCCGCAACGGCTCGTGCTGGCCGAACTTGGCGACGCTGCCGGCCACCACGATCTCGTAGCGGCTGGCCGCCCACGTGGTCTCGTCGAAGCCGCGCACCCGCCGGCCGAGTGCCTTGGCCCGGTGCGGATGCGTGGCGGCGAGCACCTCTTCGGCGATCGCGTGGTCGCCGAAGAGGGTGGCCTTGTGCCACATCATCCAGTGCTCGGCGGTGGCGAACTCCCGACCGTCCACGGTGAACGCCGCCGGCCACCACTGGCTCAGGCAGCCGGCGCCGACGCTGCCGTCACGTTGCTGCCGGTGCCCCCAGAAGTGCAGGAATTTGACAGGCGCACCGGAAGCGAGCGCGACGGTCAACTCGGCGACGGATCGGATCAGCACACACGCATTCTGCCCGTCCCCACCGACATTCCCGCCCCGCCCGGGACGGGTCCGTCGAGTTAAGCGGGGCACCTTCCTCTACCGAATGCGTTAAGAAGGGGCCCCGCCTTACACCTCAGGGGTGTAGAAGGCGGTGACCCGCTCGGCTGCGGCGCGCGCCTGGTCGGCCGGGGTGCCGGCGTCCACACTTGCCGCCGTCCACCGGTCACTGGCCTCCACGACGAACCGGCGGCCCTCGTCGGAGCCCATCCATTCGGCCGCCGCGGTCGGGTCCACGCCGGCGCCGGCCGCCAGGTGTGCGGCGCCGACGTGCGAGGCGAGGCCGAGAAGCGCGAGGTCCCAGCCGATGCCGACCGCGCCCGGACCGTACTCGGCCCACCGGTTGTCGTCGACGTGCGCGACGTGTTCCAGCTCGAACCGGGTGCGGTCGGGGCCGGCCTCGCTCAGGCGGACCTCGATCCAGCTGATCTCGCCGCCGAACTCCCAGGTGGCGGCGAAGCCGTGCGGCGGGTCGCAGCGTTCGACGGTGCCTTCGGCGTTGCCCTCCAGCCGGTACCGGCCGCCGACGCTCAGGTCGCCGGAGACCGGCAGGAACCAGCGCGGGATCCGCTGCGGATCGGTGCAGGCGTCGAAGACGTCGGCGACCGGCGCGTCGTACGTCTGGGTGATGGTCAGCACCCGCGCCCGCCCGGCGGGGAGGATACGGTCGCCGATCCGGCGTTCGACGGCGCTGATCTGCCCGGTCACGTCGATCATGGGTTGGTCTTCCTCTCGTCGGTGTCGTCCTCGCGCAGTCGCCGTTCGCGGCGGCCCCGGGCCAGCTCGGTGGCGAGCGCGGCCAGCGGCGGCGCCCAGAAGCGGCGGAACCCGGCCAGCCACGCGTCGATCTCGCGAAGCGGGCCGGGGTCGACCGTGTAGAGCCGGCGGGTGCCCTCGGCCCGCACGGTGGTGAAGCCGTGCTCGCGCAGCACCTTGAGGTGCTGGGAGACGGCCGGCTGGCTGATGCCGAATTCGCGCCGGACGGTGTCGCCGAGGGCGCCGGCCGGCTGTTCGCCGTCGGCGAGCAGTTCCAGGATCCGGCGGCGGACCGGATCGCCGAGGACGTCGAAAGCGTGCACGACCCCTTTCTATCAGGCTCAGCTTATATAAGCGAGCGCTGTAATCTCATCGAATTCTCATCGAACTGTGCTCTGCTGGCCCTGATGCGTACGACGGTCCTGGTGGTCGACGACGAGCCGAACATCGTCGACATGGTGGCGACGGTGCTGCGGTTCCACGACTTCGAGGTGGTCACCGCCGGCACCGCGCGAGAGGCGGAGCGGCTGTCCGGCGAGAAGCCGCCGCACCTGGTGGTGCTGGACGTGCTGCTGCCCGACGGAGACGGCTTCGCGCTCTGCCGCCGCCTGCGCGCCGCGGGGCACCGGTTCGGCATCGTCTTCCTCACCGCGCGGGACGCGCCGCGCGACAAGATCGCCGGGCTCACCTGGGGCGGCGACGACTACGTGACCAAGCCGTTCTCGGTCGACGAGCTGGTCGCCCGGGTGCGGGCCGTGCTGCGCCGGATCGGCCCGGACGCCGACACCGGCGCCGGCCTGCTCCGCTACGCCGACCTGGAGCTGGACGAGGAAACCTGCCAGGCCCGCCGCGCCGGGCAACTGCTCGCGCTCTCGCCCACGGAGTTCAAGCTGTTGCGCTACCTGATGCTCAATCCCGGACGGGTGCTCAGCCGCACCCAGATCCTCGAGGCGGTGTGGAGCTACGACTTCGGCGGCGCGTCAAACGTGGTGGACACCTACATCGGCTACCTGCGCCGCAAGCTCGACCCGCTCGGGCCACCCCTGATCGTCACCCAACGCGGGTTCGGTTACGCGCTCCGGGCCGGCGGATGAGCCGGCTCCCGCTGCGGCGCAGCCTGCTCACCGGCATGGTGGCGCTTACCGCCGTGGCGCTGCTGGTGGCCGGCGTGGTGAGCGTCGCGGCGCTGCGGTCGTACCTCCTGGACCGGACCGACGACCAGCTCCGCGCCGGTGCGACGCTCGCCACCCAGCGGGTCGGGGCGTTGCAGGGCGAGCCCGGCGGGGTGGCCCGCGCGATCGTCGCGCCCTCCGACTACCTGGTGGAGATCCGGCACCCGGACGGCACGCTGACCCGGCTCGGCGGGTCACCGCCGGCCGTACCGTTGCTGGACCGGGCCCCCGCGCCGCCCGCCGGCGGCGCTCCGGGCCCGGCGACCACACTCGCGGACGGGGACTGGCGGGCGGTCACCGTGCGGGCCGGCGCGGCTGTCGTGCTCATCGCGCTTCCGCTGGCCCCGGTACGCGAGACGGTGCGCCGCCTGGTCCTGGTCCAGGTGGCCGGCGGCGGGACCGTGCTGGTGCTGCTCGCCGCGTTCGCCCGGGTGCTGCTGGTGCGCGGGCTGCGTCCCCTGGACCGGATCACCGACACGGCGACCGCGATCGCCGGGGGCGACCTGGACCGCCGGGTGCCGGTCGAGGGCGGTGACCGGACCGAGGTGGGTCGGTTGACCCGTGCCGTCGACGGCATGCTCGCCCGGCTCCAGTCGGCCATCGCCGCCCGGATCCGGTCCGAGGAACGGCTGCGCACCTTCGTGGCCGACGCCTCGCACGAGCTGCGTACGCCGCTGACCTCCATCCGCGGCTACCTCCACCTGCTGCGCCGGGACATGGTCGAGCCGGCGCGCCGTCCGGAGGTGCTGCGCCGGGGCGACGAGGAGGCGACCCGGATGAGCCGGATCCTCGACGACCTGCTCTACCTGGCCCGCCTGGACGCCGAGCCCCGGCTGGACCGGAGCGACGTCGACCTGGCCGAGGTGGCCCGCGAGTCGGTGGCCGACGCGCTCGCCGTGCAGCCGGGCCGCCCGTTGCGGGTCGACGCACCCGACGCGGCCCCGGTACGCGGAGACGCCGACGCGCTGCGTCAGGTGCTGGCGAACCTGCTCGCCAACGTCCGCGCGCACACCCCGGCGGGCACCCCGACCGTCGTCGAGGTGCGCCGTCGCGGCGACCGGGTGGAGGTGACGGTCCGCGACACCGGTCCCGGGATGCCGCCCGAGCTGGCCGCGCGGGCGTTCGACAGGTTCAGCCACGGCGGCGCCGGTGGCAGCGGGCTGGGGCTGGCCATCGTCGCCGAGATCGTCGCCGCGCACGGCGGCGAGCTGGGCCTGGACACCGCCGAGGGGACGGGCACGGCGGTCCGGGTCCGCCTGCCGGGGGCCGACTCTTGACGTTCTCTCATCCGGCTCCGGTCGGACGCCCAGCCGGCGCTGGTGTGCTCGCGCCATGCGAAAACTCACCCGCCGTCGGCTGCTGGCCGGGGTGGCGGTCCTGTTCCTCGTCGTGGCGGCGGTGGTCGCCGACCGGGTGACGGCCCGGCTCGTCGCCGGGCGGCTCGCCGACCGGCTCGCCTGTGCGGCCGGAGTGCCCCGGCCCTCGGTGGAGCTGTCCGGTTTCCCGGTGCTGCCGCAGGTGCTCGGCGGCCGGCTGGACCGGCTCCGGGTCGGCGTGACCGACGCCCGGGCCGGTGGCCTGCGGGTCGCCCGGGCCGACGCCGACCTGCGGAACGTCCGGTCCGGTGACGGGCCGGCGCGGATCGGCGCCGCGTCGGTGGCGGTGCTCGTCGGCTACGAGGCGCTGCCCACCGAGGCGGCGGGACGGACGCTGCGCTACCGCTACGCCGACGGGTTGCTCGGCATCGAGACGCAGATGTCGACCGTGCCGGTCACCCTGCTGGTCCGCCCGGCGCTGACCGGCGGGCGGCTCACCCTCACCCCGAACGAGGTGGAGGTGTTCGGGATCCGACGTCCGGCCGACAAGCTGCTCGACCGGCTCGGCGGAGGACCCGACCTGGGGCGTGACCTGCCGGCTCTGCCGGCCGGCCTGTCCTACCGGTCGGTGACGGCCACCGCCGACGGCCTCCTCGTCCGGATCGAGGGGCACGATCTCACCCTGCCGGCGGCCGGTGGCCGGTCCGGCGCGCGCTGTGGAGGAGCATGATGCGGGTCGACGACGGAAGCCTTGTGCACCGCGCCCTGGGCGGGCTGGGCCGGTTCTGCGCCCGCCGCCCCCGGACGGTGCTGGCGGGATGGCTGCTCCTCGCCGTCGCGCTTGTCGGCGCCGCGGCGGTTCTCGGGCGGCCGGTCGACAACGACGTGGCGCTGCCCGGCAGCGACGCCCAGCAGGCCCGGGACCTGCTCGACCGGGCCGGGTCGGGCGACGGCACGGACGGCCAGCTCGTGCTGTACGCCGACGGCGGCCGGCTCGACGACCCGGCCCGGCAGGACGCGCTCGCGCGGGTGACCCGGGAGGTCGCCGAGGTGCCCCATGTGACAGGCGTGGACGGGGTGAGCGCCGCCGCGGGCACGCTCAGCCCGGACGGGCGCACCGGCTGGCTGACCGTACGGCTCGACGTGTCGCCGCGGCAGGTGGACAAGGCGCTCGCCCGCGCGGTCACGGACGCGGCGGCGCCCGCCGGAGCGGCCGGCATCGAGGTCACCCCCGGTGGGGTGCTCGCCTCGGCGGCCGAACGCGGCGGTTCCCGCGACAGCGAGCTGCTCGGCCTGGCGGTCGCCGCGCTGGTGCTGCTGCTCGCCTTCGGTGGCCTGGTCGCCGCGGCGGTGCCACTTGTCACCGCGCTCGTCACGCTCGCGTGCGCGGTGAGCGCGGTGGGGTTGACCGGGCATCTGGTGGCGGTTCCGTCGGTGGCCGGGACGCTTGCCACCATGGTCGGTCTCGGCGTCGGCATCGACTACGCGCTGTTCCTGGTCACCCGGCACCGCCGGTTGCTGGCCGAGGGGGTGCCGGTGCCCGAGGCGGTGGCCCGCAGCGTCGCCGGCTCAGGCAGCGCGGTCGTGTTCGCCGGCGGGACCGTGGTGGTCGCCCTCGGCGGGCTGGCGGTGGCCGGCGTACCGATCCTCGGCACGCTCGGCTGGACCACCGGCCTGGTGGTGGTGGTCGCGGTGGCCGGCGCGGTGACCCTGTTGCCGGCGTTGCTGGCCCTGCTCGGGCACCGGCTCGACCGGCTGCGGATCCGCCGCCGGCGCCCGGCCCCGGCACCGCTCACCGCCGCGACCGGCCCCGCCGCCGCGACCGGCCCCGCCGCCGCGACCGGCCCCGCCGCCGCGACCGGCCCCGCCGCCGCGACCGGCCCCGCCGCCGCGACCGGCAGCGGGGAGCGGCGGATGACCGGTTGGGCTCGGCAGGCGGACCGCGTCACCCGCCGGCCGTGGCGCTGGGCGATCCTCGCGCTGCTGCTGCTCGGCGTGCTCGCCGCGCCCGCCCTCGACCTGCGGCTGGGTCAGGTCGACCCGGGGGACAGCCCGATCGGCACGGCCGGCCGGACCAGCTACGACCGCCTGGCGGCCGGGTTCGGGCCGGGCGTGAACGGGCCGTTGACAGTGGTCGCCGAGATGGAGCCGCCGGCCGGGTCCGGCGCCGACGCCCGGGTGAGCGAGCTGTCCGCCCGGGTGGCCGGCTCGGCCGGCGTCGCCCGGGTCGCCCCGGTCCGACTCGTCGACGACGGGCGGGTCGTGGTGCTTACCGCGTACCCCCGGACCGCGCCGAGTGATCCGGCGACCGCCGCGCTTGTGCGTACGCTGCGGACCGTCGGCCCGCCCGGGGCGACCGTGCACGTGGGCGGCGTGACCGCCACCCGGGTCGACCTGGCCGACCGGGTGGGGGAGCGGATGCCCCTGGTCATCGCGGTGGTGGTCGGGTTGGCCACGGTGCTGCTGTACGCGGCGTTCCGGGCGCCTGTCGTCGCGGTCAAGGCGGCGGTGATGAACCTGGTGTCGATCGGGGCCGCGTACGGCGTGCTGACCGCGGTCTTCGCCTGGGGCTGGGGCGCCGGGCTGACCGGGCTGTCCGGCCCGGTGCCGGTGGAGAGCTACCTGCCGATGATGCTGTTCGCGCTGCTCTTCGGGCTCTCCATGGACTACGAGGTGTTCCTGCTGACCGCCGTGCAGGAGTCCTGGCAGGCCACCGGCGACAACCGGGTGGCGGTCCGGGAGGGGCTGGCCGGCACCGGCCAGGTGATCACCTCGGCCGCGCTGATCATGGTGACGGTCTTCGCCGGGTTCGTGCTCCAGGACGATCCGGTGATCAAGATGTTCGGCCTCGGCATGGCGGTCGCGGTCGCGGTCGACGCCACAGTGGTCCGCGGACTGCTGGTGCCGGCCACCATGGCACTGCTCGGCCGGGCCAACTGGTGGCGGCCCACCCGGCGGCGCCGGGCCCGTGGTGTTAAGCGGGGCACCTTCCTCTACCGAATGCGTTAAGCGGGGGCCCCGCCTTACACCTCAGCCGCCGAGGCGGGTGGCGACGGTACGCCGTAGCTCGGGCAGCCGGTCGTGCAGCAGGCCGGGGCACTGTGTCGAGGCGAAGTCGCGATGGCCGTAGATCTCGGTGGGTGCGATGCCGTACTGCTGACAGGTGAACGCGCAGAACCAGACCAGGCTGTCCCAGAGCGCCTGCGGCGGCTGGACGTCGAGGTAGATGCCGTCGTTCTCGATGCCGATGGCCTGGCTGTTCTGCCCGACGCAGTGCGCGCCCTGCACCATGCTCTGCCCGTGCAGCAGCCCGTACAGGCTGCCGTGCCGGCCCTCGGTCAGGTGGCCGCCCCGGCTGTTGGTGAAGTGCTGGCCGGAGTCGAGCCACCCGTTGGAGTCCATGTGCAGGTCCTGGATGTCGCGGGAGTTCCGGTAGGCCTGGGCGAGGCTGTAGTCGGTCGTGTTCGGGAACGCGGTGTGATGAATGATGATCTTGTTGGGGCGGCTGGACACCACGCTCACCGGCGACGAGGGCGGGCGGGCGCCCCAGGTCGCGCAGTTGGCGATGGTCGGCTGGTCGACCCGGGCCGCGGCGGCCCGCGCCGCCGGACCGCCGCCGGCAGGGGCGAGCGCGCCGGCGCCGAGCAGGACCGCGCCGCGCAGCACGGCCCGCCGGGGGAGTGGAACGGACATCGGGGCCTCCTCGTGGGTACGGACACGGCGGCGGGACGGGCGGTCACGGCCCGCCCCGCCGGGGTGGGTCAGCAGGCGCCGTTGCAGGCCAGCACCCGGAGCCGGTCCAGGGTGCCGTTCCAGACGTTCTGGTCGCCGGGGAAGGTGCCGGAGGAGGACCACTGCCAGAAGGAGTACGTGCCCCAGCCGGCCGGCAGCGTGCCGACGCCGCTGGCGTAGCGGGCGATCCACAGTGGATTGCTCGCCGCGAACTGCGACGTGTTGCCGGTGCAGGTGCTCCACCAGTCGGTGGTGGTGTAGATGGTGGCCCACCGGCCGGTGCGGGCGTGGTACTGGTCGACGAACGAGGCGATCCAGCTCCGCATGGACGCCTGGCTCAGCCCGTAGCAGGTGGCGCCGTACGGGTTGTACTCGATGTCCAGCGCGCCGGGCAATGTCCTGCCGTCCTTGGACCAGCCGCCGCCGTGGTCGACGAAGTAGTTGGCCTGGGTGGCGCCGGTGGTGGTGTCGGGGCGGGCGAAGTGGTAGGCCCCGCGGATCATCCCGACGTTGTAGGAGCCGTTGTACTGCTGGGCGAAATAGGCGTTGGTGTAGTACGTGCCCTCGGTCGCCTTGACGTAGGCGAACCGCGCGCCGTTGGCCCAGGCGGCGGACCAGTTCACGTTGCCCTGGTAGCTGGAGACATCCATGCCGGGCAGGCCGGCCGGGGCGGCGTGGGCGGGGGCCGCGCCGATCAGGGCCGCCGCGGCGGCGGTGACGGTGGCGAGGACGGCGGCGCCTGTGGTGCGCAGCGCCGTTCGCAGGAGACGGTGCATCTTTCCTCCCTGGGGGGTTGCCGCCTGCCGGCGGCGGGAGTGTGACGAAAGGAACTGTCGACATTAGGGCACAGGACGGAGAAACTTTTCAATAGACGTATCGAAGATTCTCTCTGAATTTGGGGGCTCAGCCGAGCGCGGCGAGCACCTCGGCCGCGGCGCGCTCGCCGGCCGTCACCGCGCCCTCCAGATAGCCGCTCCACCGGGTCGCGGTCTCCGTCCCGGCCCAGTGCACCCGGCCCACCGGGGCCCGCAGCTCCGGGCCGAAGTCGCGCCACGAGCCGGGCGTCAGGACGCCGCCGAAGCAGCCCCGGGTCCACGGATCGGCCGACCAGTCGTACTCGATCAGGTCCTCGGGGTCGGCGGCGGCCGGGCCGAAGAGAGCGACGAGCGCGTCCCGCAGCGCGGATCGGCGCGCCGCCGCCGACAGCCGACGCAACGCCCGGGCCCGCGTGCCGTAGCTGAACGCGGTGAGCACGCCGCCCGGCCGCTCGGGCAGCGAGTTGTCCACCGTCTCGGTGAGCGGTCCGAGGTCCGTGGTGGCCACCCCGGAGCGGCCGGCGGCGCGCCAGAACGGCTCCGGATAGAGCGCGTGCACCTTCAGCGCGGCGCCCATCGGCATCCGCTGCGTCAGGCCGTCGCGCAGCGCCGGCAGCGGCGGGTCGTACCGGATCCGGCCGGCCAGGGCCGGCGCGAGCGCGACCACCACCGCGTCGCCCCGGTGCGTCTCGTCGCCGGCCCGGACCCGCACGCCGTCGCGGCCCTGCGCGACGGCGTCGACCGGGGCGTCGAGGCGTAGCCGCCCGGGCGGCAGCGCGTCGGCCATCCGCTGCGCCAGCGCGGCCGGTCCGCCGACGATCCGGTCCTGCTGGGCGCCGCCGGCCATGCCGAGCAGCAAGCCGGCGCCGCCGCCGCTGCGCAGGTAGAAGAGCAGGTGCAGCAGCGACACCTCGTCCGGCGAGACGGCCAGCAGCCCACCGGCGAGCAGACGGCCGGCGTAGCGGGCGGTGACCGGGTCGGGCGCCGTCGCGGCGAGCCAGCCGCCGAGCGTGGTCCGGTCCCACTCCGCCGCCCCGGCGGCCCGCCACGGCGCGGCCGGGTCGAGCCCGGCCGCCAGCTCGTCGAGCGTGCCGAGCAGCCCGGCCAGGCCGGCCGGCGGCGCGGTGGCCGGCCGCCCGTCCAGCAGCAACGTCGGCGCGCCGTGCGCCGGGGACGGGAAGGTCGCCAGGCCGTACGCGGCGACGAGCGCGTACATCCGGTCCTGGGTGGGGCCGATCCACTGCGCGCCGAGGTCGAGCCAGCCGCCGGTGGGCAGCGGGCGGCTCAGCGTCCGGCCGCCCACCCGGTCCCGGGCCTCCACGAGCAGCACGTCGACGTCGGCGGCGTGCAGCGCGAGCGCGCAGGCGAGTCCGGAGAAACCCGCCCCCACCACGATCACCCGGCCACCGCGCACGGCCCGGCATACCCCGATCCCCACCGAAATCCCGTCCGTCCGGCGTGTCGAAACCGGCGTCCGCCGTTCGTGTGAAGGTGGAGGGCGGCGCCGGGGGGCGCCGGGGGCGACGAGGAGGAACCCGTGAAGCAGTACCTGATCAGCATGTACCAGCCGACCGGCGTGGGCCGGCCGGACCCGGAGTTCCTGGCCGGGGTGATGCGCGAGGTCGAGGCCATCGGCCGGGACCTGCGGGAGGCCGGATGCTGGGTGTTCGGCGACGGGCTGCACGCGCCGGAGACCGCCACCGTGCTGCGCCCGGCCGGTGACGAGGTGCTGGTCACCGACGGGCCGTTCGTCGAGGGCAAGGAATACCTGGGTGGCGTCACCATCATCCGCGCCCCCGACCTGGACGCCGCGCTGGACTGGGGCCGCCGCTACGCCCGTGCCACCACGCTGCCGATCGAGGTGCGCCCGTTCCAGGGCGAGGGATGACCGAGGTCGAACGGGTCTTCCGCACCGAGTACGGCCGCGTGGTCGCCACCCTGGTCCGCTTCCTCGGCGACATCGACCTCGCCGAGGAGGCGGTCCAGGAGGCGTTCGCGGTCGCGGTACGCCGCTGGGCCGCCGACGGCCCGCCGCCCAGCCCGGCCGGCTGGATCGTCACCACCGCCCGGAACCGGGCGATCGACCGGCTGCGCCGCGAGTCCAGCCGGGCCGCCCGGCACGCCGAGGCTGCCCTGCTGTATGCCGCCGACCCGCCCGCCGAGGAGGGGCCCGTGCCCGACGACCGGTTGCGCCTGATCTTCACCTGCTGCCACCCGGCACTCGGCGCGAACGCCCGGGTGGCGTTGACGCTGCGCCTGCTCGGCGGGTTGAGCACCGCCGAGATCGCCCGCGCCTTCCTGGTGCCGGAGCGGACCATGGCGCAACGCCTGGTCCGCGCCAAGGCGAAGATCCGGGACGCCGGGATCCCGTACCGGGTGCCCCGCGACGCCGACCTGCCGGACCGGTTGCGCGGCGTGCTTGCCGTGGTCTACCTGATCTTCAACGAGGGGCACACGGCAAGCGCGGGGCAGCGGCTGGGTCGGGTCGAGCTGGGCGCCGAGGCGATCCGGCTGGGCCGCCTGCTGGTGGCGTTGATGCCGGACGAGCCGGAGGCGCTCGGTCTGCTCGCGCTGATGCTGCTTACGGAAGCACGGCGGGCCGCCCGGACCGGGCCGGACCAGGTGGCGGTGTCGCTGCCCGAGCAGGACCGGGGCCGGTGGGACCGGGCGCTGGTCGCCGAGGGGCAGGACCTCGTGCGCCGCTGCCTGCGGCGCAACCGGCCCGGCCCGTACCAGATCCAGGCGGCGATCAACGCGGTGCACGTCGACGCGGCCACCGCCGAGGCCACCGACTGGGCCCAGATCCTCGCCCTCTACGACCAACTGATGACCTGCGCGCCGGGGCCGGTGGTGGCGCTGAACCGGGCGGTCGCGCTGGCCGAGGTACGCGGACCGGCCGCCGCGCTGGTCGAGGTGAACCGGTTGGACCTGCGCGGCTACCACCCGTGGCACGCCGTCCGGGCCGACCTGCTGCGCCGCCTGGACCGGCCGGTCGAGGCGCGTGCGGCGTACGACGCGGCGATTGCCGGCACCGAGAACGAGGCGGAGCGGGAATTCCTGCGCCGCCGTCGCGACCAATCGAAGGAGAGCACGTGAACACACCGGAACTACTTGTCGACGGCCTGGCGTTCGGGGAGTCGCCCCGCTGGCTCGACGGCCGGCTCTGGCTGGCCGACTGGGGCGCCGGGGAGGTGCTGACCGTGGACGCCGACGGGCACACCGAGGTGGTGGTCAAGGTCGACGGCCTGCCGATCTGCTTCGACCGGCTGCCCGACGGGCGGCTGCTCGTGGTCGCCGGCCGGGACGGGCGGCTGCTGCGCCGGGAGCCCGACGGCGCCCTGACCCTCCACGCCGACCTGGCCGCCCTGGCCCCGTACCCGTGGAACGAGGTGGTGGTCGACGCGCGGGGCAACGCCTACGCCAACACGATCGGGTTCGACTTCCCGGGCGGGACGTTCGCGCCCGGCTCGGTGGCCCTGATCACGCCGGACGGCGAGGCCCGGCTGGTCGCCGGCGACCTGGCCTTCCCGAACGGCATGGCGCTCACCCCGGACGGGCGGACGCTCATCGTCGCCGAGTCGTACGCGGGGCAGCTCACCGCGTTCGACGTCGCCGCCGACGGGTCGCTCGGCGGGCGGCGGGTCTGGGCGGCGGTGGCCGACTCCGCGCCGGACGGCATCTGCCTCGACGCCTCCGGCGCGGTCTGGTACGGCGATGTGCCGAACGAGTGCGCCGTGCGGGTGGCCGAGGGCGGCGAGGTGCTGGACCGGATCGAGTTGGACCAGGGCTGTTTCGCCACCGCGCTCGGCGGTCCGGACGGGCGCACGCTGCACATGCTCACCATGCGGTGGGATCCGGCGGCGTTGGCCGGCGGGCCGCGGACCGGCAACGTGATGACCGTGCGGGTGCCGGTCCCGGGCGTCGACTGAGCGCCCTACCCGTCACGTAGCCGGCGCAGGATCCGGCTCAGTTCTGCCTGGTCACCGGGGTCGAGGGCGGCGAAGAACCGCTCCGCCTCGGTGGCCCGGGCGGCCTGGATGGCGGCGCCGACCCGGTCGCCCTCGGCGGTGGGGGCGACGAGCGTGGCCCGCCGGTCGCCGGGGTCGGGCCGCCGCTCGACCAGGCCACGTTCCTGGAGGCCGTCGACCACCTCGGTGGCCGAGCGGGGCGCGATGCGCAGGTGTTCGGCGAGCGCGCCGGGCCGCAACGCGCCGTGCCGCATGAGCACGCCGAGCGCCCGCGCCTGCCCGGGGCTGATCTCCCACGGCTCCAGCGCGCGCTTGGTCTGGTGGCGCAGCCGCCGGGTCACCGCCCAGAACGTCTCGGCCAGGCTCTCCTCGTCGCTGCCGGTCACGGGAATACGGTAGCAGTCGGTCCTGTTGTTCCCTCATGATGAGGTAACCTCAGCATTAACCGACAGAGGAGAACCCCCTTGGATCACATCCCCGACGGCCGCGGTGGCGGCCGAACCGTGTCCCCCGCCGAGAAGGCCCAGGCCCGCGACGTGTCGCTACGCCGCATCGGTGGCCTCTTCACCGCCCACCGTCGCCCGCTCGCCGCCGTGGTGGCGATCATCGTGGCGTCCTCGATCATCGCGATGGCCTCGCCGTTCCTCCTGCGTACCGTGATCGACCGGGCCCTGCCCGAGCGTGACCTGACGCTGCTGGCCTGGCTGGTCGCGGCCATGATCGCGGTGGCCGCCGTGACCGCCGTGCTCGGCGTCGCCCAGACCTGGATCTCCACCCGGGTCGGCCAGGAGGTCATGCACCGCCTGCGCACCGACGTCTTCGCCCACCTCCAGCGGCAGTCGATCGGCTTCTTCGTGCGCACCCGCACCGGCGAGGTGCAGTCGCGCATCACCAACGACATCGGCGGCATGCAGTCGGTGGTCACCTCCACCGCCACCTCGATCGCCGCGAACCTCACCACGGTCGTCGCCACCACCGTCGCCATGGTGGCGCTGAGCTGGCGACTCACGCTCGTCTCGCTTGTCGTGCTACCGCCCGCGCTCTGGCTCACCCGCCGGGTCGCCCGGCTGCGCCGGGAGATCACCGCGCGCCGCCAACGCGAACTGGCCGACCTCACCGTCACCATCGAGGAGGGGCTGTCGGTGAGCGGCGTACGGCTGGCCAAGACGCTCGGCACCGGCGCGGCGCTCGTCGACCGGTTCACCGCGTCCTCGGCCCGCCTGGTCGACCTGGAGCTGCGCTCCGAACTGGCCGGCCGCTGGCGGATGGCCGCCATGACCGTCGTCTTCGCCGCCATCCCCGCGGTGATCTACCTGGGCGCCGGCCTGCCCGGCACCGCCGGCACGCTCACCATCGGCACGCTCGTCGCCTTCACCGCGCTCCAGGGCAACCTGTTCCGCCCGCTGATGGGCCTGCTCAACGTGGGCGTCACGCTCACCGCCTCGCTCGCGCTCTTCGCCCGCATCTTCGAATACCTCGACCTGCCGGTGGAGGTCGCCGAGCCGGCCCGCCCGGCGTCGCTCGACCCGGCCACGGTCCGCGGCCACCTGCGCGTCGAGGATGTCACCTTCAGCTACCCGGGCAGCGACACCGCCGCCCTGGCCGGCGTCAGCCTGGACGTCCCGGCCGGCACCAGCCTGGCCCTGGTGGGGGAGACCGGCTCCGGCAAGAGCACACTCGCCGCGCTGATCAGCCGGCTGCACGATCCGGACGCCGGCCGGATCACCGTCGACGGCGTCGACCTGCGCGACATGCGCCTGGCCGACCTGGCCGCCGTCGTGGGCGTGGTCAGCCAGGAGACCTACCTGCTGCACGCCACCGTGCGCGACAACCTGCGGTACGCCCGGCCGGACGCCACCGACGCCGACCTCGAGGCCGCCGCCCGCGCCGCCCGGATCCACGACCTGATCGCCGCGCTGCCCGACGGGTACGACACCATGGTCGGCTCCCGGGGCCACCGCTTCTCCGGCGGCGAGCAGCAGCGCCTGGCCATCGCCCGGACGCTGCTGCGCGATCCGCGGATCCTGGTCCTCGACGAGGCGACGAGCGCGCTTGACACCGAGACCGAACGCGCGGTGCAGCGGGCGCTTGACGAGCTGGCCCGGGGCCGCACCGTGGTGACCATCGCGCACCGCCTCTCCACGGTCCGCGACGCCGACCGGATCGCCGTGCTCGACCACGGCCGGATCGTCGAGTCCGGCACCCACCACACCCTCCTCGACCACCAGGGCCGCTACGCCACCCTCCTCGGCTGACCCCCACCCCCTGATGCCGTGATCATGAAGTTGGCGGCGGTGTTGATCTCTGTTCTTGCCGCCACCCTCATGATCACCCCCTCCCGGGGCTCGTGTCGGGCGGGCGCGGGCGCGCCGGGTCGCGTCGGCTGTGCTCCTGCGCGTACTCGGCACGGCGGCGGGTCAGGTCGCGCTCGCACTCCAGCGCGATGCGCTGCTCCCAGTACGGCTGGAGCAGCCGGCGGACCCGCTCGTCCAGGTGCACCGTGACGTCCGGCTCGCAGGCGAACGTCACCGCCCCGTGCGCGTACGTCCACGGCGGCGGGTCCTCGGAGGCCAGCGCCGCGCTCAGCGCGGCGTGCAGCTCGTGCGGGCGGTGTGGCGGCACCGTCAGCGCGCAGCGGACCGCCAGGCGGCGCAGCCGCTGCGTCGCCTGCGGCTGGAAGTAGTCGACGTACCAGCCGAACAGCTCCGGCCGCGCGGTCCCGGAGGACCAGGTGTAGGTGGCCCGCACCTCGAACACGTAGACCTGGCCCTGCGCCGGCACCTCAAGCGGCCCCGGAAACCGCCTGTCGACAGTGGTCACCGGCATGACCGGCTCCTCGGTCCACCACAGTTGCCGCAGCGTGGGCTGCGCGCCGGCCCAGAACCGCCGCGCCCGTACACGTGCCGCGTCGCCGGCCGTCCGGGCCAGGCCGACCCAACGCGGTCGCCGTCCGCCCGGGTCCGGGTCCTGCGGGTTCGCGGTCATCACACCCCCTCTGCGCCGGGCGGCAGCCGTCCGCCGGGGCGTCGCGGCTCCGGCCCGGTCGGGTGAGGGGTGTACGGGTCGTCGCGCGCGGCGATCCGCGCTCCCAAACTAACAACGGAAGCCGCCCGGAGCGGTCAGCCGCGCGGCCGGCCGATCGGACGACGTGTCGCGTAGTCCGATCGGCGGGACTCGGTGGCGAGTCTGTTAGCGTTCTCACGCGGTCGGTCCCGTCCACGGGACCAACCGTCCAAACCGGAGCCCCATCGGAGGGTGATGTCTTGATTCCGCTAGGTCGCGGTTCGTAGCGTGAGGCTCCGCAACCCGTCGGCCGGTAGGGCGCCGCCGGCGGCTGCGGTCGTCACTGTGGGGTGTGCATGCTGATCGCCGGAGCCGTACCGGTCACGAGCGTCATGGCGGAGCTGCGCACCGAGCGGTCCCTGTTCCACTCCGAGGCCGACTTCCAGCACGCGTTCGCCTGGGCGGTGCGCCGCCTCGACGCGGGCATCCGCGTCCGCTTGGAGGTGCGGCAGGAGCAGGACGAACACCTGGACCTGCGCTGCCACGGCCCGGCCGGACAAACGGCGATCGAGTTCAAGTACTTCACCGCCCGGTTCAACGGCGTCGACCCGCACACCGACGAGGAGTACGCCCTGCGCAGCCACGCCGCCGCCGACGTGGCCCGGCGCAACTTCGTCTTCGACATCGAACGGCTGGAACGCTTCGTCCGCTCCGGCCCGGCGCGGACGAACGGCCTCGCCCTCCTGCTCACGAACGCCCACGGGCTGTGGCAGGCCCCCGCCGTCGACCGGCCGACCCGGGACCGCGAGTTCCGGCTCCACGAGGGCCGCCGACTCGCCGGCATCCTCAAGTGGGGCGTCGACGGACGCTACTTCCAGCCGAACCGGCGCCACCTCACCGGCGACTACCGGCTCGGCTGGCAGGACTTCACCGACCTCCCCGGACGCAACGGCCGGTTCCGCTGGCTCGCCGTACCGGTGAACGGCGCCGACACGCCGACGTCCGCCGAGCCGGGCGCGGGAAGGGACTGACCGCATGGGCGTGGAAGCTCGCCAGGCCGCCGGCCGGACCATCGAGTTCCTGAGGTCCCTCGCCGAGCGGCGGTACGACCGGGTCTGGACTCCGGACTTCCTGAGCCACACCCCGGACGTGCAGGGCTTCGTCATCTTCCACGGCGGCGCGCTCGTGCTCGTCTACGGCGCGGTGGCGCCGGGGGACCCGACCCGCTGGCTGTTCCGGATGGCCTGCGCTCCCGGCGCGGACGTGACGGACACGTCCGAGGCGATGGAATGGGTGAACATCAGGAACCGGCTCGCCGACGGCGGGCGCTACTACTGCGTCGTCACGGCCGACCGGAGCGCCTGCCACGTGGTGTTCGCGCTCGACGTCTGGAGACCGGTGCTGGAGGACGTGGCGTCGCCCGGTACGCAGACCGCCCGTGACCTGCTCGACGGCGCGCTCACGGTCTGCGTCCACAACGCCACCGCCGACTTCCGGGACCTGTCCGCCTATCTCCCGGCCCGGCAGTTGAACCCCACCGAGGACGATGCCGCCACGCTGTTCGCCTGGACCCGGCACTGAGCCGGCCGCCGGGCGTGCACCGGCGCCGCCGCGGGACGCAGCCCGGCGAGTTGGACGAAGATCTCCCGCTTGGCGGTGGCGAGGCCGCGACGGTCGAGGGCGTAACCGGCCAGCCAGAGCCAGCCGAGGTGCGTCAGCTCGGGGCCGACCGACACGACCCGGAACGTCAGCGCGCGGTCGCCGCCGAACTGCACCGAGGCGCGGCCGTCGATCCGGAGCAGCTCACCCGGTTGTGGGAGCACCGCTACCAGTGCCCCTGGTTCGGTGGACGGCACTCACGGGCGTGCATGGCCTGCCAGTCGCGCACGGCCCGCTTCAGCCGCTCGTTCTCCACAGTCAGCCGGCGAATCTGCCGGTACAGGTCGGTCAGCTCGTCGGCGACCTCGGTCTGGAACGCGCGTACCTGATCGCCGTCGACGCCCCGGCGGCGCCTGTCGAACGCGCGGTTCCGCGCCTCGTGCGGAGTCATCCGGGCCGGTAGGCCGGTTCCGTAGAGCTGGCCGGAGCGAAACACCTCGGTCACGTCGGTCCTTCCCGGTCGCGTCCGCGCCTTTGGGTGCGTTTCTGGTCGCCCTGGCGACAACAAACGCACTCAAAGACCCAGGGGAGCGGTTCGTGGGTCGGGACGGGCACGCGCACCCGTCCCGACCGGGGGAAGCCCCTGCACCTTGTTGCCACGCAAGGGGAGAGGCGCTTCTCAACTTAGCTGTCCTAGTCACCTGAGTCAAACAGCGAGTTGTTGTGAGGTGTCGTTGCGTGATCGAATTGGCGTGCCACGCAGGGGGAGCCATGCCGATTACCGCTGACTACATCCGGATCGCCGACGAGATCGTCGCCGACATCAGAGCCAAGAGGCTCAAGCCGGGCGACAAGCTGCCCTCGATCTCGCAACTCGCCGCGACGCACGGGGTCAGCCCGTCGACCGTCAAGCAGGTCTACGTCCGACTCGAAGCCCTGCGGGTTATCCGGCGGCATCAGGGCAAGGGCGTGTTCGTGAACGATCCGAAGCTCTGGATGCGCGAGCCGTAGACAGCGGCGTCAGTCCAGCAGGGCACTCGTCCACTTGTCGGTGTGGCGCTCGGTGTAGTCGGCGTCGGCGCGCCACGTGTCGCCGTGCCCGGTCCGCCAGTGCGTCGCCCACGGCTCGACCCCGAGCGCGGCCTGATCACGCAGGAAGTCGTGCATCGCCCGGGTCCGGACGGTCAGCAACGGCACCAGGTCGCGGCGCTGCCGTTCGTCCAACCCGTACGCGTCCACGAAGGCGCGCAGACGCTGCCCCGCGTCCGCCCGCTGCCAGTCATGATGCGCCGACAGTGGGACGAAGCCGTGCGCCGCGTAGGCGAGATCCCACAGCCGTGACCCGGGCCCGGCGTTGTCCCAGTCGATGACGACCCAGCGGTCCCCGATCACCAGGTTCCACGGCGCGAGGTCGTGGTGGACGATCATCTCGTCCCGGTCGGCCGGGATCGGGGCGTTCCATCGCGCGTCGGGCGGCGGCGTGAACGTCGCGAGCGCGTCGTGCAGCTCCCGCGCCAGCCGGCCCACCCGGGCGAGCTGGTCCAGCGGTGCGAGCAGGTCGAACCGGTGCGGCCAGGGCACCTCACCCGCCGCGTACGTGAGCACCTCCCGGCCCTTCCCGTCGATGCCGAGTGGCCGGGGCGCGCCCCGGAAACCAACCGACCAGAGGTGGTCGAGCAGCGCGTGCACCGCCGGGGTCCAGGGACCGGCCCGCCGGCGTACGGTGTCCCCGACCCGCACCACGCCCGCCGTCACGTTCCCGCCGGCGAGCGGGATCTCCTCGACGCTCATCCGGCAAACGTGCCACATCGACCATCGCGCCGCAGGCCCCCGCCGCCATCGGCGGAATCACCGCAGGTCTCGTCAGGCTGGCCGCTCAGTACCTGAGGGCGCGCGGGTTCGCGATAGCGTGATCGCGTCGGCGGATCGGCGGGGTGAGGGTCGGTGGGTGTGGTGAGCGGTCTGACGGCACAACTACCAGCTCTGCTCGGTGTCCTGATCGGAACCGCGGGCACGATGCTCGCCACCGGCCTGAACGAGCGGACCCGGTGGCGCCGGAGTCAGACCGTCCGGTGGGACGAGCGGCGTCTCGACGCGTACGTCGAGTTGACCAAGGCGGTCAAGGAGATCCACGCGGTGGCGACCCAGATGCTCGGCGCGCATCGTCCCGGGGCGAGGAGGCCGGCCCTGGACCGGGACGAGGGAGTGACCCGGCTGGCCGAGGTCGATGTGCGGCACACCCTGGCCTGGGAGGCGGTGCTCCTGCTCGGCGACGAGGCCACCGTACGCGCCGCAGCCGAGTGGCGGCACGCGGTGCGAGACATCGAGTCGGCGGCACGGGCACTTCCTGATTCGCCGACGGACGTGCCCGGGATGGTCCACCGGGCGGATGTGGGCCGTGACCGGTTCTATCGGGCGGCCCGCGAGAGCCTGGGTGTTCGCGGCGGCTCGGTGGAGCAGGTAAGGCACCTGCTGCCGAAGCCTGGTGGGACGGGGCCGGCGGCGCTGGCACAGCGGCGCCCGCCGGATCAGCGGCTCGGCCGAGACGGCACCTGACCCATCGAAGCGCTGCCACCACGGATGGTCGACGGCCTGATCCGCCCCGCAGCCGCCACCGCGTGTTCACCGGGGATTCGGGGCGCGGTCGCCGGGCGAGGGCTGTACGCCGGGCAGGATCCTCGACAGACTGGGCGCCAGCCATCCAACGATGATGGTCGATGTCCTTTCCGGTTCGCTCAAGGAGGATCCCTTGACCCCGTTCCGCGCCGCCGCCACCCGCGTACGCCGCGCCCTGGCCGCGTCCGCCCTGGTCACCGCCCTGGCTGCCGTCGCGCTCGTCGCCCCGGCCACCGTCTCCACCCGACTCGCCGAGCCCGCCCGGGCAGCCGTCTACAGCTCCTGCACCCTGTCCCGCTGCGCGGACGCCCGCACCGCCCGCTCCGGCTGGTCGGCGAAGAGCTTCCCGACCAGCCGCGGCTGGTATTCGTGGAGCGGCGGCACGTGCAACTTCGCCGGCGGGCAGTTCTACAACCGCGAGGGCCAACTGCCCACCAACGCCACCTACTACGAGTACGACGTCTACCCGCGCGCCTGCAACGCCTCCCGCGACGCGTACCGGATCGTGGTGAACAAGAGCACCGGGACGACCTGGTTCTCACCCGACCACTACGCCAACTTCTACCGGCTCTGACGCATGTCGGCGCCGGCCGGGCGTACGCTCCGGCCGGCGCCGACCGGAAAGGACGGACCGATGGGCGCAGCCTCCCCGCAGCCACCGGCCTGGCTCACGCTCGATCCCGCCTCGGCGCCCGAACCGGCAGGCGTGCCGATCCCCGGCGCGGCCACCCGCACCCGGGCGGCCCTGCACGACACGCTCGCCGCGTCGATTCCCCTGCCCGACTGGTATGGCCGCAACTGGGACGCCCTGGCCGACATCCTGGCCGACATCCTCGCCGGCCGGATCGAGCAGGGCCCGCTGACCCTCCTCGTGCGGGACGCGGCGAACCTGCTCGCCGACGAGCCGCCCGCCCAACTCGGCACGTTCCTCGATGTGCTCGGCGCGGCAGCCGCCGGCGGCCACGCCACCCTGCGGCTCGTGCTGCGCGACGCCCCCGACCGGCTGGCCGCCCTGCGTGACCGCATCACCGCCGCCCTGGGCGGTCACGTCGGCGCACCCGAAGCCACCTGACCCGTCCCCGTCATCTCCCGCCGCCCGCCGCCCACCGCAAACTCCTTGATCACGCCGAGGGGTGCCGGTGGGCGGGTGCGGGGGCGATCATGAGGTTGGCGGGGTTGGGGAGCGCTCTCTCGGTCGCTAACTTCATGATCAACGGGAGGGGGGAGGGTTGGGTGGGTGGGTCAGGTTGCGGGGTCGAGGATGGCCTGGAAGCGCTCCTCGGCCAGGTCTAGCTGGGCGAAGATGTGCTGCTTGACCGACGCCGACAAGGGCGTGTCGGGGCGGGCGATCAGCTCGCGGAAGACCGGCACCAGCGGGCGGTACTTGGCGGCCGACCGGGCTACCTTCGGCCCCACGGTGTGGATGACGCCCACCCCGTTGTCGGTGAAGTCCGACACCTTGATGACCCGGGCCCAGGGTTCCCGGTCGAGGCTCGCCGCCACGTGTTCCCGGTACTGCGTGTGCCGATCCCGGCCCGGGTCGTACGCCGGGTTGGTGACCGCCTCGACCAGCCGCGCCACCCGCGATCCGAAGCGGGCGGCGAGCGCGGCCAGCGCCGCCACGGTCACGTCGTCGTTCGCCCGTGGACCGGCGGCGGCCAACTCGGCGGGGTGGTCCTCCACCGCGTCGTGCAGCAGCCCGGCGACGATCACGTCCACGTCCCGGACCTGGTAGTGGTGCATCATCCGGATCGCGACCCGGAGCAGGTGGTTCAGGTACGGCTCGCGGACCCGCCGGTCGTCGCGGTGCAGGTCGGCGGCGAGGTCCAGCGCCTCGGTCAGCCGGGCGCGGGCGGTGTCGTCGAACGCGGCGATCTCCAGGCGGAAGCGGGCCAGCAGGCCGGGCTCGCCGTGGATCTCGGTGATCGCGTGCATCGGCATGGTGGCGAGGTACGCGGGGAACTCCATGGCTCCCTTATAGCTGATCTTCGCTGGACGCCGCCGTCGGCTTGCCGACGCCGTTACGGATGAGCCGCTTGGCGAGGCGTACGCAGGTGCCGTCCGGGGTGCCGACGATCGTCGCCTCGTCCATCACCCGGGCCATGATCAGCCGCCCGCGACCGCGGTCGCTGCCGTCGTCGCCGTCGGTCGGCCGCCAGCCGCCGTGGTCGCGTACCTCGATCTCCAGCCGGTCGTCGCGCAGCTCGACCTGGACCGTGGTGATGCCCTCGGGGGCGAAGCGGTAGCCGTGTTCGATGGCGTTGGCGCATGCCTCCCCGGTGGCGATGAGCACCGTCTCGACGTCCCACTCGTCGACGCCGTGGGCGTGCAGCCAGCCGCGCAGCCGCTCCCGGGTGGGCGCCAGCAGGCCGGGGTCGGCCGGCAGGTCGATGGTGAGGACCCGGCCGGTTGTCCCACCCGTCACGTCCGGTCCTCCGTCCCGTGCCCGTCCCCGGGCCTGGGCGCCACTCGCGCTGTCACCGACTGTTCTCACCCTCCTGTCCCCGATGGCCACTGTTTCATGCCATCGGCGACGGGGTTCGTCAAAGGTGATCATCGCGCATCGGGGCCGGCGTGTCAGCAGACACCCCGACGGGCCGCCGCCGGCGTCCCGAGCGGGGGGACACCGGCGGCGTGGGTACGACAGGTCAGAGCGGCAGCCGGCCGGCGCCGGCCCAGGCGTCGACGACCGGCGGGACCAGCGGCGTCGGCAGCGGCGGGGTGGCGCGCAGGGTGGGCGTCCAGCCCGCGTCGCCGCCGAGATCCGGGTCGTGTGCGGCGTTGTACGCGGCCAGCAGGCTCACCGGCCGGGGGAGGCGGTTGCCCTGCTTCACCCAGCTTCCGCGCTCGGTCAGCGCGGTGCCGCCCCAGTCGTGGATGAGGTCCGCCGGGTCGACCTCGTCGGTGAGGGTGAAGAAGTTGTTCTCCGCGTGAATAGCGGACTGCACGCCGACGCCGAGGGCGTACTCGAAGCCGGCGCCGCCGAGCCGGTAGTGGTTCTCGTGCACGTCCACCTGGCCGAACCGCACCCGCGGCAGCCGCTGGAGGTCCCCGTCGAAGAGGTTGTGGTGCACGCTGACCTTGAGCCGGCCGACGTCCGGGCCGACCGTGTTGGAGGAGCCGATAAGCATCAGCTTGTCCCGGCCGGTGAACCGGTTCCAGGAGGCGGTGACCAGGCTTGCGGTGTGCGTGACGTCGAGCGAGCCGTCGTGCACCTGCCAGGGCCGGCCGAAGTAGATCGGCTGCCCGCTGTCCGGGTTGTCGCCGTCGGTGAACGTGTTGTGGTCGACCCACACGTGCTCGCTGCGTCGCACCGAGATCTGGTCGTACTGGGAGTTCCAGTTGCCGGTGTCGCCGTCGGTGGGGGACCAGGCCGGGAAGCAGTCCCGGGCGTCGTCGAACTCCAGGTTGCGCACGATCACGTTGGCCACCCGGTCGATCATCAGGGTGAGGCCGGTGAGCCGGGCGCCGCGCAACCCGACGATCGTGGTGTTGGACCCGACGTTGATCTGCGTCTGCCGGGTCTGGTTGGCCACCGACCGGACCCGGGCCGCCTCCAGCGGCCCGCTCGGGTCCACCCGACCCCAGACCGCCGGGTCGTACGCGGCCAGGTAGGCCGGCAGCGTGTACTCCGGGTCGGCCAGGTCGGCGCAGTCGAGCGGCGTGCCGTCGGGGCCGGAGAAGCCGTCGATCGTGCCGGCCACGTACACGATCTTCGGGGTGGCGTCGGTGGCGTTCGTGGCGTTGTCGCCGCCGAGCGCGGCGATCAGCTCGGCCCGGGTACGCACGACGCGGGTCCGGTCGGCGGTGGCCGCGCCGCCGCCTGTGGTGCCGGCGCCCTCGGCGGCCCAGCCGTCGTCGGCGGGAAGGGCCTGGCGGCCGATCAGCTCGGCCGCCCGGGACGGCTTGGCGGGCGCGGCCGGCGCGGGCGCGGCGATGGTGAGGGTGAGCGTGGCGGCGAGGACCGCGACGCCGACTGTTCGGGTACGCATGGCTCGGTTCCGTCCTGTCAGGTGGTGGGAAGACGCACGTCTTGGGGTCGGACCGCCCAGGGCACCCCGGCCTCGGACGGCAGCACGCCGGTCTCCGCCGCCGCGCGCAGCACCGCGTTGACGCCCCGGATCACCCGCACCCGTTGCGGGCCGTCGCCCACCTGACGCACCAGGTCGCCGTCGAGCAGCGTCGGTTCGGGCGCGTCCCGCAGCGTGTCGAGCACGGCGGTGAACGGCTCGGTACGCGCCAGCGGCGCGATCAGCGGCACGCCCGTGGCGCGGTGGTCGAGCAGGTTCGCCAGCAGTCCCTGCCGGCCGGGCACGGTACGCGGGTGGGCGTCGCCGGGCAGGCGCAGCCGGTCGGTCGGGTATTCCAGCACCGCCCGCCCCCGTCCGCCGGTGACAAGCACGTCGCCGGCGACGTGCTCCTCGGCGGCCAGGGTCAACGCGGCAAGCACCGGCGGGCCGGCCTCCGGGGTGAGCCGCAGGATCGTGGTGTCGTCCACCTCGATCGGGCGGACCCGGTAGCGCTCCACCTCGATCCGGGCCGGCCGCACCGGCGCGCCGGTCACCGACTCGGCCACCGCCAGGCACTGCATCAGCGCGTGCGCGAGCGGGTTGGCGAGCGCCCCGTCGACCGCCGGCCGGCCGTCCACCGACCGGCGGCCGGCCCAGGGGGAGCGGGCATAGTAGGAGTCAGGGCGTTGCCAGGCGGCGACCGTGGCGATGCCGGTGACCGGGCCGAGCCGCCCGCCGTCAAGCGCGCCGGTGAGCGCGGTGAGCGCCGCCGAGCCGAGCGCCTGGAAGTTGACCTGCACCGCCCGGCCGGCGGCGGCTGACGCGGCAAGCAACGCGCCGTGTTCGGCCAGGTCGAGCACCGGCGGCTTCTCCAGCAGCAGGTCCGCGCCGGCGGCGAGGACGTCCCGCGCGATCGGCAGGTGGGTGTGCGGCGGCGTGCAGACCACCACCGCGTCCGGACGGGACGCGGCGAGCATCGCCAGGTGGTCGGTGAAGATCCGCGTCCCGGGCGGTGTGGGGGCGTCCGGCTCGTCCTCCGGCGGTCGCACGTCGACCAGGGCGACCAGGCGCAGCCGGCCGGCGGCGTGCAGCGCGGCGATCACCCGCCGGTGCCAGCGGCCGTGCCCGTTCACGCCGACGAGCGCCACCCGGGGCGGCGCGGTCACCGGGCGCCGGCCAGGGTGGCGCGGACGCCGTGCCGTTCCAGCGCGGTCAGCCAGCCGGCCACCTCGGCGCGGAACTCGTCGTCGGCGGCCAGGTCGGCGGGGATGACCTCGCGGACCGCGAAGATCGCGTCCACCACACCGGCCGGGGTGTGCCGGCCGCCGGCGAGCGCCGCGCGCAGCCGGTCGGCGAGCGGGTCGTCGAGCGGCAGCGGGCGGCCGTCGTCGGTGTGGCCGAGCAGGAACCGCAGCCAGGCCGCGACCACGAGCGCGCTCCACCGCGCGGACCGGCCGGCGGCCCGCAGGTCGACCGCCGTGTGCAGCACCCGCTGCGGCAGCTTCTGCGAGCCGTCCGAGGCGACCTGCGCGGTGCGGTAGCGGATCGCCGGGTTGCCGAACCGGGCGAGCACCTGTTCCCCGTAGTCGGGCACGGAGACGCCGGGCGGCGGGGTGAAGCTCGGCGCGATCTCCGCGGCGACCAGCCGGCGCAGCACCGCGTCCAGGTGCGGCAGCGCCAGCGCGTCGACCACCGTCTCCGCGCCGGCCAACGCGCCGAGGTACGCGGTGGCCGAGTGCACCCCGTTGAGCGCCCGCAGCTTCAGCCGTTCCCACGGGCCGGCGTCGTCGGTGAGGACCGCGCCGGCCCGTTCCCAGGCGGGCCGGCCGCCGGGGAAGTCGTCCTCGATCACCCACTGCGACCACGGCTCGGCGGCGACCGCCGCCAGATCGGTGACGCCGAGCGCCTGCCGCGCGGTCTCCCGGGTCTCGTCGGTGCTTGCCGGCACGATCCGGTCGACCATGGTGCCGGGGCAGGTGAGCTGCGCGGCCACCCGGTCGAGCGTCGCGTCGGGCACCCGGGCCAGGGCCAGGCACTGGTCGACGAGCGAGCGCAGCCGGCGGCCGTTGGCCGGCAGGTTGTCGCAACTGACAAGCGCGATCGGCCCGGCGTCGGCGGCGGCGCGGGCGAGCAGCCCGCGCACCAGCAGCCCGGGCACGGTGCGCGGCGGCCGGTCGGTGGTGAGGTCGGCGGTCAGCTCGGCGTCGGCGGCGAGCGCGCCGGTGACCGGGTCGAGCTGGTAGGCCTTCTCCGTCACGGTGAGCGTGACCACCCGGATCGCCGGGTCGGCGAGCAGGCGCACCACCGCGTCCGGGTCGCTCGCGGCGTGCCGCACCCCGGCGAGCGCGCCGATCACCCGGGTCGACGCGCCGTCGGCGGCGAGCGTGGTGACGCTGAACAGCGCGTCCTGGGCGGCGAGCGCCTCCACCACGTCGGTGCTGCGCGGCGCGACCCCGATGATGCCCCAGTCGCCGCCGGCCGCGCCGACCGCCGCCTCGGTGTGTACCGCCTGGTGGGCGCGGTGGAACGCGCCGAGCCCCAGGTGGACGATGCCGGCCGGCACGGTGCCGGGGCGCACCAGCGGCCGGCTCGCGTCGGGCAGCCGGCGCAGCGTGGCCAGGCCGAGCCGGTCCGTGCCCACGGTCACCGCCATGCCGGGCCGTCCGGGAAGCGGAACCGCGCGATCGACTCCGGCCGCATGGCGGCGCTGTAGCCGGGGGCGGTGGGCAGCAGGTAGCGCCCGCCCCGGGTGTGGACCGGGTCGACGAAGTGCTCGTGCAGGTGGTCCACGTACTCGACCATCCGGCCGTCCAGGCCGGTGCTCACCCGCAGGTGGTCGAAGACGGCGAGGTGCTGCACGTATTCGCACAGCCCGACGCCGCCGGCGTGCGGGCAGACCGGCACCCCGAACTTCGCCGCCAGCAGCAGCTCGGCGAGGACCTCGTCGACGCCGCCGACCCGGCACGCGTCGACCTGCATCACGCCTATCGCCTCGGCCTGGAGCAACTGTTTGAAGATGACCCGGTTGGCCGCGACCTCGCCGGTGGCGACCCGGCACCGGCCGCCGGACAGCTCGGTCACCGCGCGGGCGATCCGGGCATGGCCGAGCACGTCGTCGGCGTGCGTGGGCTCCTCGATCCAGTACGGGTCGACCTCGGCGAGCACCGCCATCGCGGCGATCGCCTCGTCGACGTCCCAGACCTGGTTGGCGTCCATCATCAGCAGCGCGTCCGGGCCGATCTCGGCCCGGATGATCCGGGCCCGTCGCAGGTCGTCGTCGAGCCGCCCGCCGACCTTCATCTTCACCGCGCGCCACCCCTGGGCGTACGCGTCGCGGGTGAGCGCGCGCACCTGCTCGTCCGGGTAGCCGAGCCAGCCCACGGACGTGGTGTACGAGGGGAAGCCGTCGCGTTCCAGCGCGGCCAGCCGGTCGGTGAGGCCGTCGCGTCCCTTGTCGAGGAGGGCGGCGGCCTCGTCCGGGGTGAGCGCGTCGGTGATGTGGTGGAAGTCGACGGTGGCCACCAGCTCGTCGGTGGGCATCTCGGCGAGGTACCGCCACATCGGCTTGCCGGCGAGCTTGGCGCGCAGGTCCCAGACCGCGTTGACGAGCGCGCCGGTGGCCATGTGGATCACCCCCTTCTCCGGGCCGAGCCAGCGGAGCTGCACGTCGGCGGTGAGCGAGCGCCAGAACGCCACCGGCTCGGCGGTGATCTCGGCGACGGTGCGCCCGCGCACGTGGTGGGCGAGGGCCCGCACCGCCGCGCAGGTGATCTCGTTGCCCCGGCCGTTGGTGAAAGTGAACCCGGCGCCGGTCGGGCCGCCGTCGGTGGTCAGCTCCACGTACGTGGCGGAGTAGTCGCCCCGGTTGATCGCGTCCGAGCCGTCGCCGCTGGCGGCGGTCGGGAAGCGCACGTCGTGCACCGTGACGTCGACGATCCTGGTCACGCGCTGTCACCTCCGAACTTGAAGACCTGCTTGGGCAGCCGGTAGGCCAGGTCGACGATCGTCTCGGCAGCCTCGTCCTCGGCCAGCCGGTGCTCGGCGACCAGGCGGGCCAGGAAACCGGCGTCGACCCGGCGGGCCACGTCGTGGCGTACCGGGATGGAGCAGAACGCGCGGGTGTCGTCGACGAACCCGGCGGTGTTGTAGAAGCCTGCCGTCTCGGTGACCGCCTCCCGGAACCGGCGCAGCACCTCCGGCGAGTCGAGGAACCACCAGGGCGCGCCGAGTCGCAACGCGGCGTAGCCGCCCGCGAGGGGTGCCAGCTCCCGGGTGAAGGTGTCCTCGTCGAGCGTGTAGAGCACCACGGTCAGCCGCGGGTCGTTGCCGTGCGCGTCGAGCAGCGGGGCCAGGCCGTGCACGTAGTCGGTGGCCTGCGGCACGTCACCGCCGACGTCGCGCCCGTGCCGGGCGTACAGCCAGCGGTTGTGGTTGCGCACCGCGCCGGGGTGCAACTGCATCACCAGGCCGTCGTCGAGCGACATCCGGGCGAACTCCAGCAGCATGTGCGCCCGGAACGCCTCCGCGTCGTCCGGGTCGGCCCGGCCGCGCCGCCCCTTGTCGTAGAGCGCCGCGGCCTCCGCCGGGTCGAGATCGAGGGTACGGGCGGTGGGGTGCCCGTGGTCGGAGGAGGTGGCCCCGGCGGCGGCGAACACCTCCCGGCGTTGCCGCAGCGCGGCCAGGTAGCCGGCGTAGGTGCCGGTGTCCTCGCCGGAGACCTCGGCGAGCCGGTCCACGTTCGCCGACCAGCCGTCGAACTCCATGTCCACCACGTCGTCCGGGCGGAACGTGGTGACCACCCGGCCGCCCGGCCCGCCCCAGCCGTCGGCGGCGAGCTTGGCGTGCCGGCCCAGGTCGTCCAGGGGCGACTCGGTGGTGGCGAGCACCTCGATGCCGAAGCGGGTGAACAGCTCCCGGGGCCGGAACGCCGGCTCGGCGAGGCGGGCGGCGAGCGCGTCGTAGGCGGCGTCGGCGGTGGCCGGGCCGAGCGGGGTGTCCACGCCGAACACGTTCCGGAACGTCTGTTCCAGCCACAGCCGCGACGGGGTGCCGCGGAAGAGGTGCCAGTGCGCGGCGAAGCGCCGCCAGATGGTGCGCCCGTCGGTCTCGACCGGGCTGCCGTCGACGCTCGGCACGCCCAGGTCGCCCGGCGGCACGCCCTGGCTGAGCAGCATCCGGGTGAGGTAGTGGTCGGGCACGATCAGCAGCCGGGCCGGGTCGGGGAACGGGCGGTCCTCGGCCAGCAGCGCCGGGTCGACGTGCCCGTGCGGGGAGATGATCGGCTGCGCGGCGGCCAGGGCGTACAGCTCGCGCGCCAGCGCGCGTTGGCCGGGCTCGGCGGGTAGCAGCAGATCGCTGGGGGAGATGATCGGCACGGGGGAGGGCTCCTCGGTCAGGGCAGGGTGAGCAGGTCGGCGACCCGGACGGGCGCGCCGGTCTCCAGCGAGCGGTTGGCGGCCAGGCCGGTGAGCAGGGCGAGCGCGCCGTCGTACGCGGTGGCGGCCCGGCCGAGCGGGTCGGTCTCGCCGCCGAGCAGCACCCGGGTCATCCGGGCGTCCGCGCCGCCGTGCCCGCGCCGGGTCCAGCCGTCCACCGGGATCCGGACCGGCGGTTGCCAGAACTGTCGCAGGGTGAGTCGGGCCTCGCCGCGCTCCACGGCGGCCTCGTCGCCGTGCAGCGCCGCGCCCTTGAGCGCGGACGCGCCGCCCGGGCTGACGTGGTCGCTTTCGGTCACCTCCAGTTCGAGGCGGCCCCGGCTGCCGTTGACCATCACCCGGTAGCCCTCCCAGGGGGCGTACGCGGTGAGGTGGTAGGTCATGGTGGCGCCGGTGGAGTAGCGGGCGAGCACCGCGAGGTCGTCCTCGATGGTCACGCCGGGGGCGAAGACGTTGCGGTCGCGGTGGTAGCCGTCCTCGGCCTCGGCGTCGAGGTACAGCTCCCGCAGCCGGGGGTGCTCGGCCAGCCGCAGCGCGAACGGGTCGTCGGCGGCGGCCGGGGCGCCGTGCGCGCGGTCGTAGTCGCGGGCGTAGCCGTGCCGGCGGCCGGCCTCGCCGTAGAAGAACAGCCGGCCGGCCGCGTGCACCTCGACCGGGCGCGCGTCCAGCCACCAGTTGACCAGGTCGAAGTGGTGGCTGGCCTTGTGCACGAGCAGCCCGCCGGAGGTGGCCTTGTCGCGGTGCCAGCGGCGGAAGTAGTCGGCGCCGTGGCGCACGTCGAGCAGCCACTCGAAGTGCACCGACCCGATCTCGCCCACCGCGCCGTCGGCGAGCAGCCGCCGGAGCTGCTCGTGCAAGGGGTTGTAGCGGTAGTTGAACGCGACGGTGACCTGCCGGCCGGTCTCCGCGACCGCGTCCAGGATGCGCCGGCAGCGGGGCGCGTCGACGGTCATCGGCTTCTCGGTGACCACGTCGCAGCCGGCCCGCAGCGCCGCCACCACGTACTCGTCGTGGGTGACGTCGACGCTTGTCACAAGCACCACGTCGACGCGCTCGGTCGCCAGCATGGCGGTGAAGTCGGCGGCGGCGTAGGTGGGCACCGGTGGGTGACCGAGCTCGGTGAGCCAGCGGTTGTGCGCGTCCATCCGGGCCTGGTTGACGTCGGCCAGGGCGACCAGCTCGGCGGTGTCGGCGTGGTCGAGCGCGAGCGCGCGGACGAACATCTCGGCGCGCGCTCCGGCGCCGACCAGGGCGTGGCGGACCCGTTTCCGGTCCGGTGGTGACATGGCGTCGGCCTCCCGCGGTGCTGCAAAGGTTTGCAGCCGAAGAAACCATGCCGGGCAACACGTCGTCAATGGTCGATGGGTTTCCCGTGCCATGAATCCGGATTCGTGCGGTTATATGCGCCCACCGGGAGTGCGGTCGCAATCGATCCGTAACAATGAAGCGTTGACACCGGAGCAACCGTTTGCATTAATTGGCGGCACCCGTGACCCCCACCACATCGGACCAGGGAGCCGCCGTGCCAGCCACCATCCGGGACGTCGCCCGGGCCTCCGGCGTGCACATCTCCACCGTCTCCCGCACGTTCTCGGCCCCGCACCTGGTCAACCCGGAGACCCGGGGCCGGGTGCTGGCCTGCGCGGAGGATCTCGGGTACCGCCCCAACCGGGCCGCCCGCGCCCTGATCACCGGTCGGACGCACAACATCGGCCTGATCGTGGCCGACATCGCCAACCCGTTCTTCCCGCCGCTGATCAAGGCGGCGGAGGGGCAGGCCCGGCACCGCGACTACCACGTCTTCGTGGCCGACACCAACGAGGACGTGCTCGCCGAGGAGGACCTGGTCCACGCGCTCGCCAAGCAGGTCGACGGCGTGCTGCTGTGCAGCCCACGGATGAGCAACAGCCTGATCGAGCAGGTCAGCCGCGAGGTCCCGGTGGTGGTGATCAACCGCCAGGTCGCCGGCCTGCCCTGCGTGATGATGGATGTCGGGCAGGGCACCCGGGCCGCGATCGAGCACCTGCTCGGCCTCGGCCACCGGCGGATCGCGCTGCTCGGCGGTCCGCGCGGCTCGTGGACCGCGCGGGAGATGCGCCGGGCCGCCTCGGCGGCGGCGCGCAGCGGCGGCGCCGAGTTGACCCTGCTCGGGCCCAACCAACCCACCGAGACCGGCGGCGGCGCGCTCGCCGAACCGGTACGCCGCAGCGGCGTCACCGCCGTGCTCGCCTACAACGACCTGATGGCGCTCGGCCTGATCGAAGGGCTCGACGCGCTGGGGCTGCGGGTGCCGCAGGACGTCAGCGTGGTAGGCGTCGACGACATCGCGCTGAGCCGACTCACCCGCCCCAAGTTGACGACGGTGGCCACACCGACCGCGGCCGCCGGCCGGACGGCCGTCGACATGCTGCTGCAACTCGACTCCGACGCGCCGCGCGGCGCCCGGGGCCGGGGCGCGGCGGCCGGCGACCGTCGCACCACCGCACAGGTAATGCTCCAGACCGTACTTGTCGTCCGCGACTCGACCGGGCCCGTGCCCGAGCCCGGTCGGGACGGCGCCGGGACCTGACCGGGTGGCCCGGGCCCGCATAGCGGTGCGGACCCGGGCGGCCCGTGGACGGCCACCGGTGACGTCGTCGCCTCCCACAGCCGAGGAGTGAGCGCAGATGCACCCCGCAACGTCCCCCACCGCCGGCGCACCCGCCGGGCGGAATCACCGTACCCCCCTGTCCCGACGCCGATTCGTCCGCGGCCTCGCCGTCGTCGCGTTGGCCGCGCCGCTCGCCCTCGGCGCTGCCGGCTGCGGCGACGACGATGGCGGCGGCGACGGCGGCCAGGTCAAGCTCTCCGTCTTCTGGTGGGGCGGCGAGGCGCGGGCCAAACTCACCGAGGACGCCCTGGCCCTCTACACCAAGAAGCACCCCGAGGTGACCTTCGAGAAGACCTGGCAGGCCAACCAGGGCTACTTCGACAAGCTCGCCACGCTTACCGCCGGCGGCAACCCGCCCGACCTGTTCCAGATCGACGACAACTACCTGGCCGAGTACGCCGGCCGCAGCACCACGCTCGACCTGGGCAGCTACCGCGACTCCGGCAAGCTCGACGTGTCGAAGTTCCCCAAGAGCCTGCTCGAGTACGGCGTGGTCGACGGCAAGCTCGCCGGGGTGGCCGCCGGGGAGAACACCCAGGGCCTGGTCTACAACAAGACGCTGCTGACGCAGAACGGGCTGCCGGAGCCGACCACCGGGATGAGCTGGGAGGAGCACATCGCCTGGGCCGAGCAGGTGGCGAAGAAGACCAAGGTGCCCGGCACCCAGGACCCCAGCGCCGACTACAAGGCGCTCTGGGTCTGGTTGCGCCAGCAGGGCAAGGACCTCTACCAGGGCAAGGAACTCGGCTTCACGGTCGAGGACGTGACGAAGTGGTTCGAGCTGTGGAAGGGCGCCCGCGACCGGGGCGCCACCCCGACCCCGGACGTCATCCACGAGGGCAACGCCACCGACATCACGAAGCAGCTCGTGGTCACCGGCAAGGCGGCCACCTCCTGGGTCTGGGCCAACCAGATGCCGGACCTGAAGAAGAACACCAAGGACGAGTTGGGCGTGGTGGCGTACCCGGGTGACCCGAGCGCCCAGTGGGCCCGTGCCTCGATGTACTGGTCGGTGTTCAAGGGCAGCAAGCACCGCGACACCGCGGTCGACGTGATCAACTTCCTGAACAACGACCCGGAGGCGGTGGCGCTGCTCGGCACCGACCGGGGCCTGCCCTCCAACATGGACCTCCGGGCGAAGGTCAGCGAGACCGCCACCGACCCGGCCATGAAGCAGTCCATCCAGGTCGAGTCCGAGCTGGCGCAGAAGTTCGGCCCGTCCCCGCAGGTCCCGATCAAGGGACACAGCAAGGTCAAGTCCGAGCTGACCAAGGCCGCCGAGAACGCCCAGTACGGCCGGGCCACCCCGGCCCAGGCCGCCGAGCAGTTCCTCACCGCCTGCAAGTCCGCGATCGCCTGACCTCCTCGCCGAGAAGAAAGGAACCGGCCCGTGGCCCTCACCACGGCGCCCGGCCGGACCCCACGTACCGGACCGGCCGGCCCCCGCCCCACGCGGCGCGGGGTCGGCCGGGCCCGGCTCGGTGAGGGCCTGGCAGGGTACGTCTTCCTCTCGCCCTGGCTCATCGGACTGATGGGCATCACGGCGATCCCGATGCTGCTCTCGCTCTGGCTGAGCTTCACCGACTACGACATCCTCACCCCGCTGTCCGAGGTGCGCTGGGTCGGGCTGGACAACTACGAGCGGATGTTCACCGCCGACCCGTCGTACTGGCACGCGGTACGGGTCACGCTGACGTTCGCGCTGATCGCCGTACCGCTGAAGCTGGCCGCCGCGCTCGGCGTGGCGCTGCTGCTCAACCGCGCCTGGCGCGGCGTCGGGCTGTTCCGCGGCCTGTTCTACCTGCCGTCGCTGCTCGGCGGCAGCGTGGCGCTCGCCATCGTCTGGGTAAACATGTTCAACCGGGACGGCGCGTTCAACTCGTTCCTCGCGCTGTTCGGCATCGAGGGGCTGCCCTGGGTCGCCGACCCGGACTGGGCCCTGGAAACGCTCATGGTGCTTGCCATCTGGCAGTTCGGCGCGCCCATGGTGATCTTCCTGGCCGGGCTCAAGCAGGTCCCCACCGAGCTGTACGAGGCGGCGGCCGTGGACGGCGCCGGGGTGTGGCGGCGCTTCCGCGCGGTCACCCTGCCGATGCTCTCCCCGGTGATCTTCTTCAACCTGGTGCTGGAGACCATCCACGGCTTCCAGGGCTTCACCGCCGCGTTCGTGCTCAGCAACGGCACCGGCGGCCCGGTCGACTCCACCCTGATGTACACGCTCAAGCTCTACATCTCCGGCTTCACCGACCTGGAGATGGGCTACGCCTCGGCGATGGCCTGGGTGTTCCTGCTGGCCATCGCGCTCATCACGGCCGTGTTCTTCGGCACCGGCCGGTTCTGGGTGCACTACTCGGACGGAGACGACACATGACCACCGTGCCGGCCGTGACCGCCCGCCGCCGACCGGGCAACCGGCAGGCGCTGCGCCTGCTGGTGCTCGTGGCGATCGTGGCGGTGGTGCTCTACCCGCTGATCTGGATGCTCGGCACCTCGGTCAAGTCGCAGGCCGAGATCGTCAACAACATCGGCCTGCTGCCGGAGACGTTCACCCCCGGCAACTACGTCGACGGCTGGACCAACTTCGACGTCAGCTTCGGCCGGTTCTTCCTCAACAGCGCCATGGTCAGCCTGCTCACCGTGGTCGGCAACGCGCTGTCCTGCCTGCTTGCCGCGTACGCCCTCGGGCGGCTGCGGTTCCGGCTGCGCAAGGCCTGGTTCGCCGTCATGATCGGCACCCTGCTGCTGCCCGGGCACGTGCTGATCGTGCCGCAGTACATCCTGTTCCGCAGCCTCGGCCTGGTCGGCGGCGACTGGCCGTACCTGCCGCTGCTCATCCCGCACTTCCTGGCCACCGAGGCGTTCTTCGTCTTCCTCATGGTGCAGTTCATGCGCGGCATCCCGCGCGAGCTGGACGAGGCCGCCAAGATCGACGGCGCGTCACCGTACGGCGTGTTCCGGCACGTGATCCTGCCGCTGAGCCGCCCCGCGCTCGTCACCACCGCGATCTTCTCGTTCATCTGGACCTGGAACGACTTCTTCCGCCAACTGGTCTATCTGTCCACCCTGGACGACTACACCGTCCCGGTGGCGCTGACCCTGTTCATCGACTCGACGAGCCAGAGCGCGGTCGGCCCGATGTTCGCCATGTCCGTGCTGTCCCTGCTGCCGGTGTTCCTGTTCTTCCTCGCCTTCCAGCGGATGCTCGTCGAGGGCATCAACACCAGTGGGTTGAAGGGATGAGCGCCGACCGCCCCCGCCGGGACTGGCGGGACACCCTGTCCGAGGCGACAGACCTGGCGCTGCTCGGCTTCGTCGTGGCGGTGGCCGCGCTGCCGGTGCTCACGCTCGCCCCGGCCGTCGCCACCGCCGCCGCCGCGCTGCACGACCGCGCGGTCACCGGGAGCTGGCCGCCCGCGCGGACCACCCTCACCCGGTTCGGCCGCGCGCTGCCCGCCGGGCTCGCGGCGAGCGCCGTCGCGCTCACCGTCGCCGTCGCGCTCGGCGCCGACCTGCTCGCGCTCGCCACCGGCCGGGCGCCGGGCGGCGGGCCCGCCCTGGCCGTCACCGCCGTCGTGACCGCGGGCCTGCTCGGGTACGCCGGCCTGGTCGCCGTGGCGGTCGGGCGCACCGGCGGCCGGGGCTGGCGGGCCGCCGCCCGGCACGTGGCCCGCACCTGCCCGCAGCGGCCCGGCGCGTGGGCCGCCGCCGCCGGGACCTGCGGCCTGGCCGTGCTGCTCGCCACGCTCGTCACCCCGGTCGCGGTCCCGATCCTCGGCGGGTACACCCTCGCCGCGCTGCACGCGATCGACGCCCGCCGCCCGGCCGGCGGGCCGGAGCCGGCGCGGGCCCACCACCCGGCGGTCCGGCCGGAGGCGTCGTGACCGCCGATCCCCGCGCCGCCGCCGCCGGTGGTGAGGAGCGGCTGGTCGTGGCCGGGGTGGAGGTGGCCCGCTACGTGGTCCGGCCCGACGTGGACCCCCGGCACGGGCCCCGGCCCTACCTGCACCCGGTGCGGACCCGGGCCGGCGTCCCGGTCACCGACGCGCTCCCCGCCGACCACGCCTGGCACCTCGGCGCGTCCCTCGCCGTGCAGGACGTGGCCGGCGCCAACCTGTGGGGCGGCCGGACGTACGTGCGCGGCACCGGCTACACCTGGCGCGCCGACCACGGCGTCATCGCCCACGCCGGCTGGCGGGACCGGGCCGCCGACCGCCTCGACCACGACCTGGAATGGCGGGACGCCGACGGCCGGCCGCTGC
The DNA here is from genome assembly GCF_056150385.1 of Micromonospora marincola. Taxonomy (NCBI): domain Bacteria; kingdom Bacillati; phylum Actinomycetota; class Actinomycetes; order Micromonosporales; family Micromonosporaceae; genus Micromonospora; species Micromonospora marincola. The sequence goes on along the minus strand of NZ_JAXCFT010000003.1, from coordinate 557,853 downwards.
TGCGCGAGCACCGCCTGCTGACCGCCGTCCCGGCCGGTGACGACGCCTGGTGGCTCGACCTGACCGCCACCCTCACGTCCGCCACCGGCGCCGACGTCCACCTGGGCAGCCCGGCCACCAACGGCCGGCCCGGCGGGGCCGGCTACGGGGGCTTCTTCTGGCGGGTCGCGGCCGGACCGGAACCCCTGGTACGGACCGTGGACGCCACCGGCGAGGAGGCGGTCAACGGCTCGGCCGCGCCCTGGCTGGCGCTGCACGGCACCGGGTCCGGCGGCGGCGCGTACACGCTCGTGTTCACCGGCCTCGGGCCGGGCGACAGGTGGTTCGTCCGGACCGCGATGTATCCGGGCGTCTGCGTCGCGTACGCCTTCGACCGGCCGGCGGTGGTCGCCGCCGGCCGTCCCCGCCGCAACCGGCACCGCGTGCTCGTCGTCGACGGTCAGCTCGACCCGGCGGACGTCCCGGCCCGGCTCGCCGCGAAGCCCACCTCGTGACCGGGCCGGAGGTCGCCTGCGTGGGCGAGACCATGGTGGTCCTCACCCCGGACGACGGCGGTCCGCTTGAACGCGCCGCCCGGCTCGCCGTCGGCGTGGGCGGCGCGGAGTCCAACGTGGCGATGGGGCTGGCCCGGCTCGGCCACCGCGCCGCCTGGCTCAGCCGGGTCGGCGACGACCCGTTCGGCCGCCGGGTGGTCGCCGAGATCGCCGCGGCCGGGGTGGACGTCTCCCTGGTCACGGTCGACCCGGCGGCGCCGACAGGCGTCTACCTCAAGGACCCCGGCCCGGCCGGCACCCGGGTCCACTACCACCGGGCCGGGTCGGCGGCCAGTCGCCTCGGCGCACCGGACCTCACCGACCCCCGGCTGGCCGGCGTCCGGCTGCTGCACCTGTCCGGGATCACCGCCGCGCTCTCCGACTCCTGCCACGGGCTGCTCGCGCACGCGCTCACCGGGCGGCCGTTGCCCGGCGCCCGGGTCGTCTTCGACGTGAACCACAGGCCCGCGCTCTGGCCCGCCGACCGGGCCGCCCCGATCCTGCGCGACCTGGCCGACCGCGCCGACGTGGTGCTCGTCGGGCTGGACGAGGCGGCGACGCTCTGGGGCAGCGCCGACCCGGCCGCCGTCCGCGACCTGCTGCCCGGACCCGACCTGGTGGTGGTCAAGGACGGGCCGGTCGGCGCGACCGCGCTGCCGCGTACCGGGCCGGCGGTCTTCGTGCCGACGCCGCAGGTGGACGTGGTGGAGCCGGTCGGCGCCGGGGACGCCTTCGCCGCCGGCTTCCTCGCCGGACTGCTGCGCGCGGTTGACCTGAGATCCTGCCTGCGGTTGGGTCACCTCACCGCGGCGCCGGTGCTCGCCGCGCCGGGCGACACCGCACCACCGCCGGACCCGGCACGGATCGCCCGGGCGCTGGCGCTGACGGACCGGGACTGGGCGACGCCGCAACGGCGACGCGACGGAGGGAGCGGCACATGAGCGCACACGACTTCGCACCGCTGTTCGGCGACGCGCGGGTGATGGTGATCCTGCGCGACCTGCCGCCGGAGGAGACGGTCCGCCTCGCCGAGCTGGCCTGGGACCTCGGCATCGACGTGGTGGAGGTGCCGATCCGTACCCCGGGGGCGGTGCCCGCGCTGCACGCCGCCGTCACGGCCGGGCGGCGCCGGGACCGGATCGTCGGCGCCGGCACGGTCCGCAGCCCGGCCCAGGTCCGCCAGGCGATGAGCGCCGGGGCGGCGTTCACCGTCGCCCCCGGCCTGGACCTGGCCGTCGCGGACACGGCCCGCGGCTACGGCATCCCGCACCTGCCCGGCGTGGCCACCCCCACCGAGGCGCAGCAGGCGCTCGACCACGGCCTGATCTGGCTCAAGGCGTTCCCGGCGGTCAGCCTGGGCCCGGCGTGGTTCCGGGCGGTCGCCGGGCCGCTGCCGGAGGCCCGGTTCGTGGCCACCGGCGGTATCGACGCCGGCAACGCGGGCGACTTCCTGGCCGCCGGGGTACGCGTGGTGGCGGTCGGCTCGGCGCTCACCGACCCGGCCCAGCTCCCGCGCCTCGCCGCGCTCGCCACCGGCGACCCGGTCAGCTGACCGTGCGGCCGGACGTGGTGGCGGTGGTGCGGACCGCCTTCACGACCGCCGGGATCGAGCCGATCAGCAGCACCAGCGCCCAGATCAGCGCCACCACGGCGAACACCACCGCGCCCAGGTCGTCGAGGATGCTGACCAGGATCACCGGCAGCAGGCCGTGCAGGAACTGCAACACCACAGTGCACAGCAGCGTGGTCAACGCCAGCAGCACCAGCCCCTTGTTGCGCAGGAACCGCGGCTGGGCGGCCAGCAGCAGCCCGAACCAGACCAGCTTGAGCAGCAGCACCAGCCCGAGCAGCACGGCCGCGTCACCGACCGGGAAGAACCCCCACACCGCCAGGTACGCGAGCGTGCCGAACGGGGGCGCCAGGAACAGCGAGACCATCACCGTCAGCTCGACGAACGCGATGATCAGCAGGACCAGCGACACCAGCAGCAACACGATCGAGAAGATGAGCGTGGCGACGCCCTGCACCCGGCCCTGCACCCGGTCCGGCAGCACCAGGCTCAACGCGAACAGCCCGGTGGTCCAGAGCGCCACCACGTCGATGAGCGCGAGATAGCCGGTGCCCCGGCCGGACGGCTCGGCCACCCCGCCCACGTCGCCCAGCTCCACGCCGAGCTGCCCGGCGCTGTCCCGCAACGCGGCACCCGCGTCGCCACCGCCGGTGAGCGCCGCCGCGCCCAGCTCCACCCCGACCACGAGCGCCACCGCCAGCAACGCCAGCAGCAGGAACGGCTTGCGTAGCTCACCCATGTCGCGCCCCCTCCCGGGCGGGCCCGGTCAGGACCGGGCGATCGTGACCGCGCACCCGCCACCTCCCGGGCACCGCAGGACCACCTCGGTCTCCCGGTCCACCGCCACCTTCGCCACCGTCGCGCCGTCCGGCCCGGGCGTGACCTCGTCGGTGACCGTGACGTCCGCGTCGCCGGGCGCGCGGGCGGTCACCTCGAACGGCGTCACGCCGCGCAGCACAAGCGTGCGCAGGGCGCCCGGGTCGGCGACCCGCAGCCGGCAGGTGGCGTCGAAGCCGACCACCACCCCGTCGGCGGTGGTGGTCGGCGCGGCAGCAGGCGGCACGCACGCCACGGTCACCGTCGCCGGGTCCACCGCGCCGGCGCCGCGCCCGAGCCGGCCCAGCGGGCCCGGCCCGGCCGCCGGATCGCCCGGACCGTCGCGCCGCCCGGCCACCGCCACCAGCCAGAGCGCCACGAGCAGCCCGGCCAGCGCGACGAGCAGCACCTTCTGCCGCCCGGTCATGGCCGGTCGACCGGGGTGAACCGGATCAGGTCCACCCCGGCGAAGTAGCCGTCGGTGCCCTGGGTCTTGCTCACCGCCACGAGCGTCAGCTTGTGCGGCCCCCGGGTCAGCTCAAGCGTGTCCACGTCCAGCTCGTCGGTGCGTACCACGGTCGGGGTGAAGCCGAAGAACGTGTCCCCGACCTGCCGCCCGTCCACGAGCCAGATGGTGTTCGCGTAGTCGTACGACGTGACGCGCACGGTGGAGAACCGCCACCTGCCGTCCGCCGGCAGGTCCACCGACACGGTCACCCGGTCGCCGACCGCCCGGCCCAGGAAGAACAGCTGCTTGTCACCGGAGAAGACCACGCCGCAGCAGTTGTCCTGCGCCACCACCTCCGCCTTCGTGGCGCTCTTCGACGTGACCTCGGCGCCGGCGACGAGCGTCTCCGCCTCCACCGCCACCGGCTGCACCCGCGGCGTGGGTGGCGTGTCCGGGCCGCGGGTCACCAGCCACACCACCACGCCCGTCACCACGAGCAGCAGCACCGCCGCGGCGGCCACCCACGGCCACGGCGAGCGCTTCGGCCGCTCGACCGCCCGCACGTCGTACGTCACCCGGCCGCTGGAGCGGGAACTCTCCTCCGGCGCGGTGTTGGCCGAGTACGCGAACCCGGTCATGTCGTAGCGCCGGGGCGGGGTGCCGGCCGGCACGGCGAGCCGCACCAGGACCGACACCGACCCCTGCCCGGGCACCACGCGCTGCGGCTCGGCCACCGTGAACCAGGCGCGTTGGCTGCCCTCGCCGGGCGCCACGTCGAACACCACGGTGTCCGGCGCCGCCCCCGGGTTCGACACGGTGAAGGTCAGTTCGCCGGCGTTGCGGGCGTCCAGGGTGAACTGTTCGGCGGCGGCGGCGACTGTCCATTCGGTGGTCATGACGGCTCCTCGGGCGGGTCGTGGGGCGGGGGAGGGGGCACGTGCGCCCGGCCGACCGCGCGCACCGGGTCGGGCGGCGCCGGTTCGGCGGACGGCGCCGGTTCGGCGGACGGCGCCGGTTCGGCGGGTGGGCCGGCCGGCGCGGCGACCACCTCGACGGTGACCGCGGCCGGCTTCTCCGCCTCGACGATCCGGGTGACGAGCGCCAGCCGGTCCGCGGCGGCCGGCGGCACCCGCACCACCAGGTGGAACGGCCGCTCCGCCGGCTCGTCGAGCACGAACCCGGTCACCCCGGTGGCCAGCTCCAACGCGGTGCGCATCCCGTACGGGGTGCCCCGCCAGCGGGCCAGCAGCGCGCCGTGCGCCACCAGGTCGCGCAGCCGGCCCAGCGGCAACGGCAGCGGCGCGTCCGCGCGCGGCGCGGCGACCACGTGGTCCATCGCCACCCACCGGGTCAGGTACGCCACGAACCCGTCCGCCGTCCGGTACGGCCCGAACAACGCGTCGACGTCCGCGAGCACCGCCTCGTCCGGGGCGTGCAGCGCCTCCATCACGTCCAGCAGCGCGCCGAGCACGCTGCCCGGGCCGGCGGCCCGCTGGTACGCGGCCGGCAGCAGCCGCTCAATCGCCGCTCGACGCATCCTGCCGCACCACCTCGATGTCGTGCTCGCCGGAGCAGAGCAGCCAGGTGCCGGGAACGGTGACCACGTCGGCGGTGGCCTGGTTGGCGCTGGCCACCCAGTCCTCGCCGTCGCCGCTGCGGTACACGCCGCGCTCGCCGCCGGCCAGGACCAGCCGCCCGGCGCCCCCGGACGGCGCGGTGGCGGCGATCGCGTCCACCGGGGAGAACCGGGTCCGGTCCCGCAGCGGCAGGCCGCAGTTGACCATCACCGGCCGCCACTGCGGCTGCCCGGCGAGGGTGTCCAGCCGGACCACGCCGCCGCTCTGCGTGGCGGCAAGCGCCAGCGGACCGCTGAACGCCAGATCCCGGCAGGTGCCGCCGATCCAGCCGGCGGACATCGACTGCCACTGCACGTCGGACTCGAACAGCCGGGTGCGGTGGGCGCCCTGGCCGGGCTTCTTTGGGTCCGGCTCGCCCGCGCCGCACCACAGCAGCGTGGCCGGTCCGTCGTACTGCACGGCGAGGACCCGGTTGTCCACGTTGGCCAGGCCCACGTGGGTGAACGTGCCGGGGCGGCCGGCCGCGGTGGACAGGTAGACCCCGAACCCGGCCTGCGCGGCGACCGCCACCCCGGGCGCGCCGCGCTCGGAGACGAACGACCGCACCGCGTAGAAACCGCGGTCGGCGTCGGCCGGATCGACCAGGATCTGCAACGGCACCGCGCCTGGCAGCAGCGGCACCTCGTAGAGGCCCGCGTCGGTGGCCAGCAGCAACGCCCCGGTGCCGTCCCGGTCGATCCAGGCCAGGTCCCGCACCCCGGCCTCCAGGTCGGTGAGCAGCGTCCAGCTCTCGCCCAGGTCGGTGCTCAGCCGCACCCGGGAGCCACCGGCGTCGCGGGCGGTCACCACCGCCACCGAGCCGGCCCGGGGCACCACGCCGGGGCGGACCGGGGCGGGCGCCGGCGCCACCCGCACCACCGTCTCGTCGTCGAACCGGCCGGCCGGCTCCCAGCCCGCGCCCGCGTCGGTCGAGCGGAACAGCACCGGGCCGCGCCCGGCGTACCAGGTGTCCGGCTGGTACTGGTCCACCGCGACGGTGCGGACCTGCGCGTCCGGCGCCTCGTCCACCACGAACCGCACCGACTCGACGTAGCGCACACCCGGCTCGGCGTGCTCAAGCATCCGGTAGACGTTCGAGGCCCGCAGCGGCTCGCCGAACGCCCAGCCGGCGGGGTTGAGCGGCGTCGGCAGCGGGCTGAGCGTCTGGTGCAGCCGGTCGTGGATGCGGCGGCGGACCGCGTCGACGTCCTCCTCGCGGCGCACCACCACCCGGGCCCGGACCGAGACCGCCTTGTAGCGCGCCCAGCCGGCGCGTACCGCCGTACCGAGCGCCCGGCGTCGCTCCAGGTCCGCCTCGACCCGCCGCCGGGCCTCCTCGACCTCGTGCTCGCGGAGCACCGCCACCGGCAGCCGGCCGCCGGGGCGGGCCGCCTCCGGCACGTACGGCACCAGCACCACCTCCACCTCGCCCGGCCGGGCGAAGCTGTAGACGGCGGCCCGGGTGAACGCGCGGGCCCGCGCCACCGCGCCGGAGCCGGTGGCGAGGATCTCGAAGTCCCGCGCGGTCACCGCGCGCTGCTGGGCGAAGAACTCGTACGGCCCGCGGGCCAGCACCGACTCCAGCGACTCCAGTTCCCGCCCGCCGGTGGCCGGCGCCGGGTTGTCCGCCCGGAGCCCCGGCAGCGGGTCCCGCAGGCTGGTCAGCACCCCGGCGGCCACGTTGCCGGCCGGCCCGCCGCCGCACCGGTACCAGAGCCGCACCTGCCGCCCGGCCGGCGGCACCGCCGCCACAGTCGTCACCCCGGCCGTCCCCTCGGCGGCCGGGACGCTCCCCGCGCCGGTCCCGGCGTCCGGTCCGGGTCCGGCGGGCGTGACCGGGCGCAGGTCCAGCGCCGGCGCGAACGTGACCACCCCGGAGGCCCGGTCGACCAGGTAGACCTTGGCCTGCGGGCCGAGGCCGGCGAAGCTGTCCACCGGCCGCCAGATCTCGTACGTGCGGCCCTCGTGCTCCCGGGCGGCGGCGCCCAGCTCCACCGAACCGGTCGGCACCTCCACCCCGAGCAGCAGGTCCAGCGCCTCGGTGGTGCGGGTAAGCGGCGCGCGGGCGGCCCGGAACGTCTGCCCGGGCTGACCGGTGCCGGTGCCCAGCAGCTCCGCCTCGACCGGCTCGCAGTGGTGTACCCGTACCGTCACCTCGGCCTCACCGGCGTTCAGCAGGGCCGGCTCGGTGGTCACGAAGACGACCGGCCGGGGGTCGGCGCCGCGGGCGGCGGCGACCCGGGTGCCGGCCGGCACCCGGACCGGGCCGCGGTCGGCGCCGGTGCGGGTGAGGCGCACGTCGGCCCAGGCCGCCGCCGGCGGGTGCCGGGTCGCGCCGAGCAGGTTCAAAAACGCGACGTACGCCTTCTCCGGCAACTGGTTCAGCCGGTAGATCATCACCTCGGTCAGGTAGGCGAACGCCTCGAGCAGCGCCATCCCCGGATCGTGCGCGGACAGGTCCGTCCAGTCCGGGCAGGAGCGGCGGATCCGCTCCCGGGCCTCGGTGACCAGGTCGAGGAAGGCGCGATCGTCCAGGTGCGGCACCGGCAGCGTCATGAGGTGGCCTCCGCACCGGTCGGGTCGGTGAGGTTGTCGAGGTCGGTGTCGGGCGGCAGCAGGTCCACGGAGAACACCAACTGGCCGGGGGAGAGGCTGGCCCGCACCCGGTAGTCCAGCCGGATCACCAGCCGCCACGGGTCGTCCGGGTCCGGCCCCGCGTCCACGTCCAGCACCTCGACCCGCGGCTCCCACCGCCGGATCGCCTGCCGGACATAGTGGATGGCCAGGCCGGCGGTGGTGTCGTCGTTCGGCGCGAAGATCAGCCGGTGCAGCCGCGACCCGTACCCCGGACGCATCAGCCGCTCGCCCGGGGTGGTGGACAGCAGCAGGCACAGCGCCTGGCGTACCGTCTCGTCCCCCTCGGTCATGGCGAGCCCGCCGGCGGCGGTGAGCGCGAGACCACCGGCGCGGCCCGCGTCGAAGCCGGCGCCCACGAAGCGGAAGGCCCTCATGCGTCCGCCCCCAGGAAACTCTGCCGCGGGTCGCGGACCTGGTGGTGCACGGCTCCCGGCGGGGTCCCGTCGGTGAGGCCGTCCAGGTTCGACAACACCACGGGTTGCCGGTCCACCCGCAGCCAGGTGCTGTAGCCGACGGTCACGGTCATGGTGTGCAGGCACGGTTTGATCGTCGGGCCGTAGTTCGGGCAGGCGGTGATGTCGCGCTCCTCGGGGTCGGGCCGCACCAGCACCGGGACGCCCCGCACGCGCACCCACTGCTGCGACGGGCGGTTCGCCACCCGCCCGTCGTGCCCGCAGGTGATCAACGAGTCGCGGTGGATCCAACGCATCAGCCACCTCCGGCGGAACGGGCGAGGGTACGGGCCTGGGCGGCGGCGGTCTCGGCGTCCTCGGCCGCCGGGGCGTGCAGGAAGTCGACCGTCTTCGCGCGCACCACCACGGCCCGACCCGGCGCGGACAGCACCAGGTCACCGGCCGCGTGCACGGTGGTCAGCTCGGGGCGCAGCTCGACGAAACTGCCCGCGTCGGTGGCCAGCCGCAGCGTGCGCCCGTCGTCGTCGATCACGATCGACTGGCCGGTGCCGGTCCGCACCGACCACCGCCGGGACCGCCCGGAGACGATCCCCGCGTCGTACGGCTCGACCGCGCCGAACAGCGAGCCGAGCACCACGCCCGACGCCGGCTCGCCACCGGGCAGTGCCACAAGCACGGTGTCGTCCGGGTCGGGCAGCGCGACGATCCCCTTGCCCCGGCCCGCCCCCGGGCAGGCCACCGCCAGCCAGCCGGCGTCCAGATCCCCGTACGCGGGCAGCGTCACCCGGGCCCGGCCCAGCCCGTCCGGATCGTCGACGTCGGTGACCGTGCCGAGGGTGACCGTCGCCGCCGGGGGCGCGGCCACCGGGAGCGGCTCCGGTGGGGCGGTGGAGAACCGGGTCAGGTGGCCGTCGGCGTCCACCGTGTGCACCACCTCGGTCAGCACGTACACGCCGGCCACCGGCTCCGGCACCCCGGCCAGCGCGATCCGCCGGCCCGGCCGCAACGCCGGATCGCCCTCGGCCGTGCCCTCGGCGGTGACAAGCGCGGCGACCCGGGCGTCCAGCCCGGCCTGGGCCAGCGCGGCCAGCTCGTCGTCGCTGCGCCCGGGCTGGTCCACCGCGGTACGCACCCCGTCCGCCCCGACGTCGCCCGGCGCGGGACGCAACGCGATCCGCCGCCCGCTGCGCGCCTCGCCGGCCGACTGGCCCAGCGGCTCGGCGCGCTGCGGATGCCAGCCCAGCGCGGCGCACTGGGCGCCGGCCCGGTCCAGGTTCTCGCTGATCCGCACCGCGTGCACGGTCTCGCCGAGGGTCAACGCCACCGGCTCGCCGTGACCGTCCAGGGTGAGCAGTCGCAGCAGGTCACCGTCCACGCTCAGGTGCAGCCCGGCCCGGCCGGCCACCTCGCACAGCAGCTCCAGATCGGTGTGCCGGTGCTGGAGCAGCCGGTCCAGGCGCGGCCCGTCCGCCTCGGCGACCACCCGCAGACCCAGCCCGGCGCACAGCTCCCCGGCCAGCTCGGCGGCGGTCACCGACTCGAACACCCGCAGCTCCTGACGCTTGCGCAGCCGGTGCAGCGGGTCGTACGCCCGGATCCGCAGCAGCGCGGCGCCGTCCCCCGCGTACTCCACCTCCACGGCTGTCACCTCGCCGGTGAACAGGGCCTCCGCTGCGCCGTCCAGGCGCACGTCGAGGGCGGCGCCGGGGCGTACCGGCGGGTCCAGGGCGCCGGCGCCGGGCGCGGCGGCCAGGGTCACCTCGCACTGCGTCGGCCGGTCCAGCCGGGCGGCGACCCGGATTCCGCGCAGCCGGGCCGGGTCGGCCGGCGGCCGGCCGTCCACGGTCACCGTCGCGGCCCGGTTCACGGCGTGCCTCCCGTCTTCCTGGCCCGGTTCACGGCGTGGCGCGCCGTCTTCCTGGCCCGGTTTACGGCGTGGCGCGCCGTCTTCCTGGCCCGGTTCACGGCGTGGCTCCGGTGGTGGTGGCGTCCGGCGGTGGTGCGGTGAGGCTGGTCGCGGGCACCGCGAGGGCGGTGCCGGCGGGCACCGCGAGCGGGTCGGTGATCCGGTTGTGCTCGGCGAGCAGCCGCCAGCGCAGCGGCGAGCCCAACGCGTCGTGGGCGAGCAGGTCGAAGCGCACCCCGGACCAGCCCGGCTCGGCCGCGCCGTCCGCGGCGGCGACCACCGCGGAACCGGGCGCCACGGTGGGCGTGCTCGCCGCCGCCAGCTCCTCCTCGAAGCCGGCGCGGGCCGCCTCGGCGGTCTCCGCCACCCGGACCAGCCGCAGGCGCAGCCAGGACCGGCGTGGCGTGCCGGCGAGCGTGAACGCGTCGAAGCGCTCCGCGATGGCCGCGATCACGCCCGGCACGTTCCAGGTCTTGCCCCACACCAGCCGGACCAACGGCGGGCGGGGCCAGCCGTGCTCGACCGCCGAGTTCTCGGCGAGCATCCAGAGCGGGCGGGTGAGCGCGCGGACGTCCTCGGGTCGGGTCGGGGACTCCACGAAGTCGATGTCGAAGAGCAGGTCCAGCACCAACTCGGTGCGCCCGCCGCCGGTGAACACCAGCGGGTCGTCGGCCAGGCCGGCGCCGGTCAGCGGCCCGCCCGGCCCGCCCCGCGGGCGTACCCCGGCCAGCCGGGTGACCTGCACGGTCTCCGGGTTGAGCAGGCAGTCGACCCGGGTGCCGGAGTCGTCCACGAGGAAGGCGACGCGCTCCATCAGCCACCCGCCTGTTCCCGGTCCAGCCGGGCCGCGTCACCCCACGGCGTCGTCGCGGTCCAGGGCGCCGACGGTGCCGCCGCGGTCCAGGGCGCCGACCGTGCCGCCGCGGTCCAGGGCGCCGGGTCGTCCGGAAGGGTCGGCCACGGATCCCGGCGTACCGCGCCGGCCGCTGTCGTCCGGCTCGCGCCGGTCGGTCCGCCCGTCGATCGGAACGTGCCGGGCTCGTCCGGCAGGGCCGGCCACGGCCGGACCCCGCCGTCCTCCGTCGGCCGTCGCTGCCACGCCGACGACGGCACCGCAAGCTCACGGGTCGCCGGGTCTGCGTGAGGCGGGCCGCCGGTCCGTCCCCGACGTGACTCGGCCGGCCACCCGGAGCCGCCGTGCCCGTCCGGCACGGCCGACCCCTGCCGTACGGCCGGGTGAACAGCCGCGAACGACAGCGGGAGTACGCCTCCCGGCGCCGTCGGCCAGTCCGCGCCAGCGGCGTCAGCTCGCCCTCGTGCGCGGCCACTGCGACGTGCGTCGATCGAAGTGCGGAGCCGTGGTACGGCCACCCGATCCGTGTTCCGGTCCAGCCACCCCTCGCGGAGCGACAACCGTCCCGGGCGGCCTGATCCGGTTGTGCCGGTCGGTCCGGTTCTGATGTTTGACCCTGTTGTGCTGCTCGAACTTGTTGTGCTGTCTGACCCGGTTGTCTCGTGCGACCCGATGGTGTGGAGTGATTCCGCTGTGCCGCCCGGCCCGGTTGAGCCGTGGCCCGCAAGCGAGGCGTCGTATGCCGTCCGACCGCCCGGTCCCGCCGAGCCGTCCGACCCTGTCGGCCCGTGGCCGGCAGCCGAACCGTCGAATATGGCCTGACCAGCCATTCCCGCCGAGCCGCCGGATCCCGTTGCGTCGAGGCGTGCCGCCGAGCCACCAGGTCCGGCCGAGCCGCCCGATCCCGTTGCGCCGAGGGGTGCCGCCGAGCCGCCAGGTCGTGTCGAGCCGCCCGATCCCGTTGCGCCGAGGCGTGCCGCCGAGCCGCCAGGTCCGGCCGAGCCACCCCGTCCTGCCGAGTTACCAGGCCCTGCCGAGCCATGCGGTCCTGCCGAGTTACCAGGCCCTGCCGAGCCTTCCGGCCTCGCCGAGCCATGCGGTCCCGTCGATGCGGAAGCACCTGCAACTCCCGAGCCGCCGTCGGCCCGCCCCCGATCCCTGCTCCGACCGAAATACGAGATCCCCATCCCATCAATCAGGAATCGGCGTAGATCTTGGTATGAAATGGCCCCCCTGGGGGCCATTTCATACCAAGATCTGAACGGCCTGCCCCGCCACACTGGCGCGATCCCGCCCCGCATCGCCCCGGCCTCTGCGGACCGTCCGGTATTCAAGGAGTTGGTGTCGGAAGGGGCGTCGGATCCGACGCCAACTCCATGATCGACGGGCCGGGGCAGGTCGTGGAGGAGGCCGGGGGCGTGGGTGGCCACCAGGCGCAGCCAGTGCTCCGGGGGCGCGCCGGGGCGGCGCGGGAGCGGTTCGGGCGGGAGCGGGTCGGCCAGGAGTGGGTCGATGGAGGCCGGGTTGGCCGGGAGCGGGGCGATGGAGAGTGGACCGGTCGGGAGCGGATTGGCCGGGAGCGGGGCGATGGAGAGCGGGCTGGTCGGGAGCGGGTCGGGCGGGAGCGGGCTGGTCGGGAGCGGGGCGGGCGGGAGCGGGGCGTTTGTGGGGGTGGCGAGGCGGTCGGCGGTGGCCCGCAGGGCGCGGGCCAGCCGGTCACGCGGTCGCCGGGGCGCCCGCACTGCCGGACTCCAGCTCCAATCCCTCGTACGCCAGGGTCAGCGCCTCGATGGCGATCTCCTGGGAGAGGGTGTTCAGGTGGGCGCCCCGCCACCGCGTGGGCCAGGCGTTGATCATGTTCCAGCGCAGCACCTCGGCGGTGCCGGCCGGGTCGAGCAGCACCACCGAGACGTTGCGCCGGTTGACCGTGCCCTTCGCCGCGGCGTTCACCCAGTCCCACAGCTCGCGGGCGTTGGTCAGGCCGAAGTGGAGGGTGACGGGGGCGTACTCGACCTGCCCGGGTACGGCGCGGATGCGCTCGTTGCCGGCCTCCCGGTAGGAGAGCGACGGTATCGCCACCTCGAATCCGCTGACCTCGGTGAAGTGCCCGTTGGTGACGCCGTTGATGAGCAGCTTGAAGTGGTACGCCCGGTACGGGTCGACGGGTGCGCCCGGCTGCGGCGTGGCCGTGGTCGGCATGTCAGCCTCCGATCGTCTCGGTCTCGGTGCCGCCGGCCCACTGGCTCAGCTTGAACACCACGAACTCCGCGGGCTTGACCACCGCGATGCCGATGTGCGCCACCACCATCCCGGCGTCGCGTACGTCGGCCGGGTTGGTCTCCTCGTCGCACTTGACGAAGAACGCCTCCTCCGGCGTGCGGCCCAGCAGCGCGCCGTCGCGCCACACCCGGGTCAGGAACGCGCCGATGTCGCGCCGGATCGAGCGCCACAGTGTGAAGTCGTTCGGCTCGAACACCATCCAGCGGGTGCCGGCCGCGATGGCCTGCTCGATGGAGATGGAGAGCCGCCGTACGTTCAGGTAGCGCCACTCGCTGGCCTCGGCGGCGAGCGTACGGGCGCCCCAGAGCCGGATGCCCTCGCCGGCGAAGAACCGGATCACGTTGACGCCCTTGGGGTTGAGCACGTCGTGCTCCGGGCGGGTGACCCGGTACGCGAGGTCGACGGCGCCGCGTACCGGCTCGTTGGCCGGCGCCTTGTGCACGCCGCGCAGCGCGTCGGTGCGGGCCCAGATGCCGGCGACGTGCCCGCTCGGCGGGGTGAGCACGAGGTCGCCGCCGAGCGGGTCGCGGACCCGGATCCAGGGGAAGTAGAAGGTGGCGAAGTCGGACTGCCGGGGCCGGTCGCCGCCGGTGCCGGGCGCGTCGTCGTCGGCGTCCTTCGGCGTACCCTCGGCGGATTTTCCGGACGACGACCCGGACGACGACCCGGACGACGGCTTGCCGGGCGTGGCGACCCGGGTGAGCCGGGAGACGTCGGCCACCTCGGGCGGTGGGTCGCAGATCGCCACCATGGTGCGCAGCCGTTCGGCGGTGCTGATCAGGGCCTCGTGCGAGACCGGGTCGTGGTAGCCGGGCGCGGCCAGGATGGAGATCTCGTCGATCGCCTCAAGCATCTGGAGGCCGCCGCGTCGCCCGCCGGTGCCGGTGAGCTGGCCGCCCTCGCCGACGTTCACCACCCAGCAGCGGGTGCCGCCGTTGTCCAGGAAGCCGAACACGGCCCGGGCCAGTGGCGTGCTCTCCAGGTGCTCGCCGTCGGCGTAGAGGCGTAGGAAGTCGGTCCAGCTGTTGACCGCCTGCGGCCGGTCGACGTGGGCGGTCCGGTTCGGTGCGACCCCGACGAAGGCGGCGGTGCTCGTGCCGACCGGCCCGATCGGGCGGGCCCCGGAGGGCACCTCCTCGACGTAGATGCCGGGGGAGAAGTAGGTGGGCATCGGTCCTCCTGGTGGGTCAGTCGGGGGCGCGGACGACGACCAGGTCGTCGCCGGCCGGGTCCAGTTCGGCGGTGTGGACCCGGCCCCGGCCGATCAGCCGGATCCGCACCGGACGGTCCGGCGCGTCGGGGTCGTGCGGCACGCCGACCAGCCGGAACCGGCCGGCGGCGTCGGTCTCGGTGGCCTGGGCGGTGCCGACCAACTCCACCCGCATCGCGGCGAGCGGCTGGTCCTGCGGCCCGACCACCCGGCCGTCGAGGGTGCGCATGTCGAGGTGGCGGAGTTGAAGCGGCTGCCGTACCGGTGGCGCGGTCGGCGCGGGCCGGTCGATCCGGACCGGCACGTCGAGCAGCAACGCCGGCCGGGGCGCCACGCCGAGCGCCCGCCACAGCGCCGGGTCGCCGGCGGCGAGCACCAGCTCCGCGCGTCCGTCCGCGGCGGCGGCGGCGAGCACCCGGTCCAGCGCCGGCAGCGCCGCCGGCCCGCCGCCGCTGACCAGCAGCCGGACCACGAACCGGTACGGCTCGCGTGCCGGGCCGCCGGACGCGGTCTGCCGGGCCGGCCGCAGGTCCAGCGGCCATACGGTGAGGCCGCCGTCCGGGTCGTCGCGCGGCGGGCCGACCGGGACGGACTCGCCCGCCGTCCCGGTAAGCCAGGTCGCGACGTCCGTGACGGCCGTCTCGATCGCGCCGGTCATCGCGGTGGCGTCCCCTGGATCCGGTACGCGATGGCCTCGTTCCAGACGTGCGGGTAGACGCCGATCTCGAAGTAGCGGGTGAACCTGTTGATCGGCGCGTTCGTGTGGTCGTGCCAGAGCAGCCACACCGGGGCGATGGTGAACAGCGCGTAGTTGAGCGCGACGAGCGGCAGGTAGAGCGGCCCGAGCAGCCGTGCCTGGAACACGTGCACGTCCTCGTGCCGCTGGATGCCGGGGCTGGACCCGGCGCAGACCGTGCCGATGGTGGTGGCGTACCGGGGCGAGACGCCCTGGACCACGTTGACCCGGCCGCTGCCGGCCGAGACGACCCGGTCGAGCTGGTGGCCGAAGACCAGGTGCAGGGCCAGGTAGAGCGCCCCGGCGAACGTGTTGAGCAGGCTCCACGTGTGGTCGACCACGAAGAGGAAGATCCCCTTGGGGCTGGTGTCGTAGGTGCCGGCGGAGACGGCCGCCCAGCCGAAGGGCGCGCCGATGAGCAGTCCGACGACGGCGCCGGCAAGCAGGCCGACGGTGCCGGCGGCGGCCTGCCCGAGCACGGCGCCGAAGACGATCTGGACGGCGGCGCTGAGGATGCCGAAGGTCATGTCCGGTCACCTCTCTCAGACCCAGGAGCGGACGAAGCGGGGCTCGTTCCCCTGGGCGAGCTGGGTGGGCGACGCCTGTGTCGCCTTCCGGTTGCCCGGGGGGAGCTGGTTGACGCCGAGCGCGGCGGAGAAGATGACCAGCCCGTTGAAGAACGCGATGATCCACTTCTCCGGGCCCGCGTCGGCGAACGCGGCGGTCAGGTAGGAGAGCAGGAGCGCGAAGCCCAGCGCGATCCACTTGCGGGCCTTGTCGCCGCCCGGTCCGATCAGGCCGCCGATGACGTTCGTGGCGAGCAGGGTGGCGGCGCTGGCTCCGGTGAGGCCGCCCAGGGCGGCCCAGGTGAAGAGATCGTTCATGACGATCCCCCTTTTCGACGGTGCGGTGGTGCGGTCGGGTGAGGTGGTGCGGCGGCCCGTGGCTGTCACCACGGTCCGCCCGGTCGGCGGTGGGGGCCGGCGGGCTGTCGCCGGTGATCGGGGGCCGGCCCGGCGACCTCCGACGGTGGTCGGGAGCCGGGCCGGCGGGACTCAGACAGGTGGGCCGGTGGGTGGCGTCGGTGCGGCCGGTGCGGCGGGGGTGGCCGGTCCGGTGGTGGGCGCGGCCGGTGTCGCGGCCGGACTGCCGCCCCGGGAGCGGCGCAGCAGCAGGACGACCACCACGGCGACGACGAGCAGCAGCACGACCACTGCGCCGACGACCGGCAGCCAGGGGAAGGAGCCACCGCTGACCACGGCGGCGGCCGGGCTGGTGGCGGGCGGTAGCGGCGCTTCGGCGACGGCCCGCAGCTCGGCCGGCTTGGGCTGGTTGGCGATCACCTTCCAGCTCACCGAGCGTCCGGTGACCGTGCCGTTGGTGTCGAGCACCCGGCCGGGGAACGTCACGGATATCTCGAACGCCATCAAGGTCATGAAAGCCGCCTGGTTCCGTGGATCCTGCTCGGCCACCTTTCCGCCGTATTTCTTCGGATCGAGCGGAAGCGTGAAACGATAGAGATCGTCATCCCGGACAAGATTCACACTCTCGCTTG
The DNA here is from genome assembly GCF_056150385.1 of Micromonospora marincola. Lineage (NCBI taxonomy): Bacteria > Bacillati > Actinomycetota > Actinomycetes > Micromonosporales > Micromonosporaceae > Micromonospora > Micromonospora marincola. The sequence goes on along the minus strand of NZ_JAXCFT010000003.1, from coordinate 541,280 downwards.
TGAATTGCGCCAGCGGTGTTTTCCGGTACGTGATCTGAATGCCGTAGAAGGTGGCGTCCTCGTACCGGGTCTCGGTGCCGGCGGGAAGCGTGGGAATGTTCTGTCGCAGTTCGGCGAAGGCTACCGCGACGTCCGGGTTGCGCTGCTTGAGCACGGACTTCTGTGCGGTCAGCAGCAGTTGGCCGGAGATCGTGTCGTCGGGGTTCACGGTCAACCCGAGGTTGAGCTGCATGCAGCCGCTCAGTGCCGCCACGAGGGCGAGACACACCGCTAGGCCAACGGCCCGGCTGCGGCGGAGTCTCGTATTCATGCGCTCAGTGTGGGCGGTCGCGCCGGGCTCGGCAGTCAGCGATCGGCCGCCGCTCTGTCGCCGATCTTACCGGTTACCTATCCCATTCGGACGACCCCGGAAACGCTTTGCGTCGATATCCTGAAAGGTTGTCGCAACTCTTTTCCGGCGCCTGCCGATCCACGGTGATCCACAAGGCCGGGAGCCAGGTGCCGCCGATCACTGCCGGCCGGACCGCGAGGCCGCAGGATGGGTGCGGGCGGAAACAGGAAGGTCAGGGGATGGCGCGAACCAGGGCACGGGCCGCGACGGCCGTACGCGAGGCGGCCGGGCGGCTGCGGCGCGGCTGGCTGCCGGTGGTCGAGGCGACCCTCGCCGCCACCGTCGCCTGGACGCTCGCCACCCGCCTCGTCGGTCACCCGCAACCGTTCTTCGCCCCCGCCGCCGCGCTGATCGTGCTCGGCCAGGCGCGGGGCCAGCGGATCCGCCGGGCGGTGGAGGTGGTGCTCGGCGTGGCCGCCGGCGTGCTCGTCGCCGACCTGGTGGTGCAGGCGCTCGGCCCGCGTACCACCTGGACCGTGCTCGCCGTCATCCTGCTCACCGTCTCGCTGGCGGTGGCGGTCGGGGCCAGCTCGGTCACCGTGGTGCAGGCCGCCGTCTCCGCGCTCTACCTCGTGGTGGTGTCGCCGCCGACCGAGTCGCTGATCCCGTTCCGGTTCGTCGACGCGCTGATCGGCGGCGCGGTTGCGGTGGTCGCCAGCCAGCTCGTCGACGCCCGCCGGCCGCTCGCCCCGCTTGTCGACGAGTTCCGGCACACGTTCGCGGAGCTGGCCGAGGTGCTCGACGAGATCGCCGAGGCGCTCGACCGCGCCGACGACACCGCCGCCCTCGCCGCGCTGGACCGGGCCCGGCACGCCGACGCCGGGGTGGAGCGGCTGCGCGACGCGGTCCAGGCCGCCGGCGAGGCGCTGCGGCTCAACGTCCGCCGCCGCCGGCACCTCGGCCGGCTGCGCTCGGTGGAGGGCTCGATCCGGCAGATCGACTACGCCGTGCGCAACGTCCGCGTGCTGGCCCGGGCCGCGGTCACGTTCACCCGCAGCGCGGCGCCCGTCCCGGCCGACCTGGGCGCGACGGTACGCACGCTGGCCGGGGCCGTGCGCTCGGCCGGCGACGCGCTCGCCGCCGACCTGGGCGGGCAGGAGGAGGTCGCCGACGGCCACGCCGCCCGGGTCGACTCCGCGGCGCTGGAGGCGGTACGCGCGGCCGGGCGCCTCTTCACCGCCGGCCCGAACCTCCCGCTCGCGATGATCATCGGTCAGGTCCGGGCCACCGCCATCGACCTGCTGCGCGGCGTCGGCGTGGATGACGACGCCACAGTGCTCAGCCGGGTCGACGCCGCGGTCACCGGGCCGGAGCGCTGAGCACCGCCGCTCAGGCGCTCTCCCGGGTCACAAGCGTGGACCCGAACGCGGTCTCCGGCGCGACAGGCGCCTGCGCCAGCACCGCCGAGGCCGCGGCGGCGGCGATCCGGTCGACCGGGTGGGTCGCGGTGGTGAGTGCCGGGCTGCTCACCGCCGCGTACGGCAGGTCGTCGAAACCGGCCACCGCCACGTCGTGCGGCACCCGCAGGCCGTGCCCGCGCAGCGCGGCGATCACCCCGAACGCGGTGGCGTCGCTCGCCGCGTAGACCGCGTCCACGTCCGGCCACCGGCGTAGCGCCTCGACCGCCGCCGCGCCACCCCGGGCCGCGGTGAAGTCGCCGGTCACCAGCCGCTCCGGCGCACCCGCCGCGCGCATCAGCTCCCGGTAGGCGGTCACCGACCGTTCCGCGCAGGTCAGCCACCGCGGCCCGGTCACCATGACGATGCGGCGGCGGCCGGTGGCGTACAGGTGGCGCAGCACCGCGCCGGCGCCGGCGGCGTTGTCCACGTCGAACGAGGGCACCGTCGGCGAACCCCGGCCGATCGAGGCGACCCGGCCGTGCAACCGGGCGGGCACCGCGTCCAGCGCCGCCTGCGTGGTGTTGACCAGGATCACCCCGTGCACGCCCCGGTCCGCGCCGAGCCGGACCAGGCCGGACGGATCGTCGAGCGGCAACCACTCCAGCGCCACCCCGACCCCGTGCGGCGCGCACACCCGGGACGCGGCGCTCACCACCCGGTGCACGTACGGGTCGTCGAAGACCGAGTCGTCCCGGCCCACCACGGCCACCACCAGGCGCACCCCGGCGCCGCGCACGAGCGCCCGGGCCGTGGTGTCCGGCACGTAGCCGAGGTGATCGGCGGCGGCGCTCACCCGGGCGCGGGCGTCGGCCGAGGCGAAGCCGTAGCCGCCGAGCACCCGCGAGGCGGTGGCCCGGGACACCCCGGCTGCCCGGGCCACGTCGTCGAGCGTGGCCGGTCGTGCGGTCGGCGTACCCATGTGAAGCATCATGCCCGCTCCGGGGCGGGTGAGGTAAGGCGTGGGCGCGCTTGTGGTGATAGCGCTCTCAGGTGTGCGATGGTCGTCGGGAACCATTCGGGGAAGGGACTACCGCACCGTGAGCGACACCCTCGACGCGCCGGCCGCGCCACGGCCACCGGCGCCGCGGCCGGTGCTGGCCGCCCGCACCGGCGTCGCCGTCGTCTTCGCCCTCAACGGGCTCGCGGTGGCCAGCTGGTTCTCCCGGGTGCCGGCGGTCCGCGAGGCGCTCGGCCTCAACCCGGGTCGGCTCGGCCTGCTGCTGCTCTGCATGTCGGTGGGCGCGCTGCTGGCCATGCCCGCCGCCGGCCTGGTCACCCAGCGTCTCGGCCCGGCCCGCACGGTGGTCGTGGCGACCGTGCTCGTCGCGCTCGGCATGACGGTGGCCGGCCTGGCCACCGGCCTGGCCGGCGTGGCGGTGGGCGTCGGGCTCGGCGTCGCCGCGTTCGGCTTCGGCTCCGGCCTGTGCGACGTGGCGATGAACGTCGAGGGCGCGGCGGTGGAGAGGCGGCTCGGGCGCACCATCATGCCCCGGTTCCACGCCGCCTGGAGTCTCGGCTCGGTGGCCGGGGCGGGGCTCGGCGCCGGCGCCGCCCGGCTCGGCGTACCCATCGAGGTGCACCTGCCGGTCCTGGCGGTGTGGACCGGGGCGGGCGGGGGGGGGGGCGCCGGGGGGCTCGGGGGGGCGCGGGCGGGGGGGCCGGGCCCCGACGAGCCGGCGGCCCGCCGGCGGGCGCTGCTGGCCGCCTGGCGGGAGCCGCGCACCCTGCTTGTCGGCCTGCTGGTGCTGGTCATGGCGTTCACCGAGGGCAGCGCCAACGACTGGCTGGCGGTGGCGTTCGTGGACGGGTACGGGGTCGACGAGGCGGTCGGCGCCGCCGTGTTCGGCGTGTTCGTGGTCGGCATGACGCTCGGTCGCACCGCAGGCACGGTCGCCATCGACCGCTGGGGCCGGGTGCCGGTGCTGTTCGGCACCATCGGGATCGCCGTCGTCGGCACCGCGCTGACCGTGCTTGCCGGCTCCGGCCCGCTGGCCGTGGCCGGCGTGGCGCTGTGGGGGATCGGCGCGTCGCTCGGGTTCCCGGTCGGGATGAGCGCCGCCGCCGACGACGAGGACAAGGCCCCGGCCCGGGTCAGCGTGGTCGCGGTGATCGGCTACACCGCGTTCCTCGCCGGGCCACCGCTGCTGGGCTTCCTCGGCGACCACCTCGGGGTGCTGAACGCGCTCGGCCTGGTGCCGCTGCTCCTGCTGCCCACGCTCGCGCTGGTGCCGGTGCTCCGGCCGCCCGCGGTCGCGGAGCCGTCGGCCCGCTGAGCGCGGCCCAGCCGACTCCCACGATGCTCCCAGGCACCTGTCAGGCGGGCGTGCTGCACTGGAACTCCCACGCCGAGGAGAGGAGGCGGGCATGCGTTGGTTCAGCCGCCGGGCCGCCGACCCGACGACCCCGACGAAGCTCGACCGCGAGGCGAACCGCGAGGACCTGGCCCAGCTGGAGGCGTTCGTGACCAGCCGGAGCGGGGTCGAGTTCTATCTGGAGCCGGAGACCACCGCCACCGACACCACTGTGGTCGCCATCGCCCACGACGGGGAGTGGATCCGCCGCCGCACCGGCTCGCCCCGGGTCGCCGGCACGATCGCCAGGCGACACGCGGTGCCGCTCTACGAGGCGGCCCGCACCGGCTACCCGGAGCGGATGCGGGCCTGGAACCGGGCGCACCCGGAACGCCGCAAACGCTGAAAGGCGCGCTCAGTCGCCGAGCGCGGCGCGGGCCTCCTCGCGGCGCAACGGCTCGTCGTGCGCGGAGACGTACCACTCGACGTGGTCGTCGAGCAGGCCGCGGGCCAGCGCCAGATCCGGCCCGTCGGTGGGCGTGCGCTCGTGCAGCGGGGGCGGATACCAGCAGTCGCCGAGCAGCAGCACCCGGGAGTCCGGCACCAGCACCACAGTCGAGTCGGGGGCGTGCCGGCCACCGACGTGCCGCAGCACCACACCCGTGGGCAGCATCAGCTCGTCGGTGAACGTGCGGGTCGGCGGCAGCACCGCGAAGCCGTCCCAGTCGTCCACCGCGAGCGCCCGGGCCCGGTAGCTGGGCCCGAGCCGGGGCTCGGCGCGGGCCTGCTCCCGCAGGTGCCGGTGACTCCACGGGCGGGCCGCCTCGGCACGCAGCGGTTCGACGCCTGCCTCATGCCCGACGATCTCCACGTCCGGCCAGGCCGCGGCACCCCAGACGTGGTCCCAGTGGTGGTGGGTGTAGACCAGCCAGCGGGGCTCCGGCAGCCGGGCGGCGGCGAGCGCGGCGCGGATCTCCCGGGCGTGCGCCGGACTGTGACCGGCGTCGACGAGCACGCTGCCCCGGTCGTCGGCCACGATCGCCACGGCGGGCCGGATCGCCCCGGGGTCGGGGTCGCCGGGAGCCAACCAGACCCGGTCGGCCAGGTGGCGCAGCTCCATGACGGGCTCCTTCTCCGCGGGCGGACGAGGTCGGCCGGATGTTACCCCCGGCACACCGGAGCGGCTGCCCCGTCAGCCGGCGACCGCGGTGGCAAGCGCGTACCCGACGAAGGCCGCGCCGAGCCCCGCGACCACGCTGACCAGCACATTCGCGTACGCGTGCAGGCGCGGGCCGGTGCGCGCCAGCTTCAGCGTCTCGTAGCTGAGCGTGGACCAGGTGGTGAGCGCGCCGCAGAAACCGGTGCCGACGAGCGCCGTCACCCCCGGACCGGCCGGCACCGCCAGCACCGCGCCGAGCAGCAGCGAACCGGCCACGTTGACGGTGAGCGTGCCCCACGGGAACGCCGAGTCGTGCCGGGCCTGCACCGCCCGGTCGGTGAGGTAGCGCAGCGGGGCGCCGAGCGCCGCGCCGAGCGCGATCAGCAGGACGGTCACCGGGCCGCCCCCGGCCGGGCGGCCAGCAGCCGGCCGGTCACCACGTCCCCGGCGGCGACCGCCAGCAGCGCGCCGAGCACGGTCGCCGCCAGGTAGGCGAGCGCGGTGCCCGGCGCGCCGCCGGTCACCAGGCGCTGCGCGTCGACCACGTACGCGGAGAACGTGGTGAACCCGCCGAGCATGCCGACACCGAGGAACGGCCGCGCCAGCGGGCCGGCCGGGCGGGTGGTGAGCACCGCCATCAGCACGCCGATCAGCAGGCAACCGGTGACGTTGACGCCGAACGTGGCCCACGGGAAGCCGGTGGGCGTCCGCGGGACGACGACCTGCGCGCCGGCGCGGGCCAGCGCGCCGAGCACACCGCCGGCGGCGATCACGCCGAGCACCGCCGCCGGGTGCGCGGCCAGCTCCGCCCGGTCGGCGGGTACGCGGAGATCGACGTCGGGATCGACGCGGGACTCGGGGGGTCGTGCCACGGTGCCTCCCACCAGGACGGGCATCACTGGCAGGGACCGTTGGCGATGTCGCGGTTCTCCCGGCGTGCCCCGGGACGGCGGGCCCCACCGCCGGTCTCACCCGAGCATAACTCCGCCCCGTCCGCGTCGCCCGAGGCGGGCCCCGGCGACCGGCCGAACGGCGCTGACCTGGCAGGTCCACCGGTACGGGCGTACGGTGATCGGCATCCCGCCCGGCGCGGCGGCGTCGGGCCCGTCGCGCAGGAGGCACCCGTGCAGGACCGCACCCCTCGGCCGGACGAGTTGGATCCCGTCGAGCGGATCGCCGTGGACGAGCTGCGCGCCCTGCAACTGGACCGGCTACGCCGCTCGCTGCGCCACGCGTACGACCACGTGCCGCACTACCGCCGCGCGTTCGACGCCGCCGGCGCGCACCCCGACGACGTACGCGACCTGGCCGACCTGGCCCGCTTCCCGTTCACCGCCAAGGCCGAGCTGCGGGAGAACTACCCGTTCGGCATGTTCGCCGTGCCCCGCGAGCGGATCGCCCGGCTGCACGCCTCCTCCGGCACCACCGGACGCCCCACCGTGGTCGGCTACACCCGCGCCGACCTGGACACCTGGGCTACGCTGATGGCCCGCTCGATCCGGGCCGCCGGCGGCCGGCGCGGCGACCGGGTGCACGTCGCGTACGGCTACGGGCTGTTCACCGGCGGGCTCGGCGCGCACTACGGCGCCGAGGAACTGGGCTGCACCGTGATCCCGGTGTCCGGCGGCATGACCGAGCGCCAGGTCATGCTGATCCGCGACCTCGAACCGGAGGTCGTCATGGTCACCCCCAGCTACATGCTCGCCATCGTGGACGAGATGGAACGCCAGGGCGTCGACCCGCGCGCCACCTCGCTGCGGGTGGGCGTCTTCGGCGCCGAGCCGTGGACCGAGGACATGCGCCGGGAGTTGGAACAACGCCTCGACCTGCACGCGCTCGACATCTACGGGCTGTCCGAGGTGATGGGCCCCGGCGTGGCCGTCGAGTGCGTGGAGACCAAGGACGGCCTGCACCTGTGGGAGGACCACTTCTACCCGGAGATCATCGACCCGGTCAGCGGCGCGGTGCTGCCCGACGGCGAACGGGGCGAGCTGGTGCTGACCTCGCTCACCAAGGAGGCCACGCCGGTCATCCGCTACCGCACCCGGGACCTCACCCGGCTGCTGCCCGGCACGGCCCGCCCGATGCGGCGGATCCAGAGGATCACCGGACGCACCGACGACATGATGATCGTCCGGGGGGTGAACGTGTTCCCGACCCAGATCGAGGAGCTGATCCTGCGTACCCCCGCCCTGTCCCCGCACTTCCAGTGCGTCCTCGACCGGCAGGGGCGGCTGGACACGCTCACCGTCCTGGTGGAGCGGCGGGCCGACGCCGCAGTGGCCGACGCCGAGCGTGCCGGCGCGGCCCTGGTCGAGCAGGTCAAGAACACCATCGGGGTCTCCGTGGCGGTCCGGGTGATCGAGCCGGACGGGGTGGAACGCTCGATGGGCAAGATGCGCCGCATCGTCGACGAGCGGCGGGAGCGCTGAGATGGCGGCCGACGGCGGTCGCACCGCGGCGCACGACATGTTCGACGCCGACGTCGCCTCGAAAGGGCTCGGCATCGAGCTCGTCTCGGCCGGCGGCGGTGCGGCGGTGGCCCGGATGCGGGTCACCCCGGCCATGCTCAACGGGCACGCGATCGGCCACGGCGGCTTCGTGTTCCTGCTCGCGGACACCGCGTTCGCGCTTGCCTGCAACAGTCACGGCCCGGTCACCGTGGCCGCCGGCGGCGAGATCAGCTTCCTGCGCCCGGTGCGCGAGGGCGACGTGCTGGAGGCGTACGCCACCGAGCGGGTCCGGCACGGCCGCAGCGGCATCTACGACGTCACCGTCCGGCGCGGCGACGAGGTGGTGGCCGAGTTCCGCGGGCGCAGCCGCGTGGTTAAGGAGGGGCCCCCGCTTAACGCCTCCGGTAGAGGAGGGGCCCCCGCTTAACACCCGCACCCCGTGGCGCGGTCCCGTCCGGGTCGGAGCGGCCCCGTGCCCTCTCCGACCCGGAACCCGGCGCCTAGGCGGCGACGCCGAGCGCGACGCCGGTGGGCGTCGCGGCTCCCCGCCGGGTCCGGCCCACCCGTTCAAGCGGGCCGGTCGTCCACCCGAGCGACGCCGGGACGCTCGAATCGACCCCTGCCGGGACGCCCGGCGTCACCTGGGCCGGCCCGCTCCGCCCCCCGGTGTCGGGCGCGTCCCTTCCGGCCACGGCCATCGGCGGAGGCCCGGCCCGGGCGATGCCGGACCCGGCGTACCCCGGTCGGTCCGGCAGCGCCCGGCCCTCGCCGGACCCGGCGTACCCCCGTCGGTCCGGCAGCGCCCGGCCCTCGCCGGACCCGTCCGACCGGGACGGCGGGACGGGCGCCGGTCGGGCCCCTCCTCCCGACCGGCGCGACCGTCCCGCCCCGAGCGGGCAGGTCACCCGCTCGTCGGCGTCCCGCGAGGGGACACCGATCCCGGCGCCCGCCGCGGCCAAAGGGCGCGCGACGGGAGCATCAGCCGGCCGTCCGGCCGACCGTCGCACCACGGCGGCGGGGCCGGCCCCGCCGCCGGCTCCGGCACCTGTCCGGACGCCGGTGCCCATGCCGATGCCGGCGGCGGCACCGGCACCAATGCCGGCGCCCGGACCAATGCCGGCAGCCGCATCGATGCCGATGCCCGGTCCCGCCGCCGCGCCCGGCCCGGCGACCCGGTCGGCCACACCGGGACCCGTACCGGCGCCCGCCCGGACGGTGGCGCCCGGTCCGGCGTTGGCGCCCGCCCGGGTGCCGGCACCCCGGCGGACGAGCGCACCCGGTCCGGCGTTGACGCCGGCGCGGGCCACGGCGGGCACACCCACGCGGTCGGGGCGGACCGCCGGGACCGGCCCGACGCCGCTGAGCCGGCGGGCGAAGTCCGCCCGTACCGCGCGGGTCAGCCGGTGGGCGGCCACCCGGACCACCACCGGCTCGACGATGGTCCAGCCACGTGCGTCCGGCCCGCCCGTACCCGTGCCAGCCCCCTGGTCGGCGCGGCGGAGCAGGCCGGTCGCGGCCAGGGCGCGCAGCGCCGGCCCGGACCGTCCGGCCGGCCATCCGAGCATCCGCTCGACGCTGCCGGCGGCGAGCGTGCCGCCCAGCACGGCGCCGGCCATCAGCACCGCGCGCTGCGTGCCGTCCAGCCGGTCCAGCCGGGCGTCCACCAGCCGGCGTACCGGGGCGGGCACCCCGGCCGGCTCGTCCGCGGGGTCGATGGCGGCGTACGCGGCCGCGACGGCCGGGTTGCCGGCGACAAGCGGCAGCAGCCGGGTGGTCAACGCGGCGGGCCGGCCGGCCCGGTCGAGCAGGTGCCGCAGCAGGCGTCCGGTGTCCCGCGCGCCGAGCGGCGGCAGCCACACCCGGCGGCGGCCGGCCGGACCGGGCCCCGGGTCGGCCCAGCCGGCGCCGTGGGTGACGACCACCGCGAGCGCCAGCCGCCGGTCGCCGGCCGCGACCTGCAACTGGCGCAGGAACCGGTGCAGTGCCGGCGCGGCCCGGTCCACGTCGTCCACGGCCACCACGAGCGGGCTGCCCGCGGCGCGGTCGAGCAGGAGATCCCGGCAGGCCGCGGCGGCCCGGGCCCCCGCCGTCGCGTCGCGCGGCGCGGCGAGGAACGTGGCAAGCGCGCCGCCGCCCGTCGTCGTGCCGGACAGCGGGCGTACGGTGGCCGCCCGGCCGGTGGAGTGCGGCACGAGCAGCGCGCGTACCAGGTCGGCAAGGGGCGCCAGGTCCCCGTCGGGGTACGGCGGGCAGTGCGCCACGCACCAGCGCACCGCCGCGCCGTCCACCGTCGGCACGGCGCGGGTCAGCTCGTGCAGGAGGCGGCTGCGTCCGCTGCCCGGCGGCCCGGTCAGGGAGATCCACCGTGGCCGGCGTTCCCGCAGCGCCCGGACCACCTCGTCGGCCGCGCCGGCCAGTTCCCGCCGCCGGCCCACGAGCGGCCCGCGGTGCCGGGCCGGCGGGCGCCGGGACACCCCGGTGACCCGCCACACGTCAAGCGGCAGCGCCTTGCCGGCGATCGTCATGGTGGCGAGTGGACGCTGTTCCACAAGCCCGGCGACCGCTCGCCTGGTGGTCGGGCAGACCACCACGCCGCCGGGCGGCGCGTACTCCTGAAGTCGGGCCGCGGTGGTGATGATCGCGCCGCTTGCCGCGCCGTGCCCGCCGTCGCGGGCGCCGACCAGGTCGACGAGCACCTCGCCGGTCGCCACGCCGACCCGGACCCGCAGCCGGGCCTCGTCCGCCGTCCGGCGGTCCAGCGACGCCTGGATCTCCAGTCCGGCCCGCACCGCCCGGTACGCGTCGAAGCCGTCGCAGTCGTGCGCGCCGAACAGCGCCATCACCGCGTCGCCCACGTATTTCTCCACCACGCCCCGCCACCGGCGCAGCACCCCGGACACGGTGCCGAAGTAGACCCGTTGCAGCGTCCGGACGTCCTCCGGGTCGAGTCGTTCCATCAGACCTGTCGAGCCGACGATGTCGACGAAGAGCACGGTGACGGTGCGGCGTTCCTCCGGCACCGGCCAGCGCGCCGCACTGACGGCTTCCCGACTCCCCACGGGCGTGGTGATCAACATCGCACCCACCCTTTCCCTGGTCCGGTGCCCGACGACCTCCGGACACTTTCACCACCGGGCCCTCGGGGGATCGGTAGGACGACGTATGTCGACCACGCGCAACCGTTAGTCGTGTTGTCGACGCGAGAGGTACGAGTGGAGCCATAAGGCCGTAGAACGGTCCGGGACCCTGTGACTAGGCTGCGTTCCATGGCCAGCGACGTGGACACCGCACCGCTCGTCGGCCGGGCCGGGACCGTGGCGACGCTGCGGTCGGCGCTGCTCGACGACGTCGCGCCCGGGCACACCGCGGCGGTGTTCCTCACCGGCGAGAGCGGGGTGGGCAAGACCCGGCTGCTCACCGAGGTCGGCGACCGCTTGCGGCAGGCCGGCGCGCTCGTGCTCACCGGCACCTGCCTCGACATCGGCGACGCCTCGCCGCTGCACCCGGTGCGGCAGGCGTTGCGCCGGCTCGACGCCGACCAGGCCGAGGCGCGCACCACCTCGGCGGTCCGTGGCCTGCTCCAGGTCTTCGACGAGGAGAGCCCCGGCCCGGACGGCGCCGGCGCGCTGCTGGAACGCGTCGCCCAGGGCCTGCACCTGGTGGCCGGCGGTCGGCCGCTGGTGCTCGTCCTCGACGACCTCCAGTGGGTCGACCGGAGCACCCGCCAGCTCCTGCTCTATCTGCTCGCCGGCCTGGGCGACCTCCAACTGTCGGTGTTCGCCGCGATCCGCGCCGAGGCGCTGCGGGGCGCGCACCCGCTGCGCCGGGTGCTCACCGAGCTGCGCCGGTTGCGCTCGGTCCGGGTGGTCGACCTGCTGCCGCTGGACCGGGCCGGCACGGACGAGCTGGCCGCCGCGATCGCCGGCGCGCCCCTGCCCCCGGACGCCGCCGACCTGGTGTGGCAGCGCAGCGGCGGCAACCCGTTCGTGGTGGAGGAGCTGGCCCGCGACCGGCGCGACGGCCGCGACGGTCTCTCCGACACGCTGCGCGAGGTCTTCCTGGACCGGGTCGACGCGCTGCCCCAGCCGGCGCACGCGGTGGTGCAGGCGGTCGCCGCGGGCGTCGAACCGGTCGAGCACTGGCTGCTGGGTCAGGTGGTCCGGCTGCCCGAGGACGAGCTGCTCGACGCGGTGCGCGAGGCGGTGGCGCACCGCCTGCTTGTCGGCGCCGACGAGGGCTACCGGCTGCGGCACCGGCTGGTCGCCGAGATCCTCGCCGGTGAGCTGCTGCCCGCCGAGCGGGCCGCGCTGCACCGCCGCTACGCCGAGGCGCTCACCGCCGTACCGGCCGAGCTGCACCAGGCCCGGCTGGCCCACCACTGGCGGCAGGCCGGCGAGCCGGCCCGGGCGCTGCCGGCGGCGATGGCCGCCGCCCGTGAGGCGGAACGACTGCACGGGTACGCCGAGGCGCACCGCCACTGGTCCGCCGCGCTGACCCTGGCGGCCACCCCACCTCCGGTGCCGCCGGACGGCAGCCGCCCCGAGCCGGTCGAGGTGGACCGCGCCGAGCTGCTCAGCAACGCCGCCGAGGCCGCGCACCACAGTGGCGAGCACGCTCGGGCGCTGACCCTGCTGGCGGAGCTGTCCGCCGAGCCGACCGGCCCGCCGGCCTGCGCGCTGCACATCCGGCGGGCCCGCTACCTGGCCGCCGCCGGCCGCTCCGCCCCGGCCGAGGAGGAATACCGCCGGGTGCTCGACTCGGCCGACTGCACGCCGCGCGAGCGCTGCACCGCCGCGGCCCGGCTGGCCGAGCTGCTGTTGCACCTGGGTCGTTACGCCGAGGCCGGTGACCAGGCGCGGGAGGCGCTCGACCTCGCCGCCGGGGTGCCCGGCTCCACCTCGGAGGTGGTGCTTGCGAGCGCCGCGCTGGGCTTCAGCGAGGCGTTCCTGGAGGACCCGGCGGCGGGGTTGGCGGTGATGCGCCGGGCGCTTGGGACCGCCGAGCGTTCCGGCCGGCCGGAGGACGTGGCCTGCGCCTACCTGCACCTGGCCGAGTTGCTCACCGGGCCGCTCAACCTCTGCGAGGAGGGGGTGGTGGTGGCCCGCCGGGGCGCCGAGCGCGTTGCCGAGCTGGGGCTCGGCCGCACCTGGGAGACGCGGCTGCTGGCGGTGGCGACGAACGGGCTGTTCCGGGTGGGGCAGTGGGCGGAGGCGGAGAAGGTCGTCGCCGCCGCGCTGCGGCACCGCCCGTCCGGCGCGGACGCGGTCGAGCTGCTGCTGGCCCGGTGCCGGCTCTCCGTCGGGTACGGCGACGTCGAGGCCTCCGACCGTGACCTGGAGGCCGTCGCCACGGTGCTGGCCGGCGGCGGCGCCCGGCACGTGTTGCCGATGCTCATCCTGCGCGCCGGGCTGGCCATGTGGCAGGGCCGGCACGACCTGGCCCGGCAGGCCGTCCAGCGCGGCCTGACCGAGAGCCGCTCCGACGACGTGATCGTGCTTGCCACGCTGGCCTGGCACGGGTTGCGCGCCGAGGCCGAGGCGGCGGCCAGCCGTACGGTCGAGGTGGATCCGACGGCGGTGCGCCGGCTGCGCGAGGTGGTCGACCGGGTGGCCCGCAAGAGCGAGAAGGCGGGCGCGCCGGTGCGCTACGTCGCCGACGGTTTCCTGGCGCTCTGCGCCGCCGAGCTGAGCCGGCTGGACGACGGCCGGGGCGACCCCGAGCTGTGGGGCCGTTCCGCCACCGAGTGGGACCGGCGCAACCATCCCTACCCGGCGGCATACTCCCGCCTGCGGCAGGCCGAGGCGCTGCTGTCCCGACGCAGTCGGGTGGCCACCGCCGGCAAGCTGCTCCGCCAGGCGCACGCGACGGCGCAGTCACTCGGCGCGGTGCCGTTGAGCGCGGAGATCCGTACGATGGCCGGCCGGGCCCGGATCACCCTGGAGGACGTGCCGACCCTCGCGCCGGCGCCCCGGCAGCGGGTGGCGCCGGCGGCGCCGGCGGTGGCCGAGTTGGCGGACCTGACCGCGCGGGAGCGGGAGGTGCTCGCCGCGGTGGCCGAGGGGCTGACGAACAAGGAGATCGGCCAGCGGCTGTTCATCAGCGAGCGGACCATCGGCGTGCACGTGTCGCACATCTTCGACAAGCTCCACGTCCGTACGCGGGTGCAGGCCAGCGCGATCTTCCTGCGTAACCGGCCGGTGTAGACGTACGTCGGCAATACGTCGTTCTACTGATCCGGCGCGTGTCCGGCGGCTGGCAGGCTGTCCGACGGAATCGGGTGGCGTCGTGGGGGGCGCCGACCATCGTGGAGGAGAGATGACCGAACCGGTCTGGGGTCCCGTGCACCAGGACATCGTCGGGCTGCTCGCCGACCACCCCGCCGACGTGCCGGCGGTCGTCGACCATCTCACCAAGTTGCAGGATCTGCTGGTCCGGCTCCCGCCGTTGGAGGCGAGCTGCCCGCTTGCCGACTTCAACCGGCTCTATCTCGTCATCACCAGCACCGTGCTCGACGGCCTTTACGAGGACCGGTTCGTCGACCCGGCGTTCCTGGCCCGGCTCGACGTGGAGTTCGCCGCCCGCTACTTCGAGGCGCTGCGGTTCTGGACCGACTCCAGCCCGAGCACCCCGCGAGCCTGGTCGTGCCTGTTCAAGCGGATGCGCGGCCCGGACGCCCGGCCGCTGCCGTCGGCCGCCGCCGGGGTGAACGCGCACATCAACTACGACCTGCCGTTCGCGCTGGTGACCACGCTGGAGAGCCTGGAGTCCGAGCCGGTCGACGGCAGCGACCAGCACCGCGACTACCTCGAGATCAACAAGATCTTCGCCGAGCGGATCCCGGACCTGCGCCGCGGCTACCTGGACCACTGGCAACTCATGATCGACATGGTGAACGGCGACATCGACGACTGGTACCAGGGCGAGCTTGTGGAATACACCCGCAACGTGGCCTGGCGCAACGCGCAGAAGATCTGGCACTGCCGCCACGACCCGCACGCCCGCGAGTGTGAGCGGACGCGGCTGGACGACAACGCCGCGCTGCTCGGCCGGCTGCTGCTGTCGCCCCTCGGGGCGTTCCTGCAATAGCCGGGACGGGGGGTCCCCGCGTCCCGCCGTCCGGGCGCGGGACGCGGGGACGCCGTCTGACTCGTCCCTTTCCCGATCCGGCATTCCGGCGGGGCGTGACCCGGGCACCGCCTACCGTCGGGTCATGGCGCAGGCACGGGACGGGGAGCAGCCCCGGCGTACGCGGGACCGGCGCCGCGAGGCGCACGCCGCCGCCGCGGCCCGGGCCGGTCAGCACGCCGAGCCCGGTGAGCGGGCCGGCCGTGCCCCGGGCGCCCTGCCGGAGCGGGTGGACACGCCGGCCCGGCCCGCGGCGCCGGCCGACCGGCTGCACCGGTGGCTGTTCCAGCACCGGGTCGAGCCGGTCGGCCCGGAGGTACGGGAACACCAGGCCCGGGCCCACCCCTGGTGGCAGGTGATGTGCCTGACCGGCGTCGACTACTTCTCCACCCTGTCCTACCTGCCCGGCATCGCCGCCGTCGCGGCCGGCGCGCTCAGCCCGCTGGCGACCCTGCTGATCGTGGCGCTCACCCTCTTCGGGATGCTGCCGATGTATCGGCGGGTGGCCCGGGAGAGCCCGCACGGGCAGGGCTCGGTGGCCATGCTGGAACGGCTGCTGCCGTTCTGGCGCGGCAAGGTATTCGTGCTTGTGCTGCTCGGCTTCGTGGCCACCTCGTGGATCATCACGATCACGCTCTCCGCCGCCGACGCCACCGTGCACCTGCTGGAGAACCCGGTCCTGCCCGCGTCGTTCCCGCACGGCGCCACCGCCGCAGTGCTGGTGACCGTGGTGTTGCTGCTGGTCCTCGGCGGCGTGTTCCTGCTCGGGTTCAGCGAGGCCGTGCAGGTCGCCATCCCGCTTGTGGTGGTCTTCCTCGGGTTGAACGCGGTGGTGGTGGTCGCCGGTCTCGCCGAGATCGCCGCGGCCCCCGGGCTGCTCGCCGACTGGACCGGCCGGCTGACCCGGGTCGGCGGCGCCGGCGACGTGCTTGCCACGAGCGTGCTCGCCTTCCCGCTGCTGGTGCTGGGCCTGTCCGGCTTCGAGACCGGGGTGAGCATGATGCCGCTGGTGCGGGGCCACGGCGAGGACCCGGAGCGCCGGCTGGCCGCCCGGATCCGGAGCACCCGGCGGCTGCTCACCACCGCCGCGCTGATCATGTCGGTGTACCTGGTCACCACCACGTTCGTCACCACCGTGCTGATCCCGCCCGCGGCGTTCGCTCCCGGTGGGGCGGCGAACGGA
The DNA here is from genome assembly GCF_056150385.1 of Micromonospora marincola. Lineage (NCBI taxonomy): Bacteria > Bacillati > Actinomycetota > Actinomycetes > Micromonosporales > Micromonosporaceae > Micromonospora > Micromonospora marincola. Next base: position 525,278 of record NZ_JAXCFT010000003.1, on the reverse strand, counting down.
CGGGCGCTGGCGTTCCTCGCGCACCAGCACCTGGGCGAGGCGTTCGGCACCGTCTACGACATCAGCAGCGTGCTCATCCTCTGGTTCGCCGGCGCCTCGGCGATGGCCGGTCTGATCAACATCGTGCCGCGCTACCTGCCCGCGTACGGGATGGCGCCGGAGTGGGGACGCGCGGTCCGCCCGGTCGTGCTCGTCTACACCGCGATCAGCATCGCCATCACTGTCGCGTTCTCCGCCGACGTGAACGCCCAGGCCGGCGCGTACGCCACAGGCATCCTGGCGATGATGGTGTCCGGCGCGATCGCGGTGACCATCTCGGCGCTGCGCGGCCGGCACCGGGCCGCCGCGACCGGGTTCGCGGTGCTCACCGTCGTGCTGTTGTACGCGCTCGCGGAGAACGTCGTGGCGAAGCCCGACGGCATCACCATCTCCGGCTTCTTCATCGCCGGGATCATCGCGGTCTCGCTGATCTCCCGGGTCACCCGGACCACCGAGCTGCGCGCCGAGCGGATCGAGTTCGACGGGCCGGCCCGGCGGTTCGTCGACGAGTCCGTCGCCCGGGACGGGCGGCTGCACCTGATCGCCAACAAGCGGCAGGGCGGATCGGTGAAGGAGTACCGGGTCAAGGAGCGGGCGCAGCGGTCGATGAATCCGGTGCCCGGCGCCGCCGACGTGATCTTCCTGGAGATCGACGTGAGCGACCCGTCGCAGTTCAGCCAGGTGCTGCGGGTGCACGGGGTGGAGGTCGGCGGGCACCGCATCCTGCGTGCCGGCAGCCCGGCCGCGCCGAACGCGATCGCCGCCATCCTGCTCGCGCTGCGCGACGCCACCGGAGTGCGCCCGCACTGCCACTTCGAGTGGTCGGAGGGCAACCCGATCGCGCACCTGCTGCGCTACCTGATCCTGGGCCGCGGCGACACCCCGCCGGTGGTCCGCGAGATCATCCGCAAGTCCGAGCCCGATCGCACCCGGCGGCCCGGCATCCACGTCGGCGGCTGAGGTGCAAGGCGGGGGCCCCGGTTAACGCATTCGGTAGAGGAGGGGGCCCCGCTTAACACCCGGCCCACACCCGTAACCCAGCCTCCTAGGATGGCGTAGGGATGGTGACGGTGGGTGCCACAGACACAAACCGGTCCGCGCCCGCCGGGGAGGGCGGGCGCGGACCGGGGGAGCGCGGCTGAGGCGGCCTACTTGGACGGCTCGGGAAGCTTGCAGTCGATCTTCGGGTTGGCGCCGATGTAGTTGAGCGGGCCGGCCACGATGGTGACCAGGATCGTGCCGGCCTCCGCGCAGTTGGTCTCGTCATTGCCGTAGTAGCCGCGCTGCCCGGCGGCGATGGCGCCGATGATGAGCCAGATGACGACCAGGACGCCGAGTATCGAGGTGCCGCGCATCAGTTGCCTCCACTGGGGTTGTGGTGGATTCGAGGTGCAGGCCATGTACCCCGCGGGGGTTGTCCGTCAAACGGCGCGCGCCCGTGCCGCGCGGCCGATTCCGATTACCGGCGCGGTGGCTCAGTGCGGCGGCGCCGGCACCTCCGGTGGCCGGCCCCGGCTGCGCCTGTGGTCGGCGACGGCCACCCCGGCCAGCACCAGCAGGGCGCCGACGGCGGCGTACACCGGGGCGAGCCACGCCAGCGCCGGCGCGATGGTGAGCAGCGCCAGCACGCCGCCGGGGCGCGACCACGACACCCGGCTGAACACCTCGTACTCGAATGCGGCCCGACCGGCCAGGAACAGCGCCGGGCCCCCGAGGATGACCGCCAGCCAGGCCGGCGGGGTCTGCCCGGTCGGTGCCAGCAGCACCAGGTCGACGCCGGCCGCCGTGGTCACCACGCCGGCCCACCATCAGCAGATGGGTGTACGGCGCGGTGTTCAGGAACCGGCTCGGCTGGTTCGACCGCGCGATGGCGTCCGGCAGCAGTTCCCCGGACCGGTGACCGTAGATACGCCAGAGCAGCAGCGTGATGCCGAACGCGGTGGTGAACGCGGCGATGTTCTCCACCTCGGAGTGATGCGGGCTGAACACGGTGCCGGAGACCAGCACGGCGTCGCCGAGCGCGATGATGAAGAACTGCTGGTACCGCTCGGACAGATGCTCGGCGGTGACGTTGCGCTGGGCGTCCGGCACCGAGCCCAGCCCGGGCGCCGGATACGCCAGCCGGAAGCCCAGGTAGTCGATCGCCAGCGCCGCTGCCCAGAACCACATCCGGGCGATTCCGTGCGCGGCGACCGCCCCGACCAGCCAAGGCGCCGCCGACACCGCGAACCAGACGAAGATCCGGATGGCCCGGCGGCGGGTCTGCGGCTCGCGACGGACCGCCGGCATGAGGAACAGCCCGCGTCCGAGATGGATCGCGACGTAGCACCGAACGCCTCCGGGATGGCGGTGGTCATCAGCAGCGCGCCGAACATCGCCGACACCACAAGCAGCTTGATCTAGGCGCGCTGCGGATCGTAGAGGTCGGTGACCAGGGTGGTGATCGCCCAGGTCCACCAGATGGCCATCAGCATGATCAGGGACTGCGCGGCCCGTTCCCAGCCGACCTCGCCGACCAGGTAACGCGAGATCAGGGCGAGCGCCACCACGTAGACCAGGTCGAAGAAGAGTTCCAGCAGCGTCACCCGGCGTGGCGCCTCGGGATCGCGGACCGGCGGTCGCCGGCCGGCGGGCTCCGGCGTCGCGGTGGGCACGAGCTGCTCCTGCGGTGGCGGGATTCGGGCCGTCCCACCCCTTCAGCGACCGTAGCGACGCCCGTCCGCGTCCGTCGGCTTTCCGGTATTCCGCCGCGCCCGCCCTCTCGGTCGTGCCGCCTGGGAAAAGCGCCGGGCCGGTGGCGACCCCTGTCGCCACCGGCCCGGAGGCGGTACGGGCTACTCGGCGCTGGTCGGGAGCACCCGGTCGGCCTCGGATCGGGCGCCGGCCAGCACCCGCGCCTGCTGCGGCCAGGTGGCCAGGCCGGGCGCGGCGCGCAGGCCGGCGGCCTTCACGGTCTCCCGCAGCGCGGCCTCGTCCAGCTCGGCGAGCTGGTGGTAGGTGCGGATGCCGGCCTCCTGGAGGGCGGCGGCGAGCTTCGGCCCGACGCCCTGGATGCGGCGGAAGTCGTCCGGCGCGTCGTTCTCGGCCGAGGCCCGGGGCGCCGGCACGATCGGCGCGGCGGCCGGCGCGACGGCGGCCACGGTGGCCGGTGCCGGATCCGCGACCGCCGGAGACTGCGCCGGCTCGTCGACGACAGGTGCGGGCACGGCGTCCGCGGTGGCGGGCTCCGGCTCCGCGACGGCAGCGGGCTCCGGCGTGGCGGCGGCGGGCGCGGGAACGGTCTCCGGCTCCGAGGGCGTCGGCGCACCGCTGGTGCTGGCCGGATCCGCGGTCACGTCGGTCCGGCCCGGCTCCGCCGCCGCGATCGGTTCGTCCGCCAGGACCGGCTCGTTCGCCGCGATCGGTTCGTCCGCCAGCACCGGCTCGTTCGCCGCGACCGGCTCGTCCGCCGCGACCGGCTCCGTGGCGGGCGCCGGCTCGGGCTCGGCGGTGACGACGACCGGCTCGGTGTCGGCCGGGGTGGCGATGGCCGGCTCGCTGCCGGTGGCCGGGGCGGTGTCATCAGCGGTCGGGGCCGACTGGTCGGTGACGGCGGCCGGGGCCGGCGTCTCGTCGACCACCGCGGCCGGCTGCGGTTCGTCTACGGTGGCGGTTACCGCGGGGGCCGGGGCGGCGGCACCGTCCACAGTGGGGGCGGTGCCGGCGTCGGTCCGGCGTCCGCTCACCACCCAGCCGACACCCAGTCCGATGAGCAGGGCCAGGATCAAGAGCAGCCACTGCCCGAAGCTCGACGGCATGGCCAACCTCCTTCTATGTACGCGCACGACGGTCACGAGAAAGCTCGGGGCAGCTTCGCACACGTGCGCGCGGGACGACAGGCAGGTCGGCGGTGGGGCGGCGACGGTGGGACGGGCCGTGCCGGCCGGTGGTCGGAGGATGACCGTGGGTGGGGAGGGCGCCCCGGGACCTGGTCCCGTACACATTCCACCCACGCTGCCCCCAAGCCCACGACTGGAACGCCATGGGTGCATCAGCGCGCCGGAGACCCACCACGGCCGGACCAGACATCCGGCACAAGAGGCCGCCGTCGCACCAGAGGCCGCCGTCGCACCAGAGGCCGCCACTGCGCCAGAGGCCGCCGCCGCCCCGTCAGGTGACCGGGTCCCGGCTCAGCGGATCCGGTCGGGTGTGGGGGTGTCGGCGGAGTCCCAGCTGTAGAAGCAGCCGGCCACGGCGTCCCGGGGGGAGTGCCAGGTCGGCAGGTACGGCGAGGTGTGCGCGGACAGCCGCTCGTTGACACGTTCGTAGAGCGGATGGTCGCGCAGCTCGGCCGGATCGGGTACGACGTCGACGGTTTCCATCAGGTGGACACACAGGTCGTGCAGGTAGTAGAGCGACCGGTGCCGGATCCCGGTGAGCCGGGGCAACTCGGTCGCGTCGGACTCGGCGAAGATCTGCGCCACCCGGCCCTGCGCTCCCGGGACGATCCGGCTGACCACCAACAGTCGACTCATCGGAACCCCTTCCGCCGCGCTGCTGCCGCGTCGATCCCGGCCGGAGGGCGGCTGTCGTCGTGTGTCCACCGTGCCGGCGCGGGTGTCACCTCGCCGTCACGGCGTACCCCTGGGCATTGATGACGGCGGTGACGGCCGTGTCCCGCCGCGCGGGCGGGGGGTGGCGGCGGGCCGTGCGACGGGTTGCGGCGGGTCCGGGCGGCTGGCCCGGCGGATCGGCGCGAGCGTGTCGTCGAGCAGCGCGGTCATGGCCGGGGACGGTTCCAGGCGCAGCTCGCGCAGGAGGAGGTCCCGGTAGACGTAGAACGAGTGGACCGCCTCGAAGGCGTTGCCCTCGGCCAGGTGGATGCGGACGACCAGGCGGTGTGGCGTCTCGCGCAGCGGCTCGGCGGCCATCGCCTCCAGCGCGGCTTCGAGCGCCTCGCCGTGGCGGCCGGCGGCGAGGTGGTTGGCGGCGAGTTCCTCAAGCATGTGCAGGCGTAGCTGGCGCAGCCGTTCCCGTTCCAGCAGCACCCAGTCCTCGTACCAACCGGGGAGCAGGTCGTGCCGGCCGGCGCCGGTGGCGCCGCGGGGGGCCGCGCCGGCGCGGACCCGGGTGGCGGTCTCGACCAGCTCGTCGGTGTCGAGGTGGACGGTGGGGCCGAGGCGGATGGTGTCGCCGTCGGCGCGCAACGGGCAGCACGGGTCCTGGCGGAGTCGCCACAGCGCGGTACGCAGGGAGGACAGCGCCCGTTCCTCGGGCGTCTCGGGCCAGAGCAGGCCGGCGAGGTGACTGCGGGTGGCGGCCGGGCGCAGTCCGATGAGCGCGATGACCCGTTGCAGGCCGCGGGGCACCACCACCGGCACGCCGTCGTGCAGCAGTTGGAAACCGCCGAGCAGGCGTAGCGCCACCCGGGGGGCGGGATCTCCCGCCGTCGGCATTCCCGGTCCACCGGACACGGCGCACCCCCCTACGCCCCCGCCACGCCTCGCCGGACCTGCGCCGCGGTGGGGCCTACCGGAACGGAGAATATCAACGTCTGTTACTCTCAGTCAACGATCGATGACGCCGTTGGCCTTCCGTAACGGACTCGTAAGTCGCCCGTGATCTGCGAATAAGTGTCGTCAACCGGGCCGGCGGACGTGAGCCCTCACATAGCTCACGCACAGTTTGCGTCAACGCAGCGTCACCATTTTTGTGGGCCCATGGGCCCCGGTTGACGCCCGGGTGACGCCGCGAACGGCACCGTGACGTGATCCGCGCGGCGTGACCGGTCCGCCGCGCACCGGGACGTACCAGGGGAGGCCGCGGATGGACCGCTCGCTCATCGTCGCCAAGGTGGTGCCCACCGCCGAGGACCGGGTCGCCGAGATCTTCGCCGAGTCCGACGCGACCGAGCTGCCCGGCCTGGTCGGCGTGCGGCACCGGTCCCTCTACCGGCTGCACGACCTCTACGTGCACCTGCTGGAGACGGAGACGCCGGCCGAGGGCGCGGTGGAGGAGGCCCGCGGGCACCCCGAGTTCGTCCGGGTCAGCGAGCGGCTGCGCCCGTACATCTCGCCGTACCTGCCGACCTGGCGTTCGCCCCGCGACGCCATGGCCCGGTGCTTCTACCGGTACGACGCCTCCGGGCGGCGGCCATGACCACCACCGCGCCCCGGGACGAGCAACTCTGGTCGCGGTGCGACGGCTGCGCCTCGCTGCTCTACCGCAAGCGGCTGCGCCGCAACCTGGACGTCTGCCCGGAGTGCGGGGCACACGCCCGGCTGGACGCGCCGGACCGGGTGGCCCAACTTGTCGACCCGGACTCGTTCACCCCGCTGCCGGACCGGGCGGTCCGGGTCGACCCGATCGAGTTCGTCGACGCGCTGCCGTACCCGCACCGGCTCGGCGCGGCCCGTGCGAGCACCGGCCTGGACGAGGCGGTGGTCTGCGGCACCGCCCGGCTGGGCGGGCACCCGGTCGCGCTTGCGGTGATGGACTTCCGCTTCCTCGGCGGCAGCCTCGGCTGCGCGGTCGGTGAGCTGATCACCCGGACCGCCGAGCGGGCGCTCGCCGACGGCACCCCGCTGGTGCTTGTCACCGCCTCCGGCGGGGCACGGATGCAGGAGGGCGCGCTGTCGCTCATGCAGATGGCCACCGTCAGCCAGGCCCTGGCCGGGCTGCGCGAGGCGGGCCTGCTCACGGTCAGCGTGGTCACCGACCCCACGTACGGCGGGGTGGCCGCCTCGTTCGCCACCAACACCGACGTGGTGCTCGCCGAGAGCGGCGCCCGGCTGGGCTTCGCCGGCCCCCGGGTGATCCGCCAGGTCACCGGCGCGGCGTTGCCGGACGGTTTCCAGACCGCGGAGTACCTGCTCCGGCACGGGCAGGTCGACATGGTGGTGCCCCGGCACGCGTTGCGGGGGCGGTTGACCGCGCTGCTCGCCGCCGCCGAGGCCGGCCGGGCCCGGTCCACGGCCCGCCCGGCGCCGCGCCCGGCCGCCCCGCCGCCGGCCGGCCGGCCGGCAGGTGACCCCTGGGAGACGGTACGCACGGCCCGGCACCCGGGCCGACCGACCACGCTCGACTACCTGGAGACCGCGTTCGACGGCTTCGTCGAGCTGCACGGCGACCGGCTCGGCGCGGACTGTCCCGCGATCGTCGGCGGCGTCGCCCGGCTCGACGGCCGGCCGGTGATGGTGATCGGCCACCAGAAGGGCCACACCACCGCCGAGCTGGTGGCCCGCAACTTCGGCATGGCCAGCCCGGCCGGGCACCGCAAGGCGTTGCGGCTGATGCGGCTCGCGGCCCGGCTCCGGCTGCCAGTGGTGACGCTCGTGGACACGCCCGGCGCGGACCCGGGGGTGACCGCCGAGCAGCAGGGCCAGGCGACGGCGATCGCCGAGAACATCCTCGCGCTGAGCGTGCTGCCCACCCCGGTGGTCGCGGTGGTGACAGGCGAGGGCGGCAGCGGCGGCGCGCTCGCGCTCGCGGTCGCCGACCGGGTGCTCATGTTGGAGCACGCCGTCTACTCGGTGATCAGCCCGGAGGGCTGCGCCGCGATCCTCTGGCCGGACAGCTCCGCCGCCCCGCAGGCCGCCCGGGCGCTGCGGCTCACCGGCGCCGACCTGTGCCGGCTCGGCGTGGTCGACGAGCTGGTGCCGGAGCCGTACCCGGCCGCGCACGGCGACCCGGCGGGCGCGGCCGAACTGCTCGGCCGGGCGGTCGCGGCGAACCTCGCCCCGCTGCTCACGGTGCCGCCGGCCACGCTTGTGCGACGCCGCCGGCAGCGCTTCCGCCGCTTCGGCGCGGCCCGCGCCGCCGGCCCGTCCGGTGGGACCGCGCCGACCCGCGCCGCCGGCCCGTCGGGCGGGACCGATCAGGGCCGCGCCGACGGCCGGCCGGAGGTGGCGTGATGGCGGACGACGGGGCCGAACAGGTGCTGGACGGGCTGCGCCGGCAGGCCCACCAACTGGTCGCCGATCTGGCCGGGCCGGTACGCCGGCTGCGGCTGCGCAGTGGCGACGCGGCGCTGGAGGTGGAGTGGCACGACCCGGTGCCGCCCGCGCCGCGTACCGGGTCGGAACCGGCCGGCGAGCCGGTGGTGCCCGGCGGCGCGCAGGCGACGTCCACGGCGGACCGGCCGACGGTCCGGGCGCCCGTGGTGGGCACGTTCTACCGGGCCGCCGAGCCCGGGGCCGAGCCGTTCGTCTCCGTCGGTGACCTGGTCCGGCCGGGCCAGGTGATCGGCATCGTCGAGGCGATGAAGCTGATGAACGAGGTGACCGCCGGCCAGGCCGGTCGGGTGGTCGAGGTGCTGGTCTCCGACGGCAAGCCGGTCGAGTACGACCAGCCGCTGATCACCCTGGACCCGGTCACGGGACAGGACGGCTGATGTTCGACAAGGTGTTGATCGCCAACCGGGGTGAGATCGCGCTGCGGGTGCTGCGGGCGTGCCGGGAACTTGGCGTACGGACGGTGGTGGTGCACTCCAGCGCCGACGCCGACTCGCTGCCGGTGCGGCTCGCCGACGAGGCGGTGCGGATCGGCCCGGCGGCCAGCCGGCGCAGCTATCTCAACGCCGCGGCGATCGTCGAGGCGGCCCGGCAGACCGGCGCCCAGGCCGTGCACCCCGGTTACGGCTTCCTCTCCGAGGACGCCGACTTCGCCGAGATCTGCGCCGAGAACGGGCTTGTCTTCGTCGGCCCGCCGCCGCAGGTGATGGCCGCGCTCGCGGACAAGTCCACGGCCCGGGCGCTGATGAGCCGCGCCGGCCTGCCGCTGCCGCCGGGGAGCGTGCGGACGCTGCCGACCGTCACCGAGGCCCAGGAGGTGGCCGCCGAGGTCGGCTACCCGGTGATCGTCAAGGCCGCGGCCGGCGGGGGCGGGCGCGGGATGACTGTGGTGCGCTCCGCCGCCGAGCTGCCCCGCGCGTACGCCCGGACCCGTGCCGCCGCGCAGGTCGCCTTCGGCGACGACCGGGTGTACGTCGAGCGCTACCTCGCCGACGCCCGCCACGTGGAGGTGCAGGTGCTCTGCGACGGCGCGGGCAACGGCGTGCACCTGGGCACCCGGGACTGCTCGGTGCAGCGCCGGCACCAGAAGCTGGTCGAGGAGGCGCCGGCGCCCGCGCTGCGACAGGCCACCCTGGACACGCTCGCCGAGGTCGCCCTGCGCGGCGCGCTGTCGGTCGGCTTCACCGGCGTCGGCACCGTCGAGTTCCTTGTCGACGACGCGGAACGCGCCCACTTCCTGGAGATCAACTGCCGGATCCAGGTGGAGCACCCGGTCACCGAGATGGTCACCGGCGTCGACCTGGTGCGGGAGCAGTTGTACGTGGCCGCCGGCGTCCCGCTGCGCCTGCGGCAGTCCGACGTACGGCTGCACGGGGTGGCGATCGAGTGCCGGGTCAACGTGGAGGACCCGGACCGGGACTTCGCGCCCGCGCCCGGCCGGCTGGACCGGTTCCGGCCGCCCGGCGGCCCGTTCACCCGGGTCGACACGCACGGCCACGTCGGCTACCTGGTCAGCCCGCACTACGACTCCCTGCTCGCCAAGGTGGTGGCCTGGGCGCCGGACCGGGACGCCGCGCTGGACCGGCTCGACCGGGCGCTTGCCGAGTTCGACGTGGCCGGACCCGGGGTGCGCACCACCATCCCGTTCGCCCGGCGGGTGCTGCGTGACCCGGCGTTCCGGGCCGCCCGGCACACCACCGCCCTGGTCGAGCGCCTGCTCGCCCCACCCGCCGGAGCCGCCCCACCCGCCGGAGCCGCCCCGCCCGCCGACGCCGCCCCGCCCGCCGTGACGGTCCCGCCCGTGGTGCCCGATCCGCGCGCCGCGGCCGACCCGACCGGCCGTACCCCCGTTCCCGCCGTGCCCACCGCCGGCCCGACCACCTGGAGGAACCGATGACCCTCGCCCCCGACCGACCGCTTACCACCGAGATCACCGAGATCCTGGTGACGCGCTGCGGCCTGGACCCGGACGCCGCCGCCACCGCGCCGGCGGCCAGCCTGGAGGAACTGGGCATGGACTCGCTGGCGCTGCTGGAACTCGCCGCGGTGGTCGCCGACAGGTGGCGGGTGAAGATCCCCGAGCAGGCCGGCGCGCTCAGCATCGCCGGCGTCGCCGACCTGGTCGCCCGCCGCGCCGACCCGCCCGGCCACACCGAGAACGCGGTGGACATCGCCGCGCCGCTGCCGCTGGTCTGGGAGATCACCAACGACGTGGCCGGGTGGACCGACCTGTTCACCGAGTACGCGGTGGCCGAGATCCTGCACCGCGACGGCGACACGGTCCGCTTCCGGCTCACCATGCACCCGGACGAGAACGGGGTGGCGTGGAGCTGGGTCAGCGAACGCACCGCCGACCCGGTCACCCGGGAGGTGCACGCCCGGCGGGTGGAGACCGGGCCGTTCGAGTACATGCGCATCCACTGGCGCTACGAGGAGATCCCCGGCGGCACCCGGATGACCTGGACCCAGGACTTCGCCATGAAGCCCACCGCGCCGCTCGACAACGCCGGCATGACCGCGCGGATCAACACCAACAGCGCGATCCAGCTCGCCGTGATCAAGGAGAAGATCGAGGGGATCGCGCGATGACCGACACCACCACGGCCCGGGTCTCCGTCCACGACGTCCCGGCCGACCGGCGGCGCGGCGGCGAGCTGCGGGTGCTGCTCGGCCCGAAGACCGTGGGCAGCACCTCCGGCTTCATGGGGGTGGCCACGCTCGGCCCGGGGGAGCGGATCGCCGAGCACTACCACCCGTACAGCGAGGAGTTCCTCTACGTCGCCCGCGGCGCGATCACCGTGGACCTGGACGACAAGCCGGTGCCGGTGGCCGCCGGCGAGGCGCTCTACGTGCCGAAGGACGTGCGGCACCGGCTGCGCAATACCGGCGACGAGCCGGCCGAGGTGGTGTTCCACCTCGGGCCGCTGGCGCCGCGCCCGGAACTCGGCCACGTCGACACCGAGAGCGCCGCCCCACCGCCACGGGAGCCGTCGTGACCGGCCGGCGCACGGTGGTCACAGGCGTCGGCGTGGTGGCGCCCGGCGGCGCCACCCGGGACCGGTTCTGGAAGACGATCACCGAGGGGCGCACGGCCACCCGCCGGATCAGCTTCTTCGACCCGTCGCCGTTCCGCTCGCAGATCGCCGCCGAGTGCGACTTCGACCCCGACGCCGCCGGGATCACGCTCGCCGAACGGCAGCGCGCCGACAGGTACGTGCAGTTCGCGCTCGCCTGCTCCGCCGAGGCGCTCGCCGACAGCGGGCTGACCCTCACCGACGCCGAGCGGGAGCGGGCCGGCGTGGTGCTCGGCACCGCCGTCGGCGGCACCATGGCGCTGGAGCAGGAGTACGTCCGGGTCAGCGACTCCGGCCGGCACTGGCTTGTCGACCACACCCTCGGCGGGCCGTACCTCTACCAGGCGCTGGTGCCCAGCAGCCTGGCCGCGGACGTGGCCTGCCGGCACGGCCTGCACGGCCCGGCCCAGGTCGTCTCCACCGGCTGCACCTCCGGCATCGACGCGATCGGGTACGCCCACCAGCTCGTCGCCGACGGCGAGGCCGACATCGTGCTGGCCGGTGCCGCCGACTCGCCGATCTCCCCGGTCACCGTCGCCTCGTTCGACGCGATCGGGGCCACCAGCCCGGACAACGACGACCCGGAGCACGCCTCCCGGCCGTTCGACGCCGACCGGCACGGCTTCGTGCTCGCCGAGGGCGCCGCGGTGCTGGTGCTTGAGGAGGCCGAACACGCCCGCCGCCGGGGCGCGCACGTCTACTGCGAGGTCGCCGGCTACGCCAGCCGCAGCAACGGCTTCCACATGACCGGGTTGCGCCCGGACGGCGCCGAGATGGCGGTGGCCATCACCGACGCGCTGCGCCAGGCCCGGCTCGCCCCGTCGGCCGTGTCGTACGTCAGCGCGCACGGCTCCGGCACCCGGCAGAACGACAGGCACGAGACCGCGGCGTTCAAGCGTGCGCTCGGCCCGGCCGCGTACCGGGTGCCGATCAGCTCGATCAAGTCGATGGTGGGGCACTCGCTCGGCGCCATCGGCTCGATCGAGATGGCCGCCTGCGCCATGGCCATCGAGTACGGCGTCGTCCCGCCCACGGCCAACTGGGCCACCCGGGACCCGGAGTGCGACCTGGACTACGTGCCGAACGAGGCGCGGGAGGTGCCGGTGGACGTGGCGCTCTCGGTGGGCAGCGGGTTCGGCGGCTTCCAGTCCGCGATGGTGTTCCGCCGGCTGGCGGTGGCACCGGCATGACGGCGCGGGCGGTGGTGACCGGCATCGGCGTGGTCGCGCCGAGCGGCGTCGGCGCGGACGCGCACTGGGCGACAGTGCTCGCCGGCGCCCGGCGCACCGGCCCGATCACGCTGTTCGACCCGGCGTCCTACCCGACCGGGGTGGCCGGCGAGGTGGCCGACTTCGACCCGGCCGGGTTCGTCGGCGCGCGGCAGCGGGTGCAGACCGACCGCTGGACCCACCTCGGGTTCGCCGCCACCCGGCTGGCGCTCGCCGATGCCGGCCTGCCGGAGGAGTCGCCCGACCCGTACCGCTGGGCGGTGACGCTCGCCAGTTCCTCAGGTGGCAACCTGTTCGGGCAGCGGGAGCTGCAACGGCTGTGGGGCGGGCCGACCCGCACCGTCGGGGCGTACCAGTCGATCGCCTGGTTCTACGCCGCGAGCGTCGGGCAGTTGTCGATCCGCCACCAGTTCAAGGGCCCGTCCGGGGTCACCGTGTCCGAGTCGGCCGGCGGGTTGGACAGCCTCGCGCACGCGGTGCGTACCGTCCGGCGGGGCACTCCGGTGGTGGTCGCCGGGGCCACCGAGTGCCCGCTGAGCCCGTACGCGCTTGCCTGCCAGCTCCGCTCCGGGCTGCTCAGCGACGTCGCCGACCCGGCCCGCGCGTACCTGCCGTTCGACGCCGCGGCCAGCGGTTACGTGCCGGCCGAGGGCGGCGCGGTGTTCGTGGTGGAGGAGCTGGGGCACGCGCTCACGCGGGGCGCCCGGATCTACGGGGAGATCACCGGCTGGGCGGCCACCCACGACGCCGCCCCCACCGATCCGGAGGAGGGGCCGGACCCGACCCACTACGCCCGCGCGCTGCGGTTGGCCCTGGACCGGGCCGCGGTCCGCCCGCACGACGTGGACGTGATCTGGCCGGACGCGCTCGGCGTGCCGGCGTACGACCGGGCCGAGGCGACCGCGTTGCGGGCGGTGTTCGGCGACCGGACCCCGCCGGTGACCACGCAGAAGCCGCTTACCGGCCGGGCCCACCAGGGCGGGTCGGCGTTGGACGCGGCCACCGCGCTGCTCGCGTTCCAGCGGGACGTGCTGCCGGTCTCCGCCGGCCCGGACGTCCCGGCGCCCGGGTGCGAGCTGACGTTCCTGCGGGAACCCCGCCGGCCGCGCAGCCGGATCGCGCTTGTCGGGGCGCGTGGCTTCGACGGGTTCAACAGCGCGCTTGTGCTGCGCGGCGCCGCGCCCCCGCCAGCCGTCGCGCCCCCGCCGTCCGCCGAACGCTGAGTCGGCCGGCCGAAACGCCGAGCGGGGCAGCCGAAACGCCATGCCGGGCGGCCCGGCTGAACGCACCGGCGCTCGCGCAGGGCGGCGCGGCCGGCGGGCCACCAAGCCGGCGTGCGCCCGATCCTTCCTGTCCGATCGATCCTGGGCAATCCACCCAGCCGCTGTTTTGGATCTAGCCATTTGCATCTGGCGATGCTGGTGGGCCCGTCGTAGGGTTCCGTCAGCACTGCGAAGGGCGGACCTCCGGGCGGATCTCGCCCACTTCTAGGCTGGGCGGTGGCGGGTCGTGGCTGCACATCCCGTGGCGGACAATGCTGCGTCGACGACGGCGGACTGGGTGGACGACATCCTGTTGGCCGGGCGCGACACGGACGTCTGCCTGCGCCTGCCCGAACCGGTCGACCGGGGCACGCTGCGCCGGCTGGTCGGCGAGGCGCAGGACCGGCTGACCGACGCCGGGCTGCGTCGCGGCGGAGCCGCCGCGCTGCGCCTGCCGCCGTCGGTCGCGTACGTGGCGCACCTGCTTGCGACCTGGCGCGCCGGCGCGCAGGCGGTGCTGCTCGACCACCGGCTCACCGACCACGAGGTCGACCGGGCGCTGCACCGGCTCACCCCGCAGGTGGTGGTCGCGCCGGTGCGCACCGGCGGCGGCGCGCTGCGCGTCTTCGTCGACGTCACCGCCGGGGTCAGCGCCTGGTCCGACCGGCCGGCCGGCAGCCCGCACGCGGTGATCCAGCTCAGCTCCGGCTCCACCGGGCCGTCCAAGGTGATCGGCCGCACCGCCGAGGACCTGGTCGCCGAGGTGCGCCGCTACACCGAGATCGACGGGGTGGCCCGGCCCGGCGAGCGGATCATCCTGCTACCCAGCATGGTGCACGTGCTCGGCCTGGTCGGCGGCCTGCTCTACGGGCTGCACGCCGGGGTCGAGCTGTGCCCGCCGGAACGACTCACCGGCGACGCGGTGCTCGCCGCCGTGGCCGCGCAGGACACCCCGGCCACCGTGCTCGGCGTGCCGTTCCACATCGGGCTGCTCGCCTCCACCGCGCCCACCGGGCCGCTGCCCCAGCTCACGCGCATGACCACCGGCGGTGAGCTGGTGCCCGCCGCGGTCGCCCGGGCGTTCACCGACCGCTACGGCGTTCCGCTGGGAAACATGTACGGGATGACCGAGGTCGGCGTCATCGGCACCGACCTGCACGGGCGGCACCGGCCCGCCATCGCCCCCGCCCCCGGCATCCGGGTCCGGGCCCAGGACGGCGAGCTGTGGGTGAGCTGCCCGGCCAACCCGTACGTCGGGCTCGCCGACCCGACCCGCTGGGCCGACGGCTGGCTGCACACCCGCGACGCCGGCCGGGTCGACACGGACACCGGGCTGGTGACCATCGCCGGCCGGCTCGACTCGCAGGTGTCGGTGGGCGGCCTGAAGGTCGACCTGACCGAGGTGGAGGCAACCGTCGCCGGGCTGTCCGGGGTCACCGCCGCGGTGGTGGTCTGGGACGACGGGATCAGCGCCTACGTGCAGACCGACGGCACGCTCACCGAGGACACGCTTGACGCGCTGATCGCCGAGCGGCTGGCCGGTTTCAAACGGCCCCGCACGCTGCGCCTGCTCGACCGGTTGCCGCGCACCACCACCGGCAAGCTGGTCCGCTCCGCCCCGGCGCTGCGGGACGCGGCATCGTGACCGGCCCGCTGCGCGAGCACGACCGCCACCGGGCGCCCGCCGGGCGTCCGGCCCACCCCGACCCCCACCCCGGGCCGGCCGGGCGGCGCGCCACCCGCGCGCCGGATCCGCCGCCGCGTCAGCTCCCGCCGCACGCCGCGGGCACGGCCGGTCCGGAAGGACACGGTGTCCCGACCGGGCACCGGTAACTGGTACCGAAATGAGGTCACACCCATGCGCGACGAGGTCCGCACCTTCGTCATCGAGCAGCTCACCGACATGAACTACGACGTCGACGGGGTCGACGACGGCACCACCCTCGGTCCCTCCGGCGTCGACCTGGAGTCGCTGGCCCTGGCCGACCTCGCCGTCCGGGTCGAGGACCGCTACGGGCTGAAGTTCGCCGACGACGAGTCGGAGAAGCTGGCGTTGATGACGGTCGGCGAGTTCACCACGATGGTGGCCGACCGGGCGGCCACGAACAGCGACCCCTCCTGATGCCCGGTCAGCCCGACCTGGGGCGAGCTGACCTGGTGACCATGCTCGCCGAACTGACCGCGAAGCCTGTCGACGCGGTGCCGGACCGGCTCGGCTCGATGGAGCTGGCCTGGCTGGTGCACCTCGTCGAGCAACGCTACGACCGCCGGCTGGACCTGACCGACGACCAACTCGCCGGCATCCGCACCGTCGACGACGCGTTGACGGTGTTCCAGACCTCGCTCACCGCTCCCGCAGATGGCTGAGCGGGAGACCGTACGGATCACCGGCACGCACGCGGCAAGCGCCCTGGGCAGGGGCGCCGACGCGCTGCTGGCCGGGGTGCTCACCGGCGCCCCGGCGTTCAGCCCGGTGCGCCGTTTCGACACCACCGGCCGCCGGGTCACCGTGGCCGCCACCCTGCCGGAGACCGACACGCTCGCCGGGGAACTGGCCGACGCCGTCGACCACGCCGGCCGGGACGCCGGGCTGAACCGGGCCGACCGGGCGGGCACGGCGCTGTTCCTGGCCACCCACGGCGGGCCGCGCTCGCTGCCCGTACCGTCGGGGGTGGACGAGCCGACGGTGCCGGCGCTCGCCTGTCACCTGGCCGCGCGCTGCGGCCTCGGCGGGCCCACCCGGGTCTACACCACCGCCTGCGTCTCGGCGAGCACCGCCGTGGCCGACGCCGCCGCGCTGATCCGCCGGGGTGACACCGAGCGGGTCGTGGTCGCGGCCGGCTACCTGGTCGAACCCGACCAGTACGCGCTCTTCGACGCCGGCCGGGCGCTCGCCGCCGACGGCGCGGTACGCCCGTTCAGCGCCGGCCGCAAGGGTCTGCTGCTCGGCGACGGGGTCGCCGCGGTGGTGCTGGAGTCGGCAGGCGTCGCCGCCCGACGGGGCGCGGAGCCGGTGGCCACGGTCGCCGGCTGGGGCCGGGCCGGGGACGCCTACCATCCGTGCCAGCCGCACCCGGGCGGGGACGGGCTGGCCCGGGCGGTCGATGCGGCGCTGCGCCGCGCCGGGCTGCCCCCGGCCGCGGTCGGCTACGTCAACGCCAACGCCACCGGCACCCCGTTCAGCGACGCCGCCGAGGCGAAGGCGTTGACCCGGGTCTTCGGCGACCTCGCCGGGCGGCTGCCGGTCAGCTCCACCAAGTCGGTGCACGGGCACGCGCTTGAGGCGTCCGGCCTGCTCGAACTGGTGGTCACCGTGCTGGCGCTGCGGCACGGCAAGCTGCCGCCCACCGCCGGCTGGCTGGCCCCCGACCCGGACTGCCCGGTGGACGTGATCCGCGACGCCCCCCGCCCGGTGGCCACCGGCCACGCGCTGACGCTCAACGCCGCCTTCGGCGGCGCGAACACCGCACTCCTGGTCGGTGCCCCGTGACCCCGTCAGTGCTGGCCGAGGCGCGGTGGCCCGAGGACGGGGACGCGGCGGCGCCGGCCCTGCCGGGGTTCGTGCACTCGGCGTTCGCGCCGCTGGTGGCGGCCGTCGCCGAGCGGTGCCTCACCCGGCGGTACGGCGGCGGGCCGCTGCCGGCCGGCAACCGGACGGCGGTGGTGCTGGTAAGCGCGGGCGGGGACACGGCCGGCGCGGCACACGTCCGGGCCACAGTGGCGGCCGGTGGGCGGGTCGGCCCGCTGTTCTTCTTCCAGTCGGTGCCGAACAGCGTGGCCGGGCACGTCGCGGCGCGCTGGGGACTGGACGGGCCGGTGGTGTGCCTGAGCCCGACCGGCGAGCCGCGGGCCGAGGGGGAGGCCGAGGCGGACCTGCTGTGCCACGACGGCGACGCCGCGCAGGCGTTGCTGATCCTGATCGATCTGGCACCGGACGGCACGTCGGGCGAGGCGAGCGCGGTGCTGCTGGGGGAGGAGACACGTCAATGAGGACGAGGGGACTACGCGGCGCGCTTGCCGCCGACACCGAACTGGGCGCGGGCAACGTGCTCGCCCGGGTGCTGGCCCACGGCGTCGACCCGGACGGGCCGGGGATCACGTTCGACACCGAGGTCGACGGCCACCCGGCCGAGACCCCGCTGACCCTGGGCGCGCTCGACCGGATGGTCGCCGCCCGGGCGGCCTGGCTGCACGAACGGGGGGTGAAGCCGCGCGACCCGGTGGCCGTGTGGGCCGGCTCGGCCGCCGACATGGTGCTGTCGTTCCTGGCGCTGACCCGTCTCGGCGCCATCCCCGCGCTGATGAACGGCAGGCTGCGCCCGGAGATCGCCGCCGAGTACATCCGCCGGCTGCGCGCCGTCGGGGTGCTCGCCGACGCGGCGCACGCCGCCGCGCTCGCCGGGCACGACCCGGGCGCCCCGCTGCTCGGCGAGCCGGCGGCGGCCGGCGCCGGGGACCCGGCCGCCGCGCCCGCGCACTACCGGCACCACCCGGACGACCCGATCGTCATCACCCACACCTCCGGCACCACCGGCGTGCCGAAGGCGGTGCTGCACTCGCACGCCAGCCTCTTCGCCGCCACCCGGCACCTGCTGTCCATGCCGCAGGCGCAGGGCACCAGCCGGATCCTCAACGCGCTGCCCGCCCCGCACACCGCCACCGTTCTCATGGTCAACCAGGCGCTCGGCAACCGGGCGGAGATCTACCTGCTCTCCGAGCAGGGCGGCGAACGGGTGCTCGACGCGATCCAGCGGTGGCGCCCGGACGGCGTCTTCGGTTTCTCGGTGACCTGGGCCGAGCTGGCCCGCTTCGACCTGTCCGGCTACGACCTGGACTCGGTGCGGCTGTGGTTCAACACCGGCGACTGCTCGCACGAGCCGCACGTGCGTCGGCTGGTCGCGGCCGGCTCGCGGGACGTGGTGACCCGCGGCGGCGTGACCCGGGTGCCCGGCTCGGTCTTCATCGACGGGCTCGGCTCCAGCGAGATGGGGCACTCGATGTTCCACATCACGCACACCGTCGACACCTCCCGCTACGGCCGCTGCGTCGGCCGCCCGTACCGGTTCGCGACGGTCGCGGTCCTCGACGCCGAGTGCAACGAGCTGCCGGCCGGGCAGGTCGGCTGGCTGGGCATCGACTCGCCGTCGCTGTTCCGCGGCTACTGGAACGACTCGGTCACCACCTACCGGTACCGGCTGCGCGGCTGGTACCTCACCGGCGACCTGGTGTACGCCGACGACGACGGCCGTTACTACCACCTGGACCGGGCGGTCGACTCGGTCGAGGTCGGCGGCGGGAAGCGTTTCTTCACCGCGTTGTCCGAGGAGCGGATCCTCGCCGCCTGCGCCGACGTGACCGACTGCACGGTGGTGATCGTCAAGGAGCGCGACACGGTGACCACAGACGTGCTGCTGGAACTGGCCGCCGGTGCCGACCCGGCCGAGGACCGCACCGCGCGCATCCGCGCCGCGCTCGGCCCGGACGTGGCCGCCACGCTGCGCCGGGTGGTGCCGGTACGCGCCGACGACATCCCGGTCACCGTGACCGGCAAGGTCCGCAAGGTGGCGCTGCGCGAGCGCTACCTGTCCGAGGCGCCGTCATGACCGCGCTGATCACCGGCATGGGCCTGTTCACGCCGGCCGGTCGGGGCGTCACGGCGACATTCGACGCGTTGCTCACCGGCCGCTCCGGGCTCAGCCGTCCCCCGGAGGGGCACCCGGCGCGGGACAGCCTGGAGGTGGCCGGGGTGCTGCCGGAGATCGACCCGCGCAGCGTCGCCTCCGGACCGGAGACCAAGGTGCTCGACCGGGTCGTGCTGCTCGCCCTGCTCACCGCCGCCGAGGCGCTCGCCGACGCCGGCATCCAGGTGGGGCGCGACGTCGACCCGGAGCGGATCGCGGTGATCGTCGGCGGGGTCGGCGGGATGTCGACGCTTGAACGCCAGATCGTGGCCCGCGCCGACCGGGGCCGGGCGGCGGTCAGCCCGTACCTGCTCACCGGGATCCTGCCGAACATGCCCTCGGCGCGCATCGCCATCGCGCACGGCATCCGCGGCTACAGCTCGGCGGTCGGCACGGCCTGCGCCTCCGGCGCCCAGGCGGTCGCCGACGGGGTACGCCTCATCCGCGCCGGCGAGGCCGACGTGGTGGTCTGCGGGGCGAGCGAGGCGCCGCTGTTCGGCACGTTCGCCGACACCTTCACCAACGCCCGGGCGCTGGCCCGGGGCTGGGACGAACCCACCGAGGCGAGCCGCCCGTTCGACAAGCGGCGCAACGGGTTCGTGCTCTCCGAGGGCGCGGCGCTGCTGGTGCTGGAACGGGACGGGCACGCCGCCGCCCGGGGCGTGACCGGCTACGCCGCGGTCGCCGGCTACGGGACGAACTCCGACGCGTACCACCCGACCGCGCCGCGCCCCGACGGCGCCGGCGCCGCCGCGTGCATGCGCAAGGCCCTCGCGGCCGGCGGGATCGGACCGGCCGACGTCGGCTACGTGAACGCGCACGGCACCGGCACCAAGCTCGGCGACGTCGCCGAGACCACCGCGCTGGCCGAGGTGTTCGGCGTCGGCGGGGTGCCGGTCAGCTCCACCAAGGCGCTCACCGGGCACCTGCTCGGCGCGTCCGGGGTGCTGGAGGCCGCGGCCACCGCGCTGGCGCTGCGCCGCGGCCTGCTCCCGCCCACGTACCACCTGGACGACCCGGACCCGGAGTGCGAGGCGGACCACGTCCGCGCCGTGCCCCGGCCCACCCGGACCGACCACGCGCTGACGAACTCGTTCGGGTTCGGCGGCCAGAACGTCAGCCTGCTGCTGCGCCGGGTCGCCACCCCGGCGCCGGGCTGACCGGACTCCACCACCGGGCGAGGTGCCCGGTCCGCGATCACGGGGGAAGAGGGGAAGCCCATGCACGTCAACGGCATAGACCATCTGGAGCTGTACGTGGGGGACGCCCGGCAGGCGGCCTTCTACTTCGACACCGCGGTCGGCTTCCGGCTGCACGGCCAGGGCGGACCGGAGACCGGGCTGGCCGGGCAGCGGTCGTTGCTGCTGGCCCAGGCCGGCATCCGGCTGCTGCTGACCACCGGGCTGTCGGCCGAGCACCCGGCCGCCACCTATGTGCACCGGCACGGTGACGGCATCGCCGTGGTCGCGCTCGCGGTGGACGACGCCGCCGGGGCGTACGCGGAGCTTGTCGAACGGGGCGCGACGGAGGTGACGCCGCCGCGCGCCTACACCGGCGCGGACGCCGAGGTGGTGGTCGCCGAGGTCGGCGGCTTCGGCGACGTGCTGCACCGCCTCGTCGAGCGGCGCGGCGACCCGAGCGTGTTCCTGCCCGGCGCGATCGAGCCGGTGCCGGTCGCGGACGGTGACGCGCTGCTGGCCGAGGTGGACCACCTGGCCGTGTGCGTGCCGCCCGGGCAGCTCGACGCCACCGTGGCGCACTACGAGAAGGTGTTCGGCTTCGCCGAGATCTTCGCCGAGCACATCGAGGTCGCCGGGCAGGCGATGAACTCCAAGGTGGTGCAGAACTCGTCCGGTCAGGTCACCCTGGTGCTGCTGGAGCCGGACACCGGCGCCCGACCCGGGCAGATCGAGGACTTCCTGCGCTGGCACGCCGGGGCCGGCGTGCAGCACCTCGGGCTGCGCACCGACGACATCGTCACCACGGTCGGCGCGCTCACCGGCCGGGGGGTGCGGTTCGCCCGCACGCCCGGCGCCTACTACGACGACCTGGAGCAACGGGTCGGGCGACTGGACGCGCCTGTGGACCGGCTGCGCGAGCTGAGCATCCTGGTCGACTCCGACCACGACGGCCAGCTCCTGCAGATCTTCACCGAGTCGATGCACGTGCGCCGCACGCTCTTCCTCGAGGTGATCGAGCGGCGCGGGGCGCGCACCTTCGGCAGCGGCAACATCAAGGCCCTCTACGAGGCCAAGGAACGCGAGCTGGCCGCGGCGGGGGCGACCCCCGCCGTCGCGGCCGGAGGGTTGGAGGGGTAGGCCCATGACCACCATCGATCCCGGGCTGACCGCCGAGGAGGAGGCGCTGCTGCCCTCCGACGACGACGTCCGGCACTACGCCGAACACGGCTGGTACCTGTCGAAGAAGCTACTCACCGACGACGAGGTGGACGACCTCGTCGCCGCGACCGACAGCTACTACGCCGGGGAACGCGACAGGCGGCTGCCGGCGCGCCCACCGAAGCTCGCCTACTGGGAGCCGTCGAAGGGCGACGTGCAGCGGCACAACGACTACGTCCACCACGAGCACGACGGCATCGCCCGGATCCTGCGCAAGCCGCTTATCGGCGCGGTCGCCGCCCGGCTCGCCCGGGCCACCGAGATCCGGATCTTCCAGTCCACGCTGATCTGGAAGCCGCCGATCGCCGGGGAACCGTCGAACATCGTGCCCTGGCACTTCGACAAGCACTACTGGGCGTCCTCGTCGTCGGAGGACATGCTCACCGCGTTCATCCCGTTCCACGACTGCGGCACGGAGATGGGCACCATCACCATGGTGGACGGCTCGCACCGGTGGCGGGAGATCGGCGCGGACGACACGGTGGTGCGGCACTTCGCCGACCGGGACCGCGACCAGCTCGAGGCGATGCTTGCCGAGAACGCGGCGTACAACCACGCCGAGATCCGCAAGGTCCCGATGGTGATCCCGAAGGGGCACATGAGTTTCCACCACTGCCGCACCTACCACGGCAGCGGCGCGAACGTCAGCGGGCGGCCCCGCCGGGCGATCTCGCTGCACCTGCAGGACGGCGCGAACGCCTGGCGGGAGTATCCGCTCTCCGACGGCACGCGCGCCGCGTACAACCACGACGTGCTGGTCCGCCGCACCCACGAGGGCCGGCCGGACTACGCGGACCCCGACTACTGCCCGGTCATCTGGCGCGACCGCGCCCAGCAGGGAGGCTGACAAATGTCACGGTACGACTGGGGAAAGACGCACCCGGGCATCGAGCGGCTGGAGCGGGCGGTGACCGAGCGCCGCGACGTGGTGGTCAAGCACCCGCTCTACGCCAATCTGGACACGCACGAGGCGCTCGTCACCTTCATGGAGCATCACGTCTTCGCGGTCTGGGACTTCATGTCCCTGCTGAAGTCGTTGCAACGCCAGCTCACCTGCGTCACCGTGCCGTGGATCCCGACCGGCCCGACCGGCAGCCGCCGCCTGATCAACGACATCGTGATGGTGGAGGAGAGCGACGAGCTGGGCGCCGGCTACATCAGCCACTTCGAGCTGTACGTCAACGGCATGACCGAGGCCGGCGCCGACACCACCGCTGTGAACAGCCTGGTCGACCTGCTGCGCGCCGGCCGGCCGGTCACCGAGGCGCTCGGCGCGGCCGGCGTGCCGGCGGCCTCGGCGGCCTTCGCCGGCACCACCTGGCGGATCATCGAGACCACCCCGGTGCACTGCCAGGCGGCGGCGTTCGCGTTCGGCCGGGAGGACCTCATCCCGGAGATGTTCACCCAGGTCGTCGCCGTCAACGAGCGCAGCAACCGGTTGAACACGTTCGTCGACTACCTGGAGCGGCACATCGAGGTCGACGGCGAGCAGCACACCCCGATGGCCATGCAGATGCTCGCCGACCTGTGCGGCGACGACGACACGAAGTGGCAGGAGTGCGCGGACACGGTGAACGACGCGCTCGCCGCCCGCGCCCGGCTCTGGGACGACATCCTCGCCGCGATCAAGGAGGGTCGTCCGGCGTGACCGGATCCGACCCGGTCGCGCTCTACCGGACGGTCCGGCTGATCCGCCGCTTCGAGGAGCGCGCGATCGAGCTTGTCGACGCCGGGGAGATCGTCGGCGGCATCCACCCCTACCTCGGCCAGGAGGGGATCGCCGCCGGGGTCTGCGCGGCGCTGCGCGCCGACGACCTGGTCACCGGCACCCACCGGGGGCACGGCCACGTGCTCGCCAAGGGCGCCGACCCGGCCCGGATGCTCGCCGAGCTGTGCGGCCGGGTCACCGGGCTCAACCGGGGCCGGGGCGGGTCGATGCACGCCGCCGACTTCGGCGTCGGGGTGCTCGGCGCCAACGCCATCGTCGGGGCCGCCGGCGCGATCCTCACCGGTGCGGTGTGGGAGCGCCGGCGGCGCGGCGCCGACGTGGTCGGCGCGACGTTCTTCGGCGACGGCGCGGTCAACGAGGGAATGTTGCTGGAGGCGTTCAACCTGGCCGCGCTCTGGCGGGTACCGGTGCTGTTCGTCTGCGAGAACAACGGCTACGCCACCACCATGCCGGTCGCCGGCGCGGTCGCCGGCACCATCGCTGGGCGGGCCGCCGCGTTCGGCCTGCCGGCGACCGCCGTCGACGGTCAGGACCCGGAGACGGTACGCGCGGCGAGCGCCGCCGCCGTCGCGCGGATGCGCGCCGGCGGCGGCCCGGAGCTGATCGAGGCGCACACCTACCGGTTCGACGCCCACCACACCTTCGAACACCGGGTACGCCTCGACTACCGGCCGCCGGAGGAGGTGGCCGCCGGGCGGTCCCGGGACCCGGTCGACATCCAGGGCGCGCGGCTCGATCCGGCGGTGCGGGCCGAGGTCGACGCCACCGTCGAGGCGGTGCTGTCCGCCGCCGTCGACTTCGCGCTCGCCGGCCCGCACCCGGACCCGGCGACCGCCCTGGACCACCTGTACGCCAGCGGGCTGACCGCCCGGACCGGAGGTGGCTGATGCCCCGGCTCTCCTACCGCCGGGCGTTGACCCGGGCGCTCGCCGACGAGATGACCCGCGACGAGTCGGTCCTGGTGCTCGGCGAGGACATCCGGGTGGCCGCGGCGAACGTCACCACCGGCCTGCTGAAGAAGTTCGGCCCGGAGCGGGTCCGGGACACCCCGCTGTCGGAGCAGGCGTTCACCAGCTTCGCCACCGGCGCGGCGCTGGCCGGAGCCCGTCCGGTGGTGGAGTTCCAGATCCCGTCGCTGCTGTTCCTGGTCTTCGAGCAGATCGTCAACCACGCGCACAAGTTCCCGCTGATGACCGGCGGCCAGTGCGCGGTGCCGGTCACCTACCTGGTGCCCGGCTCCGGCTCCCGCACCGGCTGGGCCGGGCAGCACTCCGATCACCCGTACGCGCTGTTCGCCCACGCCGGGGTGACCACAGTGGTGCCGGCCACCCCGGCCGACGCGTACGGGCTGCTGGTCTCCGCGATCCGCTGCGACGACCCGGTGGTGGTCTTCGCCCCGGCCGGGGCGCTGGACCTGCGGGAGGACGTGACCGACCCGGCGCCGGTGCCGCTGGGCCGGGGCGTGGTGCGCCGGACGGGCGACGACGTGACAGTGGTCGCCGTCGGGCACCTGGTGCACGACGCGCTCGCGGTCGCCGACGAACTGGCCGGCCAGGCGGCGGTGGAGGTCTTCGACCCCCGCACGCTCTACCCGTTCGACTGGGACGGGCTTGTCGACTCGGTGCGCCGCACCGGGCGACTCGTCGTGGTCGACGACGGCAACCGCTCCTGCGGGATCGCCGGGGAGATCATCGCGACCGTGGTGGAGCGGGTCCGGCTGGCTGCCCCGCCCCGGCGCGTCACCCGGCCCGACGGCGCGGTGCTGCCCTTCGCGCCGGCCCTGGACCGGGCCGTGCAACCCGGCCGGGACCAGCTCACCGCCGCCATCCAACTGACCCTCAAGGACTGATGAACGATGGACCCGAACTATCCGTGGCCGCCGCTGCACCAGGCGTGGACGGACCTGCCCGAGCCCACCCGCGCGGCGATGGTGACGGCCGGCGCCGGCGCCTGGGAGGAGATCTTCCACGGCCGGGCCACCTACAACAAGCAGTGGCGGCTGGCCCGCCCACCGGTGCTCACCGGGGACGCGTTCCGCGAGCTGAACGAGGTCTGCGACCGGATCGTCCAGCTCATCCTGGAGGCCTGCCAGCGGCGGGCCCGCACCGCCGGTGAGCTGCGCCGGCTGCTGGACGTGCCGGAGGGCGAGACCCGGCTGCTGGATCCGGACGAGGTGCTGCACGACGGGCTGCTCGCCGCGTACCGACCGGACGTGCTGTTCTCCGGCGGCGTGCCGTGCATCGTGGAGTACAACATCGACAGCAGCCTCGGCGGCGGCTTCGACGCCGACACCGTGGTCCAGCGGTACGCGGACCTGTACCGCGCCCACGGCCTGCTCGACCGGGCCCGGCCCGCGCCGTCCCTGCTGGACCAGCGGTTCGTCGCCATCCGGGACACCCTCGGCCTGGCCGACGGCGCGCGGGTGGCGCTGCTGATGGACTTCGAGGCGGAATATCCGGGGCTGGACGACCCGGAGACGTTCATCCGGATCCTGTCCCCGCTGGCGGACCAGGCCCGTCGGTTCGGCATCGACCTGGTCATCGCGCCGGTCGCCACCGCCACGCTCGACGGGAACAGCCGGCTCGTCGTCGGTGGCGCCCCGGTGGACGCGCTGTTCCGGCTCTTCGTGCCGAACCGGGTCACACCGAGCGCGGGCCTGGACGCGGTGGCCGGCGCGCTCGCCGCCGGCACGCTGCCGATGTTCGTCAGCAGCGCGGCCTGGCTGCTCAGCAACAAGCTGAACTACGCCTGGCTCTGGGCCGACCTGGACCTGCTGCCGGAGCCCGACCGGGCGCTGATCCGCCGGTACGTGCCGCACACCGTCGCGCTCACCGCCGACCAGCTCGACCGGGCGCTTGCCGAGCAGGCCGACCTGGTGGCGAAGCCGGCCGGCGGGTCGGCCGGGCACGGGGTGCTGATCGGGCCGGAGTGCGGCGCGGTGGCCTGGGCGGACGGGATACGCGCCGCGATCGACGAGGGCGGTCACATCCTGCAGCGCTATCACGAGGCGGACCGGGTGGCGATGGACTTCGTGCAGATCGAGACCGGCGAGACGGTCACCGCCGAGGTTCCCTACAGCCTGGCTCCCTACCTCTTCGGCCGCACCGGCTCCGGCGCCCTGGCACGGGTCGGCTACCCCGGTTGCGAGGGCGTCCTGAACCTGGCGAGAGGCGTCCTCATGACAGGCGTCCTCCTCACCGACTGACCTCGCCCGCGGTCGGGGTGGTGAAGAAGGCGGTCAGGGGGTCGATCAGGGCCGGGGGCGCGACGGCGATGCCGTTGTGGGCGCTGCCGGGGACGCGCAGGGTGCGCGCGTGGGGCAGGACGGCGGCAAGCATGTCGTTGGTCTCGGTGAAGAACGGCGCGGCCTTGGCGCCACTGATCAGCAGCGCCTCGGCGGTGATGCCGGCGTACTGCTCGGCCGGCCCCTCGTGCGCCTCGATCTGTCGCGACTCGGCGAGCGTCATCCCCACCAGCGCGCCCATCGTCCGCCCGACCTCGGTGCGCAGGAAGAGCCGGGTGATCGCCGTACGGACCGCCAGCGGCAGCCGTGACGCGGGGTTCCGTGGGTCGACGGCCGCGCCCACGACGGCCAGCGCCCGGGCGCTGTCGCCGGCCCGCACGGCGGCCTCGGCCGGGTCGAGGAACGCCGTCGGCATGCCGTGCCCGGCCAGCCGCAGCGGGGCGTCGTAGACCGCGATCCGCTCCAGCGGCAGCCGCAGCGCGGCCCGCAGCACGACGAACGCGCCGTAGCTGTGCCCGACCGCCCACCGGGCGCCGGTGTGCGCGAGCACCGCGCCGAGATCGTCGATCTCCTGCTCCACCGTGTACGGCTCGCGGCGCGGCGCGGCGTCGGCCCGTCCCCGCCGGTTGTAGGCGTGCACGGTGAACCGGTCGGCCAGCCGGGCGACCAACCGGCGGTATTCCGCGATCGTCACCCCGCCGCCGTGCACCACCACGATGCCCGGCCCGGTGCCTGTGGTGTGCAGGACGATCCCCGCGCCGTCCGGTGCCGTGATCCGTTGCATGACCGCTCCCATCGACCCCACAAAACCGCGAACGATGTTTGCAGTTTACAGTGGGACGGTGAGCGGCGCATCCACGAATTCGATCTGGAGCCGGCCGGGACGCGGCACCCGCGGCCCCACCCCGACGCACAGCCGGGACGAGATCGCCGCCGCCGGGGTGGCGCTTGCCGACGCCGACGGGTTGACCGCCGTGTCCATGCGGGCGGTGGCAGGCGCGCTCGGCATGGCCGCCGGCTCCCTCTACCGGCACCTGTCCTCCCGGGACGACCTGCTGGAGCTGATGGTCGACAGGTGCGTGGGCGAACTGCGGCCGTACCCGGCCGACAGCGGGAGCTGGCAGGAGCAGTTCCTCCTGCTGGCCCGCCGTCAGCTCGCGCTGCACCGGCGGCACCCGTGGCTTGTCGACGCGCTCGCCCCGCGCGCCGTTCCCGGGCCGAACACGCTCGCCTACTTCGACGCCTGCCTGCGCATCCTGCAACCGGTCCGGGCCGGGGTCGCCGCCAAGTTCGAGGCGATCGCCATGGTCACCGGCGTGGTCACGCTCTTCGCCCGCACCGCGACAGCCGCCGGCCCGGTGACGTTCGACCACGTCGACCTGGCGGCCTACCCACACCTGGCGGCGGCGTTCGCCGCCCCCGCGCCCACCCCGCCACCCGGGGATGGCCTGTTCGACCGCACCCTGCGCGCCCTGCTCACCGGCCTCCTGACCGCCGACCGGCCGTAACTTCTTCGACCGGCGCTGGGCCTCGACCGGCAGTTGCGGACGGGGCGGTCGGGCCCGCGGGTAGCCTCTCTGGCCATCGGCCGGCGGTCTCCGATGCGCCCTGCATCGAGAACAGAGGCAGGTCCGTGTTGCCTACAACTTGATGTCGAGAACGACTCACCGACACCTCGGCCGGTCGCCTGGTGCCGAGGGGAGCCCGCCTCGGCGCGTCCCGCACCGTCCCGCACCGTCCCGCACCGGCATCACGGTAATCACGGTGGGCCGGTGGCAGCTGTTCCGGCCGAGTCGTTCTCGACATCAAGTTTCTAGGCACTCGCGAGCCGGAAGGACAGCGGTGAGGGTCGCCTCGACCGGGTTTGCCCGGCGCGGCCGGTCCGGTAACGGGCAGGCTTCGTTTGAGCGGCGGGGCCGGTTCGAGCGGCGGGACCGGTTCGGACGACTGGGCCGTTCTGGGTGGAGCCGGACGCTGCGCGGCGGAGCGGGCGACTGTCGCGCGGCGCGCGTCTACCGGCTGCCGTCGCGCTGGACGGCGCGGACGCGGGCGGCGAGGACGCGGAGGGTCTCGGCGGTGGCGACCGCGTCGCTGCGGGCGCTGCCGTGCCGGCCGTCGCTGCTGTAGAGCGACGGGTCCGCGACAAGCGGATGGTCGGTGAGGTGCACGTGCAGCGTGTCCAGGCGTTCGGCCACCGCGCGGGTGTGGCGGGACAGCCGCCGCATTCGCTCGCCGAGGCCGGCCCGCAGCGTGTCCGGCACGGCCGGGCTGTGCGAGACGTCGAACATGCCGACGGTGAGCACGTCCGCCCCGGCGGCGCGCAGCGCGGTGATGACGGCGGTCAGTTCGGCGTCGACCGCGTCCGGGTCGTACCCGGGACGGAACGCGTCGTTGCCGCCGCACACCACGAGCGCCAGGTCGGGCCGGAACGCAAGCGCGTCGGCCAGTTGGGTGGCCCGGACCTCGTGTGCGCGCAGCCCCCGCCGGCCCAGGTTGAGGTAGGCCAGATCGGGCCGCACCGCCCGCAGTTCGGTGGCGATCCGGTCGGCCCACTGGAGGTCGGAGTAGCCCTCGACAGGTTCGCACAGCCCTTCGGCGACGCTGTCCCCCAGCACCACGAACCGGTGCCAGGGATGGTCGCGCAGCAGCTCACCGGCTTCGCCGGCGCGCAGGCACCACGGATCCGTCGCCTCGGTCACCGTCGATGACATGTTCCGCAGGCTAGCCGAGCCACCGGGTGGGGAAAAGCGGTCCGCCGCCCCGACCGGTCGTCCGGTCGAGGCGGCGGAGGCCGGTGTGCCGTGGGTTCAGTTGCTCGACCCGGGCGGCGGGTTGAACCAGCCGTGCAGGGTCACGATGACGCGGACCGTGCCGCCACTGACGTTCATAATCCGAAGGCTCCCGGTCACGCGGTTCTGGCCGGTTTTGTCCACCTTGACCATCACCATCGTGGTCCGGGCGACCTGGCCGGCGGTGAAGTTCGCCACGGACTGGCTCGTGACGATCGGCCCGTTCTGGTCACGGGGGAAGGGGCCGACGCCGGACTCCACGGTGAGATAGCCCGAGGTGGTCGGCCCGGCGACGGTCACGGAGAGGATCGCGCCGCCCATCGCCTCCGGTGAGACGCCGAGCGGGTCGGCCAGCTTCACGAACAGCTCGCCCCGGGCCGCGAGCGGCTGGCCGCCGTCGGCCGCGGTGTCGGCCAGGAGGACCGCCGGGGCGGGCCGCAGGTCCGCGCCGGCCGCCGGGTCGGCGGTCACGTAGCCCTGCACGGAGATCACCAGGTCGATCGCCGGTCCCTTGTTGACGAACGTGGCCTTACCGGCGGACGAGAGCTTGACCGTGACGCCCTGCGAGGTGACTCCGCTGGCGTAGTCGAGCACGCTCGTGGTGTCGGCGCCGCCCTCCGGATAGGCGCGCAGGTAGCTGGCGCCGGTCGAGCCGACCACTGCGACGTCCAGGAACACGCTCGTCGCGCCGCTCGGGACGGGGCCACCGGTGAACGTGAACGTCCTGGACCCGTTGGTCGGGATCTTGCCCACGGTGGTGCCGGTGCCGGTGCGGGTGTCCACGACGCGGGTGTGCGGCACGGCGACCAGCCCGCCGCCTGCCCCGGTGGTGAAGTAGCCGTGCACCTCGACGACGATGTGGACGTTGCCGGCGCGGTTGTGGACCGAGACGCGGCCGTCCGGTCCCGGCCGGACGACCTGGGTGGTCGAGATGACCTCACCCGTCGACGCGTTGAGGGACGACGAGGACGGTCGGGTGGAGCCCTTGGGGAACACCGTCAGGAAGGTGTTGGCGGTCGGGCTGACCGCGGTCACGTCGACCAGGACCGCGGACACACCAGTCGAGGGAACACCGCCGACGCCGATGGCCGGGAAGTCGGTGGTGCTGTCCGCGCCGCGCAGCCCGGCCGTGGCGCCGGTGCCGTTGCGGGTGTCCAGCAGGAGCGCGCCGGGGGAGAGCGCCACATAGTTGGTGTGGGTGCTCGCAGCGATCCACGACGCCAGGCCGTCCACCCGCACCTCGGTCGCGGTGCGCCGGGTGTCGGTCTCGGCGAGGCAACCGCCCTGCCAGGAACGGTCGTGCAGGGCGACCAACTGCGGCGCCCCGGAGCCGGTCCGCAGCAGCGGCCCACCGGCGTCGCCCCGGCACAGGCTGGCGGCGGAGGCGCTGCCGTCGACGGTGAGTGCGTCGGCCGTGACGCCGGTGACCGTGAACGTCCCGGCGTGCAGGTTGTCCGGAACCCACTCGGTGGCGGTGCGGCCGAAGCCCGCGGCGAGCAGCGCTTCGCCCTGGGCGGCGGCGCCGCCGATGGTCACCGGCGTCACCCCGGCCGCCGGTTTCTCGAGTTGGGCGAGCGCGACGTTGCGGGTCGGGTGGGGAATCACGGCGGTGACGGCGAGAACGTGCCCCGTCGTGGTCCGCAGATCCGTCCGGCCGACCGTGACGGTCGTCCGCCGGGTGGGCGGACCGGCGACGAGCTGCTGGCCGGGTTCGGCCAGGCAGCTCGCGGTGGTCATCACCCAGGTCGGGTCGACGAGCACCGCGGAGCAGGACCGCAGGTCACTCTGGATCTTGGCGGTGAACGAGTAGGTGCCGGACGGCACCGGGCTGACGCCGCTGACCGCCAGCGCGGAACCGCCGCTTATCGTGCTTGCCGCCACGACGACGGCGAGTAACGCCGCCATTCTGCGGGTGCGGTGATTTCGGATGAGTCTCATGTTCCTCTTTCCGGTCGTTCGAGCAGGCAACGCCGCCGGAAACCCCGGCGAACCGAGAGAGAGGTCGATCAGTGGACGGCAACCGCCGCCTGTTTGCGACAGGGTGCGACGCCGAACGCGCCGAGGCGCGTTCGGTGCCGGTGCTGTCGACTTCCCCCGTGTAGCTGTCGCGGGCATGGCCCGCGGACCCAGAGAGTAGCGAAACGGCATGCGTCGTGCTGCCCCGCCGTGTCGGCGTGACGCCGGGTCCGACCGGGCAGGTCAGGCCGGGGTCGGGGTGACCTGCCGCACGGCCGGACGGTCGGTCGGCGACCGGAAGAGCAGCAGCGGCGCCACGGTGAGCACCAGGCAGGCCACCGACATCACCAGCAGCGCCGGGGTCAGGTCGAGCAGCGCCACCGACCAGCCGCCGAGCAACGCGCCCACCGGCAGGCCGAGGAAGGCCACCGAGCCGGAGATGCCAAGCACCCGCGTCTGCAACGCCTCCGGCACCCGCTGGTAGAGCGCGGCACCGAGCAGCGGGTTCACCGCCGCGATGCCGATGCCGGACAGGAACGTCACCACCAGCACCACCACCAGATCGTCGCTGAGCGCCAGCGCGAGCAGCCGCGGCGCGCCGCTGAGCGCCAGCCCGACGGCGAACGTGGCCCGGCTCGGCAACCGTGTCCCGAACAGCGTGAACAGCAGGTTTCCCAGCAGCGCGCCGGCCGAGAACACGCCGAGCAGCAGGCCGAATCCGGCCGGGTCGCCGAGCACCTGGTTCACCCAGAGCGGGATCCAGACCGCGACGCTTGCGTTGGCGAACATGTTTGACGCGGACACCACGATCAGCATGGTCAGCAGCGTCCGATCGGTGCGCAGGTAGGCGAAACCGCCGCGCAGCGCCCGCAGGTAGCGTTCCCGGGGGGCCGGCTGCGCGAGCGCGGGCGGCCGGACCAGCACCCCGATCAGCAGCGCGCAGACCGCGAACGTGGCGGCGTCGATCCAGATCGCCCGGGTCAGCCCCACCCAGTCGATCAGCAGCCCGCCCAGCACCGCCCCGAACAACGTCATGCCCCGGGCCAGCCCGTCGTAGGCCGAGGTGAGCCGGATCAACGGCACGCCGGCCCGCTCGGCGGCCGGTTTGAACAGTACGTGCTTGACCCGGTCGCCGATGCCACGCAGCCCACCGGCGACCGCCACCAGCACCAGCAGCGTGCCGAACCCGAGCCACGGCGCGAGCGCCACCACCGCCATCGCGGCGGCGCTCGCCGCGTCCACGAAGACCGAGGTGCGGCGTACCCCGAACCGGTCCGCCCACGGCGTGGCAAGCGCGCTGGAGAGCATGTACGGCAGCGTCTCCGCGGCGGCGACCAGGCCCATCCGGGTCGGGCTGCCGGTGGTCTCCAGCACCAGCCAGGGAATGGCGACCACCGAGATCCGGGTACCGAGGTTGGACAGCAGGTCGGCGCCGACCAGGGTGTACAACTCCCGGCGCGGGTTCATGTCGGGCTGCCGATCGGGTGCGTGGCGGCGTAGCGGTCCCGCAGCGCCAGCTTGTCGACCTTGGCGGAGCGGTTCAGCGGCAGCGCGTCGACGAACTCCACCGCGCCGGGCGCCCAGGTCTCGCTCAGCTCCCGGGTCACGAGCGCGATCAGGTCGTCGGCGGTGACCGGCGAGCCCGGCGCCGGCACCACGTACGCGTACGGGAGTTCCCCGGCCACCGGGTCCGGCACCCCGATCACCGCGGCGGCACGAACCTCCGGGTGGCCGGCGAGCACGTCCTCGATCGGCCGGGAGTAGATCGGCCAGCTCCGCTGCCGGGTGAGGATGCGGTCCTGTAACCGGTCGACCAGGTAGAGGTAGCCGTCGTCGTCGAGGTGGCCGATGTCGCGGGTGCGGACCCAGCCGTCGACGAGTGTCTCGGCGGTCAGCTCCGGCTGGCCGTGGTAGCCGGCGAAGCTCAACCTGGTGCGGGCCCACACCTCGCCGTCGACGCCGGCCGGCAGCACCCGGCCGTCGGCGTCGCGGATCTCGACCGTCACGTCCCCGTACGGCCGGCCGCAGGAGCGCAGCCGCTCCGGGTGCTCCGGGTCCTCGGTGAGGCCCGGTTGCGCGCAGATGACCACGGCCTCGCTGAGCCCGTAGACGATGCGCAGGCAGGGGCCGAACCGGTGGATCGCCTGGCGCAGCCGGGCCGGCGCGGCGGGGCCGGCGCCGACGTTGAACATGAACATCGCGGAGAAGTCGGCGCCCGGCAGGTCGGGGTGGTCGAGCACCTCGTAGAGCATCGGCGGGGTGACGAACGTGGAGGTGATCCGCTCGGCGTCCACGGTGGCGACGAACGCCGCCGGGTCCCACCGCTCGCGCAGGAACAGCACCCCGCCGCTGAACAGGTTGACGAGCGTGGTGATCTGGCCGCTTGCGAGCCACATCGGCGAGTGCGACAGGTGCCGCAGCGGCGGGAACCCGGCGGCCCGGAAGTCGGCCGCGAGCGCGAGCACCTGGCGGTAGAAGCTCTCCCGGTGGTGCACCAGCTTGGGTGTGCCGGTGGTGCCGCTGGTCTGCAGGAACGACTCCGGTGCGGGCCCGGAGGCCGGCAGGTCCGCGTCGGCGTCGCCGGGCGCGGTGAGGTCCGGTCCGGCGCCGCCGGGGCCGAGGCAGAGCACCGGTACGCCGGGCAGCCCGGCCGCGAGCTGCCCGCCCGTCGGGTCGCGCGGGTCGTGGACGAACACCTCCGGCGCGGCGAGCGCGACGAACTCGTCGATCTCCCGCCGGGAGGTGACCGGGGCGACCCACATGCTCCGGCAGCCGAGCAGGTGCAGCGCCAGGTGCAGCAGCGGCCCCTCGACCGTGTTGCCGAGCATCACCAGCACCGCCGCGCCGGGGCGTACGCCCTGCCTGCGCAGCGCCGCGGCCAGGCCGCGCACCTCGGCGGCGACCTGTCGGTAGGTGAGCCGGCGACCGTCGCCGACAAGCGCCTCCCGGTCGCCGAATCCGGCGAACAGCTCCAGCGCCTCGTGCACGTAGTTCGGCCGATCGGTCATCGGGCAGCCCCCATCGTGGTCCGCGAGCGGCGTCCGGCCAGGTCAGGGCCGGGAAGGGACGGCGGGTGCCGGAGTCGGCGACCGCACCGCCGCCGGTTCCGAGCCTAGGCAGCGGTGGTCCACCGGGGACAGAGCCGAACGTCGGTGCCGGGCATCCCGTGGGCATTTGATCATGTCGATGAGGTTGATTGACGCTCGTCACCGGCGGCGGCTAGTTTCCGGTCCATCGCCCGGGCCGGTGGCGCCGACCGCGTCACGCCCGGGGCTGCCGAACATGGAGGATCGATGCCGACCCCGAAGAGATGGCACGTCATAGCTTCCGCCGCCACGCTGCTGCTCGCCGGCACCCCGGCGGTCACCGCGAGCGCCGGCCCCACCGACACCGATCGCGCCGGGCACGGGCGCGCCGAGTGGGCGGGGAGCTGGGCCGCGGCGGTGACCCGTGGGAACACCGTGGGTCTGACCAACACCGGCCTCAACGACCAGAGCATCCGGATGACGGTGCAGACCACGGTGGGCGGGCCGCGCCTGCGGGTCCGGCTCACCAACCTGTACGGCGAGCAGGCCGTCAAGGTGGGTCACGCCACCATCGCCCGGCCGAACACCGCCACCGCCGACGACCGCTCCGACGTCGACCCGGCGAGCGTCCGGGAGCTGAAGTTCTCCGGTGGCGCCTCGGCCACCATCAACAAGGGCGCCGAGCTGCTCAGCGACCCGCTGTCCTATCCGGTGGGCGAGCAGGAGGACCTGGTGGTCACCCTGTACTTCCCGGTGCTCACCGGCCCGGTCACGTTCCACGGCCAGTCCCGGGTCACGAACTTCATCGGGGCGACCGACCTGACCACCGCGGCCGGCGGCGCCGGCTTCACCACCAGGCCCGACTGCTGCTGGATGTTCCTCTCCGGCATCGACGTGGAGCGCAAGGCCGCGCCGGGCGCGGTGGTGGTGCTCGGCGACTCCATCGGCGACGGCAACGGCAGCACTGTCAACACCGACCGGCGGTGGCCGGACCTGCTCGCCAAGCGGCTCGTCGACGCCCGCCCGGAGGTCCGCACGCCGGGTGTGCTCAACCTCAGCCTGGCCGGCAACCGGCTCAACCACGAGGGCACCGAGCCCGGTGCGGGTGGCTTCCCCGGCTACTACGAGTTGGGCCCGAACGCGCTGGCCCGGCTCAACGAGGATGTGTTCCCGCAGACCGGCGTCCGGACCGTCGTGACCCACCTGGGCATCAACGACATCTGGATGAACGGCGACAGCAGCGAGGCGATCATCGCCTCGCTGCGGCAGCTCAACCGGCAGGTGCAGGCGCGCGGGCTGACCAGCCTGGTCGGCACGATCACCCCGTACGAGGGCAACGGCGGGCCGGGGGTGTGGACCGAGGAGAAGGACGCCACCCGCAACGCGGTGAACGCGTGGCTGCGCGGCGCCGGGCGGGTCGAGTTCGACGGCGTGCTCGACTTCGACGCCGTGCTGCGCGACCCGGCGCGGCCGAGCCGGCTGCTGCCGGCGTACGACGCCGGGGACCACATCCACCCGAACGACGCGGGCGCGCAGGCGATGGCGAACGCCGTCCCGCTGCGGCTGCTCGGGCTGTGACACCGGGCGGGGGCGGCGTCGGCACGGCGGCCGCCCCCGCCGCCTTTTCCTGGGGAGGAAGAACGCCGTGGACGTCAGCGAGATCCTGACCGGCCTGTACAGCGAGCAGGGCCGGCAGAACCCCTATCCCTTCTACGCGGCCCTGCACGAGCACGGGCCGATAAGTGCCGTTCCCACCCGCGCCGAGCACAGCACCGTAACCGCCGTCGCCGGCGGATACGACGTGGTGGACCGGATCCTGCGTGATCCCGGGTGGTACAAGGGCTTCCCGCCGGGCTGGCAGGAGCAGGAGATCCTGCGGACGTTCCTCACCTCGATGATGTTCGTCAACCCGCCGGACCACACCCGGATGCGCGCGGTGTTCGCGAAGACGTTCACCCCACGCCGGCTCGGCGCGCTGGAGCCGGTGGTGGTGCGGATCGTCGCCGAACGGCTCGACGCGATGGCCGAGGCCGGCGCGGGCGGCGCCGAGGTGGACTTCGTGGCCGACTTCGCGTACCCGGTCCCGGCGCTGGTGATGGCCGAGTTCATCGGCCTGCCCGCGGCGGACCTGGCCTGGTACCGGCAGCGGGTCGACTGGATCGACGAGTACATGGACGTCTCCGGCAAGACGCCGGAGCGGCTGGCCCGGGCCAACCAGGCCGCCGAGGAGCTGCGGGCCTACTACCACGACCTGATCGCCCACCGGCGCCGCTCGCCCGGTGCCGACCTGATCAGTGGCCTGGTCGAGGTGCTCGACGCCGGTGACGTCGACCTCACCGAGGACGAGCTGGTCAGCAACCTGATCGTGCTGTTCAACGCCAGCTTCGTCACCACCGTCTACATGTTCAGCAACGGCCTGCCGCTGCTGCTCGACCACCCGGAGGTGACCGCCGCGCTGCCAGGCGACGACGCGCTGGCCCGGGGCTGCGTGGACGAGGTGCTGCGGATGGAGAGTCCGGTGCACTTCCTGGCCCGCTCCGCGCCGGCCGACACCGAGCTGGACGGCGTCCCGGTGGGCCGGGACGAGAACGTGCTGCTGCTGATCGCCGCCGCCAACCGGGACCCGGCCCGCTTCCCCGACCCGGACCGGTTCGACCCGCGTCGCGACGGGCCGCCGTCGCTCGCCTTCGGCGTCGGGCTGCACTTCTGCCTCGGCTCGGCGGTGTCGAAGTTGGAGGGGCGGCTCGCGCTGCCCCGGCTGTTCGCCCGTTTCCCCCGGTTGGCCGTCACCCAGCCGTACACCTACAGCGGTAGCCTCTTCCTGCGCGGCATCGACAAGCTCTTCGTCACCACCGGGGAGGCCGGATGACGCTCGATCCGCAGGTGGTCGCGTGGCGGGCCGCGCGCGCGGCAGCCGGCGTCACGCCGCTCTACGCCCAGACCCTGGCCGAGGCCCGCGCCGCCGACCTCGCCGCGATCCGCGCCGGCGCCGGCGCGGTCGAGCCGGTCGAGGAGGTACGCGACACCGAGGTGCCCGGCCCGGCCGGGCCGCTGCCGGTGCGGATCCACCGGCCGGCCGGCGACGGTCCGCTGCCCACGCTCGTCTGGTTCTTCGGCGGTGGGTGGACGCTCGGCAGCGTGGACACCGCCGACGGGATCTGTCGCCGGCTGGTCAACCTGGCCGGCTGTCAGACCGTGACGGTCGGCTACCGGCTCGCCCCGGAGCACCGGTTCCCGGCGGCGGTGGAGGACTGCCACGCCGCGCTGCGCCACGTGGCCGCCCGGGCCGCCGAGTTCCGGGTCGACCCGGGGCGGCTGGCGGTGGGCGGGGACAGCGCCGGCGGCAACCTGGCCGCCGCGGTGACGCTGCTGGCCCGCGCCGACGGTGGCCCCCGGCTCGCCGCCCAGGTGCTTGTCTATCCGAACACCGACCAGCGTGCCGGGCAGCGGCCGGCCGACGACGAGGACCCGCTGCTGTTCAACCGGCACTCGGTGGCGTGGTACCGCGGCCACTACCTCGCCGACCCGGGCGACGCCGCTCACCCGCTCGCCTCGCCGCTGGTCGCCGAGGACCTGTCCGGCCTGCCGTCGGCGCTCGTCGTCACCGCCGGGCACGACCCGCTGCACGCCGAGGGCGAGCGGTACGCGGCCCGGCTGCGCGAGGCCGGCGTGCCCACCGAGACGGCCCACTACCCGGGCATGGTGCACGGCTTCTTCGCCATGCCCGGCGTGTTCGACGACGGCCGCGAGGCCCAGCGGCGGGCCGCCGCGTTCCTGCGCCGACACCTCGGCCTCGACCCGGCGACACCGCGGGCGACAGTCGGGACCGAACATGGCTGAACCTGGGACGGGCTTCGCGCCGCCGGCCTGCCTGGACGACTTCGCCGCGCTGGCCCGGGCGGTGCTCCCGGCCGACGTGTGGGACTACGTCGACGGCGGCAGCGGCGCCGAGACCGCGCTTGCCGCCAACCGGGCCGCGCTGGACCGGGTGGCGGTGCTGCCCCGGATGCTCGCCGGCGTCGACGAGCCGTCCACCTCCGCGCCGCTTCCCGGCGGGCGGTACGCGCTGCCGGTGGCGGTCGCGCCGATGGCGTACCAGCGGTTGCTGCACCCCGACGGTGAGCCGGCGCTCGCCGCGGCGGCCGGCGCGGCGGGCGTGCCCTACGCGGCAAGCACGCTGTCCAGCACGCCGATCGAGGAGATCGCCACGGCCGGCGCGACGGTGTGGTTCCAGCTCTACTGGTTGCGCGACCGGGCGCTCGTGGCCGACCTGCTCGACCGGGCGCTGGCCGCCGGCTGCGCCGCGGTGATCGTCACCGTGGACGTGCCGGTGCTCGGCCGGCGCCTGCGCGACGCGCGCAACGGGTTCGTGTTGCCGCCGCACGTCACCGCCGCGAACCTGCCCGGCGGCCGGGACGACCTGGCCCACCAGGGCACACCAGGCGTCTCGGCCGTGGCGGCGCACACCGGCGCGGTCTTCGCCCCGGCGCTGAGCTGGGCTGACCTGGCCTGGCTGCGGGCGCGTACCCCGGTGCCGCTGCTGGTCAAGGGCATCCTGGACGCGCGCGACGCGGTCCGGGCGGCGGACGCCGGCGTGGACGCGGTGGTGGTCTCCAACCACGGCGGCCGGCAGCTCGACGCTGCCCCGGCCAGCGCGAGCGTGCTGCCGGAGGTGGTCGAGGCGGTGGGGGAGCGGTGTGCGGTGCTGCTGGACAGCGGCGTGCGCGGGGGCGTCGACGTGCTGCGCGCGCTGGCCCTGGGCGCGTCAGGAGTGCTCGTCGGCCGGCCGCTGCTCTGGGCCCTCGCGGCCGGCGGCCGGGCCGGCGCCGAGGCCGCCCTGGCGTTGCTCGCGGCCGAGTTGCGCGACGCTCTCATCCTCAGCGGCTGCCCCGACCCGGAGTCGGCCCGGCGGCTGCGCACCCGGATCGGAGGCTGACGTGGAACCGGTGGACCTGGCCGTCGAGGCGCTGCACGGCAGCGTCGGCGACCCGGCGTTGAACTCGATGAACTTCCTCAACGAGGTGGCGCAGCACTACCCGGAGGCGGTGTCGCTTGCCGCCGGCCGGCCGTACGAGGAGTTCTTCGACTCGACGCTGCTGCACGCCCACCTGGACCGCTTCCGCCGACACCTCGCCGACGACCTCGGGCTCGGGCCGGCGCAGGTCGACCGGACGCTGTTGCAGTACGGCCGGACCAAGGGGATCGTGCACCACCTGATCGCCCGCAACCTCGCCGTCGACGAGGGGCTCACCGTCGACCCGGAGTCGATCGTGGTGACCGTCGGCTGCCAGGAGGCCATGTTCCTGGTGCTGCGCGCGTTGCGGGCCGGCCCGGCCGACGTGCTGTTCGCGGTGGCGCCCACGTACGTGGGGCTAACCGGCGCGGCCCGCCTGGTCGACCTGCCGGTGCGGCCGGTGGCCGGCGGTCCGGACGGCGTCGACCTGGCCGACCTGCGCGCCGGGGTGCGGCGGGCCCGCGCCGAGGGGCTGCGACCGCGGGCCTGCTACGTGATGCCGGACTTCGCCAACCCGGCCGGGGTCAGCATGGACACCGCCCACCGGCGTCGGCTGCTCGACCTGGCCGCCGAGGAGGAACTGCTGCTGATCGAGGACAACCCGTACGGACTCTTCCCGGCCACCGGCACGGACCGCCGCCGCACGCTCAAGGCGCTGGACACGGCCCGGCGGGTGGTCTATCTCGGTTCGTTCGCCAAGACGGTGCTGCCCGGCGCCCGGGTCGGCTATGTCGTGGCCGACCAGCGGGTGGGTGGCGCGGACGGCACGGTCGGCCCGCTGGCCGACCAGCTCGCGAAGATCAAGAGCATGGTCACGGTGAACACCTCCCCGATCAGCCAGGCGGTGATCGGCGGTGCGCTGCTGGCGCACGACTGCTCGCTCGTGGCCGCGAACGTCCGGGAGCGGGCCGCGTACGCCCGCAACCTGGGTCATCTGGTCGACGGCCTGGCCCGGCGTTTCCCGGCCGGCGGCCAGGTGCGATGGACGGTGCCGGCCGGCGGCTTCTTCGTGGTGGTCACCGTGCCGTTCGCGGTCGACGACGCGCTGCTGCACCGTTCGGCCCGGGAGTACGGCGTGCTCTGGACCCCGATGGCGCACTTCTACGACGCCGGCACGCCGGTGCGCGCGCTGCGGCTGTCGGTGAGCGCGGTCACCCCGGCGCAGATCGACCTGGGCCTGGACCGGCTGGCCGCGCTTGTCGCCGACACCACGGCCGCGGTGGGCGCGCCGGCCTGACGCCGCACCGTTGTCGTGCCGGCACCACACGTGTTCCCGCGCGCCCGGGTATCCGTTGATAATGGACGGATGGTTGCCTGGGAGTACGCGCTGCTGGTCCGCCGCTATCAGGGGCAGGGCCGGAATTTCCATGTCTCGTTCGTCTGGTACGGCCCGGACGGGTCCCGCACCGACGTCACCGCGTACGGCGACACCGCGGTCGCGCATCTCAACCGCGTCGGCCGGGAGGGGTGGGAACTGGTCACCGCAGCCGAGGACGTGAACAACGTGCAGGGCAGCACCGAGGTGCACCGCTACCACCTCAAGCGTCCGCTGCGCTGAGGGTCCGCGCCCCTGCCGCTCGCGGGGCAGGGGCGCGGACCGTCCTCAGCCCAGGTCCACCTCGGGATAGAGCGGGAACGGGGTGAGCAGGTCGGCGGCCTGCTTGCCGACCTGCTCGGCGGTCGCCGGGTCCAGGACGTACTTCGCCTTCGACGGGGCGCCGTCCGGGCCGGTGCCGGCGGTGGTCTGGGTGAGCACGGTGTGGATCAGCTCGGCGGTGGCGTCCATCTCGGCGGCGCCGAGGCCACGGGTGGTAAGCGCGGGCGTGCCGATCCGGATGCCTGAGGTGTACCACGCGCCGTTCGGGTCCTGCGGCACCGCGTTGCGGTTGGTCACGATGCCGGAGTCGAGCAGCGCCTGCTCGGCCTGGCGGCCGGTCAGGCCGTACCCGGAGACGTCGATGAGCACCAGGTGGTTGTCGGTGCCGCCGGTGACGAGCGTCGCGCCGCGGCGCAGCAGCCCGTCGGCGAGCGCCTGCGCGTTGTCGACGATCCGCTGGGCGTAGTCGGCGAAGTCGGGGCGGCGGGCCTCGGCAAGCGCCACCGCCTTCGCGGCCATCACGTGCGGCAGCGGGCCACCGAGCACCATCGGGCAGCCCCGGTCGACCTGGTCGGCCAGCTCCGGGCCGCAGAGCACCATGCCGCCGCGCGGGCCGCGCAGCGACTTGTGGGTGGTGGTGGTGACGATGTGCGCGTGCGGCACCGGGTCGAAGTCGCCGGTGAAGACCTTGCCGGCGACCAGTCCGGCGAAGTGCGCCATGTCGACCATGAAGGTGGCGCCGACCGAGTCGGCGATCTCCCGCATGATCCGGAAGTTGACCTTCCGCGGGTACGCCGAGTAGCCGGCGACCAGGATCAGCGGCTTGAACTCCCGGGCCGCCTCGGCCACCCGGTCGTAGTCGATCAGGCCGGTGGTCGGGTCGGTGCCGTAGCTGCGCTGGTCGAACATCTTGCCGGAGATGTTCGGCCGGAAGCCGTGGGTGAGGTGGCCGCCGGCATCGAGCGACATGCCGAGCATCCGCTGGTTGCCCAGCTCCCGGCGCAGCGCGAACCAGTCCGCCTCGGTGAGGTCGTTCACGTGGCGCACCTGCGCCTTCCGCAGCGCGGGGGACTCGACCCGGTCGGCGAGGATCGCCCAGAACGCGACCAGGTTGGCGTCGATGCCGGAGTGCGGCTGCGCGTACGCGTGGGCGGCCCCGAACAGCTCCTTGGCGTGCTCGGCGGCGAGCGCCTCGACGGTGTCCACGTTCTGGCAGCCGGCGTAGAAGCGGCGCCCGACCGTGCCCTCGGCGTACTTGTCGCTGAACCAGTTCCCCATGGCCAGCAGCGTCGCGGGGGAGGCGTAGTTCTCGCTGGCGATGAACTTCAGCGACTCGCGCTGGTCGGCCAGCTCCGCCCCGATGGCGTCCGCCACCCGCGGCTCCACGGCGCGGATCACCTCGAGCGCGCTGCGGAAGGCGGTGGATTCGGCGTTGTGCGACATGCGACCTCCTGGTGACGTGCGGAAGGCCCAGGCGCTCGGCATGCGTCCTCGTGACGAGGCCGCTCCCCGATGGTGCTCCATCTCCACGCGCCAGTCACGGCCTGTGGAGATCCTAGCGGTCCACCCCGGTCCGGGCCCGCGGGGAGGTGCAAGGCGGGGGCCCCTATTAACGCATTCTGCATAGGCGGGGGCCCCGCTTAACATCCACGTGTTAAGCGGGGCCCCCGCCTTACCTCCGGGTTCAGGCGGTCACGGCGTCGCGCGCCTTCTTCAGCGCCTTCGGGGCGGTCGGCGTCTTCGGCGCCTTCGGGCGCAGGTCGAGCATGCGCTGGCCGATCTCCTGGAGCTGGTTACGGCCGAGCGCGTCGCGCACCTTCGGGAACCACTCCTGCTCCTCCTCCTCGACGTGGTGCAGCACGTTCTCGATCAGCACCGTCGTCTTGGCGACGTACCGCTCGTCGTCGGGGTCCATCGCGTGCAGTTCGAGGCAGAGCACGTCCGCGAC
The DNA here is from genome assembly GCF_056150385.1 of Micromonospora marincola. Classification (NCBI taxonomy): domain Bacteria; kingdom Bacillati; phylum Actinomycetota; class Actinomycetes; order Micromonosporales; family Micromonosporaceae; genus Micromonospora; species Micromonospora marincola. The sequence goes on along the minus strand of NZ_JAXCFT010000003.1, from coordinate 482,300 downwards.
GTGGTGCTCCTCGTACGACTCGAGGATGTCGTCCTCGACGTCGGGCACCAGCTTGCGGACCTCCGGGTACATCACCTCGTTCTCCAGGTAGGTGTGCACCGTCAGCGCCTCGAGGATCTGCCCGACGATCTTCCCGCGCCGGCTCGCCGGCCCGTCCTCGGCGTCCTGGAAGGCCTTGAACAGTCGGCGGATCTCTTTGTGGTCCTCCTTGAGCAGGACGATCGCGTCGGTGGACACCTGTTACCTCCCATGTCGGCTGATAACGCCCCCTGTACCCCCGCCCCGATCGCCACAAACCGCGCGGATCAGACGGTAGCCAGCGTGTACGGGATCTCGTCCAGCAGCTCCCGGGCGAGGAAGCCGATCCGGCCGTACCGGGGCACCAGCCGCTGCCCGCTCACCGCGTGCGCGAACGCCGCCCAGCAGGCCGCCTGCGCCGGGTCGGCGCCACGGGAGAGCAGTCCGGCGAGCAGCCCGGCCCGCACGTCGCCGCTGCCGGACGTGCCCAGCCCGGCGTCGCCGCTCTCCTCCCGCCACGCCCGGCCGTCCGGGGTGGCGATGTGGCCGTACAGCGAGACCACCGCCTCGTACCGGCCGGCCAGCTCCACCGCCTCGGCGTCCAGGTCGTCGCCGGTTCCTCGGGCAGGCCGGCGAGCCACCGCCCGGTGGCCCGGGCCTGCTCCTCGCCGGTGGGCGACAGCGGCACGTCCGCGTCCTGGTGGGTGAGGTCGATCAGCTCGGCACCGGACGTCTCGGCCGCGGTGGCCGCGACGTTCGCGGTGCTCTCGCCGTGCCGGACGATCCAGAGCGCTGCCAACTCCGCCATGCGGCTCCCGGTACCCGGGGTCCGCGCCCGGTAACCGCGCCGGCCCGGTGGGTGTGCGCGGCCCCCTCGTCGCCGGGTTCCCTGGTTCGGGGCTGCGCCGGCCAGCATCGACACGGCGCAATGTCCGCCGGGCGGATCCGGTCCGCCGGGGGGAGGTGGGCATGTCGACGGTGGTGCGGGGGCTGCGCGAGGCGCTTGTGCTCTTCGTGATCGCGGTGACGGTGATCGCCGTGGCGGTCGGCATCTGGGTCATGATCAGCGGGGGCGGCTTCGTGCACCGGTTGGGTGTGGCGTTCATGCTTGTCGGTGGCCTGATCGGGATGACCGGCGACCTGACGTTGAGCCGGATCGGCATGCTGCCGGCCCGGTCCACGTTCGGCCTGGCGCCGGAGCGGGAGGACGGCGGCGGTGGCCGGGTGCTCACCGGCGTCGGCATCTTCCTGTTCGTCCCGATTCCGTTGATCGTGGTGGGGATCCTGCTGGTCTCCTGATCTCCGCGCTGTCGGTGGGGCCGGTTATGGTCCCCGCACACTGCGGGCGATCAAGGAGACGGTGTGCGCAGATTCGAGTTCGTGGGCGGCAGCTCGGCCAAGTTCTGGGAGGTCGGGCAGCGCGACGCGACAGTCACGGTCCGCTATGGGTCCATCGGCGCGCCGGGCCGCACCCAGGTCAAGGAGCTGGGCTCGCAGGCCGAGGCCGCCGCGCACGCCGACCGGCTGGTCGCGGAGAAACTGCGCAAGGGGTACGCCGAGACGACCGCCGCGCCCTCCGCCGGGCACCCCGGATCGCCCGGCGCCGACCGGGCCGGAGTGCCGTCGGCCACCGCGCTCGCGCCGCCCGCCAGAGCCGAACTGCCGGACGAGGACGTGTTCGAGGTTCCGGCCGCCTGGCGGCGGATGCTGATCCCGCGCCCCGGCGGCACGCCCGGACCGGCGCTCCCCACCGCCGCGAAGGGGCGCGCCGCCGGCCGGAAGGTGCTGGACTCGGTGGCCGTGGCGCTCGCCGCGACCGCGACGGCCACCGAGGACCCGGAGCTGGGCCCCGCGCTGCGCGGCTACCTCGACGGCGAGTCCAGCCCGCTGGGCGGGGCCGCGCTTGTGGTGGGCGTATCCGCGGCGCTCGGCTATCGCGCGCGCGGCCAGCAGGGGCAGGCGCTCGCCGACCTGCTGGTCGCTGATCTCGGCCCGGCCGGCGCGGCGGTCGCCGTGACCGAGCGGGCCACCGTGGCGGCCACCGGGTCGGGTTCCGCGCTGCGCCGCGGCGGGGCGAACGGTCACGGCCAGTGGCGCCTGAGCCAGTCGGTGCTGCGCCGGGTCCGGGCGCACCTCGCGGCGGCCGGCGACGACGACTACGCCGCGGCCCGCGCGGCGTTGGCTCCGTACCGTTCCGGGCCGCTTGCGGTGCGGGCGGTCACCTCGTTCCTGCTGGCCACCGAACGGGAGTGGGTGGCCCAGGACGTCGCCGACGTGGCGCGCGACGGGGGTCAGTCGCTCGCCGAGTTGCTGCTCGGCGCGGTCGACGACGTCGACGCGATCCACGCCCTCGCCGGGCACCTGCCGGTCTACCTGCTGATGTACGACCAGATGCCGGTGGTCACCGCCACCGCGGCCGTCGGGTCGCCGATCGCGCCGGTGCTGGCCGGCTGGTTCGACCACGAGCACACCGGCGCGGAGGGGCAGCAGCGGCTGGTGTCGCTCATGTCGGCCCTGCCCGGCGACGAGCCGATGGCGGCGCTGCTCGACCGGCTGGACCGCAAGTACGTGTCGCCCGCGGTGACGGAGATGCTGCGCCGCTTCCCGGTGCGCGGGGTGCGCCTGCTGTCCGCTGCCGCCGACGGGCGGGCCGCTGCCGCGCGGGACGCCGCGACACTGTTGCGCGCGCACGTACTGGCCAATCCGGAAGCCGTGGAGGCGGCGCTGCCGGCGCTCACCCCGACGCAGCGGGAGCGGGTCGAGCGGGTCCGCGACAGCGCCTCGGCGCTGCCGGTCGCCGGTCCGGACCGCCTGCCGGAGCTCCTGACGACGCCGCCCTGGTCGGTCCGCCGGGCACGATCCGCCCCGCCGGTGCTGAACGGGCTGGACCGGCCCACCGGGTCCGCGACGGCCTGGCTGCCGGGGGAGCGGGAGCGGTGGGCCGCGATCGTGCCCGCCTGGTCCGGCTACTGGCGGGGCGACGACCTGACGGTGCTCGCCGCCGAGGTCGCCGCCGGCCGGGCCGGGTCCTACGCCGCGATCTACTTCTTCGTCCGGGCCGGCGAGAAACTGGCCAGGTCGCTGCTGCCCGGCTGGCGGCCCGACGAGTCCTGGGGCGCCGACCGGTGGATGCTCCGCCTCGCCGGCCGGTACGAGCTGGACGCGCTGCCCGCCGCGCTGCACCTGGCCCGCACCGCGCCGAAGAGCGTCGGCGAGGTCCTGCTGCCGTACACCGACGGCGAGGTCGCCGCCCTGATGGCCGACTGGCTGGACCGGCTCAAGTCGGTCCGCCCGCTCGCCCGGGCCTGGCTGCGCCGGCACCCCGGGTACGCCGCGCGGGCGCTGCTGCCCGCCGCCCTCGGCGAGACCGGGCCGAGCCGCCGCGCCGCCGAGCGGGCCCTGCGCCTGGTCGCCGCGGAGCACCGGGACGCGGTCCTGGGCGCGGCCCGGGAGCACGGCGAACAGGCGCTCGCCGCCGCCACGGCGATGCTCGACGCCGACCCGCTCGCCCAGCTCCCGGCCCGGATGCCGGCGACGCCGGCGTGGCTGGACCCGGTGGTGCTGCCGCCGGTGCTGCTGCGGGACCGGTCGGCGGCGCTGCCGGCCGAGGCGGTCCGCCACCTCTGCACCATGCTCGCCGTCTCCGCCCCGGGCGAGCCGTACCCGGGCCTGGAGATCGTCCGCGCGGCGTGCGACGGGGACTCCCTGGCGGAGTTCTCCTGGGCGCTGTTCGAGTGTTGGCAGGGCGCCGGCGCGCCGTCGAAGGACGGCTGGGCGTTCACCGGGCTCGGGCTGCTCGGCGACGACTCGACCGCGCGGCGGCTCGCGCCGCTGATCCGGGCCTGGCCGGGCGAGGGCGGGCACACGCGGGCGGTCACCGGCCTGGAGGTGCTGGCGCAGATCGGCAGCGACGTGGCGCTGATGCACCTCTACGGCATCTCGCAGAAGGTGAAGTTCCGGGGCCTGCGGGAGCAGGCGGCACGCAAGGTCACCGAGGTCGCCGACGGGCTGGGCCTGACGCCCGAGCAGCTCGGCGACCGGCTGGTGCCCGACCTCGGGCTGGACGCCGACGGCAGCCTGGTCCTCGACTACGGGCCGCGCCGGTTCACCGTCGGCTTCGACGAGCAGCTCAAGCCGTACGTGATGGACGCCGCCGGCACCCGTCGCAAGGACCTACCCAAGCCCGGCGCCCGGGACGACGCGACGCTGGCGCCCGACGCGCACAAGCGTTTCGCCGGGCTGAAGAAGGACGTGCGCACGCTCGCCGCCGACCAGATCCGCCGGTTCGAGGCGGCCATGGTGACCGGGCGGCGCTGGCCGGCCGCCGACTTCCGCCGCTACTTCCTGTCCCACCCGTTGCTCTGGCACGTCGTGCGCCGGCTGGTCTGGGCCACCGTGGACGACACGGGCGAGGTGCGCACCGCGTTCCGGGTCGCCGAGGACCGCACGCTCGCCGACGCCGACGACGAGACGTACGCGCTGCCGGACGACGCCACGGTCACCGTCGTGCACCCGCTGCGGCTCGGCGCGGCCGTCGCGGCCTGGGCGGAGGTCTTTGCCGACTACGAGATCCTCCAGCCCTTCCCGCAGCTCGGCCGCGAGGTGCACCGGCTGGACGCGGCCGAGCGCGAGGAGGCGCTGCTGCGCCGGCACATGGGCGTCACCGTCCCGGCCGGGCGGCTGCTCAGCCTGGAGCGGCGGGGCTGGCGGCGCGGCATGCCGCAGGACGCCGGTATGCAGTCCTGGCTGGAGCGGACGGCGCCCGGCGGCCGGGCCGTGGTGATCGACCTCGACCCGGGCATCGCGGTCGGGGTGGTGGACATGTTCCCCGACCAGAAGATCGAGGCGATCTGGGTGAACGACGTGCCGCGCGGTGACTGGTTCCAGCGCGGCGGCAAGGTCCGCCTCGGCGAGCTGGACGACGTCACCGTCTCCGAGGTGCTGCGCGACCTGGCGGAGGTGACCAGGTGACCGCGGTCGACCCGGCCGCCGAGCAGGCCCAGCGGCCCCCGGCCGTCGAGCGGGCCCAGCGGCCCCCGGCCGAGGTGCGGTACGCCGACGAGCTGGCGGTGCTGGCCGCCGACGACCGCGACCCCCGCCCGCCCGGCTGGCGGTTGAGCCTGCGCGCCGCGCGCCGGTTCATCCTCGGCGACCCGGCGGCCGGCATCCGGCGCAAGTTCGTCGGCGACCCGTCGCTCATCGACCGGGCCCTGGTGGCGCTGGCGACCAGCCGCGGACTGATGCTCGTGGGCGAGCCCGGCACCGCGAAGTCGCTGCTGTCGGAGCTGCTGGCCGCCGCCGTCAGCGGTGACTCGACGCTCACCATCCAGGGCGGCGCGGCCACCACCGAGGACCAGATCCGCTACTCGTGGAACTACGCGCTGCTTGTCGCGGACGGCCCGTCGCCGCGCGCGCTGGTGCCGGCGCCACTGCTGCGCGGCATGGCCGAGGGGCGGGTGGTCCGCTTCGAGGAGATCACCCGCTGCCCCCTGGAGGTGCAGGACTGCCTGCTCTCCCCGTTGTCCGACCGGGTGCTCGCCATTCCGGAACTGCCGGGCGCCGACGCCATGGTGTTCGCGCGCGAGGGGTTCAACGTGATCGCCACCGCGAACACCCGGGACCGGGGCGTCAACGAGATGAGCGCCGCGCTGAAGCGGCGGTTCAACTTCGAGACCGTCTTCCCCATCCCCGACCTCGGCACCGAACTGGAGCTGGTCGAGGCGGAGGCGGGCGAGCTGCTGCGCCGCTCCGGCGTGACCGCGCCGCCCCGGCGGGACCTGCTGGAGGTGCTCGTCACCACGTTCCGCGAACTGCGGACCGGGATCACCGAGCGGGGCGACGCGATGGAACGGCTGTCCGCGGTGATGAGCACCGCGGAGGCGGTCTCGGTGGCGCACGCGGTCGGGCTGCGCGGCTGGTTCCTGCGCGGCGAGCCCGGCGACGCCGCCGACCTGGTGGCCAGCCTGGCCGGCACCGCCGCCAAGGACGACGCGGAGGACCTGGCCCGGCTGCGGCGCTACCTGGAACAGCAGGTGCCCCGCCGTGCGGGCGCGCAGTGGCGGGCGGTGCACGACGCCCGGCACCTGCTGCCCGGGTGAGCGCCGCCGAGGCGCCGGACGGCGTCACGATCCTCGGGGTCCGGCACCACAGCCCGGCCTGCGCCCGGCTGGTCGCCGCCACCGTGACCGCGCTGCGTCCGGCGTACGTGCTTGTCGAGGGGCCGGCGGACCTGAACGGGCGGATGGACGAGCTGCTGCTCGACCACGAGCTGCCGATCGCCGTGTTCACCGCCCACCGGGACGGCACGCGGCGGCACGCCTCCTGGAGCCCGTTCTGCGCGTACTCCCCGGAGTGGGTGGCGCTCACCGCCGGGCGGGACATGGGCGCGCACCTGCGCTTCATCGACCTGCCCGCGTGGCATCCCGCGCTGTCCGGTCGCGCCAACCGGTACGCCGACGCGGACCAGCGGTACGCCGAGGCGGTGCGCCGGCTCTGCGCCACGCTCGCCGTGGACAACGTGGACGCGCTCTGGGACCACCTGTTCGAGATCGGCGGCGACGACGGGCTGGCCGAGCGGCTGGACACGTACTTCGACGTGCTGCGCGGCGAGTCGGCGGCCGGGGCGGAGGACACCGCCCGGGAGGCGTACATGGCCCGCTGGGTGCGCGCCGCCCGGCGCCGCGCCGCCGGCCGGCCGGTGCTTGTGGTGACCGGCGGGTTCCACCGTCCCGCCCTGGTCCGGCTGACCGCCGAACCGGGCGAGGACGAACCAGACGAGGACTGGCCGGAGGTGCCTGCCCCGGCGCCGGACGCGGTGGCCGGCAGCTACCTGGTGCCGTACTCGTTCCGGCGGCTCGACGCGTTCGTCGGCTACCAGTCCGGCATGCCGTCCCCGGCGTTCTACCAGCGGGTCTGGGAAGACGGCCCGCGCCGGGCCGCGGAGGCGCTCACCGAGGCGGTGACGGCCCGGCTGCGCGCCCGGCGGCAGCCCGTCTCGACCGCCGACCTGATCGCCGCCCGGACCGTGGCCGGGGGCCTGGCCCGGCTGCGCGGCCACGCCCACCCGGCCCGGGTCGACGTGCTCGACGCCCTGGTGTCCGCGCTCGTCACCGACGCGCTCGACCAGCCGCTGCCGTGGGCGTCGCGGGGCAGGCTGGCGCCCGGGGCCCACCCGGTGGTGGTGGAGATGGTGGCCGCGCTCAGCGGCGACCGGGTGGGCCGGCTGCACCCGGACACGCCGCTGCCGCCGCTCGTGCACGACGTCGACGCCGAGCTGGAACGGCATCTGATCGACCCGCGCGAGGCGGTCGAGCTGGACCTGACCGACCCGGACGACCTGGCCCGCAGCCGCCTGCTGCACCGGCTGCGGCTGCTCGACGTGCCCGGCCACACCCGCGAGCGCGGCCCGCGCGTGGGCGCCGACGCGCTGCTCACCGAACGCTGGTCGCCCGCGCCGTCGGCGGACCGGCTCGCCCGGGTGATCGAGGCCGGTGGGTACGGCCCCACCGTCCTCGACGCGGTCACCGCCCGGATCGAGGAGCGGGTGACGCTGCTCGGCGGCGACGTGGACGCGCTCGCCACCACGCTGTTCGACACCGCGCTGGCCGGGCTGCCCGAGCACTCCACCCGGACGCTCACCGCGATCGCCCGCGCCACCGGCTCGGTCACCGACCTGCGGGCCCTGGGCCGGGCGTTGGCCGTGGCGCTGGCCCTGTGGCGGCACGACCGGCTGCTCGGCAGCGCCGGGACGGCCCCGCTCGGCGCGCTCATCACCGCCGCCGTACGCCGGGCGCTCTGGCTTGTCGAGGGCGTGCGCGCCACGGCCGTGCCGGCCGATCCGGGACGGCTCGCCGCGCTGGTCGCGGTCCGTGACGCGGTCCGCCACGCCGGCCCGGCGCTGGGCCTCGATCCGGCCGCCGTGCTGGCGGTGGCCGGGCGGGTCGCGGCCGACGCGGCGGCCCCGCCGGACCTGCGCGGCGCGGCCCTCGGCCTGGCCTGGTCGCTGGGGGCCGCGCCGGACGCCGCCCGCGCGGTCCGGGCGGTGGCCGCGCCGGACACGCTCGGTGACTGGCTGTCCGGGCTGTTCGCGCTGGCCCGGGAGGAGGTGGTGGCCGGCGACGCCGCGCTGCTCCCGGTCGTCGACGAGCTGCTGGCCGGGATGGGCGCGCACGACTTCCTGGTGGCGCTGCCGGCGCTGCGGCAGGCGTTCGGCTGGTTCCCGCCACGCGAGCGGGCTGCGGTGGCCCGGCACGTCCTGGCGTTGCACGGCGGCGACGCGGCGGCCGGTGACGTGCTGCGCCTGGACGTCGATCCGCTGCTGGTGGCCGCCGCCCGCGCGGTGGAGGAGCGGGTCGACGCGGTGCTGGCTCGGGAAGGGCTGTGGGAGGGGGACCTGACGTGACGGATCCGATGCGGGAACGCTGGCGGCTGGTGCTCGGCGACGCCGCGCAGGACAGCCTGGGTGGGCTGTCGGCGGAGGCGGCCGGCCGGGACGCGGCGCTGGACTGGCTCTATGGCCGCGACGCCGATCTCGGCCGCCGCGACGTGCGGCGCGGCGGCGCCGGCCCGTCCGCGCTGACCACCGTGGACTGGCTGGACGGGATCGGCCGGCTGTTCCCGAAGGAGACGGTGGAGCGGCTGGAGCGGGACGCGGTCGAGCGGTACGGCATCCACGACGTGGTCACCGACCCGGCGGTGCTGGCCCGGGTCGAGCCGAACCCGGCGTTGCTGCGCGCGGTGCTGCGCACCAAGCACCTGATGAACCCGGAGGTGCTGCGGCTGGCCCGGAAGCTTGTCGAGGCGGTGGTTCGGCAACTTGTCGAGCGGCTGGCCGGGGAGGTGCGGCAGTCGTTCTCCGGGCCCCGGGCGCGACGGCCCAGCCGGTTCCGGCAGGCACGCAACTTCGATGTGCGGCGCACCATCAGGTCGAACCTGGCGCACTGGCAGCCGGGCGAGCGCCGACTGCACGTACGGCAGCCGCACTTTTTCTCCCGCACCCGCCGCCACCTCGACAGGTGGCAGGTGATCCTGTTGGTGGACCAGTCCGGCTCGATGCTCGGCTCGGTGATCCACGCCGCGGTGACCGCCGCCTGCCTGTGGGGGCTGCCAGGCGTGCGGACGCACCTGGTCGCCTTCGACACCGAGGTGGTCGACCTCACCGCCGACGTGGACGACCCGGTGGAGCTGCTGATGAAGGTGCAGCTCGGCGGCGGCACCGACATCGCCCGCGCGGTGGCGTACGGCGCTCAGCTTGTGGAGAACCCGCGCCGCGCCATCGTCGCGCTGGTGTCCGACTTCTACGAGGGCGGGGACGCCGGGCGGCTGGTGCGGTCGGTGCGGCAGCTCGTCGAGCAGGGCACGCAGGTGCTGGCCCTCGCCGCGCTGGACGAGGAGGCCGACCCGGCGTACGACCGGGCGACCGGGCAGCGGCTCGCCGACGTCGGCGCGGCGGTCGGCGCGATGACGCCGGGTGAGCTGGCCGCGTTCGTGGCCGAGCACGTGGGCCGGTAGGGAGACGAGGCATGACCCGCGCCGACCTGATCGCGCTCACCCCGGACGTGCTGACCGCGCTCAGTAACCGGGGCCTGGTGAGGCGCGCCACGAAGGACGTCGACGCCGGCGGGTGGCCCACGCTCACCGAGGACGCCGACGGCGCGGTGCGCGCCGCGTACCCGGACGGGGTGACAGTCGAGCTGCCCGGGGACGGCGTCGGTCTGGACGCCGGTCGCTGCTCCTGCCCCGCGCCGGGCCTGTGCCGGCACCTGCTCGCCGCCGTGCTGACCTACCAGCGCACACACGCCGACGCCACACCGAACCGGGACGCCACGCCGGACCGGGACGCCCCGCCGGGCCGGGAGGCCGTGCCGGACCGGCACAGCCCGGCCGGCGGTGGCGAGCCGTGGCGCTGGTCGCCGGGGGACGTCACCGACGACGAGCTGGCCGCCGTGGTCGGCGCGCCCGCGCTCGCCGCCGCCGGGCGACGGCGGCGGCGCGGCTATCCGGCCGTGGTCCGGCGACCGGACGCCGCCGACCCGGTCCCGCGGGTGGAGCTGCCCACCGGCACGGTCCGCTTCCTGGTGCCCCACCAGATCGGGTACGCGCGCGGCGACGCGGCCGACGACGGTGGCGAGGCGATCGCGCTCGCCGTGTGGGCGTGCCGGGCGGCCGACCGGGAGCACCCGGACCGGCCCGAGGTCCAGGTGCGCGTCGGCGGGCCGGCCACCGTGGCGGACCTGCCGGCGCTGGACGCGGCGGTGGCGCTGGCCGGCGACGTGCTGCTGACCGGTGCCGCGCACCTGGGCGCCGGCGTGGACACCCGGCTGGCGGCGGTCCGGCGGGACCTCGACGCGGCCGGGCTGCGCTGGCCACTGCTGGCGGTGGAGGACCTGGCCGGGCAACTGCGGGCGTACGCCACCCGCGGCGCCCGGTACCGCCCGGAGACCCTGGCCGAGCTGCTCGCCGAACTGCCCGCACGGCGGCGCGCGGTGGTGAACGCGGGCGCGACACCGCCGGAGCGGGTGCTCGGCGCGCACGAACCGGCGGAGACGCCGCTGCGACGGCTGCGGCTGACCGGTCTCGGCGCCCGGGTCCGGGAGAGCGCCGGGGAGGTCGCCGTGGACGTGGTGCTCGCCCATCCGGCGGCCGTCTCGGTGCTGGTGCTGCGGCGCACCTTCCCGGCGGCCGACGGCTCGCCCACCGGGCACGAGCTGGCCGGGCGGCGGGTCGCCGGAGCCACGCTCGGCACGCTCGCCACCGGCAACGTGGTCTCCGAGTCGGCGGTACGCAGCGCCGCGCACCGGCTCCGGTTCGCCGCCGGACGGCTGGCCCGCACCACGGTCACCCCCGGCGCCGGGGAGTGGTCCGGGCTGCCGCCCGGCCTGCTGGCCGGTAACCCGGACGCGCTCGCCGCCGAACTGGCGGCGCGACCGCCCCGGCTGCTGCGTCCCCGCGCCGCCGCCGAGTCCGTCCGTGTGCTCGCGCTCGGCGAGGTGCGCGCCATCGGGTACGCGGCCGGTGAGCAGCGCTTTGACGCCACGGTGACCGGGGCCGACGGCGGCACGGCGACGGTGACCGCGACGCACCACGGTGCCGCGCCGGGCGCGCTGGACGCGCTCGCGGCGGCGCTCGACGGCACGCACGGGCCGCCGCGCTACGTCAGCGGCACGGTGCGCCGCGGCCCCGACGGGCTCGTGGTCGAGCCGCTGGCGGTGGTCGCCGACGCGGTGGTCGTACCCGACTTGGCGCCCGGCGCCGGGGACGGGCGGCTGGCCGGCGCGGTCGCCGCCCGCCCCGATCCGGTGGCGGCGGCACTGGGTACGGCGTCGGCGCTGCTCGCCGAGGCCGCGCACACGGGCCTGCGGCACCTGCCGGCCGGCTTCCCCGGGCGGCTGGGCGCGAGCGCCGGCACCCTGGCCGAGGTCGGCCTGGACCGCTGCGGCGCGGCGCTTGCCGAGCTGGCCGGGACGCTCGGCGTCGACCCCGGCGAACCGGCGGTCCGGGCCTGGGTGGACGCCTGGATCCGGTTGGGGGTGACGGCGGAGTCCCGGTGAGCGGGTCCGCACGACCGGGCAGGGTCGCTACCGTGGTGCGGTGGCGACCACGGCGGCGCAGGAGATCCGGGTGGGGGAGCGGCTGGTCCGCGTCTCCAGCCCCGACAAGCCCTACTTCCCGGAGCGCGGGCTGACCAAGCTGGACGTGGTCCGCTACTTCCTCTCCGTCGGCGACGGGGTCCTGCGCGCGCTGCGGGACCGGCCGACGATGCTGGAGCGCTGGCCGCGCGGGGTGTTCGAGGGCGCGAAGGTGGCCACCCGGCAGACCAACAAGGGCGACGCGTTCTATCAGAAACGGCTGCCGGCGGGCGCGCCCGACTGGGTGCGCACCGCGCACATCACGTTTCCCAGCGGCCGGACCGCCGACGAGGTCGCCCCGAGCGAACTGGCCGTGGTGATCTGGGCGGCCAACCTCGGCACGCTGCGGTTCCACCCGTGGCCGGTGTCGAAGGCCGACGTGGAGCATCCCGACCAGCTGCGCATCGACCTCGACCCGATGCCGGGGGTGGAGTTCGCCCGGGTGGTGCCGGTGGCCCACGAGGTGCGGGCGTTCCTCGCCGAGCTGGGCCTGGCGGGGTTCCCGAAGACCACCGGCGGCCGGGGCATCCATGTCTACGTGTCGATCGAGCCGCGGTGGAGTTTCGGCGAGTGCCGGCGGGCGGTGCTGGCGCTGGGCCGGGAGATGCAACGCCGGCTGCCCGAGGTGGTCACCACCACGTGGTGGCGGGAGCAGCGCGACCGGCCGGTGTTCGTCGACTACAACCAGATGGCCCGCGACCACACGATGACCTCGGCGTACTCGATCCGGCCCACCCCGCGTGCGCTGGTCTCCGCGCCGCTTGACTGGGCCGAGCTTGACGACGCCCGGCCGGAGGACTTCGACGTGCTCAGCATGCCGGCCCGGTTCGCCGAACGCGGCGATCCGCACGCCGGCCTGGACGGGCGCCGGTTCTCCCTGGAGCCGCTGCTGGAGCTGGCCGACTCCGAGGGCCTGGAGCCGCCGCCGGAGCGGTAGCGGGTCAGGCCCAGGGGCTCTGCGTCCCGTCGAACTCCTCGAACACCAGCCAGGTGCGGGTGGAGAGCACCCCGGCGATGCTCTGCACCCGGTCCAGCACCACGTCCCGCAGCGTGGCGTTGTCCGGCGCGCGGACCAGCGCCAGCACGTCGTGCTCGCCGCTGAGCAGCGCCGCGTGCTCGATGTAGCGCACCTGGGCCAGCTCGGCCGAGACCTCCCGCCAGGTGTTCTGCTGGATGGTCAACGCGATGTACGCCGACGTGCCCAGCCCGGCCGGCTCCGGCGCCACCCGCGCGGTGAAGCCGGTGAGCACCCCGTCGCGCAGCAGCCGCTCCACCCGGGCGTACGCGTTGGTACGCGAGACGTGCACCCGTTCGGCGAGCGTCCGGATCGAGAGGCGGGCGTCGGCGACCAGCTCCCGCAGGATCTTCCGGTCCACCTCGTCGAGCGGCCCGGCCGAACGTCCCGTTCCGCCCGCCGCGCCCGCTGTGGTCCCGGTCTCCTGGCTCACTTCGCTCACCCTTCCGTGCCAGTCGTCCCGCGTTCGTCGCGGATGTTGAGTCAATCATCCATCCGCAGGAGCATAGGCCCACCACACGTCCAGGAGGTCCCCGCCGTGACGACCACACCCCAGGCGGTCCGCAGGGCATCCCCGCGCACCCGCCGGCCGGCCACCCCGGCCGCCGAAGACCCGTCGGCCGGCCTGCTCCCGCAGTCCGAGCCGGTCCGGCTGCTCGACCCCGACGGCACCCCGCTGCCACCCCGCGACGACTACCCCGAACCGCCGGTGGAGACGTTGCGCGAGATGTACCGCCGGATGGTCGTCGGACGTCGCTTCGACACGCAGGCCACCGCCCTGACCAAGCAGGGCCGGCTCGCCGTCTACCCGTCCGCCCGGGGCCAGGAGGCATGCCAGATCGGCGGCGTGCTCGCGCTGCGCGACACCGACTGGGTCTTCCCCACCTACCGGGAGTCGATGGCGCTCACCGCCCGCGGCCTGGACCCGGTCGAGGTGCTCACGCTGCTGCGCGGCGACTGGCACTGCGGGTACGACCCGGCCGCCACCCGCACCGCGCCGCAGTGCACCCCGCTCGCCACCCAGTGCGTGCACGCCGCCGGCCTGGCCTACGGCGAGTCGTACCAGGGGCGGGACACCGTGGCGCTCACGTTCATCGGCGACGGCGCCACGAGTGAGGGCGACTTCCACGAGGGCGTCAACTTCGCCGCCGTGTTCAAAGCGCCTGTGGTCTTCCTGGTGCAGAACAACAAGTACGCGATCAGTGTGCCGCTGTCCCGGCAGACCGCCGCGCCGAGCCTGGCCTACAAGGGCGTCGGCTACGGCGTGCCGAGCGAGCAGGTCGACGGCAACGACCCGGTGGCCGTGCTGGCGGTGCTGAACCGCGCGTTCGCGCACGCCCGGTCCGGCCGGGGCCCCTACCTGATCGAGGCACACACCTACCGGATGGAGCCGCACACAAACGCCGACGACCAGACCCGCTACCGCGACGCCGACGAGGTCGAGGCGTGGCGCGACCGCGACCCGATCGCCCGGCTGGAGGCGTACCTGCGGGCCCGGGGCGTGCTCGACGACGCCGCGGTGGCGGCCGTCGCCGAAGAGGCCGAGGCGTACGCCGCGACGCTGCGCCGCCGGATGGACGAGCAGCCGACCGTGGACCCGCTGAGCCTCTTCGACCACGTCTACGCCGAGCCGACGCCGCAGCTCATCGAGCAGCGTGAACTGGTCCGGGCCGAGCTGGCCGCGGCCGACGACGAGGAGGGGGACGCCTGATGGCCACCACGACCATGGCGAAGGCGCTCAACGCCGCGCTCGCCGACGCGATGCTCGACGACGAACGGGTGGTCGTCTTCGGCGAGGACGTCGGCCAGCTCGGCGGCGTCTTCCGGATCACCGACGGGTTGCAGGCCCGCTTCGGCGACAAGCGCTGCTTCGACACGCCGCTCGCCGAGGCGGGCATCGTCGGCTTCGCGGTCGGCCTGGCCATGTCCGGGCTGCGGCCGGTGGTCGAGATGCAGTTCGACGCGTTCGCGTACCCGGCGTTCGAGCAGATCGCCTCGCACGTGGCGAAGCTGCGCAACCGCACCCGCGGCGCGCTCAGCGTGCCGATCGTCATCCGGGTGCCGTACGCCGGGGGCATCGGCGGCGTGGAGCACCACTGCGACTCGTCCGAGGCGTACTACGCGCACACCCCCGGGCTGAAGGTGGTCACCCCGGCCACCGTCGACGACGCGTACTCGCTGTTGCGGGCCGCGATCGACGACCCGGACCCGGTGGTGTTCCTGGAGCCGAAGAAGCTCTACTTCGGCAGCGCCGAGGCGGAGCTGCCGGCGCGCACCGCGCCGATCGGCACCGCCGTGGTGCGCCGCCCCGGCACCGACGCCACGCTCGTCGCGTACGGCCCGGCGGTGCCGGTGGCGCTGGCCGCGGCGGAGGCGGCCCGCGAGGAGGGCTGGGACCTGGAGGTGGTCGACGTGCGCAGCATCGTGCCGTTCGACGACGTCACCGTCACCGAGTCGGTGCGCCGCACCGGCCGCTGCGTGGTGATCCAGGAGGCGCAGGGCTTCGCCGGTGTCGGCGCCGAGATCGCGGCCCGGGTCCAGGAGCGTTGCTTCCACGCGCTGCACGCGCCGGTGCTGCGGGTGTCCGGGCTGGACATCCCCTATCCGGCGCCGATGCTTGAGCACACCCACCTGCCCTCGGTGGACCGGGTGCTCGACACCGTGGCCCGGTTGCAGTGGGACGACCGGCCCGACACCCGGTGGGTGGCGGCATGACCGAACGCACCGAGCGCAGCGAGGGCCGTGAGGGCATGCCCGGTCGGCACGGCATGACCAGCACTGTCGGAACCCGTGACTTCCTCCTGCCGGACCTGGGCGAGGGGCTGAGCGAGGCGGAGATCGTGCAGTGGCGGGTCGCCGTCGGCGACGTGGTGACCGTGGACCAGAGCGTGGTCGAGGTGGAGACCGCCAAGGCCGTGGTCGACGTGCCCTGCCCGTACCCCGGCCGGGTCGTCGCCCTGCACGGCGCGGAGGGTGAGGTCCGTCCGGTCGGCCAGCCGCTGGTCACCATCGCCCCGCTCGACGGCGGCGACGCGCCGGACCCGCACGCCACCTACCGCGAGGAGGAGCGGGCCGGCTCCGGCAACGTCCTGATCGGGTACGGCACCGGGCACGGCGGCCCGGGCCGGCGGCGACGCCGCCCGCGCCTGACGGTCGCCCCGGAGCCCGGCCCGCCGGAACGGCCGGACCCGCCCGCCGCGGCGGGGTCCGGTCCCTCGGCGCCGGTCGCTGCGCCGCTTGTCATCTCGCCCATCGTGCGACGGCTGGCGAAGGAACGCGGGGTCGATCTGGCGTCGCTGCGCGGCACCGGTCCGGGCGGCGTGATCCGCCGGTGCGACGTGGAGTTCGCCGCGGACGCCCCGGCGGCCCGGCTGGCGGCGGTGCCGGACGCGCCGGCCGCGCATGTCGGGCTGGCCCCGGCCGCCGACGGCGATGTGGTCATCCCGCTCACCGGCATCCGCAAGGTGATCGCCGACAAGCTCTCCCGCAGTCGCCGGGAGATCCCCGAGGTGACCATCTGGGTGGACGTGGACGCCACCGGGCTCCTGGAGACCCGGGCCGCGATCAACGCCGCCACGCCTGACGCGCCGGTGAGCATCCTGGCCCTGCTGGCCCGGATCTGCCTCAGCGGCCTTCGGAAGTATCCGCAGCTCAACGCGCGTGTCGACACCGAGGGGCAGCGGATCGTCCAGTCCGCCGGGGTGCATCTGGGCATCGCCGCGCAGACCGACCGGGGGCTCGTCGTGCCGGTGCTGCGCGACGCCCAGCGGCTCACCACCGGGGAGCTTGCCGCCGCGCTCGGCGAGACCACCGCGGCGGCCCGAGCCGGTACGCTGCCCCCGGCGCGGCTGACCGGCGGGACGTTCACGCTCAACAACTACGGCGTGTTCGGGGTGGACGGCTCCACGCCGATCATCAACCACCCGGAGGCGGCGCTGCTTGGCGTCGGCCGGATCGTGGACAAGCCGTGGGTGGTGGACGGGCAGCTCGCCGTCCGGAAGGTGACCCAACTCAGCCTCACCTTCGACCACCGGGTCTGCGACGGCGGGGTGGCCGGCGGCTTCCTGCGTCACGTGGCCGACTGTGTGGAACGGCCCGCGCTGCTGGTGGCCAACGTCTGACCGCCCGCCCCGCAACGGATCTTGGTACGAAATGGCCCCTCCAGGGGCCATTTCGTACCAAGATCTAAGTTGAATCCCGAGCTCTTTTCCGAGCAATTCCGCCGAAGGCGCCACTCGGTGACGCCGGGCCTACAGAATGTGGGCGAGGGGGTTCCGGAAATGGGGGGCGACATATGTTTGTGAGGCGGCGTCTGACGCTTTTCGCGGTGACTGTCGCGATCGCGCCACTCGCGGTCGGCGCGTGCACCGCCGGCCCGAAGTCGGTGGTCCGGAAGGCCGAGGCGACGCCGCCGTCGGTCACGGTGACGCCTGCCGACCGGGCCCGCGACGTGCCGATCAGCGCGGAGGTGGGCACGAAGGTCAGCAACGGCAAGGTGACCGGCGTGAAGCTGACCGACGACAAGGGCCGCCCGGTGGCGGCGCAGCCGCGCGAGGACGGATCGGGCTGGGTGCCGGACCGTCCGTTGGCGAATTCCCGGACGTACACGGCGGAGGTGACCGTGACCGGCGATTCCGGGAAGACCGCGACGCGGAAGACGACGTTCACGACGATGGCCAAATCCACCAAACCGGCCGTCACCAGCGAATTGTATTTCCAGGACAAACAGACGTACGGGACGGCGATGCCGGTGGTGCTCGGTTTCGACCCGCCGATTCCGGAACAGGCGCGGGCGGACGTGCAGCGGCGGTTGTTCGTGAAGACCGACCCGCCGCAGCCGGGCGCCTGGTCGTGGATGTCCGACGGCAAGCAGGCCGAGTACCGGGCCCCCGACCAGTGGAAGCCCGGCACGAAGATCAGCGTGCGCAGCGCGCTGGAGGGGCTGCCGATCGGCAGGGAGGCGGTCGGCGACGCCGATCACGTGGCGACCGCCAGGGTGGGCCGGCGGGTGTCGCTTGACATCGACAACACCACCAAGCAGCTGACGGTCTACCAGGACGGCAAGGTGCTCAAGAAGCTGCCGGTCAGCCTCGGCAAGCCCAGCACGCCGAGCTCCAGCGGCACCATGGTGATCATGGAGAAGCACGAGCACACCACGTTCGACACGCGTGGCGAACCGGACGGCGGCTACGTGGTCGACGTGGACGACGCACAGCGGCTGACCTGGGGTGGCGAGTTCATCCACTCGGCGCCGTGGTCCGAGGGGGAGCAGGGCTACAACAACACCTCGCACGGCTGCACGAACGTCTCGGCCGCCGGCGCGGACTGGCTGATGGGCGTCACCCAGGTCGGCGACCTGGTGACCGTCAAGGGCACCGAGGTGAAGCTCCAGCAGGGCAACGGCTTCACCGCCTGGAACGTCAGCTGGGACGAGTTCGCCAAGGGCAGCGCGCTGCCCGTACCGGCGAGCCTGAAGCCCACGCCGAGCGCGACGCCGCACCCGGGCGCGGTGGCCGGGGGGTCGTCGCCCGCGCCCACGCCGACCAGGAGCAACAGCGGCGGCTGAACCGGGGGAGGAACGACCGGGGCCGGCCCGCGCCCGCGGGCCGGCCCCCGCGCGGGCGGGCCGGCCCACCCGGGCGAGCGGCTGCGGGATGACCCTGAGACGGCTCCGGGTCGACACCCGGGCGCTACCCGGAACCCCGTCCGCGAGCAGCGGAAACTGTCGGTGGGCGGGGGTAGGTTTGACGGTATGAGAGACAGCGGCGACCGCTTCGCGGTGGCGATGGACGTGCGCGACCAGGTGGTCGAGCTGCGCCCGGTCGGCGAGATCGACATCGCCACCGTGTCGGCGTTCCGGGCCGCGCTGTGGGCGGCGCCGGCGCGGCCGGTGCTGCGGGTCGACCTGTCCGGCGTGCGCCTGCTCTCCGCCGCCGGGGTGCGCGCGTTGGCCGCCGCCCACCTGCGGGTGCGGGCCCGCGGCGGGGAGCTGGTGCTTGTCGACCCCGAGCCGGTCGTGGCCCGGGTGCTGCGGGTGACCGGCCTGCACCGGGTCGTCCCGGTGCGCGAGTCGGGCCGTGGTCCGGAGCTGCTCCGCGCGGCGGCCTGAACGCCGACGGGCCGCCGGCGCCACGCCGACGGCCCGCTGGTCGAACGGCGCTCAGCGCACGCCGAGCAGGTCCACCACGAAGACAAGCGTCTCGTTCGGCTTGATGACGCCGCCGGCGCCCCGGGCGCCGTAGCCCAGGTGCGGCGGGATGGTGAGCCGGCGCCGGCCGCCCACCTTCATGCCGATGACGCCCTGGTCCCATCCGGCGATGACCTGGCCGCCGCCGAGCGGGAACTCGAACGTCTCGCCCCGGTTCCACGAGGCGTCGAACTCGCGGCCGGTGGAGTGGGCCACGCCCACGTAGTGCACGCTTGCGAGCTGGCCGGCCTGGGCCTGCGGGCCGTCGCCGACAGTGATGTCCTCGACGACGAGATCGGCGGGCGGCGCGCCCTCGATCGGGCCAACCTCGGGCTTCTCCATGAGCGGGTCTCCTCGGTGCTGACGGGGTAATCACCGTCGATCCTGCCCGATCGTGACCGACCGATACGCGCCGGTACCCGCCTCACCGCCGACGTCGGGGACGCGCGGCGGGGCGGGCGTCGCCGACCGGCGACGCCCGCCCCGGGCGACCTGCCCTCACCTCAGCCAGGGGAAGCGCTGGACGAGGGGGAGCGTCGCCCAGGTCCGGCCGAGGCCGAGGGTGTTGCCGGCGCCGACGAGCGCCAGGCCGGCGAGCAGGCCCGCGTAGATGAGGTGGTCGTCCATGACGGGGTTGTTCTCCGGGGGCAGCACGGCCGTCCACATCAGGACCAGCAGCAGCCCGCCGGCGACGGCGGCGATCCGGGTGCCGATGCCGAGCAGCAGGGCCACGCCGATGCCGAGCAGGCCGAGCATGAACAGCCAGTCCGCCCAGGCGGCGCCGGCGATGTCGTGGTAGACGCCCTCGAACGGGCCGGCCACGCCGAAGCCGAGGAAACCCTTGGTCGGGCTGCCGCCGTTGATCCAGGCGTTCTTCGCCGGGGTCTCGTGCCCCAGGCCGAACATCTTGTCGAGGAAGGCCCAGAGGAACACCCAGCCCAGGGCGATGCGCAGCCCGGCCCAGACGTACCGGGTGGCCTTCTGGCGGGGGGTCTCAGCCGCCGGAGCGGTGGTGGTGGCGGGGATCCGCTCGCGTGTCGCGGTCATGGTGTCCACGTCCCTTCTGTGCCTGACACCGCGCTTCGGTGGCATCTCCATTCCACCGCCGGGCGCCGGCCGGGAGCAGGGCCGTCGGTGCCGGGTGACCGGGTCCTTGGTCCCGTCCCGGGCCGGTCCGGTCGGCCCGCGACCGGGTCAGACCGGGGCGGCGAGCTGGGCGGCGAGCAGCGCGGGCGCCTCGGCCAGCGAGGGGCCGTACCAGGTGAGGTGCCGGCCGGAGACAAGCACCGAGGGCACCTGCGGGAACGCCTCCGGCCCGTCGTCGGCGGTGAACCGGTACGGCTCGTCCGGCAGCACCACCAACTCCGGCGCCCGGGACCGCAGCTCGTCGAGCGTCGGGCGGGGATAGCGTTCCGGATCGCCGGCCCAGCCGTTGACCACCCCGAGCCGGCGCAGCACGTCCCCGGCGAACGTGTCGTGGCCCAGGACCACCCACGGGCGCCGCCACACCGGCACCACCGCGGTCCGGACGCGCGGTGGCTCGGGCGGCGCGGCCCAGGCCCGGCGGGCCGCGCGCAGCCACGGCGGCTCGGCCGGGGCCCCGAGCGCGGCGACCAGCTCACCGAGCTGGTCGAGGGCCTCCGGCACGGTACGCGGGAAGGTGACCCGGACCGGTACGCCGGCCGCGCGCAGCGTCTCCGCGTCGGCCAGCCGGTTCTCCTCCTCGTTGAGCAGCACCAGGTCGGGGGCCAGAGCCAGCACCCGGTCCAGGTCGGGATATTTCGTGCCACCGACCCGGGAGACGTCAAGCCCGGCCGGGTGCGTGCACCAGTCGGTCGCGCCGACGAGCACCTCCGGCCGCGTCGCCGCGACCGCCTCGGTAAGCGACGGCACCAGCGACACCACTCGCACGGCCGGTCAGCGGGCCCCGGCCGGGGCGGGTGCGGGCTCCGGCGGCAGGCCCGCCACCGGCACGCCCTCGCGTACCGCCCACTCCACCGCGGCCCGCAGGTCCGCCGTCGGCAGTGGCCGCCGGGTGGTCACCGCGACGGCCGCGTGCACGGTGTACGCGACGAACGGAAACGCCCGGGCCAGCGCGCCGATGCTCTCGTGCAGCCGGCCCACCACGGCCAGCGCCTCCGGTTCGCCGAGCGCCGGCAGCACGAGCTGGAACTCGTTGTCGGCGACCCGGACCGCCCGGTCCACCGGCCGCAGCACGCTTGTGACCGCGGCGAGCACGGCCTGACTCTCCCGGGCGGCGCTGCGTCGCCCGAAGCGCTCCGGCGCGCCTGCCGGTTCGGCCACCCGCAGGCCCACGAGCGCCACCGGCAGGGTGCCGGAGGCGGTCACCCCGTCCGCACCTGACCACCGCCGCAGGCCGGGCTCGTCGAGCATCCCGTCCGCCGTCTCGACAGGTGGCGCGCCCCGGTCGCCGCGCCGGGCCAGCAACCGCAGCGCCGCGTCGGCCCGGGACTCGCCCGCGCCGGCCGGAATGTCCCGGACCCGGGCGACCGCCTCGTCAAGCGCCGCCCGGGCCGGACCGGGCAGCCGCTCGGCGAGCCGCTCGCGCAGCCGGATCACCTCGTGCAACGCGGCGTCCCGGCGGAACCCCCAGCGACCGTCGAAGAGCCGGCCCGTCTCAAGCGTCGCGGCCGGCGTGACCTCACCCCGGTCGTACGCCACCAGGCTGGCGCCGAAGCGTGGGGTAAGCGCCACCACGCTCCACTCCCGGGCCAGCTCCTCCGTCTCGTCCAGCACCACCGGGTGGACCCCGTCGGGCAGGTCGGGTGGGGGACCGCCGACCATGCCGACCACTGTGGCGGTGGCCCGGCCGGCGATCCGCCGGTAGATGTCCCGCTCCCGATCGAAGTACGGCAGCCGCTGGAAGAGCGCGAGCACGACGAGCGGACCGTCCTCGGCCTCCGCCAGCGCGGCCCGTTCGATGGCGTGGGACACGGCCACGAGACTGCGTTTGGTGAACCGCTCCGGGGTCCGTCCGCTGTGCACCCGCCGAGCCTAGATCGTCCGACCCGGCGGCGCACCGCCCGACGGTGGCCCGGATTCTCCCCGGACCGCCGAGGCGGCTCCCATGATCGACGCCCTAGACTCGGGCGTCGACGAGGACGACGGACGGACTGTGGCGAGATGACGAGCACCGGCGGCGTGACCGCCTCCTGGCTGCGGCCGGTCCCGCCGGAGGCCGCGCCGCGGCTCACCCGCGCCGGTCACCTCGGCTTCGCCGACCGGCGCCTCGCCGAGCTGGTGCAGGGCCGTCCGCCCGGGGTCACCGGCAGCCAGTGGAGCACCGCCGGGCGGGCCGCTCTCGACCTGGTGGTGTGCGCCGCCGACACCCGCCTCCCGGTGTTCGCCGTGCGGTTCGGCCCGCCCGCGCCCGACGGTTCACCCGCCCGCCGCGCCGACCGGCTGACCGACGCGGTCTGCGCCGCGGTGGGCCTGCCGCTGCTGCGGGTCGAGTCGTCGACGCTCGGCGGGGGCGAGCAGGTCCGCCGGTTCGTCGCGTACGTGCTCGACGCCCGTTCCTACGCCGAGGGCACCGACCCGGACGGTGGGGACACGATCGGGTTCCGGGACATCGTGGGCCGGCTGCCCGACGGCCGGCGTGGTCCGGTCAACGACCTCGGCGCGCTGGCCCGGGCCGACGCGGTCGAGGCGTACGTAGCCGGTCGGCTGGCCGACCCGATCGTGCGTGGCCTGCACGTGCGGTGGACCGACGGCCCCGCGGAGGGCTGGAGCTGGGTCGAGGCGCGGCCCGGGCGCTGCCTGCTGGAGCGGGTGCGGTTGACGTCCCGGGGCTTCGGCTGCGGGGTGGAACCGGGCCGGCTCGCCGAGGACCTGGCCGCGATGGCGCTGGGGGAGCGGCTCCGCGCCCCGGACCCCGCCGCGGCGTCCCTGGTGGACCGCGACGACCTCCGCGAACGGGTGCGGCGGCTCGCCGACAGGCGCGATTCCCTCGACGGCGGCTTCGCCTTCGACCATCTCTGCGCCGACTGATCCGCCGATCCGGTCACCGTCCGGTCACGCAATTTTTTTCCGATCTCCGGTTGAACCTTCGCCGACGGCACTCCGTACCTAAGCGGGAATGGACGCAGATCCCCCGCCGCGCCACCGACGGCGCGGAGACGGTGCGGAAGGGCATCGTCGGCCATTGACGCGCGACCGCAACGTCGCAGTGGTCCCACCCCGAGTTTCCGCCGGGATCACGAGTCAGCTACCGGATCGAGAAGGAGAGCAATTCGATGCGCAGGTCCACACGGGCGCGCCGGTCATCCGGTAACGCGCGGAGCAAGCGGATGCTGGCCGTGGTCGGCACGCTCGCGGTCTTCGGCGGCATCGTCGCCGTCACCCAGATCTCGTCCGCCCAGGACCAGCGGAGGACCACCCGTGTCGCCTCGGCGTCCTGCGTGGCCTCGAGCCCGGGGGCGACCGCTCCGGGTGGTCAGGGCAGCACCACCCGGACCTGGCAGAACGGCCGCTGGGTCCGCAACCACTGGGGTGACGGCCAGATGTCGTCGGCCGAGTGCCAGCAGACCAAGGCGGGCGGCGCCGGCGCGGGCAACCCGACCGTGGCCTGCCCGGACGTCAAGAGCAAGCTGCCGCAGGTGCCCGCCCGGGCGCGCGCCGAGGTGGACCGCAACCTGGCCCTGCTGGACACCCAGATCGCCGAGGCGAACCGGCGGCTCGCGGCCGAGGGACGTAACGGCGGCGACTTCATCAACAACGCCATTCTCCGTCCGCTCGCCGACAAGCGGACCGCGACGCTCAACCGGATCGCCACGGCGATCGGGCGTGGCGGCCAGCGTCCGCAGGGCCTGGACAAGCTCGCTCCGTGCGCCCTCACCGACAACGCGCCGAACGGCGGCCAGAACGGCGGCGGCAACAACGGTGGGAACAACGGCGGCCAGAACGGCGGCAACAACAACGGCGGCCAGAACGGTGGCAACAACGGCGGCAACAACGGTGGCAACAACGGTGGCAATAACGGCGGGAACAACGGCCTCGAGGTGCTGGCGAAGGACTGCGCCAACAGCAAGCTTCAGGGCCACGACGGCTTCCAGAACGGCAACCGGTGCGTGAGCACCGCCTTCGGCGAGGTCGGTGCCGCGGCGAGCAACCCGTCGCTGCTGATCACCCAGTTCCCGAACCAGGTGCAGCGCAACCAGCCGTTCACGCTCCGGGTCACCACCAAGAACCTGGTGCGGGACCGCTTCCTCGCCGCCGGTCAGGGTGGCTACTACCTGGAGAGCTCGCTGCTCAACGACCAGGGCCTGGTGCGCGGCCACTTCCACACCGCGTGCCGGATGCTCGGCAGCACCCGGCAGCCCCCGAACCCGCAGGACGTGCCCGCCTTCTTCGTCGCCACCGAGGACGGCAAGGGTGGCAACCAGCCGGACGACGTGCTGATCCAGATCCCCGGCCTGCCGGACTCGGGCCTGGCCCAGTGCTCGGTCTGGGCCGGTGACGGCTCGCACCGCATCCCGATGATGGAGCGGGCCAACCAGACCCCCGCCATCGACGTGGTGCGCATCCAGGTCAACTGAGTTCGAACACCGACGGCCGGAGCCGCCCGGGACATCCCCGGGCGGCTCCGGCCGCTTCGCGTGCGACCTCGCCCCGGTCCCGGCTCGGCGCGGGTCGGCCGGAGAAGAAGTTTCATGCCGTGGTGATCCTGCCGGATGAAAATTGGCGACCGGCAAAAGCAATCCGGGGCCACGCTGATTTCTCAGCGTGACCCCGGGGTGCCCGACGGTGAACCGGGAGGCTCAGCGGTTCTTGTACGCCTCCACCACCGAGACCGGGATGCGCCCCCGCTCGGAAATCTCGTGGCCGTTCTTGGCGGCCCATTCCCGGATGGCGCGGTTCTGCTCGCGATCCATTCCCGAGGTGCTCGGCCGGGTGGCGCGGCGCGGCGCGCGGCCGGCGTCGGCCGGACCACGGCCGATACGCCGGCCAGCGCTGATGTACGGGTCGAGCGCCTTGCGCAGGACGCCCGCGTTCTCGTCGGAGACGTCGATCGTGTATGCCACGCCGTCCAGGCTGAACTCGACGGTCCGATCGGCCTTTCCGCCGTCGAGGTCGTCGGTCAGAACGGTGATTACTTTCCTTGCCATCGCCATTACTCCCTGTGTCGGGCGGGGTGTGGCTAAGAGTTTGACCTACCTGGCGGTAATTCCGCAACAATACCCGCCCCTTTCCATTCGGCGGGTCGCGAAATCGGTGGTCCGGCAAATGGCCGGGCGCGGACCCGTGGCGTGGGTCACACTCCGGAACAAGGGGCACGGTTTGTTACTTGAGTCAGACACGCTCAACCAACGTGATGGCAGGTGTTCGATGGCAACTCTTCCGGTACTTCCCCTGACCGACGCCGTCCTGCTGCCCGGGATGGTCATCCCGGTGACCCTCGACCCCACCACCCAGGCCGCGGTCGACGCGGCCCGCGCGACAGGCGACAAGGAACTGCTGGCCGTGCCCCGCATCGACGGCGAGTACGGGTCGGTGGGCGTGGTCGCCACCATCGAGAAGGTGGGCCGGCTGCCAAGCGGTGAGCCGGCGGCAGTGGTCCGCGGTCTCGCCCGCGCCCGGATCGGCTCCGGCGTGCCCGGCCCCGGCGCCGCCCTCTGGGTCGAGGCGACCGCCCTCGACGAGCCCGCCCCGGCCGGCCGGGCCCGGGAACTCGCCCGCGAGTATCGGGCGCTGACGACCTCGGTGCTCCAGCAGCGCGGGGCCTGGCAGGTCATCGACGCCATGGAACGGATGACCGACCTCTCCGAGCTGGCCGACTCGGCCGGCTACGCGCCCTGGCTCAGCCTGGCGCAGAAGACCGAACTGCTCGCCGCGCCGGACGTCACCGCCCGGCTGGAACTGCTTGTCGGCTGGGTGAAGGAACACCTGGCCGAGCAGGAGGTCACCGAGCAGATCAACACCGACGTCCGGGAGGGGCTGGAGAAGTCCCAGCGGGAGTTCCTGCTCCGGCAGCAGCTCGCCGCGATCCGCAAGGAACTCGGCGAGGACGAGCCGGACGGCTCCGCCGACTACCGGGCCCGGGTCGAGTCCGCCGACCTGCCGGACAACGTCCGCGACGCGGCCCTGCGCGAGGTCGGCAAGCTGGAGCGGGCCAGCGACGCCTCACCCGAGGCGGGCTGGATCCGCACCTGGCTCGACACGGTGCTCGAAATGCCGTGGAGCACGCGTACCGACGACAACACCGACCTGGCCGCGGCGCGGGCGGTGCTCGACGCCGACCACGCCGGCCTGGCCGACGTGAAGGACCGCATCCTGGAGTACCTCGCGGTGCGCAACCGCCGCGCGGAGCGCAACCTGGGTGTGGTCGGCGGGCGCGGCTCCGGCGCGGTGCTCGCCCTGGCCGGCCCGCCCGGCGTCGGCAAGACCAGCCTCGGCGAGTCGGTCGCCCGGGCGCTCGGGCGCAACTTCGTCCGGGTCTCCCTCGGCGGGGTACGCGACGAGGCGGAGATCCGTGGCCACCGGCGCACCTACGTCGGCGCGCTGCCCGGCCGGATCGTGCGGGCCCTGCGCGAGGCCGGCTCGATGAACCCGGTCGTGCTCCTCGACGAGGTCGACAAGCTGGCCGTCGGTTACGCCGGCGATCCGGCGGCGGCCCTGCTGGAGGTGCTCGACCCGGCGCAGAACCACACCTTCCGCGACCACTACCTCGAGGTCGACCTCGACCTGTCCGACGTGCTGTTCCTGGCCACCGCAAACGTGGTGGAGACCGTGCCCGGCCCGTTGCTGGACCGGATGGAGCTGGTCACCCTGGACGGCTACACCGAGGACGAGAAGGTGGCCATCGCCCGGGACCACCTGCTGCCCCGGCAGCGGGAACGGGCCGGGCTGACCGCCGAGGAGGTGACAGTCGCCGACGAGGCGCTGGCGCTGATCGCCGGCGAGTACACCCGGGAGGCCGGGGTCCGGCAGCTCGAACGGGCGCTGGCGAAGATCCTGCGCAAGGTGGCCGTCGCGCTTGCCACCGACCCGGCGCCGGTCCGCGTGGACGCCGGCAACCTGGCCCGCTACCTGGGCCGGCCGAAGTTCACCCCGGAGTCGGCCGAGCGGACGGCGGTGCCCGGCGTGGCCACCGGCCTGGCCGTCACCGGGGCCGGCGGCGACGTGCTGTTCATCGAGGCCACCGGCATGGAGGGCGAGCCGGGGCTGACCCTGACCGGCCAGCTCGGCGACGTGATGAAGGAGTCGGCGCACATCGCGTGGTCGTACCTGCGCTCCAACGGGCGGCGGTACGGGCTGGACCCGAACGCCCTCGCCGGGCGGCGGATCCACCTGCACGTGCCGGCGGGCGCGGTGCCCAAGGACGGCCCGAGCGCCGGCATCACCATGGTGACCGCGCTGGCGTCCCTGGTCACCGGTCGGCCGGTCCGGCCCGAGTTCGGGATGACCGGCGAGGTGACCCTCTCCGGCCGGGTGCTGCCGATCGGTGGCGTGAAGCAGAAGCTGCTCGCCGCGCACCGGGCCGGCCTGACCGAGGTGATCATCCCGAAGCGCAACGAGCCGGACCTGGACGACCTGCCGGCCGAGGTCCGCGCGGCGCTTACCGTGCACACCCTCGCCGACGTCGCGGACGTGCTCGCTCTGGCGCTGCGCCCCGCCGAGGTGGACGCGCAGACCCTCGCCACCGTCTGAGGTGCAAGGAGGGGCCCCCGCTTAACGCATTCTGCATAAGCGGGGGCCCCGCTTAACACCATCAGTGGCGGTCGGTGCCGTCGCGGTCGCGCCGGACGGTCGCCTTACGGCCCTTGATGGTGCTCCCGCGCAGCCCCTGGATCACCTCGTCGGCCAGCGCCTGGGGCACCTCGACAAGCGAGAACCGGTCCGCGATCTCGATCGAGCCGATGTCCCGCCCGCTGGCCCGGGTCTCGCCGGTGATCGCGCCGACCAGGTCCTGCGGCCGTACCCCGGCCCGCCGGCCCAGTCCGATGAAGACCTGCGTGGTGCCGGCGGCGCGGGAGCGTACGCTGCCGCGCCGGTCCCGGCTCTCGGGCCCGGTCCGCCCGTCGCGGGCCGGGCGGACGGCGACCTGCGGGATCTCCTCCTCGTCGGCCGTGCCGGGCAGGGTGGCCTCGTGCGCCAGCCGTACCGCGGCGAGCGCGACCTCCATCAGGTCGAACTCGTCGGTGAGCGACTCGACGACCGCCCGGAACGGCTCCAGGTCGTCTTCGAGCACCGACTCGCGCACCGCGGCCTGGGTCAGCTCGAACCGCCGGGTCCGCAGGTCGGCGACCGTCGGGATCTTCTCGACCACGATCCGCTGGCCGGTCACGCGCTCGATCGTCTTCAGCATCCGGTGCTCGCGCGGCTCGGCGAGGGTGATCGCCACGCCCTCCCGGCCGGCCCGGCCCACCCGGCCGATCCGGTGCACGTACGACTCCGGCGCGGACGGGACGTCGTAGTTCACCACGTGGGTGAGCTGCTCGACGTCCAGCCCCCGGGCCGCCACGTCGGTGGCGACGAGCAGGTCGGCGGTGCCGGAGCGCAGCCGGCCCATCACCCGGTCCCGCTGCTCCTGGCTCATCCCGCCGTGCAGCGCCTCGGCCCGGTAGCCGCGGCCGTTCATCGTCTCGGTGAGCCGGTCCACCTCCTCGCGGCTGCGGCAGAACACGATCGCCGCGGTGGGGGACTCGACGTCCAGCACCCGGCCCAGCGCGGCCGGCTTGTGCGCCCGGGCCACCAGGTAGGCGCTCTGCCGCACCCGGGGCGCCGCGCCGGCCACCTGTCGCTCGCGCTCGATCCGGATGCGGACCGGATCGGTCAGGTGCTGGCGGGCCAGCCCGTCGATCCGCGCCGGCATGGTGGCCGAGAAGAGCACCGTCTGCCGGCCGGCGGGGGCGTGCTCCAGGATCGCCTCGATGTCCTCGGCGAAGCCCATGTCGAGCATCTCGTCCGCCTCGTCCAGCACCACCGTCGTCAGCGAGGACAACCGCAGCGTGCCCCGGGCGATGTGGTCGAGCGCCCGGCCGGGAGTGGCCACCACCACGTCCACGCCGTGGTCGAGGGCGCGCAGCTGGCGGCCGATCGGCTGCCCGCCGTAGATCGGCAGCACCCGGGCGCCCAGGTCCTTGCCGTAGCGGTGGAACGCCTCGGAGACCTGCACGGCCAACTCCCGCGTCGGCACCAGCACCAGCGACACCGGGTCGCCGTCCGGCCGCGTGGTCGGCATCCGCTGCAACAGCGGCAGGGCGAACGCGGCGGTCTTGCCGGTGCCGGTCGCCGCCTGGCCCAGCAGGTCCTGACCGGCCAGCAGCGGCGGGATGGCCTCGCGCTGGATCGGGGTCGGCTCCTCGTAGCCCAGGGCGGCCAGCGCCCCCAGCAGCTCGGTGCGCAGCCCGAGATCCGCGAAGGCGGTGGCGTCCTCGGCGTCGGCGGGGGTGGCGGGGTCGGTCGGGGTCGGTGCGGCGCTCATGTGACAAGCTTTTCATCACCGCCCGACGCGGGTCGCGGCGACCGGCGCAAACGTTCGCCACGCCACCCGGGCCGGCCCCCGTGGGCGGCTCGGCGGACCCGGCCCACGGGACGTCGTGGCGCGTCGCCGGGGTCTAGCCTGATCTGGTGCGGACGGTGGAACTGCTCTGCTCGCCGGAGCTGGACGCGACCGTGCGGGCGGCCTGGAGCCGGCTCGCCGCCGCCGGCCTGCCCAGCATGGCCCGCAACACGCACCCGACGAACCGGCCGCACCTGACGCTGGCCTCGGTCGACGTGTTCCCGCCCGGCGCCGAGCAGCGCCTGGCCGATCTCTGCGACGCCGCGCTGCCGCTGCCCGTGCGGCTGGACCGGCTGGCGGTCCTCGACGGCAGCGCCCCGCTTGTCTGGTTGGTCCACCCGACGCCGCAGCTTGTCGCGCTGCACGGCGCGGTCTGGGACGTGCTGGCCGAGGCGACCGGCGCGCACCCGTGGCACCTGCCGGGCCGGTGGGTTCCGCACCTGAGCCTGGCGTTGCGCTTCCGGGGCGCGGACCGTCGCCGGGCCCGGGCGGTCGCCGGGGCACACCGTCCGGCCGGCGAGTTCGTGGCGGCCCGCAGCTACGACGGCGACACCCGTACGGTGAGCGAGCTGGCCGCCGCCTGCCCCCGCCCGGGCGGCTGAGCCGGAGTCGACGGTGTAAAGAGAAACTGTTCGGAGGATATCCGGGCATTACGCGCGGCGACACCCTCTCGGCTCATTACCGTGTGTTATGGCTTGATTACACCGTGTCCTGCCGAGAGGGGACGGAGACCATGCGAGTGCCCAGCCGAAGCCCCGGCCGCCAACCCGGCTCCGCCGTCGCGTCCACCACCCCCGCCCGTCGACTGCCGCCCGGTGCGCCGCCCACCGGCGACGCGGGCCCCGACCTGGCCGCGTACCGGGCCGCGGTGACGGAGCTGCTTGTCGAGGTGGGGGCGCTGACGGACGCGCCGTCGACGGGCGCCCGGCAGGTGCTGCTCGACCAACGGCTCCGCGAGCCGGCCATCGCCGCGGTGCTCGACGGGACCCCGCAGGGGGTGGTCGGCGCCCGGGAGACGCTGCTGCTGGAGATGGCCCGCTACCGGCCCAACTCCCGCACCTCGGCGCAGGACCTGACCGCCCTGGTCCGGATCTATCTGCTGTCCCGCGTCGACGTGCTGTGGTGGCGGGACAGCCCGACCTTCCTCACCGACGAGCAGGTGCGCGGCAGCGTCGACCTGGTCGACCTGGAATGGCCGCGTCGCCGGGGACTTCTCGAGTTCCGCTACCGGGAGCAGCCCGCCACCGTGCTCGGGCGCGGGTTGCGGGCGTTCGGGCGGCGGGTGCGCCCGGGCGCCACGCCGCACACCGCCGGCCTGCTGTTCCCCCGGGCCCGACGCGAGATGATCGCCTTCCTCAACGACCTGGCCCGGGAGTTCGCCGCGGTGACCCGGCCCGGCACGCCACCGCTCTGGGTGACAAGCCTGGCCCGCAGCGCCGAGCACCAGCACCGGCTGCGCCGGCTGGGCTACGCCGCCATGGTGCCCAGCGGACACTGCCTGGGCTGGGCGGCCGACGTGGAGCTGGAATGGTACGAGCGGTTCGGCTCCCGCGCCGCCCTCGCCGGCCTGCTGCTGGCCCGGCAGGACGCCGGTGAGATCAACGTGGTCGACGAGGGACAGGCCTGGCACCTCTGCCTCGCGCCCGGCGCCCGCCGCAGGTTCCGGCGGGCGTACGAGGCCGAGATGGGGGTGTGAGGCGGTGTGCGGGATCGCGTTGAGCATCGGCCCCGAGGCCGACCCGGCCACCTTCCGTCGGATGCTTGCCGCGCTCGCCCCGCGCGGCGAGGTGACCGAGACCCGGCAGGAGAACGGCCTGCTCGCCGGCGTGCGCCGGCTGCGGATCGTGGACCGCGACCGGGCCGTGCAACCCTGGGTCTCGCCCGACGAGCGGCACCTGCTCTGCTTCAACGGTGAGGTCTTCAACCACCACGAGCTGCGCGCCGAGCTGACCCGGCTCGGGCACGACTTCCGCACCGCCGGCGACACCGAGGTGGTGCTCGCCGCGTTCCGCCAGTGGGGCGAGGAGGCGGTACGCCGGCTGCGCGGCGAGTACGCCTTCGCGGTGGTCGAACGGGACAGCGGCCGGGCGTACCTGGCCCGGGACCCGCTCGGGGTGAAACCGCTCTACTGGTCCCGCGGCCCGTCCTGCCTGCACGTCGCCTCCGAGGTCAAGGCGCTTGTGGGGCACGGCGCCCCGATCAACGAGGTGCCGCCGGGACATCACGGCTGGGCCGGGACGGACGCGGTCCGGTTGCGCCCGCACGTCGACCTGCTCACGGTCGGCGCCGGGCTGCCGGTGATCGACGACCCGGACGAGGCCGCCCTGCTCGTCCGGGTCGCGCTCACCGACGCCATGCGGGTCCGCCTGGACACCGACCTCCCCGTCGGCGTGGTGCTCTCCGGCGGCCTGGACAGCACGCTCGCGCTGCTGCACGCCCGGGAGCTGCACCCCGACTGCGTCGCGGTGACCGTCGGCGCGCCGGGTAGCCCCGACGTGGCGTACGCGCGACGCCTCGCCGCCGACCTCGACGTGCCGCACGAGGTGATCGAGCTGCGCCCGCGCGACATCCGGCTGGCCGACGTGCGCGAGGCCATCCGGATCTCGGAGCTGACCGAGTACGGCGACATCATCAACGCGGTGGTCTCGGTGCCGATCTTCCGCCGGCTGGGCGAGCTGGGCGTGCGGGTGGTGCTCACCGGCGACGGCTCGGACGAGCTGTTCGGCGGTTACCCGATGTATCACCAGGTGGGGCCGGAGCGGTCCCGCCGGTTGTTCCTGCACCGGATCCGCAACCTGTGCCGGACCGAGTTGCAGCGGGTGGACCGGGCCAGCATGGGCCACGGGGTGGAGGCCCGGGTGCCGTTCCTCGACCTCAGCGTGGTGGAGCTGGCCATGCGGCTGCCGCTGGACCTGAAGCTGCGGGGCGGGCAGGAGAAGTGGATCGTCCGGCAGGCCTTCGCCGACCTGCTGCCCGACTATGTCCGGCGGCGGCCGAAGAACCCGATGTCGTACTCGTCTGGGCTGCACGAGCGGGCCCGGCTCTACAAGCCGCTCTTCGCCCGGTTGCACCGCTCCTTCGGCTACGACCTGCTGGAACCGGTCCGGCGGGACTTCGACAGCGTGCTCACCCGCTGCGGCAACGACCTCGACCGGGCCATCGCCGACGGCCTGGCCCGGCCCGACTACACCGTGCTGGA
Organism: Micromonospora marincola; assembly: GCF_056150385.1. Lineage (NCBI taxonomy): Bacteria > Bacillati > Actinomycetota > Actinomycetes > Micromonosporales > Micromonosporaceae > Micromonospora > Micromonospora marincola. Next base: position 449,729 of record NZ_JAXCFT010000003.1, on the reverse strand, counting down.
GCACGCCCGCGACCTGGTCGGCGCGGCCCGGTGGAACGCCGCGCCGGTGGTCCGTCGGCTGGTCACCCCGCGTCGCACCCGGGGCGGTGACGAGGCGCCCCTGCCGGGTTGAGCCGGACGCGGCCCGACGGCGGCGGCCCGATCGCGGCGGCCCGACGGCCGGCCAGTGGAGCCGCCGGCCTCCGGTCGCCCGATGGACAGCGACCGTCGTCTCTTCTAGCGTCGCGGGCATGCGGAGGACCGTCGTCGCCACCGTGCTCGCGCTGCTGCTCGTCGGCACCGGATGCGGGGAGAGCCGCGCGCCGGCCGGCGCCGGCTCGCCGACCGCCTCCCGGCAGGACGCCGGCCAGGTGGAGCGCACCCTCGCGAGCCTGCGCAAGGTCGACGACCTGCCGCTGTACGAGATGACGTACGTCGGCGACTACGACCCGAGCGCCGGGGTGGCCGACGCCACCCCGCCGAGCCCGTTCGGCTGCTCGCTCTTCGCCGCCCTCGGCGACCGCGACCGTCCGCTGTTCGCCCGCAACTTCGACTGGGAGCCCAACCCGGCGCTCGTGCTGCGCACCGACCCGCCGGACGGGTACGCCTCGATCTCCCTGGTGGACATCTCCTACCTGGGCGTCACCGCCGACCCGGCCGGGGACCGGCGGTTGCTCGACGCGCCGCTGCTGCCCTTCGACGGGATGAACGAGCGGGGCCTCGCGGTCGGGCTGGCCGCCGACGACGGCGCGCGGGCCGAGCCGGTGCCCGGGCGGCCCACGGTGGGCTCGGTACGCATCCTGCGCCTGGTGCTCGACGCGGCGGCCACGGTGGACGAGGCGGTCACCGTGTTCGAGCGGTACAACCTGGACTTCGACGGCGGGCCGCCGCTGCACTACCTGCTCGCCGACGCCACCGGGGCCTCCGCCGTGGTGGAGTTCGTCGACGGGAAGCTGACGGTGGACCGGCGACGGGGTCCCTGGCAGGCGCTGACGAACGTGCCCGCCGCCGGCGTGCCGGACCGGGACCTGCGGCGGGACCACCGGTACGAGGTGCTGGCGAAGGAACTGGACCGGGTCGGCGGCGTGCTTGACGCGGCCGGGGCGCTGCGCCTGCTCGACGGCGTGCGCCAGGCGCACACCCGCTGGTCGGTGACGTACGCGCTGCGCGGTGGCGAGGTGCGACTGGTCACGGCCGGCGGCGCCACCCGGGACTACCGACTGCCGACGAGCTGACCCGGCCCGGTCCACCCGCATTCCGGCGCCCCGGTCAGACGATCGGCTGCCGGTAGGCGCGGGCGAGGGCACGCAGATCCGGTTCGCCGAACCGCTCGACGAGCGCCGCGAACCGGACGACCTTGTCCGCTCCGAAGCGACGGACGGCGGCGGCGTAGGAGGCGGCGGAGACGAACGTGGGCGGCGTGGTCTTGCTGTGGAACTTGTCCGCGTACATGACAAGTTGCTCCTCGCCCGTGGTCGCCGTGTAGTCGGCGACCGGGAGCGGGAGACGCTGCCGGAGCACGTCCTCGCGGCTGATCCCCACCCCGGTGTGCCGGGAGCAGAAGCGGCCGAGCGACTCGGGCAGGCCCGCGTCCCGCAGCAGCGCGTGTCCCAGCACCCCGTGCCGGACGTAGTTCTCCTCGTCGAGCCGGCCGGCGGCGCCGTAGAGGCGGTAGACGCCGATGTCGTGCAGCAGGCTGCCGGCCCGCACCAGGGCGGCGTCCAGGCCCGCGCCGTGCCGGGCGAGCAGGTGCTCCGCCACCTCGCACACGATCCGGCAGTGCGTCCAGACCAGGTGGAACGCCTCCGGCGTGGGCGCGACCCACTCGTGCAGCGCCCGGATCTGCTCATCCGTCGGCACCGCCACCCTCCCCCCTCCCACCCCTCCCACCCCCGGAGCGCGCTGTTTCACGGAAAGAGTGGCTTCCGGCCCGGGAATGGGCCCTCTTTCCGGGAAACAGCGGCGCCCGGGGTGGGGGAGGGGGTGGGGGTGGGTCACCAGCTCAGGTAACCCGCCTGGGTCTGCACGTTCAACTCGGGCACCCGGATCAGTTGGGCCAGCCAGGTACGCGGGTCGCGCAGTTCCAGCACGTCCAGGCCCTTCTGGATGTCACTTGAGTAGATGTGGCCGTTGTACCAGTAGGCGGACCAGGAGCCGCCGGTACGCAACTGGGTGTCGTCGAGCGGCCCGCGCTCCCAGTAGGCGATCTCCTTCGGCTTGCGGGAGTCGGTGAAGTCCCACACCGAGATGCCGCCCTGGTACCACGCCTGGACCATGATGTCGCGGCCGGGCACCGGGATGAGCGAGCCGTTGTGCGCCACGCAGTTCTCGGTGTCGGCGTTGGCCCGGGGGATCTTGTAGTAGCTGCGGAACGCCAGCTTGCGGGCGTTCCCGCGACCGGTGATGTCGTAGATGGCGTCCGCGCCGCGGTTCGGCCCGACCGCCTCGTTGCAGGTCGCCGCGCCGCCGCCGCCGAGTTCGTCGGTGAAGACGACCTTGGTGCCGGAGTTGTTGAACGTGGCCGAGTGCCAGAACGCGAAGTTCTCGGTGTCGGTGACCCGTTCGATCACCCGCGGCGCCTCCCGGTTGGCGATGTCCAACAGGATCCCGTCGCCCATGCACGCGCCGGCGGCCAGGTCCTTCGACGGGTACGCGGTGATGTCGTGGCATCCGGTGGTGGCGGACTTCTCACCCGGCACGCCCGGGTAGCCGCCGTCGGGGAAGAGGTTCGGGGTGGCGACCACCGCGGCCGAGGTGGGGCTCTTCACCGGCACCTTGACGATGGAGATGGAGTCGTGCGGCGGCTGGCAGTCCGGGAAGTCGTCACGTGGGCTGTACGACGAGACGTAGAGGTAGACGTCGCGCCGGTCCTTGCCCGGCACCAGCGTGTGGGTGTGCGAGCCGCACGCCGTCTCCACGGACTTGATGTAGCGCGGGTTGCGCTTGTCGCGGATGTCGAAGATCTTGATGCCCTCCCAGGACTCCTTCACCGAGGCGGGCTGGGAGGTGCTGGCGCAGGAGTCGTCGCTGCGGGACGAGTCGGTCGACAGGAACAGCAGGTCGCCGCTGACGGAGATGTCGTTCTGCGAGCCGGGGCAGAGCACCTGCGCCACGATCGTCGGCCGGCTCGGCCGCGACACGTCGTAGGTGACGAATCCCTCGTAGTTGCCGACGAACGCGTACCGGCCCTGGAAGGCGATGTCGGTGCCGAGCGCGGACGTGGTGTCGAACGGGCCCTGCTTCGGCAGGTTGGCCACCTGGCGCAGGTTGGGGCTGCTGGAGATCTCGTCGACACCGGGGACGGCGCGGTCCACGGTGGCCGGCGCCGCCTGGGCGCGGGGGATCTCCTGGGCGCTGCTCGGCGGCGCGGCGACCACGCCGGCCAGCAGCAGGCCGGCGGCGGCGAGGCTGACGATCCGGGTACGGGACATGTGGAGGTCGATCATCGGCAACACCCTTCGAAAGGGGATGATGATTCGCCACACCTTACCGAGATGTGACCGTCATCAATGTGATGCCGGTCACATCAGGGAACTTTCGTCTATGGATAGGATCGCTGTCACCTCGACCGGAGGGAGGGTCGTATGACCGTCCGGCAGGCTCGCGTGTGGCTCCCCGTCACAGCGCTGGCGGCGCTCCTGGCCACCGGCGGCGTGGCGCTCGCCGGGTGCGACGACACCGGTCCGGCGGCGGCCCCGCCGAGCCCGGCCACCACCGCCCCGGCCACCACCGCCACCGTCTCGGCGCCACCGGTGCTGGTCCCCGGCCGACCGGGGGAGCCGGCCGCCACCCGCGCCGCCGGGCAGGTCCGCGCCGCCGCGACGCCGCGGTGGAACAGCCTCGACGTCTGGTACGTCCGGATGATGATCCCGCACCACGAGCAGGCCCTGGCGATGGCGACGCTGGCCCCCGGCCGGGCCGCCGACCCCCGGGTACGCGCCGTCGCCAACCGGATCCGGGCCGCCCAGGGGCCGGAGGTCGGCGTGCTGCGGGCCTGGCTCCGCACCCGCGACCTGCCCGTCGAAGTCACCGGCCACGACCACGGCACCATGCGCGGGATGCAGTCCGCCGAGTCGATGCGGCAGCTCGCCGACGCCCACGGCGCGGCGTTCGACAGGCTCTTCGTGCGGATGATGACCGCCCACCACCAGGGCGCGGTGGTGATGTCCACCGACCTGCTCAAGGTCGGCGCCGACCAGGCCATGCAGGAGTTCGCCAACGGGGTGGCCGTCGAGCAGTCCACCGAGATCGGCCGGATGCGCGCCCTGCTCACCCCCTGAGCCCACCCCGTACGCTGGGTGACCGTGGACCGCCTGATCCTCGGCCGCCCGCTGCGCGGCGTCGCGTTCGACGTCGCCGTCTCCGGGCTGGTCGTCCTCGTCGCCGTGCTGGGCCTCGCCGCCGAGCAGGGCGGCCTGCCGGCGTTCGCGGTCGGTATGGCGATGGCGGTGGCGCTGCTGTTCCGGCGTACCCACCCGTCCGCGGTCGCCGTCGCGGTGGCCGCGTTGGCGCTGCTCCAGGTGATCGTCGGCTGGGGCCCGCTGGGCTACGACATCGGCGTGCTGATCGCCCTCTACAGCGTGGTCAAGTACGCCCACCGCGCGCGGGACGGCATCCTGGCCGGGATCGGCGCCGCGATCGGCGTGCTGCTCTCCGCGTTGTCCTGGCCCGGGCCGGCGCCCTGGTGGGCGGGCGCGCTCTACTACGGCCTGATCACCGGTGCGGTGTGGCTGGTCGGGCTGAACGTGCGGACCCGCCGCCTCTACGTGCTCAGCCTTGAGGAACGCGCCGCGACGGCGGACCGGGAGCGGGAGGCGGAGTCCCGGGCGGCGGTCGCCGAGGAACGCACCCGCATCGCCCGTGAGCTGCACGACGTGGTCGCGCACAGCCTGGCCGTGATGATCGTGCAGGCGGACGGGGTGCGGTTCACACTCGACCGGGACCCGGCGACCGCGCGGGAGGCGGCCAAGGTGGTGGCGGACACCGGCCGCCAGGCGCTGGAGGACATGCGGCGGCTGGTCGGCGTACTCCGGGAACCCAGCCGGCCGGAGCCGGCCGCGGTGGCGGACGAGCCCACCGGCGAGCTGGCGCACCGGCGTCCGGCGCTCGTGGAGCTGCCCGCGTTGCTCGACCGGTTCCGCGCCGCCGGGCTGCGGATCGACTGCGACGGCGCCGGCACGCCGGCGCCCCTGCCGCCCGGCCTGGAGCTGACCGTCTACCGGGTGGTGCAGGAGAGCCTGACCAACGCGCTCAAGCACGCCGGCGTGGGCGCGTCGGTGGAGCTGACGCTCGACTGGGACGCCGACACCGTCGCGGTCCGGGCGGTCGACGACGGGCGCGGCCGTCCGGTGGTCCGGCCGGCCCCGTCCGGCGGGCACGGCCTGGTCGGCATGCGGGAGCGGGTCGGGGTGTACGACGGCAGCCTCGCCGCCGGCCCCACGCTTGCCGGCGGGTGGCGGATCGAGGTGCGGCTGCCGCTGCCCGCCGCGGCCGGCGCCGAGGAAGGGAGCGCGGCGGCGTGACCGTGCGGGTGATGATCGTCGACGACCAGGCGCTCGTGCGCGCCGGCTTCCGGATGGTGCTCGACTCGCTGGCCTACGAGAGTGGGCTGGTCACCCCCGGCGGCTGACCCGGCGTACGCCTCAGGGGCGGGTGACCGGCGCTCCGCCGGCCTCGCCCCCGTCGCCCCCGGCCGGAGCGGTAGTGGTGGTGGTCGTCTCGGTCGGGGCGCTGGTCTGGGACGGGGCCGGGCTGGTCGCCGGCGCGCTGCTCGGCGCGGTCGGCGCCGTCGACGGCGTGTTCGACGGGCTCGGCTTGCCGGACGGGCTCGGCGAGGCGCTCGGCGAGACGGACGTCGTGGTCGACGGCCGGCCGCCCGGACCCGCCGGACGATAGGTGTAGTCGTCGTCGCCCGACGGCCCGTCGGTGACCGCGGTGTCCGCGACCGAGTCGCTCGGCGCGACCGCGGGCCGGGTGCCGTCGATCTGGGTGGCCGGCGCGTTGGCATCCTTGCTGGCGGCCAGCAGCGCGCCCAACGCGGTCACCGCCACCAGCACCGCGCCCAGCGCGCCCACGAGCGCGCCGCGCCGGCCCCCGCGCCGCGGCCGGGCGACGGTGGCCGCCGTCCGGACCACCGGCTGCTCGTCGCGGGTCCGCCCCGGACCGGCCGCGCCACGCAGCGCCGCCGGCACCGTCGCGGTCGGCGAGCCGGCGCCGGCGGCCCGGGCCGCGTCGGCCATCGCCGCGGCGCTCGGGTAGCGGTCCGCCGGGTCCTTGGCCAGGGCACGGGCCACCAGCTCGCGGACCGGCGCCGGGATCTGCGCCGGCAGCTCCGGCGGCTCGTCGTCGAGATGGCGCACGGCGACCTGGAGCGGGTTGTCGCCGGTGAACGGCGGGCTCCCGGTCAGGCAGCAGTAGGCCACCGCGCCCAGCGCGTAGACGTCTGTGGCACCCGAGACCGGGCGCCCCGCGGCCTGCTCGGGCGCCATGTAGAGGGCGGTGCCGGGCACCGCGTTCGCGCTGGTGATGCTCGTGACGTTCGTCGACCTGGCGACCCCGAAGTCGACCAGGACCACGGTGCCGTCCTCCTGCACGAGCAGGTTGCTCGGCTTGACGTCGCGGTGGACGATGCCCCGCCCGTGTGCCCCGTGCAGCGCCTGCGCCGTCTGGGCCACGATCGACATGGTCTCGGCGACCTCGAGTTGCCCGGCCTCCTCGATCCGCCGGGACAGCGGCTCCCCGGCGACGAACTCCATGACCAGGTAGTCGGCCCGGCTGCCGTCGGGCAGCTCGTCCTCGCCGCAGTCGAAGACCTGGACCACGCCGGGGTGGCGCAGCGACGCCATGATCCGCGCCTCGGAGCGGAACCGGGCGATGAAGTCGGGGTCGGAGACCAGCGCGGGAAGGAGCACCTTCACCGCCACCTGACGGCCGAGCACCAGGTCCTTCGCCCTCCAGACGTCGCCCATGCCGCCGGTGGCGACACGGTCATCCAGGCGGTACCGACCGCTGAGTACGACGTCCGAGGAGAGCATCCCCATACCGTACCCACAGCGGTCCCGAAGTATTTCCGGCGATCTCTCCCGTCGCTGCCGGCGAGCGGCTCCGCACCTGTCAGCCGAACGGTCGGCGGCCGTGCGGTAGGTGCGCTCACCGTGACCGAGCGGGTACGATCGGCCAGAAAGTGCCGATCTCCCGGCGGGCATCCCTCATTTCCGTCTCTTCTCCGCGACGCATGGCGGCCCGGTGGTGGTCTTCGTTACATCGACACGCCGACGCCGGCGGTAGACATTTCTCTCCTCTTTTCGTCCGTCCGTGCCTTGCCGGCCCCGCCGAGGCCTCCTAGCGTTGGCCCGGCTCCCGGTCGCCGCGGGACGCCGGTACGGTATGACCCGCCCCGGCCGTACCGGCGGCAGTGTCCAGGTGCGCACCGGGTTCCGTGCCGGTGCCGAGCAGCTCAGCGGGGGGCCGAGGGTGCGGATGGCGGTGTGCTCTCCCGCGTCGGCGAACACCCGGCCCCGGGCACGTGCCCCGCGCGGGCGGCGACCGTGACCGTGGAACTGAACGAGGCCGTCGCCGAGGCACAGGCCGGTGACGAGGAGGCGTTCCGCTTCCTCTACCGCAACCTGCAGCCGGCCCTGCTCCGTTACCTGACCACGCTCGTGGGCGCCGACGCCGAGGACGTGGCCTCGGAGACCTGGCTGCAGATCTCCCGGGACCTCCCGTCGTTCACCGGCGGCGAGTTCCGCGCCTGGTCGGTCACCATCGCCCGCAACCGGGCCATGGACCACCTGCGTCGGCAGCGCCGGCGTCCCGCGGTCCCCGTCCCGGTCCAGGAGCTGAGCGATCTGGCGGCGGACGTCGACACCGCAGACCGGGCCGGCGAGGCCCTCGGCACGGCGAGCGCGCTGGCGCTGATCCGTACGCTGCCGCCGGCCGAGGCCGAAGCGGTGATGCTGCGCGCCGTCATCGGCCTCGACGCGGAGACCGCCGGACGGGTGCTCGGCCGGCGGGCCGGCGCGGTACGTACGGCGGCGCACCGTGGGTTGCGTCGGCTGGCCGTGCTGCTGGAGCGGACCGCTCCGGAGAACGCCCCGGGCGCGGTCGCTCCCCGTCCCCGCACCGACCGCCCGGCGCCGCACGCGTCCGAGGCCGAGCCGGCGGAGGGCTGACGTGAGGGGAATCGGCATGAACTCGTCCCGGCCCGGAGGGCCGGCCGACCGGTCCGAATCCGACCGGCTCCTCGACGCCGCGCACGCCGCGACGCCGCCGGAGGCCGGCGCCGACGCGCTGACCCGGCTGCTCGCCGCCGCGGTCGCCCCGGCCACCGGTGACGAACTCGACGGGGAGGAGCGGGCGCTCGCCGCCTTCCGGGCCGCCCGCGCGGCGCCGGCGGCCCCCGCCCCGGTCGCCGCCTCGCGTCCGCGTCGCCGCCTGCGGGTCGCCGCCGCGTTGTCCGGGCTCGCCGCCACCACCGTCGCCGGGGTGGCGTTCGCCGCCGTCCGCCTGGACCGTGCCCCGGAGCCGGTGAGCCCGTCGGTGTCGACCTCGACCGGCGCCGGCACGTCGGGTGCCGGGCCCTCCGGCGCCGGGCCGTCGCGGCCGACGCCCAGCGGTCCGCCCGGCGAGGCGTCCGGCGCGGTGCCGTCGCCCGCCCCGTCGGTCCCCGCCGCGCCCTCCGGCGCCCCGTCCGTCCGGCCGCCGGTCGAGGGCAAGCTCGCCGGCCACTGCCGCGCCTATCTGGCCAAGTCGGAGCAGCAGCGGGCGAAGGCCCTGACCAAGCCCGGTTTCGCCGACCTGGTGGCCGCGGCCGGCGGCCCGGACCGGGTGGAGAGCTACTGCCGGGGGATGGCGCCGACACCGACGGGACCGGCGCAGAAGGAGTCCGCGCCGAAGGGGCCGACGCCGAAGGAGACGCCGGACGAGGGCGACGGCAAGCCCGGACCCGGCGACGACGACTGAGCCATCCGCGCCTCCCCGATTCCGGACAAAAATTCATCTCCCCGGGAGCGTCACATCCTTCTGCTAGACAGATGATGGTGGGACGCGCGGGCCGACGGTGCGGTCGCCCGTCTCCGGGAGAGGAGCCGTCACGTGGTGATGTCGCCGGAGCTGGATCGGGGCACCGTCCTGGGAGACGAGGCCGCGGCCCGTGGACACCTGGCCAGGATCTGCTTCAAGACCGGTCCACCCACCCTCACCGGCGTCGAACTGGAATGGACGGTGCACGACGCCGCGGACCCGACCCGCCCGGTCGACCGCGAGCGACTGTGCGAGGCGTTGGGGCGGCACCGCCCCGTCACCCTCGACCCCACCAGCCCGGCCGACGAGCTCCGGCACGGCGGCGCCGTGACCGTGGAGCCCGGCGGGCAGGTGGAGATCTCGGCCCCGCCGCGACCGTCGGTCGCCGCGCTGCTCGCGGCCACCGAGGCCGACGTCGCCGAGCTGCGGACCCGGCTGCACACCGCCGGCCTCGTGCTGGGCCGCACCGGCATCGACCCGTGGCGACCGCCGCGACCGGTGGTGCAGACCCCTCGCTACCGGGCCATGCGCGGCGTCTTCGACCGACACGGCCCGGCCGGCCGGACGATGATGTACAGCACGGCCGGGCTCCAGGTCTGTCTCGACGCCGGTGAGCCGGACCAGGTGGCGCAGCGCTGGGCCGCCGCGCACGCCGTCGGCCCGCCGCTGCTGGCCGCCTTCGCCACCGCCGGCCGGCACGCGGGCCGGCGGACCGGTTGGGCGTCCGCCCGGATGGCCGCCTGGCTGGCCATCGAGCCGGCGCGGACCCGCCCGGTGTGGTCGCCGGGGCGGGCCGACCGCGACCCGGCGGCGGCCTGGGCCGGCTACGCGCTCGCCGCGCCACTGCTCTGCGTCCGCGGCGACGGTCCCGACTGGACCCCGCCGGTGGGCGTTACCTTCGCCGACTGGCTGGCCGGGGCGCTGCCCCGCCCACCCACCACCGACGACCTGGAATACCACGTCAGCACGCTGTTCCCGCCGGTCCGCCCGCGCGGCTACCTGGAGTTGCGCTATCTGGACGCCCAGCCGGGCCGGGAGTGGACCGTGCCGGTGGCGGTGCTCGCCGCGCTGTTCGCCGACCCGTCGACCACCCGCGACGCGCTTGCCGCCGCCGCGCCGGTCGCCGACCGCTGGCACGCGGCGGCCCGGCACGGGCTGGCCGAGCGTGCGCTGGCGACCACCGCGGCGACCCTGTTCGACCTGGCGCTTGCCGCCCTGCCCGGGCTGGGCCTGCCGGCCGGTCGGCACGACCAGACCCACCGAGCGATCCGGCGGCGCCGTGCCGCCGCGGAGAGGGGACACCGGTGACCACCATCGAGCGGCCGGGCGCCGACGCCGAGCGGCTGCGCGCGCGGATCGCGGCCGAGTTGGAGCGCACCCGCGCCCGCACCGCATCGCTCACCGACGCGGTGGACGACGACGACCTGGTCCGGCAGCACTCCACGCTGATGTCGCCACTGGTCTGGGACCTGGCGCACGTCGGCAACCAGGAGGAGCTGTGGCTGGTGCGCGACGTGGGCGGGCGGGAGCCGGTGCGTCGCGACATCGACGACCTCTACGACGCCTTCAAACAGCCCCGCAAGGACCGGCCGGCACTGCCGCTGCTGCCCCCGGCGGAGGCCCGCGCGTACGTGCGCACGGTGCGGGACAAGGTCTACGACCTGCTGGACGGGATCCGGTTCACCGACCGCAGGCTGGTCGAGGACGGCTTCGCGTTCGGCATGATCGTGCAGCACGAGCAGCAGCACGACGAGACCATGCTCGCCACCCACCAGTTGCGCGCCGGCGGTCCGGTGCTTCCCGCCCCGCCTCCGCCCGAGCCCCGGGTGCGCGTCGGCGGCGAGGTGCTGGTGCCGGCCGGGCCGTTCACCATGGGCACCTCCACCGACCCGTGGGCGCTTGACAACGAGCGTCCGGCGCACACCGTCGACCTGCCGGCGTACCGCATCGACGCGGCGCCGGTGACGAACGGCGACTACCGCGCGTTCATCGCCGACGGCGGCTACGACGAGCCGCGGTGGTGGAGCGGGGCCGGCTGGCGGCACCGGGTCGAGGCCGGCCTGAGCGCGCCGCTGCACTGGCGGCGCGACGGCGACGGCTGGGCGTACCACCGGTTCGGCCGCTGGTCCGCGGTGCGTGACGACGAGCCGGTGGTGCACGTCTGCTGGTACGAGGCACAGGCGTACGCGGCCTGGGCCGGCAAGCGGCTGCCCACCGAGGCGGAGTGGGAGAAGGCGGCCCGCTGGGACCCGGCGACCGGCCGCTCCCGCCGCTATCCGTGGGGCGACGAGGACCCCTGCGTCGCGCACGCGAACCTCGGGCAGCGGCACCTGTGGCCGGCGCCGGTCGGCGCGTACCCGCGGGGCGCCTCACCGCTCGGCGTGCACCAGCTCGTCGGCGACGTCTGGGAGTGGACCGCCAGCCCGTTCCGCGGGCATCCGGGGTTCACCGCGTTCCCCTACCGGGAATACTCAGAGGTCTTCTTCGGCGACGACCACCGGGTGCTGCGGGGCGGCTCGTTCGGCACCGACCGGTCGGCGTGCCGGGGCACGTTCCGCAACTGGGACTACCCGATCCGGCGGCAGATCTTCAGCGGTTTCCGCTGCGCCCGCGACGCCTACCCCGGGGAGTGACGCGGCCCGATGTGCCGGCACCTCGCATACCTCGGCCCCCCGGTCACCCTGCGGAGCCTGCTGCACGACCCGCCGTACGGGCTGCTGCGGCAGTCCTGGGCGCCGCGCGACATGCGCGGCGGCGGCACCATCAACGCCGACGGCTTCGGCGTCGGCTGGTATCCGGCCGGCGCCGACCCGGTCCGCTACCGGCGGGCCCAGCCGATGTGGAGCGACACGACGTTGCCGGAACTGGCCGCGGTGACGTCCGCCGGGGCGGTGCTGGCGGCCGTCCGCTCGGCGACGGTCGGCATGCCGCTGCACGAGACCGCCGCCGCGCCGTTCGCCGAGGGGCGCTGGCTGTTCAGCCACAACGGCGTGGTCCGGGGCTGGCCGGACAGCCTCGTCCCGCTCGCCGCCGGGCTGCCCGTCCGCGACCTGCTCACCCTCGACGTGCCGACCGACTCGGCACTGGTCTGGGCGCTTGTGCGGCACCGGCTGCGGGCCGGCGTGGGGCTCGGCGAGGCGGTGGCCGCCACGGTCGCGGCGGTCGGCGCGGCGGCGCCCGGCTCGCGGCTGAACCTGCTGCTGACCGACGGCGTGACGGTCGCGGCAAGCGTGGTCGGGCACGCGCTGTCGGTGCGGCGCGGCCGGGGTTCGGTGCTGCTGGCCTCCGAACCGTTCGACGACGACCCCGGCTGGCGGGCGGTGCCGGACGGGCGGCTGGTGCTGGCCACCGCGGCCGGGCTGGACATCCGGGAGTTGACCGCCGCCGAGCCATCCATTTCGACCGGGAGCAGAGAGGACGCCTGATGAGCGCGGAGCCGCTGGAGATCCACCTGGAGGAGCAGGACCTCGACCGTGCGTTGCGGGAGGACGTGCGGGTCGGGCTGACCGCGTCGCCGAAGTGGCTGCCGCCGAAGTGGTTCTACGACGCCCGGGGCAGCGAACTGTTCGAGGAGATCACCCGCCTGCCGGAATATTATCCGACCCGGGCCGAGCGGGCGGTGCTTGCCGCGCACGCCGACGACGTCGCGGCGATGACGGGTGCGAAGACGTTGATCGAGCTGGGGTCGGGCTCGTCGGACAAGACCCGGCTGCTGCTTGACGCGTTCACCCGCCACGGCGACCTGGGCACGTTCGTGCCGCTCGACGTCTCGGTGAGCGCGTTGCGCTCCTCCACCGAACGGATCGCCGCCGCGTACCCGGGGCTGCGGGTGCGGGGCATCGTGGGTGACTTCACCCGGCACCTGGATCGGCTGCCCACCGGCGGCCGGCGTCTGGTGGCGTTCCTCGGCGGCACCATCGGCAACCTGCTGCCGGTGGAGCGGGCCGGGTTCCTCGCCGCGATGCGCGCGGCGCTGGAGCCCGGCGACTGGCTGCTCATCGGCACGGACCTGGTGAAGGACCCGGGCGTGATCGTGCCCGCCTACGACGACGCGGCCGGGGTGACCGCCGAGTTCAACCGCAACGTGCTGCGGGTGATCAACCGGGAGTTGGGCGCGGACTTCGACGTGCCGGCGTTCCGTCACGTGGCGGTCTGGGATCCGGAGCGGGAGTGGATCGAGATGCGGTTGCGCGCCGAGCGCCCGACCCGGGCGCGGGTGCTTGACCTCGACGTCGCGTTCGCCGCGGGGGAGGAGCTGCGGACCGAGGTGTCGGCCAAGTTCCGGCCGGCGGGGATCGCGGGGGAGCTGGCCGGCGCGGGTTTCGCGCGGCAGGCGTTCTGGACCGACCCGGCCGGGCTGTTCGGGGTGAGCCTGGCCCGGGCCGACTGACCGCCGCCGTGGTTCCGGCCACACCGGGCGACCGGGTGCGGCCGGGATCGGCTAGGCTGGCCGGCGCGAAGGGGAGTAGCCCCCAATGTCGTGGTCGACACACTGGTGCGTTCCGCACCCGGCCACGCGGCCCCGGTCCCCGGGGCGGGCGAGACCTTCGACCCAGGCTGTCGCAGCCGGGTCGAGGGCACCCCTGTCTCTCCTCCCGGCTTGATCGGGAAGGTTCACATGGAGGGTTTCCTCGTCGCGCTGGTGGTCAGCTTCGGCGTCATCTTCGTCGCCGAGCTGGGGGACAAGTCCCAGCTCATGGCCCTGACGTTCGCCACCCGCTTCCGCCCGCTGCCGGTGCTCATCGGCATCACCGTCGCCACCGCGATCGTCCACCTGGCCTCGGTGGCGATCGGTGTCGGCCTCAACGCGGCCCTGCCCACGGGCTGGATCTCGCTCGTCGCCGGCCTGGCGTTCCTCGGCTTCGGCGCCTGGACGCTGCGCGGCGACAAGCTGACCGAGGAGGAGAAACGCAAGGCCGAACGCAGCACGAAGTCGGCGATCGTCGCGGTCGGCGTCGCGTTCTTCCTGGCCGAGCTGGGCGACAAGACCATGCTCGCGACCATCACGCTCGCCACCAAGTACGGCTGGTTCGGCACCTGGCTCGGCTCGACGCTGGGCATGGTCGCGGCGGACGCGCTTGCGATCCTGGTGGGCCGGATGCTCGGCCGGCACCTGCCGGAGCGGGCCATCCGCTACGGCGCGGCCGTGCTCTTCGCCATCTGCGGCCTCTGGCTGATCTTCGAGGCGATCCGGGAGCTGAGCTGAATCCGGCTCGGATGATCGGGAAAGAGCTCGGTGGGTAAGACCAGACGTGACGGTGGACGAGATCGGACGACCGGGAGGTTCCGCGGATGAGCAGGCATGACGAGCCCAACGAGTACGGCTTCGCCGGGGGCGCCACGGCGCCGGAGCCGCCGGCCGGCGGTCGGGCGGACGAGCAGGACCGCGCGGAGCAGGTCGCGGTGCCGGGTGACGACCTCACCGAGCCGGTCGCCGACGCGCTGGAGGAGACCGAGGACGGCGACGGGGCCCGTCGCGCCGGGCAGCGCTGACCCGCCCGCGGCGCCGGCCGCCGTCCCCCGGCATCGGGGGCACGGCGGCCGGCGCAGCGCAGGTCAGACCGGCTGCTCCTGGTAGACGTCCGGGATGCCGTCGCCGTCGGCGTCCCGCCGCTCCCGCTCACTGATCCGCCGGTAGACCCGGTTGCGCCGGACCAGCACCGCCGCGGCCAGGGCGGCGGAGATCAGCGAGCCGAGCAGCACCGCCACCTTGACGCCGTCCTCCTCCGGGCTGCCCACGCCGAACGCCAGCTCACCGATGAGCAGCGACACCGTGAAGCCGATTCCGGCCAGCAGCGCCAACCCGAGCAGGTCCGTCCAGGTGATCTCCTCGTCCAGCTCGGCGCGGGTGAACCGGGCGAGCAGGTACGTCGACCCGAACACCCCGATCACCTTGCCCAGCACGAGCCCGGCGGCCACGGCGAGCACCACCGGGTTGGTGAGGACGTCGCCCAGGCCCACGCCGACGACTGTCACGCCGGCGGCGAAGAACGCGAAGACAGGTACGGCGAAACCGGCGGAGATCGGCCGCCAGCGGTGCTCCAGCCGCTCGGCGAGCCCCGCCTCGCCCCGGCGGTTGCGGATCACCGGCACGGTGAAACCGAGCAGCACCCCGGCGACCGTGGCGTGCACCCCGGAGGCGTGCACGAGCGTCCAGGCCGTCACCGCGAGCGGGATCAGCGCCCACCACCAGGTGCGCCGACGCTGCACCAGCAGCGCGAACGCGGCGATCGGCAGGAGCGCGCCGAGCAGCGGCAGCGGGTGGAAATCGGCGGTGTAGAACACCGCGATGATGGTGATGGCGAAGAGGTCGTCGACCACCGCGAGGGTGAGCAGGAAGGCCCGCAGCCCCTGCGGCAGGTGCGAGCTGACGACGGCGAGCACGGCGAGCGCGAAGGCGATGTCGGTGGCGGTGGGGATCGCCCAGCCGCGTGACCCGGTGCCGCCGGCGCTCGCGGTCACCGCCAGGTAGACGAGGGCCGGCGCCACCATGCCGCCGAGCGCGGCGACCACAGGCAACGCGGCGCGTCGGGGATCGCGGAGGTCACCGGCGACGAACTCGCGCTTGAGCTCCAGACCGACCACGAAGAAGAAGATCGCCAGCAGCCCGTCGGCGGCCCAGCCGCCGAGGCTGAGGTCGAGGTGCAGCGGCGCGCCGTCGGGCCAGGGCACCCAACGGCCCAGCGCCGCGTACGCCGCGCGCCACGGCGAGTTGGCCCAGATCAGGCCGAGGACCGCGCCGAGCAGCAGCAACCCGCCGCCGACCGTCTCGGCGCGCAGCACCTCGGCCAGGAAGCGGGCCTCCGGCCAGGAGCGGCGGGACAGCAGGCGGGGCGGGGCGTGATCGGGCATGCGGCATCCGTTTCGGGAGCAGGGGTCGACGATGTGGACGCCGACCAGGCTTCCCGGCACACCGGGATCAACCCTAACGGCTGCTCCCGGTGGCGGCGAGCGGAGCCGGTGGGACGCACCTCTCACCACCCGGATGCGGTCCCACCGGCCGGCGGCTCACCGCTGCCCGGGCAACGCCGGCAGGGACGCGCCGCTCTCGCAGAACACCGCCAACCGCTTGATCAGCTCGTCCGGGTCGGCGTAGGGGTCCAGTCCGCGTACCTCCTCCGGGTCGAGCGGGGGCACCGGAACGTGGGAGATCAGCGGGTGCAGGGGGCGGGTGTCCGACTCGTCGGTGCCGAAGAGGTGCTCGTGCAGCTTCTCGCCCGGCCTCAGCCCGGTGTAGACGATGTCCACCGGGTGGTCCGCCTCGGCGGCCAGCCGGCGTGCCACGTCGGCGATCCGGACCGGCTCGCCCATGTCGAGCACCAGCGCCTCGCCGCCGCGACCGATCGTGGCGGCCTGGAGGACCAGGTGCACGGCCTCCTGCACGGTCATGAAGTAGCGGGTGACGTCCGGGTGGGTGACGGTGATCGGCACGCCGGCGCGGATCTGCGCCTGGAACGCGGTGAGCACCGACCCGCGGCTGCTGAGCACGTTGCCGAACCGCACGCTGAGGTAGGTGCCGCCCAGCCGCTGCGCCTGGTGGGCGGTGAGCCGTTCGGTGATCCGCTTGGTGTAGCCGAGCACGCTCGTCGGGTTGGCCGCCTTGTCGGTGGAGATGTTGACGAACTCCGCCACGTCCCGGCACGCCTCCAGCACGTTCAGGGTGCCCCGGATGTTGGTCTGGATGGCCTCGCCGGGGTGCCGCTGGAGCATGGTCAGGTGTTTCAGCGCGGCGGCGTGGAACACCACGTCGGGCTGCCGGTCGGCGATCACCCGGGTGATGCCCTCGGCGTCGCGGATGTCGGCCAGGATCAGTTCGGGTCCGTCCAGCAGCGCCCGGCCGTGCAGCGACATCTGGAGCGCGTGCAGCGCCGACTCGTCCCGGTCGAGCATCATCAGCTCGTCCGGCTCACACCTGGCGATCTGCCGGCACAGCTCCGAGCCGATCGATCCGCCCGCGCCTGTGACAAGCACCCGGCGTCCGGCCAGCCCGCCGCGTTCGACCGGTAGCTCGGCCACCCGGTGGGCGCGGCCGAGCAGGTCGGTGAGCTGGAGGTCGCGTACGTCGGTGGCGGCGACCGGACGGTCGAGCAGCTCGCGTACCGGTGGCAGCACCTTGAACGCGGCCCCGGCCTCCAGCGTGCGGGCCCGCACGTCGCGCAGCAGCCGCGGGTCCGAGCCGCTCATCGAGAAGATGACGGTCTTGGCCCCGGTGGCGCGGACCGCGACGCCGAGCTGCTCCCGGCCGCCGAGGACCCGCAGCCCTTCCAGCCGGAGTCCGCGGCTGTCCGGGGCGTCGTCGAGCAGGCCCGTCGGCCGGTAGTTGCTGTCCGGGTCGTGCAGCAGCACCCGGACCAGTCGTTCACTTGCCGCGTCGACGCCGTAGACCAGGCAGCGTTCGGCGTGCCGGGGGGTCGGGTGGCGCCGGTCGGCGTGCGCCCGCCACAGTCCTCGACCGGCCGCCATCAGGACGAGCGCGACGGCGCCGCCGACAAGCGGCGTGGTCGCCGGGACCGGCCGCTGCGCCCAGGGCAGCACGCCGGCGAGGGTGACGACGGCGGCGATCCCGACGGTGGCGGCCAGCCCGCGGGCGTCGCCGGCGCTGCCGATCGGGTAACGGCCGTAGACGCGGGACCGCAGCGATGCGAGGAGCGCGTAGAGCGCGGCGCAGGCGAGCGCGACGCCGAGGGTACGGGCGCTGCGGGCGCCGGTGAGCGCGAACTCGTACCGGGTCCAGGCGGCGCCGAGAAATCCTCCGCACCACGCGGCCGTATCAAGCGTTAACAGGGAGAGGGTGGCGGCGCGGTGGGTGGTTCGGCTGCGGGGTCGCACGGCGTGCTCGGCGGCGATGGCTTCACGATCCATGGTTGCCCTCTGTAATCCATCCATATTAAGTGGATTTGCGTAGTCCGTGCATGTCTGGTCGTTTATATTCATCCGGTCACCTGACGTGGTGAATGGGTGATTCGATCCTGGCATGGCTACTGGTGCTTTTAGGGGGCTTTCGTGCAGTTTCATCGGCAGACCGGCGTGTCGCGAGGGGGAGCCTGATGGATGTCTTCGGCTACCTGCGCCTGGTCCGACGCCACTGGTGGATCGTGCTGGTCACGGTGATGCTGACCGTGGGCGCCGCCGCTCTGGTGACGGTCCGTACCACGCCTCGCTACCAGGCCTCGGTGACCTTCTTCGTGAACACTCCGAGCCAGGGCGTCACCGCTGCCTACCAGGGCAGCCTCTTCCTCCAGCAGCGGGTGAAGTCCTACGCCGACCTGCTCACCAGCGACCGGCTGGCGCAGAGCGTGGTCGCCGACGCCCCGCTCGGGCTCACCGCCGACCAGGTGCGCGGCCGGATCGCCACCTCCACCAAGCCGGACACGGTGCTGCTCACGGCCACCGTCACCGACACCGACCAGAACCGGGCGCTCAAGACCACCGAGGCGCTCTCGGCCAAGTTCACCGACCTGGTCAAGAAGGTGGAGACCCCGGGGGACAACGAGCCGTCACCGATCAAGATCGAGGTGGTGAGCGGCCCGCGGGTGACGTCCAGCCCGGTCTCGCCCCAACCCGTGCGCAACCTGGTCCTGGGCGGGCTGCTCGGCCTGCTGGCGGGCGCCGCGCTCGCGGTGCTGCGCGGCCTGGCCGACGTCCGGATGCGGGACGCCGCCGCGCTCCAACGGGTGACCGGCAGCCCGCTGCTCGGTGAGATCCCGTTCGAGACCTCCGCGCGGACGGCGCCGCTGATCGTCGGCGACGCGGCCACGTCGGCCCGCGCCGAGGCGGTCCGGAAACTGCGGACCAACCTGCGCTTCGTGGACGTGCACGAGCCGGCCCGGGTCATCGCGGTCACCAGCGCGCTCCAGGGTGAGGGGAAGACCACGATGGCCTGCAACACGGCCATCGCGCTGGCCGAGGCGGGCTGGCGGGTCCTGCTGATCGACGCCGACCTGCGCCGCCCCAAGGCCGCCGACTATCTCGGCCTCGACGGCGGGGTCGGTCTCACCGACGTGCTTGTCGGTGACGTCCAGGTCGGTGACGTGGTGCAGCGGTGGGGCGAGAAGTCCCTGCTGGTGCTGCCCAGCGGCGCGACCCCGCCGAACCCCAGCGAACTGCTCGGGTCCAAGGCGATGGCGGACCTGCTGGTGGCGCTGCGCGAGTCGGCGGACATCGTGATCATCGACACCGCGCCGCTGTTGGCGGTCACCGACGGCGTGGTGGTGGCGGTGCAGGCCGACGGCGCGCTCCTCGTCACCCAGCAGGGGCGGACCTCGCGCAGCCAGGTGGCCGCGGCGGCACGGGCGCTCAGCTCGGTGTCGGTGCGCCTGCTCGGCTGCGTGCTCAACATGTCCAAGGTGGGCAAGGCGGACGCCTACCAGTACGAGACGTACAAGGTGGTCGTGCCCGCGCCGCCGGTGCCGACCGACCGGGCCGAGACGACCCGGCGGGATGGGCAGGCGCCCGTGGGCGACCGGACGCAGGAACTCACCCGGCTTTCGCGATGAGCGCGAGCACGGGCCGGATCGACCGTTCGATCTCCTCGGCGCAGCGCCGGAAGTCGGCCGGCGAGCCTCCGATCGGGTCCCGCAGATCGTCCGCGCCGGGGGCGGCAGGTTGCAGCCGCCCCCGGGCGCGGACGGCCGCGGCCACGGCCGCCCGCAGCGGGGTGTCCCCGTCCGCGCGGGCCGGCCTCGCCGCGGCGGCGAGCCGGGCGAACTGGTGCAGCGTGAACGTGCGGCCCAGCGCGGCCGGCGCCAGCGCGGTGCAGGCCGAGCGCTGCCGCCGGGTCGCGGTCAGCACCAGCGCGGCGCCGGTCAGGTGCTCCGGGCGCAACCGGCGGGTGCGGAAGGCGGTGACGTCCGCGCCTGTCATCTCGACGGCGTACGGGTGCATGCCGCCGCCGTCGGCCGCGTCGGTGCCGGCGCTGGCGGCCACCACCGGGAGGTCGGCAAGCAGCCGGCGGGCGATGAACTCGGCCATCGGCGACCGACACATGTTGGCCTGGCACACGAAGAGCAACCCGTCGAGCATTCGTACCCCTCTGGTCGGTGTGGCGGCCGGCAACGGCGCCGCGACGGCGTACGTCCGGCGGTCGCGGCCGGTCGGAGAGGGGTTGTCGGCATCGTACGCGGCGCGGACGCGGATGGTCCGGCGGGCCGCGCCGGGGGCGTGACCATGAGAATCGGCATCCTGTCGTACCACTTCCCGCCGGAACCGGCGTTCATCCCGGGCAGTCTGGCCGAGGAGTTGGCCGCCCGTGGCCACGAGGTGCGGGTGCTGACCGGCTTTCCGGACTATCCCGGCGGCCAGGTCTACCCGGGCTGGCGGCAGCGGTGGCGGCACCAGACGCACAGCGAGCGGCTGACTGTCCGCCGGGTGCCCCGCTATACCAGCGGTGACGATTCACCCCGGGCGCGTGCGGCCGGCTGGCTCTCCTTCGCCGGCAGCGCGTCGCTCGTCGGCCGGCGCTACCTGAGGGATCTCGACGCGCTGTACGTCTTCCAGCTCCCCGCGGTGACCTTCGCCGCAGCCGGACTGCTCCGGCTGCTGGGCCGGGTGCCGACCGTGCTGCACGTGCAGGACGTGTGGACGGAGGAGGACCCGGCGCGGCCGGGCGGGGCGCGTCGGTGGACCCGGCGGCTGGACGCCGGCCTGCGCCGGCTGTACCGGGAGGCGGGTGTGGTCGCGGTCAGCGCGCCGTCCATGCGGGACGCGGTGCTCGCCGGTGGGGCCCGGCCGGACCGGGTGCGCACGGTGCTCAACTGGACCGACGAGCGCCTGTTCCGCCCCGCCGAGGCCGGCCCGGTGGCACGCCGGCTGATCCGCCGGGACGACAGGTGCGTGGTGATGCACGCCGGCACCATCGGCGTACGGCAGGGTCTGGAGACCGCCGTCCGTGCGGCGGCGGCGCTCGGCGACCGGACGGACCTGGTCCTGGTCGGCTCGGGGAGCGAGGAACGGCGGGTGCGGGGACTCGCCACCGAGCTCGGCGCCGACAACGTCCGGTTCGTCGAGCGGCGCTCGCCGGCGGACATGCCGCAGTTGTACGCGGCTGCGGACTACCAGTTGGTCATGCAGCGCGACCTGCCGGAGTTGCGCGGCGCCGTGCCGGGCAAGTTGCAGGCCGCGCTCTCCTGCGCCGCCCCGGTGGTCGCCTCGGCCGGCGGCGACACCGCGGAGTTGGTGGAGCGGGCCCGAGCCGGGCTGTCCTGCCCGCCCGGGGACTGGACCGCGCTTGCCGACCGGTTGTGGCTGGCCGCCGCGATCCCGCCGGCCGCCCGGGCCGAGATGGGCCGCCGGGGCCGGGAGGCGTACCTGCGCCAGATGTCCCTGCGGGCCGGCGTCGAGCGGATCGAGGGCCTGCTGAACGAGGTCGCCACCGTTGGGCGAAACGAACAAAGCTCGCTTAAGCCTTTCTAGCTGTTTCATTACCGTAAAACCCGACAAATGCCTGCGTTTCTCTGCTAGAAAACAGTCAAACGTGCTCAACGCCCGATTCGCGCGTGGGGAGAGTGGTGTGACGGAATCCGGTGTCCTGCCTCGCCGACGAGGGCGCGGGCGCGCCCGGCGACGCCGTCGGGCCCGGATCCGCCGGGCCCTGCTCGTCGGGCTGGTCGTGGCGTCGGTGCTGCTGAGCGCCGGTGGCTGGGTCACGTTCCGGGGGTGGCAGGCCCGCGCGCACCTGGTGAACGCGGCCGGGCTCGCCAAGGACCTCAGCTCCCAGGTGCGGGGCGGTGACGTGGCGCGGGCCCAGCGAACCCTGTCCGCGTTGCAGGAACAGGCCACCGCGGCGCGCGGGGCGACCGGCGGCGTGCTCTGGCGGCTCGGCCAGTGGACCCCGTACGCCGGGGACGACCTGAGCGCGGTGCGCCAGATCTCGGTGTCGGTGGACGACCTGGCCCGGCTCGCCTTTCCCACACTGCTCCGGGTCGACCTCACCTCGTTCGTGCCGAAGCAGGGACGACTCGACCTGGGGCGCCTGCGCGCGGTCACGGCCGAGGTGTCCGCCGCCGACCAGGCGGTCCGGCGGACCGCGGACCGCCTGCGCGCGGTGCCGACCGGTGGCCTGGTCGCCCAGGTGCGGGACGCGGTCACCGCGCTGCGCGAGGAACTGGACCGGTTGGGCGAGCTGACCTCGGCCGCCGAGCGTGGCGTCCGGTTGCTGCCGCCGCTGCTCGGCGGCGACGGGCCGCGCAGCTATCTGGTCGTGTCGCAGAATCCGGCCGAGCTGCGCGCCACCGGCGGCATGTTCGGCGCGTACGCCGTGCTGCGCGCCGACGACGGCCGGATCAGGCTGGCGGGGCAGGGCTCCGCGACGGACCTCAAGTCCTTCGATCCGCCGCTCACGGTGGATCCGGAGATGCGCCGGCTCTGGTCAGATCTGCCGGGAATGTTCCCGGCGGACGTCAATCTCAGTCCGGACTTTCCGACCGCTGCCGCGCTCTACCGCGAGATGGTGCGCCGCCGCACCGGAACCGTGGTGGACGGCGTCATGGCGGTGGATCCGGTGATGCTGTCGTACCTGCTCGGCGCCATCGGCCCGGTGGCCGTGCCGGACGGGCCGGAGCTGTCCGGCCGCACCGCCGTGCGAACGCTGCTCAGCGACTCGTACCGGGACTTCGACGTCAGCGGGCAGGACGACTTCTACGCGCGGGCCACCTCGGGCGTGTTCGACGCGCTGTTCACCAGAACGGTCGACCCTAAAGGGCTTTTATCCGTTATCGACCGCTCAATACAAGAACGTCGGATATTGTTCTGGAGTGTCCGATCCGAGGAACAGCGCGCACTGGCCGGCAGCCGGCTGGCCGGGCAGCTTCCGGAGAAGGACACGGTGCCGACGGTCGGCGTGTTCCTCAACGACGGCAGCGGCGCGAAGCTCGGCTACTACCTCAGGTTCTCGGCCACCCTGACGGTCGGCGAATGCCAGCCGGACGGACGCCGCGAACTGCGGTTGCGGGTCACGGTGCACTCCACCGCCCCGCGGTCGGGTCTGACCAAGTCGGTCACGGGCCTCGCCCTGTCCGGCGACAAGTACACCGCCCGGACCTTCGTCTCAGTGCACACGCCGAGCGGAGGCGCGGTCCTGGCCGGCCGGTTGGACGGGCGGGACGCCGCGATGGGCAGCGGAACCGACGGCCGCCGCCAGGTGGCGGTCGCGAACGTGGAGGTCGCGCCGGGACAGACCCGGACGCTCGACGTCACGCTGCTCACCGGTCAGAACGGCTCGGGCACGGCCGAGCTTGTGCTCACTCCCACCGTCACCCCGTGGACCACCCAGATAGTCAACGCACCCAGATGTGAACAGTAGGAGGGAAACCATCATGCGGCTATCCCGCATCATCATGGCGCTCACGGTGGGCCTGGCCGTCGCGGCTGCGCCGACCGCGGCCGGGGCGGCGCAGCCGCAGCCACCGGTCTACCCGCCCGCACAACCGTCACTGACGCTCGTCGACCCGACCATCTTCCTCGGCGAGACCTTCACCCTGGTCGGCTCGGGCTTCGGGCCGAACGAGACGGTGTCGATCGACGTCGCCATCACCGGACTCCCGGCCGCCGCTCCGGCCGAGGGGACCGCGCGGCGCAGCGACGGCAGCACGGTGGCGATGGCCGCGGTGGCGTACACGCCGAACCGTGCCGCGCCGCAGCCGGCGCCGACGCACTTCACCGTGCAGGCCGACGCGAACGGCAGCTTCCGCGTCACGTACCGTCCGACCCGCGTCGGCCGCTACACCTTCACCGCCACAGGTGAGACGACGGGCCGGACCGCGAGCACGACCGGCACCGTGCTCCCGGTGCGGCCGACCCACAAGCCGCGTCCGCCGCACCACGACGGGCACCTGCCCGTCACCGGCGGCAGCATCGGCACGCCGCTGAAGCTCGGTGGTGGCCTGGCCGCCGCCGGCGCGGTGCTGCTGCTGGCCTCGCTGGCCTGGCGTCGCCGTCGCCTCGGCTGACCGAGGCGCCCCGGGGATCGAATCCCCGGGCGAGGCATGGGGGTGGCCCCCCCCCCCCCGGCCCCGGGCGCCCCCCCACACCCGGGGGCGCCCCCCCCCGCCCGCCGGCGGGCCCCCCCCCGGGGGGGCGGGGGGGGGGCCCCCGCCCCCCCCCCGGCGCCCCGCCCCCCCCCCATGTCCGGGGTACGCGCCAGAATGACGAGATGGACACGACGACACCATGGACGGATCCGACAGGTCTGCTCACGCTGCCACGCGGCGCCACCGTGCGCGGGCGTCGGGTCGCCGCACCGGCCTCGCCCGCCGACTTCGCCCTGGTGCTGGCGGCCGGACCCGACCCGGACTGGCCGGCCCGGCGGATCCGCTGGCCCGACTTCTGGGTGCCGCTGGAGCGGGCCGACGCCCTCGACGCGCTGCGCGAGGCGTGGCGGCGCGCGTACGCGGGCGAGCGGGTCGAGGCGGCCTGCCACGGCGGCGTCGGCCGGACCGGCACCGCGCTCGCCGCGCTCGCCGTCCTGGACGGGCTCGACCCCGGCCGGGCGGTGGCGTGGGTGCGCGCCCACTACCACCCCCGCGCGGTGGAGACGCCGTGGCAGCGGTGGTGGCTGCGCGGGGTCCGCTGACTCCCCGTGCCCGGCCACGGCGCGGGACCGGCGCGTCGGCGTAGCGTCACCGGTCCGGTGAGGCGCGCCGGCCCGGAGGCCGCGGTGGGTAAGGTGCCTCTTCGTGAGAGCCCGGGTCCTGGCCGCCGTCCCCGCCGTCACCCTGCTCGTCGCCGGGGCGCCCGCCCCCGCGCCGGCAGCTCCCGCGGTGACCGCCGCGCCCGCGGCCACGGCCCCGTGTCCGCGCCCACCCGCCCCCAAGGTGTCCCGACCGCCGCGCCCCACCCCGCCGGAGTCGGTGCCCGAGCAGCAGGTCGTGGGCGGCGAGGCGCTGGCCGGGCCGGGCCTCGTCACCCCGCCGGGCAGTCCCGCGCCACCGGCCGTCACCGCCACCAGTTGGCTGGTCGCCGACCTGGACAGCGGCGCCGTGCTCGGCGGATGCGGCCCGCACGCGTACGGCACGCCGGCGAGCACGCAGAAGCTGCTGCTCGCCGCCACCATGCTGAACCGGCTCGACCCGAAGCAGGTGGCGGTGGCCACCCGCGCCGACCTGGACATCGAACCGGGCAGCTCGGCCGTGGGGCTGCTGGTCGGCGGACGCTACCCGGTCGAGACGCTCTGGCTGGGCCTGCTGCTCCAGTCCGGCAACGACGCGGCGAACATGCTGGCCCGGCTGGGCGCCGGTAGCGCCCGGGCCGGGGTCGCCGAGATGAACGCCGAGGCCCGTCGACTCAGCGCGTTGCAGACCCGGGCCGTCACCCCCTCCGGGCTGGACGGTCCGGGGCAGTTCACAAGCGCGTACGACCTGGCGCTGATCGCCCGGGCCTGCTTCGCCGACCCGACGTTCGGCAGGTACGCGTTGACCGAGCGGACCCAGATCCCGGCCCAGCCGGCGCTGAAGAAGGGCGGGTTCCAGATCCAGAACGAGAACCAGTTGATCTACCGCTATCCGGGGGCGCTCGGCGGCAAGACCGGTTTCACCGAGCTGGCCCGGCACAGCTACGTCGGCGCCGCCCGGCGCGACGGCCGGCGGCTGGTGGTCACGCTGCTCGGCGCCGAGGCCCGGCCGGTACGCGGCTGGCAGCAGGGCGCGCAGTTGCTCGACTGGGGTTTCGCCCTGCCCCGGGACGCCTCGGTCGGCCGGCTCGTCGCGCCGGGCGAGCTGGACGCCGCGAAGCCGGGGCCGGCGGAGAAGGCCGCCCCGGTCGCCGCCCCGCCCCGCCCGACGACCGAGCCGTGGCGCGGGCCGGCCGGGACCGCGCTACGCCGGATGGCCGACGGGGACTGGCAGCTCATCGTGCCCGTGGCCGGGCTCCTGGCCCTTGCCGTCGGCGGTGCGGTGGCGGTGCTCGCCGCCCGCCGGGGCCGGGCCCGCCGCCGGCCCGGCCGTCGCCGCGCCTGACCTCTCCGATCCCCGTCCGCCCGGGCCGCGTGGACGCCGCAGGTGTGGGTATGCGTCCGGGGTGGCGCACCCGGGACGCATCGTGGTGGTCTCCGCGGACATCGGCGCCGGACACGACCGGGCCGCCGACGAGCTGGCGGAGCGACTGCGCGGCCAGGGCTTCGAGGTGGACCGGCTGAACCTCCTCCACCTGCTGCCCGGCCCGGTGCACCGGGCGGTCCGCGAGACCTACCGGGGGGTCCTGAACAGGTTCCCCTGGGGCTACCACCTGCTCTTCCGGCTCACCAGCCGGTCACGTGCGTCGGTGCGGGCCATCCGCGCCCTGACGCGCCCGTTCCGGGCCCGGATCCGCCGGCGCATCCCGCCGGACACGAGGGCGGTGGTGACCACCTACCCGTTCGCCAACCAGATCCTCGGGCCGCTGCGCCGTCACGGGTGGCTGGGCGTCCCGGTCCTCACCTACGTGACCGATCTGGTGGTGCACCCGACCTGGCTCGCGCCGGGCGTCGACGTGTACTGCACGGTGCGGCACGCCGAGCTGACACGCGACTGCGAGGGCGACGTCGCCGTGGTCCATCCGTTGGTGTCGCGGGCGTTCGCCGACGACGGCGGGCTCGACCGGCGGCGGGCCCGGCAGCGCTTCGGCCTGCCGCCGGACGGCGCGCTCGCCCTGATCGTGGCCGGCTCGTGGGGCGCCGGCGAGGTGGCGGCCACGACCGCGGAGGTCGGGTCGACCGGGGTCCGGCCGGTGGTGGTGTGCGGACGGAACCGGGCGCTGCTCCGCCGCCTGAGCGGCGACGGCCGGCACGTGCTGGGATGGGTGGACGACATGCCGTCGCTGATGCGGGCCGTCGACGTGGTGGTGGAGAACGCCGGCGGGCTGACCTGCCAGGAGGCGCTCGCGGCCGGCGTACCGGTGGTCACCTACCGTCCCCTTCCCGGGCACGGGCGGGCGAACGCCGCGATCCTGGCCCGGTCCGGTCTCACGCGCTGGGCCAGCACGCCCGAACAGCTCGGACCGGTGCTCGCGGCGGTGGTCGGCGCCCGCCCGCCGGCCCCGGCACCCGACAGCGCGGCAGCCGAGGACCCGGCCGGGTTGGTCGCCGAGGCCGCCCGCCGGGCCGCCCCCGCCGGACCGGCCGATCGGGCGCGACGGCCGCTGCTCGACCCGGTCGGTGACGCGGTGGCCGTCGTCGCCGCGCTGCTCCAGTCCGCGGGCGGCCTGCGGTGAGGGTCGCCGCCCTCGCCCGGGTCGCGGCGGTGGCGCTGCCGGCGATCCAGGTCGCGCCGGCGGTGACCGCGCTGCCGGCCCTGCGCCGGCGGCTGCTGCCCGGCCTGCACGGCCTCGGGTCGCCCGACCGGGTCGCGCTCACCTTCGACGACGGCCCGGACCCGGAGTCGACGCCCCACTTCCTGGACGTGCTCGCGGAGCACCGGGTCCGGGCCACGTTCTTCGTGCTCGGCGAGATGCTGCGCCGCCGGCCGGACCTGGGTCGCCGGCTGGTCGCCGCCGGCCACGAGGTGGCCCTGCACGGGTGGGCGCACGACAACCTGTTGCGGCGCGGGCCGGCCGGCACCGTCCGTGACCTGACCCGGGCGTACGACCTGGTCGCGGACGTGACCGGCCGGCCGCCGGAGTTCCTGCGCCCGCCGTACGGGGTGCTCACCGGCGCGGCCCTGGTGGCCGCCCGGCGGTTGCGCCTGCGCCCGGTGCTGTGGAGCTGCTGGGGGCGGGACTGGACCGCCGCGGCGACCGCCGACACCGTCTCGCGCCGCGTGCTGGCCGGGCTGCGCGGCGGGGGCACGGTCCTGCTGCACGACTCCTCCTGCGCCGCCGCTCCGGGCGCCTGGCGGGCCGCGCTCGCCGCGCTGCCCGGCCTGCTCGCGGAGTGCCGCCGTCGCGGGTGGCGCGTCGGGCCGCTCGCCACCCACGGGCTCGTCGCGCGCTGACCCGGGGGAGCGCGGCAGCCTACCGTCCGGCACCGGTCCCGGGACGCGAATCCCCGAGCCGGCGACCCGTTCGGGTCGGCGTGGCTAGCGTGCGGGTAATGAGGACCTGGGGACCGCCCGTGGCGCTCGCCGCCGCACTGCTCCTGCCGCTGTCGACGCCGGTGACGCCCGCCGTGGCGGCGCGGGCCGCCGCCGCGCCGGCCCGCCGGCTGCCGGGCGGGGCGCCGCCGTGCCCGAACGTGCCGGCCCCGGCGACCCGCCCGCCGCAGGCCCCGCCACCGCCCGATCCGGCCGCCCGGTCGGTCGGCGGCGCCGCGCTCGACACCGCAGGTCTCGTCGTCCCACCGGCGGCGACCGCGCCGCCGCCGGTGACCGCGACCTCGTGGCTGGTGGCGGACCTGGACACCGGCGCGGTGCTCGGCGGCTGCGGCCCGCACGAGTACGCCGCCCCGGCCAGTGTGCAGAAGCTGCTGCTGGCCGCCACCATGCTGCCCCGGCTGGACCCGAACCGGGAGGTCACCATGACCGCCGGGGACCTGGCGATCGAGCCCGGCAGCTCGGCGGTTGGGCTGGCCGAGGGCGGGCACTACCGGATCGAGACGATCTGGCTGGGCCTGCTGCTGAAGTCGGGCAACGAGGCGGCCAACGCGCTGGCCCGGCTCGGTGGCGGCCCGGACGGGCTGGCCGGTGGAATCCGGGCGATGAACGCCGAGGCCCACCATCTGGGCGCCCGGCAGACACACGCGGTCACTCCGTCCGGCCTGGACGGTCCGGGGCAGTTCACGAGCGCGTACGACCTGGCGCTGATCGCCCGCGCGTGCTTCGCCGATCCGTCGTTCCGCCGCTACACCGCCACCCGCGCCGCGCAGGTGCCCGCCCAGCCGGCGCTGCGGGAGAAGAGCTTCCAGATTCAGAACGACAACATGCTGCTGGACCACTACCCGGGCGCGATCGGCGGCAAGACCGGCTTCACCGACGTGGCCCGGCACACGTACGTCGGCGCGGCCGAGCGCGGTGGCCGCCGGTTGGTGGTCACCCTCCTCGGTGCGGAGATTCCCACCCAGCGCGGCTGGCAGCAGGGCGCGGCGCTGCTGGACTGGGGTTTCGGGCTGCCCCGCGACGCGGCGGTCGGGCGGCTGGTGGAGCCCGGCGAGCTGGACCGGTCCGCAACGCCCGCGACCGGGGCGGCGTCGGCCCTGGCCGGCCACGCCGACCTGGGTGGCCGCACGGCGGCCCCCGGCAACCGGCCGGGCACGGGCCTGTCGGTCGCGGTGGGCGCGGTGCTGGTGGCCGGGGGAGCGGTGCTGCTGGCCCGCCGTCGTCGGCACGCCGCGGCGGTGGCGTCGACAGGCGCCGCCCTGCGGGAGACGAACCTTCCGGAAGGTGACTGAAACGACCGCTTCGGGCTACCCCTCGGCGGGGCTCGCGGTGCTGTCCCGCACCACCAGCTCGGTGGCCAACTCGATCCGGGGTGACTCGATCTCCTCGCCCTGGGCCAGGCGCAGGACGGTGCGGGCGGCGAGCCGCCCCATCTCCACAAGCGGCTGACGGACCGTGGTCAGCGGCGGTGAGGCCCACCGGGCCTCCGGCAGGTCGTCGAAGCCCACCACGGAAACGTCGTCCGCGACCCGCAACCCGCGCCGGCGTACCGCCTCGTAGACCCCGAACGCCATCTGGTCGCTGGCCGCGAAGATGGCGGTGGGCGGGTCGTCGAGGTCGAGCAGCGCGCTGCCGGCCGTGTAGCCGGAGGCGTGGTAGAAGTCGCCGGGGTGGACCAGCCGGTCGTCGGCCGCCACGCCGCCGGCGGCCAGCGCGGCCCGGTAGCCGTCCAGCCGGGCCCGGCTGCACAGCAGGTGCGGCGGGCCGGCGACGAAGCCGATCCGCCGGTGCCCCTGCTTCAGCAGGTGCTCGGTGGCGGACAGGCCGCCGGTCCAGTTGGTGGCGCCGATCGCCGGCACGTCCGTCCCGGCCACCCCGGCGTCCGGGTCGACCACCACCACCGGCACGTTGAGCCGGCGCAGTTGCGCCTGCACCGCCGCGCTCAGGTGCGAGGTCACCACGATCACCCCGTCGGAGGCGCGGGCCCGCAGGTTGTGCAACCACTGCCGGGTGGAACTGGTCTCGCGGTGGACGGCCGAGACGACCACACCCACCCCGGCGGCGTGGCCGACGTCCTCCACCCCGCGGATGATCTCCACGGCCCAGGGGCTGTCCAGGTCGTTGAAGACGAGGTCGACCAGGTCCGCCCGGCGCACCGTGCGGCTGCCCCGACGCCGGTAGCCGTGGTGGCGCAGCAGCTCCTCGACCCGCTCCCGGGTGTCCGGGGCGACGTCGGAGCGCCCGTTGAGGACCCGCGACACGGTGGGCACCGAGACGCCGGCCTCCCGTGCGATCGCGGTGATGGTCACCCTGCGCTCGTCGTCCCCGCTCACCCGTGTTCCCTTCGCCGGCAGCCGGAACCCGACCGGAAAGCCGTTCCGCCCCACCGACATCTTGCCGTAGGCGAGGGCTTGACGACAGATCGACCCGGTCCTAGCGTTCGCACAAGTTGCGGAAACCTTCCGGAAATGCGTCGACCGCCCTGCGGCGGCGTGCCGCCGCCGACCGACGAGGAACCTCCAGGCGTGTTCACCGACCTGTCCGAGGCGGAACTCCGCCAACACCGCAGCGACCTGCGCGAACCGCCGGACTTCGACGCCTTCTGGGCCGACACGCTTGCCGAGGCGCGCTCCTGCGGCGACCCGGTGACGGCGACCCCGGTGTCCACCCCGCTGGCCGGGGTGGACGTCTTCGACGTGACGTTCCCCGGGTTCGCCGGCCAGCCGGTCCGGGCGTGGCTGCGGGTGCCCCGCGGCGTGTCCGAGCCGCTGCCGACAGTCGTGCAGTACGTGGGCTACGGCGGCGGGCGCGGCCACCCGCTGGAGAACCTGCTCTGGTCGGCCGCCGGCTTCGCCCACCTCCAGATGGACACCCGTGGCCAGGGCTCGGGATGGAGCCGTGGCGACACGCCCGACGTCGCGGCGGCCGGGCCGCAGGCGCCCGGGATGGCCACCCGGGGCGTGGAGGACCCGCGCCGCTACTACTACAGGCGTTTCCTCACCGACGCCGTCCGGGCCGTCGACGCCACCCGCGACCTGCCGGCCGTCGACCCGGACCGGGTCGCCGTGCTCGGCCACAGCCAGGGCGGAGCCGCCGCGCTCGCCGCCGCCGCGCTGGCGACGCAGGTGCGGGCGGCGGTGGCGCACGTGCCGTTCCTCTGCGACATCCCGCGCGCCGTGACGCTCACCGACTCGGCCCCGTTCCGGGAGATCCGGGACTACCTGGCCGTGCACCGGGACCGGGAGGAGCAGGTGTGGCGCACGCTCTCCTACGTCGACGGCGTCGCCTTCGCCCGGCGCGCCACGGTGCCGGCCCGCTTCTCCGTCGCGTTGATGGACGAGATCGTCCCGCCGTCGACCGTCTACGCCGCCTACCACGACTATCGCGGGGAGAAGGACCTGACGGTGTGGCGGTTCAACGGCCACGAGGCGGGCGGCATCGACGACGACGCCGCCGCGGTCGACTTCCTCCGCGCCACGCTGGAGGTGTAAGGCGGGGGCCCTTGTTAACAGACGTCTATTAACAAGGGCCCCCGCCTCACCCCGTGGTAGACACGGCAGCGTGCGCGGACGTACGGCAGTGGTCCTGGTCGTGGTGGTCGCGGCCCTGGCGACCGCCTGCCAGCGGCCGGCGCCGCGGCCGGCGCCGACGCCGACCCCGACCGGCCCCCACGCCCCGGCGGATGTCATCGACCTGGCCACCGTCGACCCGAGCGTCCGCACCGACATCCGGTACGCCACCGCGCACAACTTCGTCGGCCGGCCGATCGACGGCTACCCGGAGCCGCTCTGCCTGCTCACCCGCCGGGCCGCCGAGGCGCTGCACCGAGTGCAGGCCGCCGCGCTCGCCCGGGGCCGCAGCCTGAAGGTGTACGACTGCTACCGCCCGCGCCGGGCGGTGGACGAGTTCGTCGCCTGGGCGAAGCGCCCCGACGCGCAGGAGATGAAGGCGGAGTTCTATCCCGACCTGCCGAAGGACCGGCTCTTCGCCGACGGCTACATCGGCGCGCCCACGGCGCACAGCCGGGCCAGCACGCTCGACCTGACGCTGGTGCCGGTGCCCACCCCCGGGCAACCCGGGTTCACCCTGGGCCAGCCCCTGCGGCCCTGCACCGCCCCGGCCGGCGACCGCTTCGCCGACAACTCGATCGACATGGGCACCGGGTTCGACTGCTTCGACCCCCGGGCGCACACCGCCGACGTGCGGATCACCGGCGCCGCCCGGGCGAACCGCGAGCTGCTCCGCGAACTGATGGCCGGGGAGGGGTTCGAGAACTACCCGCGCGAGTGGTGGCACTACCGGTACGTGGACGAGCCGTACCCGGACACCTGGTTCGACTTCCCGGTGGCCCGCTCGTCGCTGCGGTGACCCGGGTAACCTCATGATCCACCCCGGCCGGGCGGCCGGTGACCCCCGCGCGAGAGGATGCCCGTGGAGACCGAACGGATCGGCCCGCCGCTGCTGGCCGGCGAGCGGGAGACGCTGCGCGCGTTCCTCGACTTCCACCGGGCCACCCTGGCCCTCAAGTGCGAGGGGCTGACCGACGAGCAGTTGCGCCGGCTGTCCTCGCCGCCGTCGACGCTGTCCCTGCTCGGCCTGGTCCGGCACATGGCCGAGGTGGAACGCACCTGGTTCCGGCGCGTCATCAACGCCGAGGACATCCCGCTGGTCTGGTCGGACACCGGCGACTTCCAGGCCGCGTACGACGCGCGTGACGCCGACCCGGCGGAGGCGTTCGCGGCGTGGCGGCGGGAGGTCGAGCACGCCCGGCGGATCGAGCGGGAGGCCGAGTCGCTCGACGTGACCGGCCACCAGGCCCGCTGGGGCGAGGACGTCTCGCTGCGCCTGGTGATGCTGCACATGCTGCACGAGTACGCCCGGCACAACGGCCACGCCGACCTCCTCCGCGAAGCCACCGACGGCACCGTGGGGGTGTAAGGCGGGGGCCCCGCTTAACGCTTCCGGTATAGGCGGGGCCCCCTATTAACGCGTCGATCGTGGGGTGCGGGGGCCGTCGGGCCCGCCGCCTGCCTCCCGCCGTGGGAAGCGTGGGCGTACAACGGCGTGATGAGGAGCGCGTACGGCGGGCCGGGCGAGAAGCCCTGGTCCGAGATCCCGATCCCACCATCGTCGGCCGCCGGGAAGCGATCGTCCGGGTCGACGCGGTCGTCATCTGTGAGACCGACCTGCTCATCGTCGGCCGAGACGTGCCCGAAGCGCAGGCCGGGACGGGTGCTCGGCCATGAGGCGGTCGGCACGGTCGTGGCGGTCGGTGACGGCGTCGCCAACCTCGTCGCGGGTGACCGGGTTCTGACCTCCTGCATCCCGTGTGCGGCGTATGCCGCTACTGCCGCGACGGCGTCTACGGGCAGTGCCTCGGCGAGGGCGGGTGGATCCGCGGGCACACCGTCGACGGCGTGCAGGCCGAGTACGCCCGGCCCGACGCGGCGAAGCGGTTCGTCGCCGACCCTGACCGTGCTCGCCGACGACCCCCTCGACGCGGTCCGCTCGATCACCGGCGGGCTCGGTGCGGACGTGGCGGCCGGCGTGCCGGCCAGCCTTGAGTTGTGCGCCACGCTGGTCCGCTCCGGCGGCCGGGTCGCCGACGTCGGCGTGCACGGAGCTCCGGCGACGCTGCACCTGGAACAGTCGTGGATCCGCATGCTGGTCGCCGGCCAGCTCTACATCGCGCACATGGTGACCACCGGTACGCGTTGGCTCAGATCATCGAGGCGTACGACGTGTTCGCTCGGCCGGCCGATACCGACACGCTCACCCGTTGAAGGTGTTAAGCGGGGCCCCCTCCTCTACCGGAGGCGTTAACAGGGGCCCCCGCCTTACCCGCGCAGCGGCAGCCAGGCCAGCACGTCGGCGATACGCGCGTCCCAGTACGCCCAGTCGTGGTCGCCCGGACCGAAGTCGACGGTGACCGGCAGGTCGCGCCGCCGCGCCGTGTCGACGAAGCGCACGTTGTCCTCGTACAGGAAGTCCTCGGTGCCGCAGGCGACGTAGAGCGCCGGCAGGTCGTCGCCGGCCCGCTCCAGCAGCGCCACGGTGTCGTCCTCGTCCGGCGGGGGCCGGTCGCCCCAGACGGTGTGCCACACCGCCGGGTCGAGCGGGCTGGTCGGGTGGTGGCGTCGACGCACCACGTCGAGCGCGCCGGAGAGGCTTGCCGCCGCCGCGAACCGGTCCGGGTGGCGCAGCGCCCACTTCATCGCGCCGTAGCCGCCCATCGACAGGCCGGCGACGAACGTGTCCTCCCGGCGGGTGGAGAGGCGGAAGAACGACAGGCACACCTCGGGCAGTTCCTCGCTGAGGAACTTCCAGTACCTGTTGCCGTGCTCCTCGTCGCGATAGAAGCTCCGCTGCACCTGCGGCATCACCACGGCCAGCCCGAGCGGGGCGACGTAGCGTTCGACCGACGAGCGCCGCGTCCACGCCGTGTCGTCGTCGGTCAGGCCGTGCAGCAGGTAGAGCACCTGCGGGTCGCCGTCACCGGCGGCGCCGGCCATGCCGATCCCGGCCGTGCCGCGATCGGGCAGCAGCACGGTCATCGAGGTGCCCATGCCGAGCGCCTCGGAGAAGAAGTCACAGCGGATCCGGGCCATGAGCCGGCAGCGTACCCCGGTCCCGATGGAGGTCGGATGCACCGTTCCTATTGCCGCGGGCCGTCCCGGCGGGACAGGATGGCCTTGCGTGCCGGAAACGTGTTCGTAACCTGCGCGCTGCTGGTCTCTGTCACGAGGAAGTGGGAGTCAGGCATGAGCGACGTCTCGGCGGCACTGGGTGTGCGCCTCTACCCGGATCTGGTCGAGCCCGGCGGCCTGGCCCCCGCGCTCGCGCAGACTGCGACCGCGCACCAGTTCGACGTCGGCCAGGTAAGCGCTCCCGAGCAGGGCCGAAGCCGGTTCACCTGCGCCGAGCTGACCTCCGACCGGGGGGTGGTCTGCGTCAGCCTCGGCGCCCAGGCCCGCTACTTCATGATCGACCTGCGGATCGACGGCGAGGTCCAGGCCCGTGGCGACGCCACCGACCTGCTCCAGGTCGCGCAGGTGGCGGACGCCTGGCGGGCCGGCACCACGCTCGCCGAGCTCACCGCGCGTTTCCCGTTCATGGAGCAGATGAAGCGCCACCCGGTCGCCCAGGCCGGCTAGGGACGCGGAGCACCCGGCCCCCGGGTGAGGCCGACCGCCGTCGTCAGGCGCGCCACGCCGGCGGATGCCGGTCCGCCGCGGGCCACCTCGCCGATCACGGTACGCACCAACGGCCGCACCCGGATCTCCTCCGGCGCGATCCGGTCCGCGTCGGTCCGGGCGCGGCCCGCCCGGAGCAGGTCACCGATCTGGAGGTACGCCCGCGCGGCGTCGACGAGGTGCGCGGCCCGGTGCTCGACGGGCAGCCGCAGCAAGCCTGCCGCGCAGGCCCGATCGGCGGCGCCACGCGTGCGGAGAGCGGCCATCCGGCGCGCCGACTCCCGCTTCTGCGTCGATCTTGGACTTGTGGTGCCAAGGTATGTCCCGGTCGGCCGGTTCTGCGAGGTGCCACAAGTCCAAGATCGACGGAGCTGTGGCGGAGGCCCGTCACGGTCTTGGGGGTGCCCCGGGTGGTGGTATCCGAGGAACGGTGAATCGATCCGGACTACGCGGTCTTCGTGCGTTCGGCATCGCTGCGTAGCACGCAGAACTCGTTACCCTCCGGATCCGCCATCACGACCCAGCCGCTGCCGTCCGGATCTCGCCGGTCGGTGACGATGGTGGCGCCGAGGGCGCCGACGCGCGCCACCTCCTGATCGCGTGGTCTCTCGGGCTGCAGGCAGACGTGCACCCGGTTCTTGACGGTCTTCGGCTCGGGCACCCGCTGGAAGTACAGCCGGCTGCCCGCGGCGGGCTCGATGACCACATCCTCGTCGTCGGGCCCGAACTCGCTGTCGACCGAACACTCGAAGACCTCGGCCCAGAAGCGCGCCAGCGCGTACGGGTCGGCGCAGTCGAACGCGATGTTGCGGATGACGGTTCCCATCCGGGCAGCGTGATGCCTGCCTCACCCGAAGGTCAACTCCACGGCGATATCGCGTTGCCGTCCCCCGCACGGCGGTCGTACCGTGAACGGGCCACGTCAACCAGGGAGCACACCGTGTCGCAGCAGAATCGCACCCGAGCCGAGCGGCTCGCGCCGCGCGCCGGTGCCCTGCTGCCCGCACCGGGCCCGGGCTGCCGGGGGCAGTGGTCGAAACCAGGGTGGTGGCGCGTCTAGCGCCGACGCGACGATCCGCGCGAACCGCCCGCCCCCAGACCGGAGCCGGGCGGTTTTCCGTGTCCGGGGCCCAGACACGCACAGACACGCACACCCACGAGCAGGGAGACGACGATGGGTTTCACCCCGCTGGCCGGTACCCGGGCGCCGGTCCGGGTCTGGACCGACCCGTACGCGATCGAGGCGCAGGCGGCCCGGCAGCTCCGCAACATCGGCGCGCTGCCCTGGGTGCAGGGCGTCGCGGTGATGCCGGACGTGCACTTCGGCAAGGGCGCGACGGTCGGCTCGGTGATCGCCATGCGGCAGGCCGTGTCGCCGGCCGCGGTGGGCGTCGACATCGGCTGCGGCATGTCCGCGGTGCGTACCTCGCTCACCGCCGCCGACCTGCCCGACGACCTCGGGCCGCTGCGGTCGGCGATCGAGGCCGCCATCCCGGTGGGCTTCGCGATGCGCGACGATGCGGTCGACCCGCGTCGGGTGCGCGGGCTGGAGCAGGCCGGTTGGGACGAGTTCTGGCGGCGGTTCGGCACGCTCGACCGGAGGGTGGCGCAGCTCCAGACGCGGGCGCAGCGGCAGCTCGGCACGCTCGGCGGCGGCAACCACTTCATCGAGGTCTGCCTCGAACAGGGTGGCCCGGACGACGGTCGGGTCTGGTTGATGCTGCACTCCGGCTCCCGCAACATCGGCAAGGAGCTGGCTGAGCGGCACATGGCGGTGGCCCGTGGGCTGCCGCACAACACCGACCTGCCCGACCGTGATCTCGCGGTGTTCCTCGCCGGCACGCCGGAGATGGACGCCTACCGGCGGGACCTGTGGTGGGCGCAGGAGTACGCGCGGCGCAACCGGGCGGTCATGCTGGCCCTGCTCGGCCAGGTGGTCCGGGACGCGTTCCCGCAGGTCGGCTACGACGAGCCGATCTCCTGCCACCACAACTACGTGGCCGAGGAGCGCTACGACGGCGTGGACGTGCTGGTGACCCGGAAGGGCGCGATCCGGGCCGGCGCGGGCGACCTGGGCATCATCCCCGGCTCGATGGGCACCGGCTCGTACATCGTGCGGGGCCGGGGAAACGTCGACGCGTACTGCTCGGCGTCGCACGGCGCGGGGCGGCGGATGTCGCGGGGGCAGGCGAAGCGGACGTTCAGCACGGCCGATCTGGCCGCGCAGACGGCCGGCGTGGAGTGCCGCAAGGACGCCGGGGTGGTCGACGAGATCCCCGGCGCCTACAAGGACATCACCGAGGTGATGGCCCGGCAGGAGGACCTGGTCGAGGTGGTCGCCCACCTCAAGCAGGTGGTCTGCGTGAAGGGCTGAGGCGGGGCCGGCGTCGAGGGGGCGCCGGCCCCACCGTGCGGTCTCACCTGTCCGCCGCCTCGTCGTCGACCCATTCGAGCAGGTCGCCGGGTTGGCAGTCGAGGACCCGGCACATCGCCTCCAGGGTGCTGAAGCGGACGGCCTTGGCGCGGCCGTTCTTCAGCACGGCGACGTTGGCCGGGGTGAGCCCGACGCGCTCGGCGAACTCACCGACGCTCATCTTGCGCCTGGCCAGCTCGACGTCGATGCGCACGACGATGGGCATCAGATCACCGCTTCCATGTCGGTGCGCAGCGTGGTGGCCTGCCGCAGCAGGGCGCGCATCACGACCATCAGCAGGCCGAGCACGCTGACCCCGGTGGTGAGCAGGAACAGCAGCAGCGGCAGGCCGGGGTCGTTCGCGTTGAAGCCGACCCAGAGGAAGACGCCGACGAGCGTCACCCAGGCGGCGGCGACGGCCCAGACGATGCCGTCGACCCAGGCCAGGGACGCCTCGGTGAAGATGCGGTCGGTGCGGACCAGGGTGAGCAGTTGCCAGGTGCACACGATCACCACCTGGACGCAGAGCACCCAGAACACCGTGACCGCGGTGGCCGGCCAGCGCAGGTACGCGTCGTCCGGGTTCTCCCGGGCCATGTGCGCGAACTGGCCGGGCAGCGACATGGTCTGGAACAGCAGCAGGATGCCGAACAGCAGGACGAGGAAGGCGCGGAGTGCCGTCACCGCGCGCTCGGTAGTCACCATGCATCGACTATCGCTCGTAAGCTATCGAAAGTCAATCGATTCGCTGTCACCCGGACGGGACCAGTTCGACCGGGACGCGCACCACGTCGACCCGGGAGCCGTCGCGCGCGGACACCTGGAACACCTCGACGACGCCGGCTCCCGCCTGCGCCCGCCGGTAGCGGACCGTCAGCCGGTAGGCGCCCCGGCAGCCGGAGCCGCAGGAAGCCGTGGTGAAGGCGGTACCGATCTCCCGGCCCGCCGCGTCCAGCACCCGCACGCTCACCGTGGCCTCGAAGACGTCGGCGGTCCCGGTCACGGTGACCGGACTGGCGACGCGCTCGCCGGTCACCGGGGCGGTCACCACGATCGGTGGTAGCAGGTCGGCGTACTCGTCCCGCCCGGTCGCCGCGCCGCCGTCGGCGAAGGCGACCCGCCGGACGGTGGGGAACTGGGTGAGCGTCCAGACCACCTGGGCGCGGCGGGTCCGGACGGCGGTCGCCCCGCCGGCGTCGAACCCGGCCGGTGGCAGCAGGGTCGCGACCCCGCCGGCGATGCGTGTCACCTCCGTGCCGGCCGGCACCAGTGTGGTCAGGCCGGCGACGCGCTCCGCCGGGGACGGGCCGGCGGCCAGTTCGGCGAGCGCCAGGCGGGACGTGGCCACGGTGGCGGGAACCGTACGCCGGGTGGGCGCGAGTTTCCCGGCCCGGACGAACCAGAGCTGGACGCCGAGCGTCCCGTCCGGTCCGCCGCCCGACGCGCGGACGGTGGGCGTACCCGAACCGGCCGGCGGACCGGCGGTGCGGGCGCGGGTCGCGGGCGTGCCGATCGGCGCGGCGGCGGTGGTCGGCGCGGCGGCGGTGGTCGGCGGGGCGACCGGCGCCGGCCCGAGAGCGCCGGTACGCGGCGGGGCGCAACCGGCGGCGAGCAGCAGCGCGGCGAGCGGCAGCAGCGCGGCGAGCGGCGGGCTCAGGCGTTGCATGGGCCGTCCCCGTCCCCGAGGGGGAGGGTGAGGCGGAAGCGGCTGCCCCGGCCCACCTCGCTGCGCACGTCGAGCCGGCCGCCGAGCAGCCGGGCGTTCTCCCGGGCGATGGCCAGCCCGAGCCCGCTGCCCGGTCCGGTGCGGGCCGGGTCGACCTTGTGGAACCGGTCGAAGATGTGGGGAAGGTGCGCGGCGGGGATGCCCGGCCCGTGGTCGGCGACCTCGACCACCAGTTCGGCGCCGGTGCGCCGGATCTCGGCGCGCAGGCGGCCCCCGCCGTGTTCGACGCCGTTCGTCACCAGGTTCGCCAGGATCCGTTCCAGCCGGCGCGGATCGGTCACCACCTGCGGCACCTCGCCGACCACCCGGACCCGGGCGCCCGGGGCGCCGGCGGCGATGTGCCGCAGCAGCGCCACCACGTCCACCTGACGGACGGCGAGCGCCTCCCGCCCGGCGTCCAGGCGAGAGATCTCCAGCAGGTCCTCGACCAGCCGGCGCAGCCGGACCACGTCGGCCACCAGCAGTTCGGCGGCACGCCGCGTGCCGGCGGGGAGGGTCTCGATGTCGTCGGCGAGCAGCGAGGCCGCCGCCACCAGGGCGGTGACCGGGGTACGCAGCTCGTGCGCCACGTCGGCGGTGAACCGCCGCTCCCGGGCCTGGGCCTGGGACAGCGCCTCGATCTTGGCCTCCAGCGCCTCGGCCATCTCGTTGAACGAGACGGCCCAGTCGTCGAACTCGTCGTGCCCGTGCACCGGCAGTCGGGTGCGCAGCAGCCCCTCGGCCACGGCCCGGGCGGCCCGGCTGGCCCGGCCGACGGGTTCCAGGGTGCGGCGCGCGACGGCGTCGCCCACGCCGGCGGCGACAAGCACCACCGTCGCCCAACCCAGCACCGAGGCGGTACGGAGCTGGTCGAGGGCGTCGACGATGTCGTCCTCGACGGTCACCACGTACAGCTCGGCGCTGGAGCCGGGGATCCGGCCCCCGACGACGAGCAGGTGGGGCCGGCCGGGGGTGCGCTGAAAGCCGAGCTGCCCGGCGGCGACGGTGGCCCGCAGGTCCCTGCCGGGGGTGGGCGCGTACCGGGGGTTCGACGCCCGGGTCTCGCCGTCGACGAGCAGCACGTGCCGGCCGGATGCCTCGAAGCTTGCCAGCAGGTCGGCGCGGCGGGCCTCGGTGAGCGGCAGGAACTGGGCGGCTACCACCAGGTGGTAGCGGGCGTCGGCGGCGGCGCGTTGCAGCGAACCGTCGAACCGGGCCTGACCCAGCATCAGGGCGGAGGCGACGGCGAGCGTCCCGGCGGACAGGCCGGCCACGAGCACGAACGCGACGACCAGCCGGCGCCGCAGCCGCCCGGGCGCGACCCTGCCGGCCGCCACCGCGCGTCATCCCGTCGACAGTTTGTAGCCGGCGCCGCGAACGGTCCGGATCAGGGCCGGCGCGTGCGGGTCGTCCTCCACCTTGGCGCGCAGGCGCTGCACCGCCACGTCGACCAACCGGGAGTCGCCGAGGTGGTCGTACCCCCAGACCCGGTGCAGCAGCAGTTCGCGGGTGAACACCTGGCCGGGACGCCGGGCCAGCTCCAGCAGCAGCCGGAACTCGGTGGCGGTGAGGGTGAGTTCGCGTCCCCGTACGCGGGCCTCGAAGCGGGCCGGGTCGATCTCCAGCGGCCCGGCCGCCACGGTGGCCCCGGGCGCCGGGGCGGCGGCGCGGCGGAGCACGGCGCGGACCCGGGCGACCAGCTCCGGCAGGTCGAACGGCTTGCGGAGGTAGTCGTCGGCGCCGCACTCCAGACCGACCACCACGTCGATGGTGGCGGTGCGGGCGGTGAGCATGAGGATCGGCACCTGGCTGGTGCGCCTGATCTCCCGGCACACCTCGAACCCGTCCAGCCGGGGGAGCATCACGTCGAGCACGATGAGGTCGACCGTCCCGGCCCGCCACGCGGCGAGGGCGGCCGGCCCGTCGGCGGCGGTGATCACCCGGAACCCGGCCCGGCGCAGGCCGAGAGCCGCCACCTCCCGGATGGAGGCGTCGTCCTCGACGACAAGCACACGGCCCTCCACGGTCACCGAGGGTAGTCCGGTGTAACACCTGATCGCGTGGGCGGATCGGGCGGTGACGAGGGGCCGACCGGCCCCTCGTCACCTCGGGAACCGGGTCATGCCTGCCACTGGTGGGCGACGTCGAGCACGATCCGGCTGTGCGTGCCGGGACCGCTGAGCACGAGGACGCGGAACGGCAGTTGGGCGCGGACTCCCACCGCGAACGTGGTGTAGCCCTCGAAGCTGCCGCCGAAGACGACGTCGCGCAGCGTCCGGCGGCCCAGCACGGTCGCGGCGTGCTCACCGACGCGGTAGGGCACGGTGGCGACGTGCGCGCTGTCGTACGCCGGGGCCCGCAGCGACACCGACAGCAGCGCCCCACCGGCGGTGTACGGGCTCAGGGCGAGCCCCTGCCCCTCCGTGTACGTCTCGCCGTAGGCGACGGAGTAGCCGTTCACCGGCCCGGCGAACTCGAAGACGACCCGGTCCCAGCAGTCCTGCGTCTCGGTTCCGACGCCGATCAACGGGGACGTGCTCAGGGCGCCGCCCGTCTTGGCCGTGCTTCCCCAGGTGATCCCGCAGTACGGCGCCGCGGCGGTGGCGCCGCTGACGCCGACGACCAGGCCGCCGAGCACGACCACGAGCGCCAGCAGTGTTCTCCTCAGTCTCATGGTGACCTCCCGTGTGCCGGGACCCCCCTGCGGTGTCCCTGCCCCGACGGTCGGCCGGCCCGGCAACAGCACCTTCGCCATGGCGTAACCGTCGGGTAACAGCCGGGACGGTTTCATCGTTCGTCCTCGTCGGAGAGCCACGCGCGGGAGCGGTAGAGCGGCAGCCAGGTCAGCGCGACGCCGATCGCGCCGGCCCAGAGCGAGGCGCGTGGCCCGGCATACTGCCCCAGCAGGCCGGCGAGCCCCGCGCCGACCGCGATCGCGCCGGTCAGCAGGAACCGGAAGGTGGCGTTCATCCGACCGAGCAGCCGGTCCGGAGTCACCCGCTGCCGCAGGCTCACCCCGATCACGTTGCCGATGCCGGTCCGCCACGCCAGGGCCAGCCAGCCCAGACCGGCCAACCACAGCCAGGGCCCGCGGTCGATCAGCGCCACAAGCGCGCCAGCCGGCGCGACAAGCAGCCCGGGCAGCCACAGCGCGCGTCCGGTGCCGATCCGGGCCGCCAGCGGGCGGGCGGTCACCGCGCCCAGCAGCGCCCCGACCCCGCCGACGCCGAGGAAGAGGCCGAGCGCGCCGGCGCCCAGCCGCAGCTCACGCAGGAAGACGAGCGGCAGCATGGTGGTCATCAGGTTCACCGTGAGGTTGACGCCGGCCAGGGAGACCGCGAGCGGACGCAACACGCCCCCGCCGAGCACGTGCCGCACCCCCTCGCCCAGCTCCCGGCCGAAGCCACCGGCCGACCGCGTCCGGCCGGCGGCCACCACGGGACGGATCCGGGTCAGCACCAGCGCGGCGAGCAGGTGGGTGACCGCGTTCAGGGTCAACGCGACGGGCGCGCCGATCGCCTGCACGAGCAGGCCGCCGAGCCCCCGACCGCCGATCTGGACGGTGGCGTTCGTGGTCATCAGCAGCGAGTTCGCCGCGACCAGGCGCTCCCGGCCGATCACCTCCGGCAGGACGCTCTGCGCCGCCACGTCACCGAGGACGGTGGCGACGCCGACGAGCAGCACCACCGCGTAGAGCTGGCCGAGCGTCAACGCGCCCGCCCACCAGGCGAGCGGCACCGAGGCGTAGAGCGCCGCCCGGGTCAGGCCGGCGGCCACCAGCACGGTCCGTCGGGGCGTCCGGTCGACCCACACCCCGGCGGGCAGCCCGATCAGCAGGAAGGCGGCGGTGCCGAGCACCGACAGCAGGCCGACCTGGCCGGGCGTCGCGGCCAGCACCGACACGGCCAGCACCGGTACGGCCAGATAACCCACCTGGAAGCCCAGGCTCTCGGTGAGGCTGGCGGCGTAGACGTAGCGGAACGCGCGGGGCCAGCGGGCGGGCGGGACGGCGGTGGTGGTGGCGGTCATGGGAGCACCCTGTTCCGTACGGCCGGTGGCGGTCGATAAGTTTGAGCCAGGTCGAATCCGGGGGGTGCCGATGCTGAGCGTCGCGCTGGGGGTGCGGGACCTCGCCGGTGTGCGTTTCGCGATCTCGCCGCTGTGGGAGGTGATCGC
Organism: Micromonospora marincola; assembly: GCF_056150385.1. Classification (NCBI taxonomy): domain Bacteria; kingdom Bacillati; phylum Actinomycetota; class Actinomycetes; order Micromonosporales; family Micromonosporaceae; genus Micromonospora; species Micromonospora marincola. The sequence continues at coordinate 406,244 of NZ_JAXCFT010000003.1, read as the reverse complement.
GAGCGTCCGGGCGCTGCGCCTGCCCGAACACTTCCCCGCCCACCAGCTCTGGCGTAGCCAGGTCACGCCTCGTCTGACCGGAGTGGACTGGCGGCTGGTCGCGGACCTGGTGCCGGTGCCCACGGTGGTGATCCCCGGCTTCGTCTGTCCTGCGCCGCCGGCCGGGCTGCCGACCCTGGCGGCGGAGCTGGCCGCGCTTGTGGTCACCCCGCCGGACGTGGTCCGGGCCGGGCTGGACGAGCTGCCGGGCACTCGGTCGCCCCGGCTGGCCGCCCTCTATGCCGACCCGCCGGCCGGCTTGGCCCGCCTCGCGTCGGTGATCGACGGGTACGCCGCGGTGGCGGTCGCGCCGTACTGGCCCCGGATGCGGACGTTGCTGGAGCGGGAGATCCTGGTCGCCGCCCGGCGGATGGCCGCCGACGGGTTGCGCGGCCTGCTCGACCGGATCGACCCCCACGTGTCCTGGGACGACGGCACGCTGCACGTCGACCACCTGACCCGCGCCGGCACGGTCGACCTCGGTGGTCGCGGCCTGGTGCTGGTCCCGTCCGTCTTCGCCGGCGCCCGGGTCTGGTCCAACCTGACCGAGCGGTCGGCCCAGCCGCTGCTGCGCTACCCGGCCGGCGCCGTCGGCACGCTCTGGGAGCGCAGCGCCGCCCCGGCCGCCCCCGCGCTCGCCGGCGTGCTGGGCCGCACCCGCGCCACCCTGCTGCACGAGCTGGCGGTGCCGGCGTCCACCACCGAGCTGGCCCGGCGGTGCGGGTTGACGCCGGGCACGGTCTCCCACCACCTCACCGCGCTGCGCGACGCCGGACTTGTCGGCGCCCACCGCGCGGGACGGTTCCTGCTGTACGCCCGGACCGGTTCGGGCGAGGCGCTCGTCGAGGGCGCCGGGGCGCGGTGACCCGGCTCAGCCGTACACCGGATGCTCGGCCTGGAAGGCCAGTCGGCGGTCCGCGCCGGCGGCCAGGTCGGCGAGCACGTCGTCGAGGTCCAGGAAGGTCTGCCACGGCTCCTGCCCGGTGATGCCGGCGAGCCGGTCCACCACGAGCTGCTCCAGGTCGGTGACCCGCCGCCCCTTCCACACCTTGTCGGCGAGGCTGACCAGGAGGTCCTCCAACTGCACGCCGGGGGAGTGCCAGGCGGCGTGGGTGGCGGCGAAGCGGGCCCGCTCCTCGGGCACGCCGAAGCGCAGCAGCAGTTGGTAGCCGGCCTCCTCGTGCGCGGAACCGGGGCCGGTCAGCTCGGCCGGGTGCTCGACCTTGCCGAGGTCGTGCACGGCGGCGCCGAACAGCACCGCCTGCCTGTCGAACGGCACCGCGCCGAAGCGGTCGGCGAACGCGGCGGTGAGGTGCCAGGCGACGTCGTGCACCAGCCGCAGGTGCGCGCCGAGCCGGGGTGGCGCGTCCAGGGCGGCCAGCAGCTCGACCGCCACGCCGGGCAGCGGCAGCAGCGGCGGGTCACCCGGCTCGGTCAGGGCCCGATGCAGCGCGTCGGAGGTCACCGGGGCGAGGGTACCCGGCGGCGCGCGGCCCACCACCTGTGGTGACCGAGTGGCCGACGGTGAATGGTCCACTCATCCGATTCCGCCGCGATCGTCCGGTCAGGAGGGTGAAGCGACGCCTACCACGGGGAGACCGGATGACCGCAATGAATCGTCGTACGCTGCTGCGCGCCGCCACGCTCACCGGCGCCGCCGCCGCGACCGGGCTGGCCGGCGGGCTCGTCGCCGCCACGTCCGCCGCCGCCGCCGAGGGCGTCAACGGGCCGTGGCTGGTGAGCGTCGGCTGGGGCGTGCTCCAGATCGACCCGGGCCGCACCACCCCACGTGGGTTGCTCGACGACGGCAACCATGCCAAGACGTCACCGGACGGCCGGTACGTGGCCTGGGTGAACACGGCCTGGTCGGGCGACGGCACGCTGCTGCCCTACGTGGCGGTGTACGACCGGGTCACCGGCCAGCGGCGTACGCTGCTCGCCGACCCGCCCGGCGTCCTCTACGGCGCCCCGACGTGGTCGCCTGACGGTCGGGAGATCGCCCTGGTCACCGGGGCGCAGGAGGACACGCTGATCGCCGTCGACGTGGCCACCGGCGCCACCCGGGTGCTGGCCCAGGGGCACGCCATGCGGGATCCGGACTGGTCCCGCGACGGCTCGATGATCGTCATGCAGTGGCACAGCCGGTCCGAGGGCCTGCAGCTGCGCGTGCTGGAGGTGGCGACCGGCACCGTGCGGCGGCTCTACGCGCCGCAGGCGGGGGAGCGGATCAACAGCCCGGTGTTCACCCCCGACTCCCAGCGCGTGGTGTTCTGCACCACCCGCTGGTATCCGGAGCTGACCACGCTGAACCAGTCGCTGGCGTCGGTGCGGATCGGCGGCACCGGGCTGAAGAAACTCACCGACGAACCGCGGTTCTACCTGTCGCCGGTGTTCTCCCCGGACGGGCGCTACTGCGCGGCATTGTCTATCCCGGACAGCAACGACGCGCCGGACGGCGGCAACATCATCGTCTTCACCAGCGGCTTCGGCACGCCGTGGTGGGTGCCCGGCGACGAGTACGACGACAGCAGCCGGCTGGACTGGGCGCGGGCGATCTGACGTACCCCATCGACGCGGCGGCCGGACGACCGGCCGCCGCGTCGGCGTGCACCCGGGGTGGTGCGCACGCCATCGGCGGCGGTGGTGCGAGGCTTGGGCGGACGCCGCCGACGGGGCCGGCGACCGCCGTGGGAGGTGCGATGGCCGAGCCGCCGACCGGGGCGTCCGCGCACCGCGCGCAGGCGCACGGGCGGCACGCCAACCACCGCAGCTACCACGACGGCGCGCGGGTCGACGGGTACGTCGACGACCCGTACCACCGGGTGCGCCGGGCCGTCGCGGCCCGGCTGGTGGCCGACGGGGTGACCGGCGGCGGGCCGGTGCTGGAACTGGGCTGCGGGCCGCGCGGCATGCTCGACCCGGCCGCGCTGCCCGGCCCGCTCGTGCTCGCCGACATGGCCGAGACGGCGCTGGGCACGGCCCGGCGGGCGGCCGGCGGCCGGGCGGTGCCGGTCTGTCTGGACGCCACCCGCGGGCTGCCGTTCCGGGCGGGCAGCTTCGCCGGGTTGCTCGCCGGTGAGCTGATCGAGCACGTCTACGACCCGCTGGCGCTGCTGCGGGAGTGCCACCGCGTGCTGGCCCCGGACGGCCTGCTGGTGCTCACCACGCCGAACCTGGCCCCGGCGCAGGACCGGCTGGCGTTCCTCGCCGGGCGGGCGCCGCGCCAGGTCGACCCGCTGCACCCCTACCTGTGGCTGCACATCCGTCCGTTCACCGCGTCGCTGCTGCGGCGGGCGTTGCGCCGGGCCGGGTTCACCCCGCTGGCGTTGCGCTCCAACGAGGTCGGCTGGCGGCTGCCGGGTGGACGGTGGGTCTCCTCGCGGTGGCTGGCCCGGGCGGCCCCGGGGCTCGGCGGATCGCTCATCTGCGCGGCCCGGCGGCGTGCCGCCCCGCCACCGCCCGGAAACAGCGCGTGATTGCGACATTGACAAAGGGCTATCATGGAGGCTCTGTCGTCGACCGGGGGATGTCATGGCGCGCCTGCTCGGTTGGGTCGTCAGCAGTCTCGACGCGTTCATCGGTCTGGTGCTGGCGGTCACGGTGGCCGTCCTCGGCCTGACCAACACGGTCGGCCAGGACGTGGTCAACAGCGCCATCCTGCTGGTCCTCGCCCTGCTCGCGCAGGCGGTGCTGCGTGACCGGCTGCGCCGCCGGACCGCCGAGCAGGAGGTCCGTCAGGTCATCGTGGACACCCGGGAGCGGCTCACCGCCCTGGCGCCGCCGATGCGGGAGCTGACCGGTCCGGAGGGCACCCTCAGCCGGGCCCGGGAGGCGATCCACAGTTCCTCGATGGTGCGGGTGCTGCACGGCAGCGAGGTCGGCCAGGCGCTCGACGAGGCCCGGCAGCACACCGACAGGTGGGACTTCAAGGGCGGCACCGGCACCTACCTCCGCGCGGTCACGCTGCCGGAGTGCCTGAAACACGCCCGCCGCCGCAACGCCACCCTCACCCTCGCCGTCGAGATCATCGACCCGACCGACGAGGAGGTCTGCGAGCGGTACGCGCGGTTCCGGCGCAGCCTGGAGTCGGACGAGTCGACGAAACCGGCCGAGCCGTGGACTGTCGACCGCACCCGCAAGGAGTCGTACGCGACGGTGCTCGCCGCCTGCTGGCACCTGCAACGGTCCGGCCTGCTCACGGTCGACATCCGGCTCTCCGCGCAGATGACCACGTTCCGCTACGACCTCTCCTCCTCCTGCGTGGTCATCACTCAGGAGAACCCGCAGACGCCGGCGCTGCGCATCGACCGCGGCGAGGTCTACTACAACCGGTTCAACATCGAGCTTGACTACAGCCGCCGGCAGAGCCGGCGGGTGCCGGTCGAGTCGGCCGGCCAGGTCAGGCTCGACGACGAGCCGTCGGTCGAGCAGGTCCGCCGGCTGTTCACCGCGCTCGGGCTGACGCTGCCCCGGTCCTTCGGCGACCGGGAGGTGGCCGACATCGTGCGCAAGGCCCTCCAGGCGAGGAACCCGTACGCATGACCAGCTACGCCGAACTGGAACGGGAGATCGACCGGGGCACCCGGCCGGAGCTGCTGCGCGGCTGGGTGCTGGAGGTGCTCGGCGACGTCGCCGACGGGCGGCGGCCGTTGCGCGCGGTCCGGCACCCGCTCGGCTTCACCTGCCTGCCGGTGGAGCGCGACGGCCCGGACGGGATCTGCGTGCACGCCTGGCCGGCCGACCCGCCGCCGGTGCGCCCCACCACCTCGGCCATGCACTCGCACAGCTGGGACCTGCTCAGCCACGTGCTGCACGGCTCGGTCCGCAACGAGCTGATCGACGTCACCGACGCGCCCGCCGACCCGTCCTGGCGGGTCTACGAGGTGCACAGCCTCGGCGAGGTGGACGAGGTGGCGGCCACCGACCGGCTGGTCACCGCCCTGACCGCGACCGTGGAGACACACTCGGCCGGCGACTCGTACGCGCTGCGCGCCGGCGGTTTCCACACCTCGGAGGTCACCCCCGGCGTGCCGGCGGTGACCGTGGCGCTCGGCCGGACCACTCCCGGCGCGTGCGACCTGAGCCTCGGCGCGGTGGACGGGCGCAGCCACCGCGTACACCGGGACCGCTGCGACGCGGCGGAGACCGCGCGGATGGCGCGGCAGATCGCGCGACTTGTGGCACGGGGCTGACTGGCTGGAGGAGCCATGGACGTGGAGCCGAACAGAGGCGGACCCGACCTGCGCGACGCGCACCGGTTCGCGGTGCGGGCGGCCCGGGCGGCCGGCCGGTTACTGCGCGGGGGCCTGCGCGGGGAGGTGCACGCCCGGGCCAAGGACGACTCCGGTGACCTGGTCACCGACCTCGACCTGGCCGCCGAGCGGCTGATCGTCGACCGGATCCGCGCCCGCTGGCCGGAACACGGGGTGATCGCCGAGGAGGGCGGCGAGTACGCCCCGGACACCGCCTGGGCGTGGCTCGTGGATCCGCTCGACGGCACCAACAACGTGGCGATCGGGCTTCCGGCGTACGTGGTGGGCATCGCCCTGTGCCAGCACGGCTCACCGGTGCTCGGCGTGGTGCACGACCCGGTCACCGGCCGGACCTGGTCCGCGGTCCGTGGCCGGGGCGCGTTCGTGCACGACTCCGACGCGGTGGGCCGACCGCTGCGCGCCCCGCGCCGGGAGGTGCCGGCCGCGCCGGTGCTCGCCTGGACCCAGGGGCACGGGGTACGCCGGGACGACAGCACCGCCCGGGCGTTGAAGGTCGTCCTCGACACCACCGCCCGCCGGGTGCTGCAACTGTGGGCGCCGCTGCTGTCCTGGGTGATGCTGGCCCGGGGCGACATCGACGGCATCGTCGGCTACCGCCCCGAGGCGGTCGACCTGCCGGCCGGGATGCTGCTGGCCGCCGAGGCCGGCATGGCCGTGCGCGCGTTGGACGGCGGCACGTTCGACGACAGGTACGGCAGCCCGGCGGACCGGCGCAGCTTCGTGGCCGGGCCGCCGGAGACGATCGACCGGCTGGTCAAGCTGGTCACCGCGGCGCAGTGGATCGAGCCGCAGGTGCGCCGCCTCACCCCGGTCAGTCTCGGCTCGGTCGGCTGGTGAGCTGACCGCGAGCGTGGCCCCCGCCGGCCGGTCAGCGCTGACCGACGCCGTGCCCGAGCCGCTCGGCCAGGAAGTCGTCCCAGGTCCGTGCGCCCCGGGTCGCGCCCGGTCGGGCCAGGTTCGCGCCCTCGCGGTAGGCCCGTCCGGCCTTGCCGGGCAGGCGCACCGGCAGCCGCAGCCGGTGCCGCCCGGTGGCCGCCAGATAGCCGGTGAGCAGCTCACCGAGGCCGTGCGTTCCCGGCCCGGCCACGTCGGGCACCAGCCCGGCCGGCGCGCCGAGCGTCAGCTCCGCCAGCCGCGCCGCCACCTCGGCGGCATCTACCGGTTGCAGCCGCAGGCCGCCGGGGACCGGCACCACAGGCAGCTTCGCCATCGCCGTCAGCATGGTAAGCACCAGGTCGTGGACCTGCGCGGCCCGCAGCACCGTCCACGGCAGGCCCGAGTCGACGACCGCCCGCTCGGCGTCGAGCTTGGCGCGCAGCCAGGCCAGCGGCACCCGGTCGACGCCGGTCACCGAGATGTGCACCAGGTGCGTCACCCCGGCCCGCCGCGCGGCACGGACCAGGTTGGCGGCGACCCGGTCGTCGCCCTTCGCGGCGCCGGCCAGGTGCAGCACGGTGGTCACGCCGCGCAGCGCCGGTTCGAGGCCGGTGTCGGTGAGCAGGTCGCCGGTGACGTGGGTGACGCCGTCGCCGGGGGTGCCGCCGCGTCGGCTGAGCACGCGGACCGGGCGGCCGGCCGCGCGCAGCAGCGGTACGACGTGCCGGCCGAGCGTGCCGGTGCCGCCGGTGACCAGGATGGGTGCGTTCATGTCGTCCTCCGGGATCGGTTGCCGTACCCGGTCGACCCGCGGCGCCCCGCCCGTGTGACCGATGTGATCCGGGTCACCCGTCGTCACACGGCTTGGACGCCGCGGGTCGGGAACGGTGAGCACGAGGAGGCTGCGATGGACGGCGACACCTGGCTGGCGGAACGGTTCGAGCGGGAGCGCCCGCGCCTGCGCGCGGTGGCCTACCGGCTGCTCGGCTCACTGACCGAGGCCGAGGACGCCGTGCAGGAGACGTGGCTGCGGCTCGCCCGCACCGACGCCGACGCGGTCGACAACCTGGACGCCTGGCTGACCACGGTGGTGGCCCGGGTCAGCCTGAACACGCTGCGCTCCCGCGCCGCCCGCCGGGAGGATCCCCTCGACGTACGCCTGCCCGACCCGGTGATCGAGACGCCGCAGCCGGACGCGGACCCCGCGCACGCCGCGGTCCTCGCCGACTCGGTGGGCCTCGCACTGCTTGTGGTGCTGGACACGCTCAACCCCACCGAGCGGCTCGCGTTCGTGCTGCACGACATGTTCGGGGTGCCGTTCGACGAGATCGGCCCGCTCGTCGACCGCTCGCCGGCGGCGGCCCGGCAGCTCGCCAGCCGGGCCCGCCGCCGGGTACGCGGGCAGGCGCCCGCGCCGGACCCGGACCTGGCACGCCAGCGGGCGGTGGTGGACGCGTTCCTGACCGCCGCCCGCGAGGGCGACTTCGACGCGCTGATCGAGGTGCTGCACCCGGACGTGGTGCTGCGCTCCGACGGCGGGACCGCCCGCGCCCGGCACACCACGGTCATCACCGGCGCGCGGGAGGTGGCCGCGCAGGCCGCCACGTTCGGCCGGCTCTTCCCGTTCGCCCGGCCGGTGCTCGTCAACGGCGCCGCCGGGGTGCTTGTCAGCGCCGGTGGCCGGCCGCTGTCGGTGATGGCGTTCACGGTCACCGCCGGGCGGATCGCCGCCGTGGACGTGATCGCCGACCCGCATCGCCTGGCCGCCCTCGGCCTCACCGACTAAGCCGTCCGCCACCCCGACGAGTGCGCGCAGATTCCCGGAAAGCGTGGCCATTCCGCCCCGAATAGCCACGCTTTCCGGGAATCTGCCAGGCTCGGGTGGGGGGTCTGGACGTCAGGAGGTGGACAGCTCGGCGAACCAGCGGGCGCCCGCCTTGTGCAGGTCCCGTACGGTCAGCCCGGCCGCCGTGGCCGGCCCGTGCACCGCCCGGGTGTCCAGCCGCGCCCAGCCGAAGCTGGGCCCCCGCCGCCGGCCGGATACCACGTGCGCCTCGCCCTGCCAGGCGCCGCTGCCGGGCGGGTCCAGCTCCACAAGCACCGCGCCGTCCGGGCGCAGCAGGTCCCGGCACCGGCGCAGCAGCCGGGCCGGGTCGCCGCCGATGCCGATGTTGCCGTCCAACAGCACCACGTGCCGCCACCGGCCCTCCGCGGGCAGCGGCCCGAACAGGTCGGCCCGCACCGCGACCGCGCCCCGAGCCCGGGTCAACGCCACCGCCCGCGCGCAGACGTCCACCCCGACGGTGGTGACGCCGGCCCGGGTCAACGCCGCCGCGACCCGGCCCGGCCCACAACCCAGGTCCAGCGTCGGACCGTGGCAGCGGGCCACCACCGCGACGGTCGCCGCCTCCGCCGGCCCGTGCCACCGCTCCACCGGCAGCCGCCGGCGGACCCCGTCGGCATGCACCAGCCAGTGGACGCCGACTCGCCGCCGCAACGCGCCACCGAACCCGTCCACGGCTCGCAACCCCGGCTCACTCCTCGCGCTCGCGGGGCTGGTGTCCGTTCGCGACTGCGGGGCTCGCAACCCCGGCTCGCTCCTCGCGCTCGCGGGGTCGGTCTTCGTTCGCGACTGCGGGGCTCGCAACCCCGGCTCACTCCTAGCGCTCACCGGGCACCGCCGGCCAGCACCGTCGGCCGCACCGCGGCCACCGCGCGGGCGAACCGGCTGCCGCGCGTGGACCGGGCCACCGCCAGCGCGTCGGCCCAGTCGTCCACGTCGCGCAGCGTGGGGAGAGCGTCGACCCGCAGGCCGTCGCCGGCAAGCGCCGCGTAGGTGAGCCGGCAGGTTTCGGCGGTGGACATCGGCACGGCGCGCAGCGCCGCCGCCCGCCGCGGGTCGCGCAGGCCCAGGCCCCACCAACCACCGTCCGCGGCCGGGCCGAGCACCGCGTCCACGCCGGGCTCGGACAACCGGTGTACGGCGTCAGCGAGCCGTGCCGGCGTCACCTGCGGCGTGTCCATGCCGATCTGCACCACCGGCCGCCCCGGGTACGCGTCGGCGACGTCGGCGTGCGCGTACGCCAGCCGGTCGGCCAGGCCCTCGCCCCGCTGCGCCAGCACCGGCCAGCCCGTGACGGCGGCGGCCAGGCCGGCGCCGTTCTCGCCGTCGGCGAAGCGCCCGGCAAGCGCCAGCACCGGCGCCACACCCTCGGTGGCGGCAACCGCGGCCACCGCGTCCACCGTGTCGCGCAACGCGGCGGCGGCGACCCGGGCCGCCTGCGCCGGGGTGGCCGGCGGGCAGAGCCGGGTCTTCACCGCGCCCGGCACCGGGGCCTTCGCCACCACCAGCAGCACGGTCACCGGGGGCCGTCCACACTGCGCAGCACCGCGAGGAAGTCGCGGGTGGCCCGCACCGTGCCGCGTACCGAGCCGGACACCTTGGACTTCGTGCCGGCGGCGCGCGGGGCGTACCGTACGTCCCGCTCGTGGATCCGCCAGCCGGCCGCCGCGGCCCGGATCATCAGCTCCAGGGGATAGCCGAACGCCCGGTCGGTGACCCCGAGCCCCAGCAGCGCCTCGCGCCGGGCGACCCGGATCGGGCTGAGGTCGCGCAGTGGCACCCCGCGTTGCCGCAGCAGCGCGGCGACAAGCGCGGTGCCGGCCCGCGCATGCCACGGCCAGGCCCCGGTGGACACCGGCCGGCGGCGGCCCACCGCCAGGTCGGCCGTGCCGGCGGCCACCGGGGCGACGAGCGCCGGCAGCTCACCCGGGTCGAATGAGCCGTCCGCGTCAAGCACGCAGACCAACTCGGTCTCGGCGTGCGTTAACCCGGTGTGCACGGCCGCGCCGTAGCCGCGCCGGGGCTCACGTACCACCCGGGCGCCGTGCCGGGCCGCCACCTCGGGCGAGCCGTCCCGGGAACCGTTGTCCACCACGATCGCCCGGTAGCCCGGCGGCAGCGCGGTCAACACCCCGGGAAGGGCGGCGGCTTCGTCCAGGCACGGCAGCACCACGTCGATCTGTGTCCGCATGCCGCCGACGCTAGGCCGGCAGTCGCCCGGCCGAGCCCCGATCGTGCTTACGGAACCCTTACCGAGCAGGCATTTCTTACCATCTCGTGACGAGCCGGCGATTGCCGTCCCGGCCGGCGCCGGCGGGCCGTACCGTGCGGTCGTCATGAGATCCGCACCCACGCTGCGCCGCGCCCCCGCCCCGGACCGCACCGGCCCCGGACACCGGGGCGACCTGGCCGCGGTCGCCGTCGAGGCGGCGCTGCTCGCCGCCGCCGTCGTGGTCGGGCTGGTGCTCAACCGGCGCGGCGTCGGCCTGCACGCCGACGCCGCGCCGCTGTACGCGAGCTGGCGGCCACACGTCGGCTGGGGTACGCCGATCGCGGCGCTCGTCGCGCTGACCGTGCTCGGGCCGGGGCTGCGGTGGGCGCGTACCGCGCGGTGGGGGCCGCTGCTGGCCGCCGGCTGGCTGGCGGCGGTGGCCTGGACGCTGGCGTTGGCCCTGGTGGACGGGTGGACAGTCGGGCTGGCCCGGCGGTTGACGCCGCAGGCGGAATACCTGCACGAGGTGCCCGGGGTGACCGACATTCCCCGGATGCTGGCCGGGTTCACCGACCGGATCCTCGACTTCCAGCCCGATTCCTGGTCCACCCACACCGCCGGGCACCCGCCCGGCGCGCTGCTGGTCTTCGTATGGCTCGACCGGGTCGGGCTCGGCGGTGGCGCCGCCGCCGGGCTCTGCTGCGTACTGGTCGGGGCGACAGTCGCGGTCACCGTGCCGGCCACGCTGCGTGCGCTGGGCGCCGCCGACGCGGCCCGGGCGGTGCTGCCGTTCCTGGTGCTGCTGCCCGGGGCGGTGTGGCTGGGCGCCTCCGCCGACGCGGTGTTCACCGGCGTAGTCGCCGCCGGCCTGGCCCTGCTGGCGGTACGCGGCCCGCTCGCCGCGCTCGCCGGCGGGCTGCTGCTCGGCTTCGCGCTGCACCTGTCCTACGGGTTCGTGCTCGTCGGCGTGCTGGCGGCGACCGTGCTGGCGCTGCGGCCGGACCGCCGCCGTGCCGCCCTGGTCGCCGCCGTTGCCGGCGTCGCGGCGGTCACGGCGCTCTTCGTGCTCGGCGGTTTCCGCTGGTGGGAGGGGTACGAGCGGGTCGTCGAGCGCTACTACCAGGGCTGGGCGGCCGACCGCCCGTACGCGTACTGGGTCTGGGCGAACCTGGCCGCGCTGCTGCTCTCCGCCGGGCCGGTGCTCGGGCCGGCGCTGCGCCGTACCGCAGTCGCCACCCGAGCGATCTGGCCCACAGCCGGCGGGCCCGGGGTCGTCGGGCCGGGAGCTGTCGGGCCCGGAGCTGTCGGGCACACAGCCGCCGGGCTTACCGCGACGGGGCATACCGCCGTCGGGCTGGTGAGGCCGGGCGCTGTGGAGGCGGCGCCGGCTGTCGGTCGCCTCCAGGGCTCCATGGGCGACGTGCCGTCATCCGTCGGCTGGTCGGCCTGGGTCCTCCGGGCTCGACGATTCGTCGGGCTCGGGCCGACGGTGCTGCTGCCGGCCGCCGCCGCGCTCGTGGTGGCCGCCGCCGACGTGTCCGGGATGAGCAAGGCCGAGGTGGAGCGGATCTGGCTGCCGTTCGTGGTCTGGTTGCTCGTCGCCGCGGCGCACCTGCCCCCGCCGGCCCGACGCTGGTGGCTCGCCGCCCAGGCGCTTACCGCCCTGCTCGTCAACCACCTGCTGCTGACCGTCTCCTGACCTGGTCCCTCGGCCCTGACCGAGCCGGCTGGGTCGGCCGGCTTCAGCCGACGACCAGACCTTGCGTCCCACGGCCCGGCCGGGCAGGAGTCGGCAGGTGATCAAGGAGTTCGCGTTCCCCACGGAGATCAACTCCGGCGCAAACTCCTTGATCAACCCCAGGAGGCCTCCGGGAGGCGGGCGAGGAGCGGGAAGTGGAATGATCATGAACTTGACGGCACCCAGAGAGATCGACATCGCCGTCAACCTCATGATCGCCCGCTGTCGTCTGATGTGCGGGCGGGTTGGGTGGGGTCGTTTCTTCGATCTTGGACTTGTGGTGCCATGAAATGTCGGTTTGGGGATGATATTGGAGGTGTCACAAGTCCAAGATCTGTGACCGTCTTGGAGGGTGACGGGGCGGTGGGAGGGCGCTTTTCTGCCGAGGGCTCTCCGGCACCCGGGTATGCGAGAGGGTTTGTCCGTCGCGTGGGAGCAGCGCGGTGGATGGGCGGCGGCGGATCACGCGTCCGGTTACTGCCGTCATGTCGGCACGGCCCGGCGTCCATGAAGTGGCGGTGCAGGGCGTTCGCTTGTCGCCGCCAACGTGATGAACCCCTTGACAGCCCCCACGCACAGATCAGGGGTGAGGGTGGCGGGGGAGCGGAGAGGGTCCGTGGCGAAGGCGGTTACTCCCTCGGTGAAGGTGACCCTGGCGGTGTAGCCGAGCAGTTCCCGGGCGCGGGCGGGGTCGGCCACCACGTGCCGGACGTCGGCCGCCCGCGCGCCGCCGGCGATCTCCGGTTCGGGGCCGTCCATCGCCCGGGCCAGCGCCGTCGCCAGGTCGCCCACGGTATGCGGTTCGCCGGAGCAGACGTTCACCGGCACCAGGCCCTCGGGCGGCGGCGCGGTCAGCGCCAGCAGGTTCGCCCGCGCCACGTCGGTCACGTGCACGAAGTCCCGGCGCTGCCGGCCGTCCTCAAGCACCGTCGGGGCCCGGCCGGCGGCAAGCGCGGAACGGAACAGCGAGGCCACCCCGGCGTACGGGGTGTCGCGGGGCATCCGGGGGCCGTAGACGTTGTGGTAACGCATCGCCCACACCCCGCCGCCGGTCTGCCGGGCCCACGCCGCGGCGTAGTGTTCCTGGGCGAGCTTGCTTGCCGCGTACGTGCTGCGCGGCTCCAGCGGCGCGTCCTCGGGCACCAGCGCCGGGGCGAGCGTGCCGCCGCAGTCGGGGCAGGTCGGGTCGTACCGGCCGGCGGTCAGGTCGGCGGCGCGGCGCGGGGCGGGCCGGACCACGCCGTGCCTGGTGCAGGTGTAGCGGCCCTCGCCGTAGACCACCATCGAACTCGCGAGCACCAGCCGGCGTACCCCGGCCCGGTGCATGGCGGCCAGCAGCACCGCGGTGCCGAGGTCGTTGTGCGCGGCGTAGTCGGGCGCGTCGGACGGGTCGAGTCCGTGCCCGACCATGGCCGCCTGGTGGCAGACCGCGTCCACGCCGGACAGCAGCCGGTCCAGCAGCGCGGCGTCGCGTACGTCCCCGACCACCGGGTCGTGCCGCCGGGACCACTCCGGCAGCGTGCCGCCGTGCGCCTGCGGCAGCAGGGCGTCCAGGCAGACCGGCTCGTGGCCCTCGGCCGCCAGCAGGTCGGCGATCTGCGATCCGATGAAGCCGGCCGCGCCGGTGACCAGTACCCGCATACCGGCCCACGCTAGGGCACCCAGGTCGGGTCGGAGGCCGCTTCACGCAGGACGTCAGCGGTCCGTAAGAACGGTGGCGGTAAGGCTTCGGTAATGCGGCAAAAGCCGTCGCGGGCCGCCGATGGCGTCTAGCGTCCCATCCCGGAAGCGCCGCCCGACCGGTCGGCCCGCCGCCGGAGGAGGTGCCGTGCCCATCGACGTCCCGCCGCCCGACGGCCCCACGCCCGCCGAGGTCGGGCCGCCGGGCGGACCGGGGTACGCCGCGCCGGCCCGGTTCTGGCGCGCCCTGGACCGGAGTCGTCCACCGGGCGTCGACGCGGTCGACCGGGCCTGGCGCAGCCCGGTACGCGGGCCGTGGCTGACCTCCGTGCTGGGCGCCGTGCTGCTGGCCACCCTGCCGCTTGTGGTGGTCACCGGGCTGCTCGACTGGATCGCCTACGGTCCCCGCCTCGACCAGGCGTTCCCCCGGGACGTGGGCTGGCTGCACCCGCCGGTGTTCGACTGGCCGACGCGGCCGGCCTGGCTGTTCCGGGTCACCCAGGGGCTGCACGTGACGCTCGGCATCGTGCTGGTGCCGGTGGTGCTGGCGAAGCTCTGGTCGGTGGTGCCGAAGCTGTTCGCGTGGCCGCCGGCCCGCTCGGCCGCGCAGGCGCTGGAGCGGCTGTCGTTGCTGCTACTTGTCGGCGGCATCCTGTTCCAGAGCGCGACCGGCCTGCTCAACGTCCAGTACGCGTACCTGTTCGGTTTCGACTTCTACACCGCCCACTGGTACGGCGCGTGGGTCTTCACGGTGGCGCTCGTGGTTCACGTGGCGATCAAGCTGCCCCGGATGGTGACCGCGCTGCGCGGGCCGGGCTTCGCGCGTACCCCGGTGGAACGGACCCGGCCCGAGCCGGCGGATCCGGACGGCCTGGTGGCCCGGGACCCCGGGCCGGCGACGATGAGCCGCCGCGGGGTGCTGGCGCTGGCCGGGGGCGGCGCGTTGCTGCTGGCCGCGCTGACCGTGGGGCAGAGCGTGGACGCGCTGCGGCGTACCGCGTTGCTGTTGCCCCGGGGCCGGCGGGCCGACGACGGGCCGACCGGCTTCCCGGTCAACCGCACCGCCGCCGCGGCCGGCGTCACCGCCGACCGGGTGGGGCCGGGCTGGCGGCTGGCGCTGCGCGCCGGCGCCCGCACGGTCACGCTGGACCGGGCCGGGCTGCTCGCGCTGCCCCAGCACACCGCCACGCTGCCGATCGCCTGCGTGGAGGGCTGGTCCACGTCGCAGACCTGGACCGGGGTACGCCTGCGCGACCTCGCCGCGCTCGTCGACGCCGCCGACGCCGGCGCGGCGCGGGTCCGGTCGCTTGAGCGCGGCGGGCTGTTCAGCCGGGCCACCCTGCACGGCGGCCAGGTGTCCGACCCGGACGCGTTGCTGGCGCTGCGGGTCAACGGTGTGGACCTGAGCCCCGACCACGGCTTCCCGGCGCGGGTCGTGGTGCCCGCGCTACCAGGCGTGCACTGCACCAAGTGGGTGGAGGAGATCGTGTTCGATGGCTGAGTTCCGGCGGGCGTACGGCGCGGCGGCCTGGCACCTGCTGCTCCTGGTCGGCTGCTTCGCGATGACCGGGTGGATCGCGTTGCGGCTGGCCGGCGAGCCGACCGCCGGCCGGATGCTGCTCTGGTTCGTCGGCGCGGTGGTCGCCCACGACCTGGTGCTCTTCCCCGTGTACGCGGCGCTCGACCGGGCGCTGCGACGCGCCGGCCCGTCGCTGCGCAACCACGTCCGGGTGCCGGCGTACCTGTCGGCGCTGCTGTTCGGGGTCTGCCTGCCGACCGTGCTGGGCCTCGGCGACGGCACGTACGCGGCGGCCACCGGCCTGTCGCCCCGACCCCTGATCGGCCGCTGGCTGGCGGTCACCGCCGTGCTGTTCGCCGCGAGCGCGGCGCACTACGCCACCCGCCGGGTGCGCCGACGCTGACGCCCGCCGCCTGCGCGACCCCGCCCGGTGCGCGAGCGCCGACGCTTACCGCCTTCCGGGCGGCGGTCAGGCGCCCGGACCGACCAGCAGGGCGAGCACCGTGACGGCCGTGGCCAGGGCGGCAAGCGCGGCGCTCGTCGCCACGAACCGGCCCAGCGGCACCGCCACGCCGGCGGCCCGGCAACGCTCGTACCAGATCAGCGTGGCAAGCGACGCCCACGGCGTGGCGAGCGGGCCGACGTTCGTGCCGACAAGCAGCGCCAGCAGTTGGGTGTGCCGGTCGGCGGCGATCACCGCCTCCCCGGCCAGGTACGCGGGCAGGTTGTTCACCACGTTGCTGAACAGCGCGCCGACGGCGCCCGCCCGCAGCGCGCCCTCCGCCCCCGGGTCGGTGCCGATGAGCGCGCCCATCACGTGGTCCAGGCCGTGCCGGCCGATGGTCTGCACCACCAGGAACAGCCCGGTCACGAACACCAGCAGCCGCCACGGCACCAACGCCGGGCGAAGCCGGTGCCGGGCCCGCACCGCGAAACCGGCCACCAGGATCGCGGCGGCCACCCCGGAGGCGACGCCGATCTCCACCCCGGCCAGCACCCCGGCGACGAAGAGCAGGCAGGCGACGAGCGCGGTGCGGAAGACCACCCGGTCCGGCGGCAGGTAGGGCGGCGGCGGGACGAACGGGTCGGCGTCGGCGCGGGCCGGCCGCCAGTACCACCACCACAGCAGCAGCATGGTGATGGCGACGGCGACCAGTTGCGGCCACCACATCCGCGCCGCCCACGGCAGCGGGTCCAGGCCGATCCGGTTGCTGGCCAGGATGTTCGTCAGGTTGGACACCGGCAGCAGCAGGCTCGCCGTGTTGGCCAGCCACACCGTGGTCATGGCCAGCGGCGTCGGCGGCACGTTGAGCGTCCGGGCCAGGGCGATCATCACCGGCGTGAGCAGTACCGCAGTGGTGTCCAGGTTGAGCGCGATGGTGGTCACCGACGCGACGACGACGCAGAGCCAGAACAGCGCCCGGAAGCTGCCCCGCGCGGTGATCGCCACCCGGGCGGCGAGCGCGTCGAAGACGCCTGCGACAGCGGTCAGCTCGGCCAGCACCACCACCGTGCCGAGGAAGATCAGGATGGGGCCGATCCGGCGCATCGTCGCCTCGGCGTCGGCGCGCGGCAGCAGCCCGGTGAGCACGCAGAGCACGCCGGCCACGGCCAGCCCGATCGCGATCCAGTCCAACGGGTGCAGCCGCCGACGGGGCCGGTCCGGCGCGGCGGACGGCGGCTCGCCGACGGTCTCCACGAACGACGATCCTCGCACATCCCGCCCCGGCCGGTCCGGCCCGCCGCGACCCCACGCCGAACTGCCGTGGGTGTCGATCTGTTGACCGTCGGTGGTCATAATGACCACGTGGCTGTAGGCGCGCATCCCACCCGGTCCGACCGCCCCATCGACTTCTTCATCAGCTACTCGCCCGCCGACGAGCGCTGGGCGACGTGGCTGGCCTGGGAGTTCGAGGAGGCGGGCTACCGCACGCTGCTCCAGGCGTGGGACTTCGTCGCCGGCACCAACTTCATCGACTTCATGGACCGCGGGGTCCGCGAGGCCGAGGTGGTGGTGGCGGTGCTGTCCGAACGCTACCTGCACTCGACGTACGGCAAGCTGGAGTGGCAGGCGGCGCTGCGCGCCGACCCGGACGGCACCGGCAACAAGCTGGTCACGGTACGGGTGGAGGACTGCCCGATCGACGGCCTGCTCGCCACCATCACCTACGTCGACCTGGTCGGGGTGGACGACCCGGCGCGGGCCCGCGCCCGGGTGCTGGACCGGATCCGGGAGGCCCTCGACGGCCGGGCCAAACCGATGCGCCAGCCGGTGTTCCCGCGCCACCTCGACGCCCCCGCGGGCGTGCTCGCCGCGCCGGTCGCCGGTACGCCCGCGCAGCGCCGGCCACGGCGTACCCCGATCAACCCGCCGCCGTTCCCGCCGGCCGCGGCGGCGCCGCCGGCCGCCCGCGACACCATCACCGTGCTTCAGGTGGGTGGGCCGCGGTTCGGCCGTGGCGTCATCTCCCCGGGCGCCCCGGTCACCCCCGGCGAGGTGCAGGAACACCTGATGGGTGACCTGACGCTGCTGATGAACGACGGGGTGCCCCGGCCGGACCTGCTGGTAGTGGCCGGCAACCTGACCGAGTCGGGCAGCGCGCGGGAGTTCTCCGACGCGCTGAGTTTCCTCACCGGGCTGCGGGTGCTGCTCGGCCTGGAGCCGCACCGTCTCGTCGTGGTGCCCGGCCCGCGCGACGTGACGATGGCCGCCTCCCGGGCCTACTTCGCCACCTGCGAGGCCGACGACGTCGATCCGCAGCCGCCCTACTGGCCCAAGTGGCGGCACTACGCGCGTCTCTTCGACGACCTCTACCAGGGCCTCGACGACCGGATCTTCGACAGCGAGCAGCCCTGGACGCTGTTCGCGGTGCCCGACCTGCGGGTGGTGGTGGCCGGGTTGAACTCCACCATCGCCATCACCCACCGCGAGGAGGACCGGTACGGCTTCCTCGGCGAGGCGCAGTCCACCTGGTTCGCCCAGCGGCTTCGGCACTACCAGCAGTCCGGTTGGCTGCGGCTGGGCGCGATGGCGCACGCCCCCGGCCCCCGCAGCCCGTACGCCGACGAGGTCCCGCCGGACCGGGTGTCGCTGCGCGACCGCGGCTCGGTCAACCGGCTGGTCGGCCCGATGCTCAACCTGCTGCTCTCCGACGCCGCGCCGACCGGGCGGGCCGACCCGGCGGTGCCGCTCGTGGCCGCCCCGCGCGACGGCCGGGCCCAGGTGCTGCGGCTCGGCGCGGACGGGATGACGCGCTGGGTGCTCGGCCGCGACGACCGCCGGGACGCCGGCGAGTCGACCGCGGTGGGATGGCCCCGGGCCGAGGCGACGTTCGGCGCGTCCGGCCCGGCCCAGGTGCCCGACCCGCGGCGTCCGGCCACCGGGGAGGGTCCGACCCAGGGTGGGGCCGCCCCGGCGGTGACGCCGACGACCCCGGTGGAGCGGCTGCTGGACCGGCTCGCCGAGGTGTGCGAGGCCCGCTACGACCGGGTGCTGGTGCGCCGGGTCGACGCCGACCCGCCGCACCTCTACATCAGCTACCGCTCCGACGGTGTGGTCCGGCAGCAGCGGGTCGGCGCGCACGTGGGTTCGCCCGCGCCGGCCGACGTGGACCGGTTCGCCCGCCTGGTGCACGCCACCGACCCGGACATCGGGTCCGAGCTGGTCTACGACGGCGACCGGGTGCCGCGCGGGCTGGCCGAGGAGGCGCAGCGGCGCGGCGTGCGCGTGCTGCACCTGACCGAGTTCCAGGGCCTGCTCGACCTGCGCGACTACGTCGCCGCGCAGACCGCCCGGCTCCAGGCCGACCGGCTCTACCCGCCGGGTCAGTACGTGCCGCAGCGCTACCGCCACCTGGTCGGCGCCGACCAGCGGGTCCGCGAGGACGTGGTGGACGAGCTGCTGGAGACCGTCTCCGCGCCGGACGGCCGGTTCGTGCTGGTGCTCGGCGACTTCGGCCGGGGCAAGACGTTCGCGTTGCGCGAGGTGGCCCGCCGGCTGCCCACCGCCGCGCCGGACCTGATCCCGATCCTGGTCGAGCTGCGCGCGCTGGACAAGGCGCACTCCGTCGACGGCCTGGTCGCCGCGCACCTGGCCAACCACGGCGAGCAGGTGATCGACCTGAAGGCGTTCCGCTACATGCTGCGCCAGGGCCGCATCGTGCTGCTCTTCGACGGGTTCGACGAGCTGGTGGCCCGGGTGACCTACGACCGGGCGGCCGACCACCTGGAGACGCTGCTCCAGGCGGCCGAGGGCGCGGCGAAGATCGTGGTGAGCAGCCGTACCCAGCACTTCAAGACCAACTCGCAGGTGCTTACCGCGTTGGGCGAGCGGGTCGGCCTGCTGCCGCACCGCCGCGTGCTCGCGGTGGAAGACTTCACCTCGGGCCAGATCGAGTCGTTCCTGCGCAACCGCTACGGCGGCGACGAGGCGGCGGCCCGCGAGCGGATGAGCCTGCTCGCCGGCGTGAACGACCTGCTCGGGCTCTCCCGCAACCCGCGCATGCTCGGGTTCATCGCCAACCTGGACGAGGGGCGGCTGGCCGCGGTGGCCGGGGCCGGTGGCACGTTCAGCGCCGCCGCGCTCTACCGGGAGATCCTGGCCGCCTGGCTGGACTTTGAGGAGCGACGCACCCAGGGCATTCCGGGCGCGCCGGTGAACCTGCGTCGGCCCGAGCTGTGGCAGGCGGTGAGCCGGCTGGCGTTCCAGCTCTGGGAGAGCGGCGAGTCCTACCTGCGGCTGGCCGAGCTGACCGAGGCCACCGGCCAGCTCGCCGGGCGGGCCGAGTCGCGGCTGTCCGGGCCGCAGGCCGCGCACGCGGTGGGCGCCGGCAGCCTGCTGGTCCGCACCGACGACGGGCTGTTCGGGTTCATCCACACGTCGGTGATGGAGTGGCTTGTCGCCGACGGGGTCGCGGATCAGCTCAACCGGGGTGAGGAGCCGACCGCGCTCGCGGTACGGTCGCTGTCCGCGCTTGCCGTGGAGTTCCTCGGCGACCTCGCCGACCCGGCCGCCTGCACCGCGTGGACGGCCCGCGTGCTCGGCGACGAGTCGGCCGGCGAGACGTTGCGCGCCAACGCGTTGCGGCTCAGCGCCCGGCTGCGCCTGCCCGACCGGGCCGACCTGCGCGGCGCGGTGCTGCGCGGCGAGGACCTGTCCCACCGGGAGCTGGCCGGGGCCGACCTGACCGGCGCGGACCTGACCGACGCCCGGCTGGTCGCCACGAACCTGACCGAGGCCCGGCTGGAGCACGCCCGGCTGCGGGGCGCGCGGCTCGACCAGGCCCGCCTCGCCGGGGCGGACCTGCGCGACGCGGACCTGGCGGGCGCCCGGCTGTTCCGGGCCGACCTGCGCGGGGCGCGGATCGGTGGCAGCAGTTGGCACCGCACGGCGTTGATCGACGTCAACGCCGACCCGGGGTTGCTGCGCGCTCCGGAGCTGCGCGGCGCCGTGGTCGCGCCGGGCCGGCCGGTGACGCCGGGCCTGGCCCCGCCCGCGGTGGGCGTCGGATACGGCTTCGAGGTGGGACGGCTGCCGGTGCCTGTCGCGTACAGCCCGGACGGCGCGGTGCTGGCGGTGGGCAGCGACGACGGTGGCGTGCTGCTCTGCGACACGGCCACCGGGCTGGCGGTGCGCACCCTTTCGGGGCACCGGTCCCGGGTCTACGCGGTCCGCTACGACGCCGCCTCGCACCAGTTGGTCACCGGCGCGGCGGACCTCACCGTACGGCTGTGGGACGCCGACCACGGCGACGTGCGGCACGTCATCGAGGACGTCTTCACCGGCTGGGTGTGGCCGCTGCTCACCGACGGGCGCCGGGGCCGGCTGGTGGTGGGTGACGCCGCCGGCGTGGTCCGGCTCTACGACACCCGCACCGCGCGGCTGCGCCACACGTGGCGGGGGCACGAGGCGCCGATCTGGGGCACCTCGTTCAGCCCGGACGGCCGGCGGGTCGTGGTGGCGGACAGCGCCGGCACGGTCCGCGGCTGGGACATCCACACCGGCCGGCTGGCGTTCGAGGTGCGCGAGCCGGAGGTGGTCTACCGGGTGGTGCACTCACCGGACGGCCGGCTGCTGGCCGCCGTCGGGCAGCACGGACGGGTCTGGATCCGCCGGGCCACCGACGGTGAGCTGCTGCGTCAGCCCCGCGGCCACGAGGCCGACGTGTACGCCCTCGACATCAGTCCGGACGGCACGCTGATGGCCACCGGCGACACGCACGGCGCGCTGCGGCTGTGGGAGACGGAGACCGGCCGCCCGGTGCGGGTGCTCGGCCGGCAGCGCGGGGCCATCTACAGCGTCCGGTTCAACGGCGCCGGCAGCCTGCTCGCCACCTCCGCCAGTGACGGCGGGATCCAGCTCTGGGACACCGACGACGGCCAGGTGCGGCACGAACTGACCCGGCACCGCGGCTCGGTCTGGCCGGTGGTGTGGCGGCCGGACGACAGCCAGGTCGCGACCAGCAGCAACGACGGCACCACCCGGCTGTGGGACGTGCGCACCGGGCAGCTCCAGCACACGCTGCGCGGGCACGGCCGGCGGGTCACCGCGCTGTCCTTCCGCGCCGACGGGGAGGTGCTGGCGGCCTGCGGCAACGACGGCGTGATCCGGCTGTGGGAGCCGCGTACCGGCCGCCTGCTGCGCCAGCTCGCCACCCCGGCCGACCGCCTGCTCTCGGTGGTCTTCTGCCCGGACGAGCCGATGGTGGCCACGCCCAGCGGCGACGGCGGCGTGCACCTGTGGAACACCGAAACCGGCGCCGACGAGCGGGAACTCAACGTGGACACCGACCACGTCTGGGCGGTCGCGTTCAGCCCGGACGGCGACGCGCTCGCGACCGCGAACGACGACGACACCGTACGCCTGTGGTACCGCCGCACCGGCCGGCACTTCGCCACGCTCGCCCCGCACCGGGGGCGGGTGCGCACGGTGGCGTTCAGCCCCGACGGCGAGACCATCGCGACCGGCGGCGACGACCAGATGGTACGCCTGTGGGACGCGGCCACCGCCACCTGCCGGTTGACTCTGGAGCACCACACCGACCGGGTCTACTCGGTAGGTTTCAACGGCGAGGGGACGCTGCTGGCGAGCGCCGGCAACGACGGCACGGCGGTGATCTGGGACGTGTCCACCGGCGAGCGGCGCACCGTGCTCACCGAGCACGTCGGGCGGCTCTGGTCGTGCGCGTTCAGCCCGGACGGCAACCTGCTCGCCACCGCCGGGGACGACCTGGTGATCCGGCTGTGGGATCCGGGCACCGGGCGGCTGCACGGCACCCTGGCCGCGCACACCCGGCGGGTCTGGTCGGTGCACTTCAGCCCGGACAGCAGCCTGCTCGCCAGCGCCGGCGACGACGGGACGGTCCGGCTGTGGGACGTGGCGGATCCGGAGCACGCGCAGTTGCGGACGACGCTCATCGGCCTGCCGGACGGCTGGGCGGCGGTCAGCCCCGACGGCCGCTACAAGCTGGACGGCGATTCGGGCGGCCAGTTCTGGCACGTCATCGGCACCTGCCGCTTCGAGGTCGGCGAGCTGGACCCCTACCTCACCCACGTCCGCCGCCTGCCCGTCGACGCCCCCTTCTGACCGCGGCATCACCGATCCTGGCCGCGCCGCCTCGGCGGCTTGATCCACTCCACCTCGGCGTAGTGGTGTGGTCCGAGCGCGTTCGATACCGCCATCTCGCCGAGCTGGTGTCGATCATGCTGTCCGATAGCGCCACCTCACCGAGCTGGTGTCGATGTCCGCCCGCCGGCCGGCCCCGTCCAGCGAACCTCGCCGTCGTGCCATACCTCCGTCGGGACCAGGCCGCACGCGCTGGCCACCGCCGCCGACGCGCGGTGGTCGGGATGGATGTGGGCCACTAGGGTACGCACACCGCGTCGCCCCAACCAGCCGGCCATCCCCCGTGCGGCCTCGGTGGCGATGCCGCGCCCCTGACAGCGTGTGCCGACCACCCAGGCGATCTCCGCGACCGGCCCGCCGTCGACCGGATCCGCCTCGTCGAGGTGCGGGTGCCCGACCGCCCGCGCGCCCGCCGTCGCCTCGTGCCGGGTCGGACCGTCGGGTGCGGTGACGGTGGCCTGGATGGTGCCGGCCAGCCGGCCGTCGGCGCGGAGCTGGACGACCCAGTTGCACCACGCCTCCGCCGGGTCGGGAGAGCCAGCGACCAGCCGTTCGTAGCGGGCCCGCAACGACGCCGGATCGGCCGGGCTGCCGCCGGTGAAGGTGTGCAGCGCCGGGTCGGCGAGCACGGCGGCCATCTCCTCGGCGTACGCGACGCTCAACGGCAGCAGAACCAGCCGGTCGGTGTGGATGGTTTCCGCCGCGAACCCGCTCATCGGCGTCAGCGTCGGGGCGCCAGGTGGGCGACGAACGCCCGCCACGCCTGTGGCGCGAAGACGAGGACCGGGCCGGTCGGATCCTTCGAGTCCCGTACGCCGACCAGAGCGGCCAGGTTGTCGGCCACCTCGACGCAGTCGCCGCCGTTGTTGCCGCTCTTCGTGCTCTTGCGCCACCGCGCACCGGTCAGGCCCATGAACGTGCCGCTTCTCTGATGACGTCGAGGGAGTGTGCCCTGGACAGCGACTCGCCGCGCAGCCGCTCCCAGCGCCGCTCCAGGGTAGCAATCCCCTCGGCTTTTTCGATGATCTGCGCCTGGGCCTGACTGTCGACGTGCGCGACCCGTCCGCCGTCAGGTAGCTCCGCCAGAGTGAAGGGCCCGCCGAGCCCCGGATACATGCCGGCCGACAGCGGCACGATGTAGACCTGAACCGCGGACAGCGCGGCACATTCAGCCAGGTGGGTGAGCTGCTCAGCCATCATCGTCCGGTCATCGCCGGCGGTACGCCTGAGGACGGACTCGTCGATGACGGCGATCAGGAGCGGAGGGCGATCTCGGCGCAGGATGGCGTGCCGGGCGATGCGGGCGGAGGCCAGGCCGGCGATCTCGGCCTCCGACAACGCCTCTCCGGCGAGAGTCGCCCGCGCATAGGACTCTGTCTGAAACAGACCCGGGATCCAGGCCAGTTGGAAGGTGCGCAGTGCCGTCGCTTCGCGTTCGATGTCGGCCCACGGGCGGAACCAGGCCGGCTCCCGGCGCTTGAGCGCGTCCGGCCACAACTCGACGGCGTCCTTGCCGAGCAGTTCGGCGACCTGGGCGCGGTGCCGGGTCTGCGGAATCCGCCCCTGACTCGCCCACCGGGCGGCGGTCTTCGGGTCGACGCCGACCCGCTCGGCCAGGCTCTCGGCGGTGTGCCCCGCCTCGGACATCGCGGCCACCACGGCACGGTTCATCCCTGTGTCCTCCTCGAACATCCCGGCTATCCCGATGCCATCCTGCAACGCAGTGTGACTGTCCCGCAACGCTCGGCAGGGTTCTGGTGGACGGTGTGTCGAATCGACGGAGAGGGACGCCAGATGCCGGAGGAGCGGGCGCGCGGTGAGCGGCCGGACGTACCGACCGGTGAGCCGGACGAATCGCGGACGGGGGCGGCGATGACCGCCCTGCACTCGACGGCGGCCCCGACCTGGGTCTGTGACGACTGCGGTACGGACTGGCCGTGTCCGGCGTGGACGTCGCCGCCGACCGACGCGGCACGCCGGGCGGAGCTGTTGCCGGAGTTCGTCCGGTTGGCCCGGCGGGCAATCCGCGACCTGCGGGGCCGTCCCGGCGGCCCGCAGCCGCCGGAGATCGTCCGGCGGTTCCTGTGGTTCCTGGCGCTGAGCGACGAGGAGGCGCGGGCGGTCGCGCGGCGGTTGCGATGAGCCGGGGTCGCCGGGAGCACACCCCGTCGCGGCCGACCTGGCGGTGCCGGGCCTGCGGCATCGCCTGGCCCTGCTCACCGGCGAAGCTGCGGCTGCTGGCCGCCTACCGGGAGGCCCGGCCCGCGCTGCTGATTCACCTGGCCACGCTCTATGCGGAGGCCGAGGCGGAGCGGCCCGCGCCGGACGGTGGGGCCGCGGACCGCTACCAGCGCTTCGTCGGCTGGGCGAGGCGCCGGGGCGGGCGGTGAGCGCCACCCGCCCCGGCTCACGAGCGGGTCAGCGTCGCCACTTCTGGTTGGCGGTGCCGCCGCACTCCCAGATCTGCAACCGGGTGCCGTCGGCCGAGCTGTTCCCGGTGGCGTCCAGGCACTTGTTGGCCTGCGGGTTGACGATGTCGCCTGCGGCGCTGAACACCCATTTCTGCGCGCCGGAGCCGTTGCAGTCGTAGAGCTGCACCTTGGCGCCGTTCGCGGTCGAACCGGAGGCCACGTCGAGGCATTTGCCGAGCGCGCGCACCGAGCCGTCGGCGTTCCACGTCCAGCGCTGGGCGGCGGTGCCGTTGCAGGTCCAGAGCTGCACGGCGGTGCCGTTGGCGGTGGCGGCGCTGGCCACGTCGACGCACTTGTTGCCGTATCCGACGATCTGTCCGCCGGTGCCCCCGCCGCCGTTGTCCCAGGCCTGCACCCGGACGTAGTCGACGGTCATGGTCTGCGGGAACGTGGTGGCGCCGTCCGGCGAGCCGGGCCAGTTGCCGCCGACCGCGACGTTCATGATCATGAAGAACGGGTGGTCGAAGACCCAGCGGTTGCCGCCCGCGTCGGCGGGCGTCTTGCGGGAGTACGCCACACCGTCGAGATACCAGGTGATCGAGTCCGGGGCCCAGTCGACGGCGAACGTGTGGAAGGCGTCGGCGAGCGCCTGGCCGTTCGGCAGCGAGGTGGACGCGCCGATGCCGTTGCCGCCGGAGTAGCCGGGACCGTGCAGCGTGCCCCACACCGTGGACGGCGCGTAGCCGACGTTCTCCATGATGTCGATCTCGCCGCTGTTGGGCCACGGGTTGCTGCCGATGTCGTTGCCGAGCATCCAGAACGCCGGCCACAGCCCCTGCCCGCGCGGGATCTTGATGCGGGCCTCGAACCGGCCGTACGCCTGGGCGAACGTGCCGTTGGTGAGCAGCCGGGCCGAGGTGTACTGGCAGCTTCCGTACCAGCAGGAATAGCCGGACGGGTTCTCCTTGCGGGCGGTGATGACCAGGTTGCCGTTGCCGTCGAGCGCGGCGTTGCGGGTGCTGTTGGTGTAGTACTGCAACTCGTTGTTGCCCCAACCGCCGCCGCCGATGTCGTAGCGCCACTTGCTCGCGTCGGGGGCGGCGCCGGCCGGGCCGTTGAAGTCGTCGGACCAGGTGACCGCGCCGGGGGCGGCCACCGCTGGGGTGCTCGGGACGGTGGTGAGGGCGGCCGTGAGGCCGACCGCCGCCATCGCCAGGGCGGCGACGGTACGGATGCTGCGCACAGGGTGCCTCCTGCGGTGGTGGGGGTCGTCCACCGTCCGGTCGGCCGGCCCCGCACCGAACGGTAAACAAACTTCAAAGATAGCCTTCGATGAAGGTATGAACGAAGTCGTCAACTGTCAAGAGAGCGCTTCCCGCCGTTCCCGCTCCGGCTCGCGCTGACGCGCCTGCGGCGGTGGCGGCCGGCGCATCGCGCGCCACGGCCCGCCCAGCAGCGGCGTGAGCACCACCAGCAGGTAGCAGGCGCCGATGGTGACAAGGGTGGACGTGGTGCCGAACCGGTCGGCGGCCAGCCCGGCGCCCAACGCGCCCACGGGCATGGCGGCCCAGGCGCCCGCGCCGATCACCCCGTATACCCGTGCCCGCATCGCGGCCGGCACCCGCTCCAGCTCGACCGCGCCGATCAGCGGGTTGATCGCGCCGGCGGCCAGCCCGGCCATCGCGACGACCGCGACCATCACCGGCAGCGGCGGCGCGGCGGCCAGCGCCCACAGCGGCGGCGCGCCGCACACCGCGAACGCGGTGACGAACGTGGCCCGGCGGGGCAGCCGGTGCCCGATCGCGCTGAACACAAGCGAACCGACAAGCGCGCCACCGCCCATGACGCCGACGAGCAGGCCGAACGCGGCCGGCCCGCCGAGGTCGCGGTTGGCCACGACCGGCAGGAGCACGTTGCTCTTGGCCGCGTCGAAGAGGTTCGTCACCAGCACCAGCAGCACCATGGCGCGCAACAGCGGCTCCCGGACCAGGAAGCGCAGCCCGGCGGCGAACTGACGCCAGTAGCCGCCGGCCTCCGCCGCGGCGTCCTCGGTGGACGGACGCAGGCCACGCGGCACCAGCAGCATCACCGCCACCGCCGAGACGGCGAACGTCGCCGCGTCCACGGCCAGCACCGGCAGCGCGCCGAGCAGGCCGACAAGCAGCCCGGCCACCGGCGCGCCGATCATGCGGGCGCCGCGTGAGGTGGCCTCCGCCCAGCCGATCGCCCGCTCGATCGGCACCCCGGCCTCGGCCGCCGCCTCCGGCAGCAACGCGGTGCGGGCGGTCTGACCCGGCGTGTCCAGCAGGCCGCTGACGAAGACCAGCGCCAGCAACGCCGGGAACGGCAGGCCGACCGTGGCGTGCAACAGGGGTACGGCGGCGACCGTCACGCCGGAGACCACGTCGGCAAGCACGCTCGACCGGCGGTAGCCGATCCGGTCGACGAGCACACCGCCGAACGCGCCGCCGAGCACCACAGGCGCGGTGGCGAACGCGCCGGCAAGCCCGGTGGCCGCCGGTGAACCGGTCTCGGCCAGCACGTAGAGCGGCAACGCGATGAGCGTCAGCACGTTGCCGATAAGCGAGACGGCGTGCCCGATCAACAACCCGGCCAGCGGCCGGCGGTCGCGGGTCACTGCGGGCCCCGGTAGGCCTGCCAGATCAGCGTGACCATCTCCGCGCCGGGCCGGCCGGGCGCCCCGCGCCGGTGCCAACGCCGGCCCAGCTCGGACAGCTCGTCGCGCAGCTCACCCAGCTCGTCGGGGGTCAGGTGCAGCACCGTGTCGCTGCTTGTGGTGCCACGCACCCAGGCCAGGTCGAGGCTGGCCTCGGACTCCAGATAGGCCTGGTAGCGAGCCACGTAGCGCTCCATCGCGGCCCGCCGCAGCAGGCTGCCGGCGAGTCGCTGCTCCGGGTCGTCGAGCAGCTCGACCGGATCCCAGTCGGTGGTGGCGTGCGCGGCCCGCCACCACCGCTCACGGCGGTTGCGGGCCAGGTCGGGGGCCTCGGTCACGAAGCCGTGCTCGGCCAGCTTGCCGATGTGCCAGCTCACCGAGCCGACCGCTTCGCCGACGCGCTCGCTCAGCATGCCCACCGTCTGCGGGCCGCGCAGCCGCAGCTCGCCCAGCAGTCGCAGCCGGGTGGGGTGGGCAAGCGCCCGCATGGCGCGTGGGTCGGTCAGGTGCACGTGGTTCGGCTCGTCCGCCATGCCGCCAGGCTAGACCGACAAGATGTGAAGTACAAGGCTCCTTGTGGGTCAGTCGAGGCAGAACTCGTTGCCCTCGGGGTCGGCCATCAGCAGGTGTCCGGCGTCGAGCGGGGGAGCGGGCTCGTGGCGTCCGAGCCGGGCGGCGCCACGCGCGACGAGCCGGTCGGCCGCCGCCTCCAGCGCCGCCATCCGGGCGTCGCCGGCCAACCCGGGCGCGGCCCGGACGTCGAGGTGCACCCGGTTCTTGACCCGCTTGGGCTCGGGCACCCGCTGGAAGAACAGCCGTGGCCCGGCGCCCTCGGGGTCGACCACGGCCGAGGCGTCGTTGTGCCGCTCCGGTGGCACGCCCAACGCGGTAAGCGCCTGCTCCCACGAGTCGAAACCCTCGGGTGGGCCCTGGACCTGGTAGCCGAGGGCCTCGGCCCAGAACGCCGCCAGCTTGGCCGGGTCGGCGCAGTCGAAGGTGAATTGCACGGCGCGGGCCATCTCAGCACTCCTTCGGTCGAGGTCCCGGTCAGCCTTCCGCAGATAGCGGTCAGCCGCTGTCCGCGACTCGCGGGAAGGTCAGGCCCGGCGCGCCGCCGACCGCCCCTTGAGCCGGCGGCCCATCTCCCGGGCGATCTCGCGCTTGGCGTCGCGCTCGGCGAGCGCCTGGCGCTTGTCGTACGACCGGCGACCCCGGGCCAGGCCCAACTCCACCTTGGCCCAGCCGTCGGCGAAATACATCGACAGCGGCACACGCGTGACCCCGCCGTCGCGCAGCTTCTCCAGGATCCGGGCGATCTCCACTCGGTGCAGCAGCAGCTTCCGGGTGCGCCGGGGCGCGTGGTTGGTCCAGGTGCCGAAGCCGTACTCGGCGATGTGCAGCCCGTACAACCAGATCTCGCCGTCGCGTTCCTGGGCGAACGCGTCGACGAGCGACACCCGCCCCTCGCGCAGCGACTTCACCTCGGTGCCGGCCAGCACGATGCCGGACTCGTAGGTCTTGAGGATCTCGTAGTCGTGCCGTGCCTTCTTGTTCGAGGCGATCAGCTTGCGCCCGTTCTCCCTGGCCACCCCCGCACGATACCCACCCCACCCGGGCGGGGGCCGTAGGCTGACGGTTCGGACGGCGACGAGGGGAGCGGCGGATGACGCGGGTGGCGGTGCTCGGGCTCGGTGGCATGGGTACGCCGATGGCGGCGAACCTGATCCGGGCCGGGCTGGACACGGTGGTGTGGAACCGGCGTCCCGACCCGGCCCGCGCGCTCGGCGACCGGGGCGCCGAGGTCGCCGCCGACCCGGCCGAGGCGGTGCGCCGGGCGGACGTGGTGGTGACCATGGTGACCGACGCGTCCGCGGTCCGCGCCGTCGCGGTCGACCAGGGCATGCTCGCCGCCCTGCCGGACGGCGCGGTGTGGGCGCAGATGAGCACCATCGGCGTCGCCGAGACGCAGCGCCTGGTCGAGCTGGTCGCCGCCGAGCGCCCCGACGTCACGCTCGTGGACGCGCCGGTGGCCGGCAGCCGAGGTCCGGCCGAGCAGGGAAAGCTGACCGTCCTCGCGTCCGGGCCGGAGCAGGCCCGCGGCCGGGTCGCCCCGGTCTTCGACGCGGTCGGGCAGCGGACGCTCTGGCTGGGCCCGGCCGGCGCCGGTTCGCGGCTCAAACTCGTCAACAACCTGCTGCTCGCGTTCGTCAACGAGGGCGTCGCCGCCGCGATGGCGCTCGCCGACACGCTCGGCCTGGACCGCGACACCGTCCGGCAGGCGTTCGACGGCAGTCCGCTCGTCTCACCCTGGGCGGCGGAGAAACTGGCGCGGGTCGCCCGCGACGAGCACGGCACGCAATACTCGCTCGCGCTGGCGCTCAAGGACGTGGAGCTGGCGCTGCGCGAGGCGCCGGTGGGCAGCTTCCCGGCCGCCGAGGCCCTGGCCGCCGAGTGGCGTGACGCGGTGGGCCGGGGGCTCGGCGGCGACGACCTGACCGTGGTCACCCGGCTGCTGGGGCCCGGCGCGGCCCGCTGACCACCCGGCTTCCGACGGTGGCCGGACCGGGACCCGTCGACGCGCGGGCGGCGGCGCGCACCGCTGCCCGCGCCGGTCAGGCTGGCACCGCCGCCGGCTCCCGGTCCGCGTCGGCGCGGTCGGCCACCCAGCCGGTGGTGATCAGCAGCAGTGCGGCGCAGTAGGTGGTCATCACCAGCAGGTCCGCGCCGGGCAACTCGACGCCGGCCGCGCCCACCCCGATGAGCAGGTCCGAGGCGAGAAAGAACGCCCCGCCCGCCCCGGCCCGCGCCGACACGCCGGTCGCGGCGGCGGCCATCAGGCACAGCGCCAGGCTGTAGCCGAGCACCGGCAGCCGCAACGGCCCCAGCGCGCCCCACAGCAACGCGTTCCCGACGGCCCAGGCGAGCAGGTAGCCGGCCCACGCCACGGCCGTCGGTCGCCCGCGACGCAGGAAACCGGTGAGGAACGCGAGCTGCGCGAGCAGGAAGAACCCCATGCCGAGCAGGAACGCGGCCCGTCCGGGCACGAGCAGGGCCACGTCCCCGGCGGTGGCGGCGACCAGGCCGGCGGCCACCGCGTCCAGCCGGCGTCGGTGCGCGATGAGGTACGCCAGCAGCACCGGCGCCAGCAGCGGCTTGGCCAGCCACTGGAGCACTGTCGAGTCGAGCGCGACCGCGATCAGCTCGACGGCGGCGACGAGCCCGAACAGGGCGAGCCAGGACCGCCTCACCGGGCCGGCTGCCAGCCGGGCCGGCCGAGCAGGTAGCCCAGCCGGTGCCGCCAGCGGGTGGCCCGGCGGACGTCGGACCAGATCGCGGCGAACTCGTGGGTGGCCACCCGCAGCGGGTTGTGGGTCCCGATGTTCCTGGTCAGCCCGTAGCGCACCGGGGCCCGTTCGGGCTCGAAGCTGCCGAACAGCCGGTCCCAGACGATCAGGATGCCGCCGTAGTTGCGGTCCAGGTATTCGGTGTTCGAGCCGTGGTGCACCCGGTGGTGCGACGGGGTGTTGAACACCCACTCGATCGGCCGGGGCAGCGTGCCCACCCGCTCGGTGTGCAGGAAGAACTGGTAGAGCAGGCTGATCGACTGCTGGAGGAAGATCATCCACGGCGGAATGCCGAGCAGTGCCAGCGGCAGCCAGAACGGCAGCGAGGTCATCGGCGTCCAGCTCTGCCGCAGCGCGGTGGAGAGGTTGTAGTGGACGCTTGAGTGGTGCACCACGTGGCTGGCCCAGAGCACGCGTACCTCGTGGTGCGACCTGTGGAACCAGTAGTAGGCCAGGTCGTCGGCGAAGAAGACGATCGCCCAGGTCCACCAGTCACCGGGGGACAGGTGCACCGGCGCGAGGGCCCACAGCGCCGCGTACAGGCCGACGGTGAGCAGCTTCCACGGGAAGCCGATCAGTTGGCTGCCCAGCCCCATCGACAGGCTGGTGGTGGTGTCGCGCAGTTCGTAGCCGCGTTCGTCGTCGTCGGGCAGGAAGCGGTAGGAGACCGCCTCGATGACGATCAGCAGCAGGAACGCCGGGACGGCGTACAACACGGCGGGGATCATGCGGGCGCTTCCCTTCCGGTGGTGGGGGTGGTGAGCGGGGCCGTCAGCAGCGCCCGGGCGTGCCGGGCGGCGGCCGTGCCCTGGCCGGAGGCGATCGCCGCGGCGAGTCGACGGTGGCCGGCCACGTCGAGCAACTCGGCGGTGCGGGCGTCCGGGGGGACGTCGCCGACCGCGAACGTGCCGGCCACCAGGCTGTTGAACGCGAGCTGGTAGGCCGTGTTGCCGCTGCCGCGCACGACAAGCCGCCAGATGTCGATGTTCGCCTCGGCCATCCGGTGCAGGTCCGGCGCGAGCGCTCCGTACTCCTCGGCGGCCCGGACCAGCGCGGCGACGGTCACCGCGTCGCCGCGCTCGGCGCAGAGCTGGGCCGCGTCGATGCCGACACAGGCCCGCATCTCCAACATGTCGCGGACAAGCGTCTCGACCGGGAGCACGTCGCCGGAGCGGGCCAGCGACAACGCCAGGTCGAGCCCGGCGTGCACCCGCCAGTCGAGCACCCGGGTCGCGCCGCCCTGGCTGACCCGGACCAGGCCGAGCTGTTGCAACCGGCGTAGCGCCTCCCGGACCGCGTGCCGGTTCACCGCGAACGTGGCGGCCAGCTCGCGTTCGCCGGGCAGCGTCTCGTCCGGCCGGTGACGGCCGGACACGATCGCGTCACGGAGCTGCCCGAAGACGTGGTCGGAGACCGAGGCGCGGGGGGCGGGGACGAAAGCCATGGCCAGCAGTGTGGTCCCGCACACATCAACCCGTCAACTGGTTGGACCAGTATTCGCCACCCGCGTACGCCGGCCGGTGCGTGCCGTCGCCGTCACCCCTCGTATCCTTTCCGCCGTAGGCCCGCCACGAGGAAGGGAGCCGGTGTGAGCGACCGGGTCGAGACGTTGGAGTTCCAAGCCGAGGCGCGTCAGCTCTTGCAGCTGATGGTGCACTCGATCTACTCGAACAAGGACGTCTTCCTGCGTGAACTGATCTCCAACGCGTCCGACGCGCTGGACAAGCTGCGGCTTGAGTCCCTCGTCGACAAGGAGTTGCCGGCCGACACGTCCGACCTGCACATCGAACTCGACGTCGACCCGGACGCCCGCACGCTCACCGTTCGGGACAACGGCATCGGCATGTCCCGCGACGAGGTCGTCGCGCTGATCGGCACCATTGCCAA
Organism: Micromonospora marincola; assembly: GCF_056150385.1. Lineage (NCBI taxonomy): Bacteria > Bacillati > Actinomycetota > Actinomycetes > Micromonosporales > Micromonosporaceae > Micromonospora > Micromonospora marincola. Next base: position 373,121 of record NZ_JAXCFT010000003.1, on the reverse strand, counting down.
GTCCGGCACCGCCGAACTGCTGCGCACGCTCCGCGAGACGCAGGACGCCGCCGCCTCGCAGGAGCTGATCGGCCAGTTCGGCGTCGGCTTCTACGCCACCTTCATGGTCGCCGACAAGGTGACCCTGCTGACCCGCCGCGCCGGGCAGACCGCCGCGACCCGGTGGGAGTCCAGCGGCGAGGGCACCTACTCGATCGAGGAGGTCGAGGACGCGCCGCAGGGCACCTCCGTCACCCTGCACCTCAAGCCCGTCGACGCCGAGGACAACCTCCACGACTACACCGCCGAGTGGACGATCCGGGAGATCGTCAAGCGCTACTCCGACTTCATCTCCTGGCCGATCCGGATGACCGTCGACAAGCCCGGCGAGGACGGCGAGACCACCCGCGAGGAGCAGACGCTCAACTCGATGAAGGCGCTCTGGGCGCGCTCGCGGGACGAGGTCGACGAGGCCGAATACAAGGAGTTCTACCGGCACGTCGCGCACGACTGGGCCGACCCGCTGGAAACCATCCACATGCGCGGCGAGGGCACCTTCGAGTACGAGGCGCTGCTCTTCCTGCCCGCACACGCCCCGCTCGACCTGTTCTCCCCGCAGGGCCGCCGCGGCGTGCAGCTCTACGTCAAGCGCGTGTTCATCATGGACGACTGCGAGGCGCTGATCCCCAACTACCTGCGCTTCGTCAAGGGCGTGGTGGACGCGCACGACCTGTCGCTGAACATCTCCCGGGAGATCCTCCAGCAGGACCGGCAGATCCGCGCGGTGCGCCGGCGACTGGTCAAGAAGGTGCTCGGCACGCTCAAGGACATGTCGGCCGAGTCGTACCGCACGTTCTGGACCGAGTTCGGGCCGGTGGTCAAGGAGGGTCTGCTGGAGGACCCGGACAACACCGAGGCGCTGCTCGACCTGGTCCGCGCCGCCTCCACCCACGACCCGGCCGAGCCGACCACGCTGCGCGACTACGTCGAGCGGATGAAGGACGGACAGACCGAGATCTACTACGCCACCGGCGACAACCGGGCCACCATCGAGAACTCGCCGCACCTGGAGGCGTTCCGGGCCAAGGGGTACGAGGTGCTGATCCTCACCGACCCGGTGGACGAGGTGTGGGTCGAGCGGGTCGGCGCGTACGACGGGAAGACGCTGCGCTCGGTGGCCAAGGGCCAGGTCGACCTGGAGACCGAGGAGGAGAAGGAGAAGGCCGAGGCGGAGCGGCAGGAGTACGCCGACCTGCTCACCTTCCTCGGCGGCGCGCTCGCCGACAGCGTCAAGGAGGTCCGCCTGTCCACCCGGCTGACCACGTCGCCGGCCTGCGTGGTGGGCGACGCGCACGACATGACGCCGACGCTGGAGAAGATGTACCGCGCGATGGGCCAGGAGGTGCCCCGGGTCAAGCGGATCCTGGAGCTGAACCCGACCCACCCGCTCGTCACCGGGCTGCGCAAGGCCCACGGGGAGGGCGGCGACACCGCCGCGCTCACCGAGACCGCCGAGCTGCTCTACGGCATGGCGCTGCTGGCCGAGGGGGGCGAGCTGACCGACCCGGCCCGCTTCACCCGCGTCCTCGCCGACCGTCTCGCCCGCGCCCTCTAGCCGCCGCCTCGGCGGACGCCCGGCACGGCGGTGCGTTCGGTGGCAAGCGTCGCCCATCACGGCACACCGCGCAGCGACTGCGCGGTGTGCCGCTCGTCGTCGGTGCACGGGTCGACCAGCGGGCCGGCGGCTGGCTTCCAGGCTGCTCCGGAGACCGTCGAGTTCTTCGCCGCGGTTCCGTGCGGCGGCCCCGGCGAGGCTGTCTGCTACCCGAGCATTCCCCTGACTGGAGGACGCTGCCGTTGATCGTGTGACCAGCGCCGCCGGCAGCTGAAGACCGGGATCAACGCGGCGGCGACAGCGAGGTGCATCAGACCGAGGATGACCTTGGCCGCGCCGGTCGCCTCGACGTATAGCAGGGGCTGGAACGACGCCAGTAGCACGATGACGGCAAGCACGGTCCAGACGATTGCGGCTCGGCCGGTCAACCGTTCCAGCAGGGCACGCGCGCCCCAGGCGAGAAGGGAGATGGCGAGCGTGACGGTGGCGGCGAACGGCAGGCTGATGACCTGGGGCGGCTGACCATTGCCGGGGTCAACCCGCAGCTCGACACCCAGGATCTGAGCGGTGGTCCACAGTAGCGCCGTCGCGAGGACTGCGCCGCCGCCTGCAAGTGCGCCGGCCTGGAGCCTCGTGGCCATCGGGGAAGCGGAAGTGGTGGGCATCATGGGTTCCTTCGCGGGATGAGGATGATTTTGCCGCGGGTACGGCCAGACTCTGCGTCGCGGTGCACCAGGGCCAGGTCGGTGAGGGGATGAGACGCGGCGATGTCGACCCGGACCGTGCCGGCGTCGATGAGCTTGACCAATGCGGCGAGGTGACTGGTGTCGTTGCGGGCCACGAAGTGCACGGCAGTCAGCGGGGATCCAGCGGGCGCCTTGATCGGGATGGTGGCGGACACGACAACGCCGGCTGGCCGAATCAGCGGAAGCATCGTTAGGGCCTGCCGCGCGCTGACCGGGACGAGGTTGAGGATCGCATCGACGGGCTCGTCGAGCGCATCGGCGAGCGGCGTAGCCGTGTAGTCGACGATCTCGTCGGCGCCGTGTTGGCGAACCATGTCGGTGCTACGGGGGCTGGCGGTGGCGATCACGTGCGCTCCGGCGTGCTTGGCAAGCTGAACGGCGAACCCGCCGACGCCACCGCCGGCGCCGTTGACCAACACCCGTTGCCCGGCCGCGATGTTCGCGTGCTCGAACACCGCCTGCCAGGCGGTGACGCCCGCGATCGGGATGGCGGCGGCGTGGGCGAGAGGGATGGCGCTGGGCGCCGCAACAAGCGTGTCGGCAGCGGCGGTGACGTACTCGGCTGCGGCGCCGTCGACGCGGCCGATGACCGGGTCGCCGATGGCGAGGGTGTGCACGCGATCACCGACCTCAACAACGGTGCCGGCGACATCCCCGCCGAGCGTGTGTGGCAGGTCCAGCGCAAAGACCGAACGCAGGAGCCCGCGGCGCAGCCCAATATCGGACGGATTGAACGAGGTCGCGGCGACCTGGATCAGCACATCATCGGGGCCGGGCGCCGGCCGTGGAATGTTGTCGTCGCGAATGACGGACGCGTCGCCGTACTGGTGAATTCGCATTGCTCTCACGCCTCGAACCTATGGTGAGTTTCGAGGACGAACCATGCTTAGGGAGCCTCACTTCATACTCGATCGTCCTACGGGATACCCTCGGTCGGTGGACGTACTCAGCGACGTGATCGCGGTAATGCGAACTGGGCAACCAAGCTCGGCACGGGTGGCGTGGCACGCCCCGTGGGCGCAGCAGTTCGGGTCCGTACCGGGGTCCGCCGGCTTTCACGTGATCCTGCAGGGACCTTGCTGGCTCATCCGGCCGGACGGCGAGTCTGTTCCGCTGTCCGCCGGGGATGTGGTGTTCCGGCCGCACGGGCGTGGGCACACGCTGGCCGACAGCCCATCGACGCCACCGACGGCGCCCGTATGCGATCCGAACGACCCGCAGGTCCTCCAACGCTATGCCAGCGACACGTGGGGCAGCCCGGCCGGCGCCGACGTCCCGGCTACGGTCACCCTCTGCGGCGGGTACCAACTCGATTCCACGCGCGCCCATCCGTTCCTGAACGATCTACCCGAACTCATCTACCTCCCCGCACACCTCGCGCGACATCCTGAACTGCGCGCCACCGTGGACCTGCTCGCCACCGAACTGGAACGACCTCGCCTCGGCACGGACGCCATCGTTCCCGCGTTACTCGACACACTGCTGCTGCACATCTTGCGTGCCTGGCTCGACCAGCAATCGGTACGCGGAACCACCACCGGATGGGCCGTGGCGCTCAATGATCCGCCCACCGCCGCCGCCCTGCAGGCCATGCACCGTGACCCCGCGCGCCCATGGACCGTCGCCACGCTGGCCGCCGAGGCGGGGCTGTCCCGGACACCGTTCGCCCGCCGCTTCACCGCCCTGCTCGGTCAACCGCCGCTGACCTACTTGACATGGTGGCGGATGACCACCGCCGCACGGCTTCTCCAAGAATCCGACGCACCGCTCAGTGCCGTCGCCGCCAAAGTCGGCTACACATCAGAGTTCGCCTTCGCCAACGCGTTCAAGCGCCAATACGGAGCCGCTCCCGGCAGATACCGCCGCGCCAGTAGCGACAACTCCGGCACTGGAGAACGACGCGTCGTTCGGCGTGCGGCGACGTCTCGCCCCTGAGACACCTCGAAATCTCTGGAGAACCGTCTCACTCCCGTACGGGTGTGCGCGGTGGGGCAGACGGCGCCCTGCACCAGATACCTGAGCGGAGTTCTGTCCATCGCGGCCGGCGACTACCACAGCTTGGCGCTTCAGCCTGACCACACGGTGGTCGCCTGGGGCTCCAACGGCCAGGGCCAACTCGGGGACGGCAGTAACGAGCCCCGCCTCACCCCGGTACAGGTTCTCGCGCCCCGCGGGGTAGCGCGGAACTTGACGAGGGTCTCCTGTCACAGTTGGCCGGGGAAGAAGCCGTGGCGGGCCAGGGGCTCGACGATCTGGTGCTCCTCGTACGACAGGTGCGACAGCAGCGTGTCGGTGAGCAGGTCCACCGCCTCCTGCAACCCGGTGACGTCACCGGGTCGGCGGATCAGCTCCACGAGCGCCCGGTCGACGCTCTCCACCACCCCGTGGATCACCACGTGCTCCTGCTCGAGACGGTCCAGCACCGGTCCCAGCCCGGCGTCTGAGCGCCGCAGGTGCGGGAAGATCGAGGCGTCCTCCAGGCCGTGGTGCTGGGTCACCACCGTGCAGTACGCCGCGCAGTACGCGCCGAGCGTCCAGTTGTTCTGCCGCATCGTCATCTCGTTCAGTACGGCTCGGGCCCCACCCGGCGAGACCGTTCCGCGCTTGACCTGGTCCAGCAGGTCACGCACCTGGGCCAGCTCCTGGCGCAGGTGGTCGTGCACGTCCACCAGGTGCTGCCCGGCGGCCTGCGCGCGGGCCGGGTAGACGTGCCCGGCCGGCGCCGGCGGCGCGCTGGGGCGGTCCGCCTCGTCCCAGAGGCGGCGCGTGCTCAGGCGTACCCCCGGGTCGGGGGTGGGGGTGACCGCGAGCGCGGTCGGGCCGCCGGCGGCGGCCTGCTCGTCGGCGACGGCGCGGGCGCCGCTGCCCGGCGTGGTGCGTTCGGCGGCGACCAGTTCCCGCACGGCCGGCGCCACCTCCTGGGCGAAGAGCTGGATCGCGCGCGGCTCGTCGCTGCCGAGGATGAAGGTGGTGATGCCGTGCTCCAGCGTGAGCCCGGCCAACTCCTCCACCCACTGCTCCGGCGGGCCGGAGAGGAAGCCGGTGGACGAGCGGGCGAACGTGCCGGTGACGTTGAGCATGCGGCGGATCGCGCCCGGGTCCCGTCCGGCGGCCCGCGCGCCGTCGTCGACGAGCGCGTTGAGCGCCGGCAGCTCGTCCGGCCCCTTCGGCAGGTACGCAAGCGACGGCAGCCAGCCGTCCGCGGCGCGTCCCACCAGCCGCAGCATGCGCGGCTTGTACGCGCCCACCCAGATGCCCACCGGATGCGCCGGGGCCGGCCCGCGTTTCGCGCCGACCACGCGGTAGTGCTCGCCGGCCACCCGGATCATCCCGCGTCGGCCGGTGTCCCAGACCTCGCGGACGATCTGGATCGCCTCGTCGAGCGCGTCGACCGCCGCGCCGGGGGAGAGCCGCCGGCCGCCGGTCGCCTCGATGGCGTCCCAGAACGCGCCCGCGCCCAGTCCGAGTTCGATCCGGCCGCCGGTGAGCAGGTCGAGGCTGGCCACGCTGCGGGCCAGCACCACCGGTTGGCGCAGCGGCAGGTTGAGCACGTTGCCGGCCAGGCCGATCCGGTCGGTGGCGGCGGCCACGTACGACATGAGCGTCCACGTGTCCAGGAAGCCGGGCTGGTACGGGTGGTCCTGGAACGTGACCAGGTCCAGCCCGGCCTGCTCGCAGAGGGTCGCCAGCGCCACCACCTGCTCGGGGCGCCCGGCGGCGGGGGTGAGGAAGCCGCCGAAGGTCAGCTCGTGTCCGTATTCGGTCATCCGCCCCGCTCCTCGCGTGATCTTGCCCGGTCCCGCCCACGGTAGCTCCGTCGCCGTGCCGCGCGACACGCCGAGCCACCGGCGTCGGTCCTGCTCCCGGCGTCGGAACCCGGGCGGGGACGGCGGGTGACCGGGATACGTGGCCATCGGTTGCTATGGTCACAAGGCTTGGCTAAGACGTGAAGAAGGCGCGGATATGACCAACGATGCGTTCTCGGCCGCCGCGAGCCTCGACGAGCTGCTGACCCGCACCCAGCAGGCGCTGGCCGCGATGCGGTCCCGGGCCACCGTGCACGCCGACGGCGAGCCGGGCGAACTGCTCCGGGCCGAGGGCGCGGCGGCCGGCGGCCGGGTGCGCGCGGTCGCCGTCCAGGGCGGCCGGTTGGACTCCGTCGCCGTCGACCCGGCGTTGGCCGGTGAGCCGCTGGACGTTCTCTGCGGGCATCTCGTCGTCGCCGTCAACGCCGCGCTGTCCGAGTTGGACGCGCAGGTCAGCGCCTCGGCCCGGGCGGACACCGACGCTCTCGCCGCCCGGCTCGGCGGCCTGCCCGACCAGGCGGAGATGTTCAGTCGGACGATGCACGAGGTGGCCGCGCGCATCCGCCGCGACCGTGCCGCCGCGTCCCGCCCCGCCTGACCGGCCGCCTGCCCCCGGGCGCCGGGAGTCGGGGCCGGGGATGCGGAACGGCCGGCCGTCGGGAGGACGACGACCGGCCGCTCGCATCGCGGTCAGCTCAGCGTGACCGCGGTGTCGTCGACGACGAAGGACGTCTGGAGAGAGGCATCCTCCACGCCGCTGAACGAGATGGTCGCCGTGGTGCCGGCCAACGACGAGACGTCGAAGGACCGCTGCACGTAGCCGGTGGCCTTGTTCAGGTTGGAGTAGGTGGCAAGCGTGGTGCTGCCGGCCTTGACGGTCAGCTTGTCGTAGGCGGTGGTCGTGGTCGACTCCGCGCTGTCGATGTGCAGCCAGAAGCTCAGCGTCGCCCGGCAACCGGCCGGGATGCTCACCGACTGGCTGAGCGTGTCGGTGTGCGAGGAGCCGTAGCCGTCGAGCCACGCCTTGTACGAGCCGCCGTGGGCCGCCTGGCCGCTGTCGGTGGTGATGACGCCGGACGAGGCGGTCCAGTTCACGTTGCCCGACTCGAAGCCGGGGTTGGCGAGCTTGTTGCCGGAGCAGCCGCCCGACGGCGGGGTGGTGGTGGCGGTCGGGGACGGCGTGCCGCCGCCGCTGCAGGTCGGGTCGCCGGACTGGGCCGGCACGCTCACCGCGTCCCAGGCCGCCTTGACCGAGTTGAACTCGGTGCAGCCGCTCGGGTAGAGGTTCTTCGCCGCCTGTAGCGTCCAGGTGCGGTACTTCAGGTACGACGAGGACGTGGTCTTCAGCAGCATCGCGTTGTACATGATCTTGATGGCCTTCTGGATGCCCAGGCCGGTCACGCTGCTGCCGTTGCAGGTCGAGCTGCTGGGCTGCCCGTTGGTCGGGCTGTTGCCGTTTGCCAGCAGGTAGAACCAGTGGTTGCCCGGTCCGGCGGAGGCGTGCACCTCGCCTGACGGCACGCTGCTGGAGTAGCAGTTCGGGTCGCCGAGCGCCGACGGGTTGTACATGTTGCGGATCGGGCCGGAGCCGACCAGATTGATCTTCTCGCCGACCAGGAAGTCCGGGGCGTCATAGCTGGACGGCTCGTTGGCGAACCACTCGGTGGCCGCGCCGAACGTGTCCGCCACGAACTCCTGGGTGCCGCCGCGGGAGATGCCGCCCGGGGTGTGGTCGTCGATGCCGTGGCCGATCTCGTGGGCCACCACGTCGAGCGAGCCGATCCACTGGTTGGCGGTGTTCTTGCCGATCTGGACCTGGGAGCCGTCGTAGTAGGCGTTCTGGTCGTTCAGGCCGACCCGGATCGGCCAGTAGCCGCCGTTGCCGTCGGCGCCGTTGCGGCCCAGCCACTGGTCGAGCATCTTGTGCTCGGTCTGCGCGGAGAACAAGGCGTCGACGCAGCCGGTTTCCTTGTTGGTGGCGGTGCCGTTGCCCCAGGCGTCGTCGGTGCCGCTGAACGTGGTGTTGTTCGCGGCGTCCTGACAGCTCAGGTTGGTGACGCTCGGGTCCTTCATGGTGTAGGTGCTGCCCGACTTGGTGGTGTTCAGGGTGAGCGGGCTCGGCCCGTTCCAGGCGCCGGTGCCGGTGCCGTTCACGACGTGCTCGAGGGTGCCCAGGACCGCGCCGGTGTGGGCGTCGACGTCGACGGTGAGCCGACTCGGCCCCTCGGCGCCGGTGCCGCGCACCGTCGTCTCCCAGGCCAGCGCGGGGCTGGCGCCGAGCGTGTAGACCACGAGCGTGGTGCCCTCGACCGCGCTGACGGTCTTGAGCTTGGCGCGTGCCGTCTTCACGGCGGCGGCCGAGGTCACCTTGGGGGTGGTGGCGAGGGCGCCGATGGGCCGCTGCTGCGCGACGGAGGCGTACTTCAGGTTGCCGGCGGAGTCGGTCGCGAGCACGAAGTCGCCGCCGACCACCGGCAGGCCCTTGAAGGTGCGCTCGTAGGGCACGTACTGGGTGCCCTCGGAGGAGATGACGGGCTTCTGCACGAACGCGTCGTCGGAACCGGCCTGCAGGTAGGCGGGGCGGTTCGCGACGAGCGTGCGGGCCGACTCGGCGGCCGTGGCGCGGGCCTGGGCGAGGCTGGGTGCGGCGGGCCCGGGCGGCGCGGCCTGCACCGCCGCGGCGGTGCCGGCGGCGAGCACGCCGGCCGCGGCCGCGCCGGTGAGCGCGGCGAGGCGAGGTGAGAGCTTCAAGAGGGTTCGCTCCTGTTCCTAGGCGCGCCGCCGGAGCCCGGTGGGGTCGGGCGGCGCGATGGTGCGAGGCAGGTGACGGCCGGTCTCCGGAGCTGCCGGCGTGGCTCCGGGTCGACGGATCGACCGTCCGAGCCGCCGGGGGTTGGCGGCTCGGAGAGCACGATCACACGCCGCCGGATCCCGGAGCAATGGGTGACCTGGGCAACCGACAGTCGTCGGACACCCCGCCGTAGCGGCGAATTCAGGAAGCCATGATCTTCAATAGCCCCTGATCAGGGTGAACATTGTCGACCATGGACCGGATCGTGTCCGACCTGCGTGCAATGCCGCTGTTCGCCGATGGCGCACATAGATTCAGCGCGGCCCACGGGTCCGCGTCGGCGGCCCGGTCGGCACCGGCGGCAGCGAGGCAGACCCGGTCGGCACCGGGAGGCTCGGCCCGCTCGGGCTCGGCGTCGGGCTCGACGGCGTGGGGCTTGGCGTCGGCGCGGCAGACCGGCTCGGTGCCACGGTGCTGGGCGCCGGCGCCGGGCGGGTCGGCTCCGGAGCGTCGCGGGGGAAGGCCGGGTCGTGGAAGCGGTAGCGGTCCGGATCGAGCTTCATCGCCTCGGTGGCCCGGGTCATGAACTGGCGCCAGATCGGCGCGGCCCCGGTCGAGCCGTACACCTCGTAGCTGCCGCCGGTGGTCCGCAGCGGCTTGCCGTCGGTGGTGCCCAACCAGACCGCCGAGGCGAGCGCGCCGGTCCACCCCACCATCCAGGTGTGCACGTTCTTCGTGGTGCTCTGCCCGGCCTGCCAGGTGCCGGTCTTGCCGGCGGAGTCCCAGCCGTTGTCCAGCCGGGCCGCCCGCACCCGGCGCAGCGTCCAGTCGAGTTGGTTCACCGCCTCGGCGTCGAGACCGAGATCGGTCTGCCGCAACCGCTCGGTCCACACCTTGTCGTCACCCTTGGTCACCGACCGGACGAAGTGCGCGTCCGCCCGCTTGCCACCGGCCGCGAAGGTGGCCATCCCGTTGGCGTGGTCCTGCACGGTGATGCCGTACTGGCCGATGCCCACCTCCGGGGAGAAGTGCTCCGCCAACTGGTCGGCGGGGTCGTCGCGCAGGTCTACCCGCTGCGGACGCGGGTTGCCCCGGACCGTCTCCCACATCGACTCCACGCCCGCCTGCCGGGCCATCTCGACCACCTTGGCGGTGCCCAGCTTCTCGGTCAGCTCGAAGTAGGTGACGTTCAGCGAGGCGACCGTGGCCTCCCAGAGCGCGCAGTCCGGCTGGCACGGCGCGTGCTCGGCGTTGCGGATCGGCCCGGCCGCGCTGCCCCGGGTACGCCCGGACGCGGGGAACTCCTTGGTGTCCGGAGAGTCGAAGCGCTGCTTCACCGAGATGTCGTCGCGCACGGCGGCGGCCAGGTCGTACACCTTGAACGAGGACCCCGGCGGATGCTGGCCGAAGCCGCGCGCCTGACCCTGCTCGTCGGTGTACCAGCCGGCGTAGTCGGCGCCGGAGCCACGGTCGCCGCCGTAGTAGCCGAGCACCCGGCCGGTGCCCGGCTCCACCGCGACGAGCGCCGCCTGCCAGTTCTTCGGCTGGCCGCGGACCGCCGACGGCGCGCTGTCCCGGCGGATGTCCGCCGCGGCCTCGGCCGCGTCCTGCACCCGCTTGTCGATCGTGGTGACGATCCGGTAGCCGCCGTCGCGGATCACCTCGTCCGGCTTGCCGCGGAACGGCTCGGCGGCCCGCAGCTCCGCCAGCACGTGGTTGACCACCAGCCCGGTCGGCCGGTCCAGGTCGGAGCGGCCGGCGTCGCGGTCGATCGGCCGCACCGTGTCCGGGTACGCCAGGTCCGCCGCCTGCTGCGGGGTGAGATAGCCGAGCTTCACCATGCCGTCGCGGATGTAGTTCCAGCGGTCGATCGAGTTCTGCTTCGCGAGGGCGTTGCGGCGCGGGTCGTAACCGGGTGTGCCCTGCGGGTCGGCCGGATCCGCCTCCGGCTGCTTCACCATGGCGCACAGCACCATCGCCTCGGCCGGGGTGAGCTGCTGCGCCGCCGGCGCGTCGCGGCGTACGGTCTTGCCGAAGAACGTCTGCGCGGCGGCCTCGATCCCGTACGCGCCCCGGCCGAACGGGACCGTGTTCAGATAGAAACCGAGGATCTCCTCCTTGCTGTACTTGTCGTCAAGCTTCCAGGCGATGACCGCCTCGCGCAGCTTGCGCGAGTAGGTGACGCCACGCAGGTCCGCGGCGACCCGCGCGTACTGCTGGGTGAGCGTCGAGGCGCCCTGCCGCTGCCCGCCGCTGACGTTCGCCCACGCCGCCCGCAGCACGCCCTTGACGTCGATGCCGCGGTTGGTCCAGAAGGTCCGGTCCTCGGCCGCCACGATGGCCTGCTTCGCCGAGTCGTTCATCGCCTCGTACGGGACGATGGTGCGGTTCTGCGCGCCGAGTTTCGCCATCGGGGTGCGACCGTCGGCGTAGTAGACAGTGGTCGACTCGGGCAGCTTCAGGTCGGTGGGTGTCGGCACGCTGTCGAAGTAGTACCCGCCGGCCACCAGCCCGCCCCCGGCCAGCAGCGCGACGACCGCCAGGATGACGAGCAGCCGCCGGCCCCGGCGTCGCGGTCGCGCCGCGACCGCGCCGATCTCTCCGCTGTGCCGCACGCGATGCCTCCGACTGCTCGGCCGAATCGTCCATGCCCGGCTCGCAGGCTAACCGACAGGCGCCGACGTCACCGGCCTGCGGCGCGCGACCGGATCACCTCGGCGTCGACCCGGCCGGACGCCCCGGACCCCCGCCGGGCAGGATGCGGGCATGCGTGACGACGTACGCGACTACCTCGCCGAGCTGGTCCGGCGCGCCCGGGAGGTGCTCGGCGCGGACCTGGTCGGCGCGTACGCGGCCGGCTCGCTCGGGCTTGGCGCGTACCAGCCCGGGCGCAGCGACGTGGACGTGGCGCTGCTTGTCGCCGCGTCGCCGGCCGCCGCGGCGAAGCGGACGCTCGTGGACCGGCTGCGGCACGAGTCGCTGCCCTGCCCGGCACGCGGCCTGGAACTTGTCGTCTACCGGCGGGACGTGGCCGCCTCCGGCGCCCCCGGGCCGGGCTTCGAGGTCGAGCTGAACACCGGCGCGACGATGCCGTTCCGGGCCACCTACGACCCGGCCGAGCGGCCCGCCGCCGACGGGCGGTTCTGGTACGCGCTTGACCGCAGCATCCTGCGCCAGTCCGGCCTGAGGCTGTGCGGCCCGAGCGCCGCCGACGCCTTCGCCGACCCGGCGCCGGCCGCGCTGCGGGCGCTGCTCGTGGACGCGCTGCGCTGGTGGCTGGCGCTGCCCACGCCGCCCGGCGACGAGCCGGCGCCGGGCGCCGAGGACGCGGTGCTCGGGGCCTGCCGCGCGCTTGTGCGCTCCCGCGACGGCGTCTGGTTGGGCAAGGTCGACGCCGGGCGGCGGGTGGCCGCCGGCGACCCGGACGCCGCGCTGATCCACCGCGCCATCGCCGCCCGCCGGGGCGGCCCGCCGCCGTCCGGGCCCGAGGCCCGCGCGTTCCAGCGGCGGGTGCTGGCCCGGCTCACCGCCGGTTGAGCCGCCGCTAGGGTGGGCCCGGGAGGGACCATGACGGAGCGGAGCGCGTCGGGCGGGAAGAGGTGAGCGGCTGATGATGCGGAGTTGGTGGTTCGCCGGCCTGATGCTTGTCGCGGGTGTGGTGACCGGCGCAAGAGGGTCGGGACCGGCGTCGATCGCGCTCGGTTTCCTGCCCTTCGCGGTGCTGGGGGTGCTGTTCTCGCCGCTCGCCTTTCCCCGTTCGCTGACCGCGGCCCAGGCGCGCCGGCGCAGCGCCGACGACGGCCGGCCGGTCGTCTACTGGCGGCCCGGTTGCACCTACTGCCTGCGGTTGCGGTGGCGGCTGGGCCGGCGCGCCGGGCGGGCGTACTGGGTGAACATCTGGCGGGACCCGGAGGCCGCGGCGGCGGTCCGGGCGGTCACCGGCGGCGACGAGACCGTGCCGACCGTGGTGCTGCCGGACGGCGCGGTGGTGAACCCCGACCCGGCGTGGGTGCGCGACCGGCTCCCGGCCTGACCCGGTCCGGGCCGCCGCCGGCCGTGTGCCCGGCGCCCCGGACCGGGGCGCCGGGCATCGGTCACCCGGTGTACGGCAGGGTGACGGTGGAGCCGGCACCGGTGCCGACCGTGGTGGCGGCGTTGCCGATGGCGTTCCACACCTCGACCCGCACCGTGCCGCCGTTCAGGTTGCCGAGCGTTCCGGTGGCCGAGGCCAGGCCCTGGGTCTGCCGGTAGCGCTCCATCCCGACGAGCGGGTCGGTGGCGAAGTACCTGTAGGTCTCCACCCGGTCGACGCTGCCGTCGCCGGTCAGGTCGTACGACACCCGGGCCTGGACGCCGTTGCCGACCGCGATGCCCGCGTCGACGCCCAGGTCGAAGGCGGTGCTCCCGCCGGTCCAGGTGCCGGTCAGCCCGGTGGCGGTGAAGACCTGCGGGTTGGTCGGCGTGCCGTCGTGGTTGCCGTTGGCGGCAACCACCGTGACCGTGCCGGACGGGCCGGCGGCGGCGCCCAGCTCCCCGCCGGAACGCAGGTAGCGGGTCGGGTTCAGCGGCGCCGGGGTGCTCGGAGTGGGGCTCGGGCTGGTCGGGGTCGGGCTCGCCGTGGTCGGGGTCGGGCTGGGCGTCGAGGTCGGCGGGGGACCGGTGGGCACCGCCACGCCGCCGGTGGCGCTGCCACCGCTCCAGGTGTACGCCCCGGAGGTGGCGGTCCTCCCGGCCGGCACGGCGAGCGTGGTGCCGTCGGAGAACGTGACGGTCAGCGGGCGGGCGGTGATGTTCGACGCCACGTACGTGCGCGCGGTGCCCTTGCGGAACACCTTCGCCAGCGGGTGGTTCGCGGTGACCGAGGTGTCGACCGGGCCGAGCGCGGCGAGGTTGCGGATCCAGTGGAACGTGTGCGCCTTGCTCTCGCCCTCCTCGCTCGTGAAGCCGCTGTTGGCCCGGAAGTTCCGCAGCGCCTGGTCGCCGTCGCCGAGCGCGAGGAACTCCCAGAGGATGTCCTGCCACACGGTCGGCGGGCCGCCCTTGTTGGCGACCAGCTCGGCGTAGTTTGCCTTGACGTAGTCGGGATAGTCGCCCAGGTAGAGGTGACCGCCGGTGATGGGCAGCATGTTGATGCCCTGGATCATCTCGGGGGCCGCGGAGAACCAGGTCGAGTACGAGGCGCCGTCGCCCCACACCATGCCGACCGTTTTGTGCCCGAAGGCGGCCGGGAAGTTCTCGTCGTGCACGTCGAACCAGTATTCCGAGATGGCCGCCGACTGCGTGGTCCACAGGTAGACGCCGGCGTCGCGGACGGCGGTGTCGCCGGTGGCCTGCCCCCACTGGATCAGCGCGTTGGCGAAGTTCATCCCCTCGGAGGACGACTCCTGGTTGTTGCCGGCGAAGAACGGCGCCAGGCCGGAGGCCCAGTCGTGACCGGCGTAGATGTCGAAGTCCCGCAGGTAGGGGAAGCGGTTGTCGGCGCGGTCGTAGTTGTTGGCGTCGCGGATGAGCAGGTCGACCATGCCGCCGTAGCGGGTGTCGTCGGCCCAGCCCGGGTCGAACTTGGCCACCGTGGCCGCCGCGGCGACGAAGTAGCCGTAGTGGAAGTGGTGGTCGTTGAGGTCCTCGTCGGAGCCGTACGAGGCGGGGTAGCCGATGAGCGTGCCCCAGTTGCGGTCGTAGTAGAAGAGCTGGCCGGTCTCCCCGGAACCGGCGGTGAGCCAGTTGGTGAGCCGGGTCTTCATGGCCGTCACGGCCTTGTCGCGGACGCTCGTGAGCCCGAGCTGGTCGGCGATCTCGGCGATCCGGGCGGCCCGGCCGAGCCCCTTGCCGGCCCAGTAGGTGTCGGTGCCGCTGATCCCCTCCGGGTTGGCCAGCTCGGCGTTCAGGTAGCCGGTGACGGTGCTCAGGTCCGCGCCGGCGGCGTCACCGACGGCCGGCACCTCCGGCAGCACGCCGGTGAAGCGCATCGAGGTGGTGAACGACGGCACGCCGGCGAGCACCCGCATGGCGCCGCGCGCCGAGACGTACGTCGGGGTGATCGGGGTGGCGCCGGTGAGGCTGCGCCACTGGTGCGGGTAGAGCGCCACCACCGTCTTCGTCTCGGTGCCCTCCCGGCGGGTGGTGGTGAACGTGTAGGTGGTGCGCACCGTGCCCGCCGCCGGGTCGTACGCGTAGCTCATCTTCGTGCCGGTGACGTGCGCGTGGGCGTACCGGCCGTAGGTGTCGGCCAGGGCGGCCCGGTCCGCGCCGCCGGGCAGCACGGCGACCGAGAAGTAGCCCTTGCCGGCAAGCGTCGAGCTGATGCCCGCGCCGTCGACGGTCCAGGTCGCGCCGGTCGGCGCGTACGCGACGTAGTCGTGGCCGTGGACGGTGAAGCCGATGGTGGCGCCGGAGTTGCGCCACACGGTGGGCGTCGCGGCGGCGGTGAGCTGCGCCGCGCCGCCACCGCTGACGGTGTAGTAGCTGAACGGAAGCCCGTGGCCGATGGTGGCCCGCATGCCGCGGCTGCCGTCGCTCCAGTCGGCGGTGACCGTCCAGTCCGTCCAGTCGGCGGCCTTGACCACCGGCGCGGACAGCCCGGCCACCCCGACCCGGACGTCCTCGGTGTAGGGGTAGTGGTATTCGCCGACTCCGGTGGCGGTGCCGCTGATCGCCGGCGTGGTGGTGTAGGACAGCCCGAGCCCGTTGTTCTCGGCGTGGAACGCCAGCGGGTGGGCCTGGAGGTTCTCGCTCGTCCCGCAACTGTTGCGCTTCCAGATCAACGAGGACCACCAGTCGTTCGTGGGGATCGCGCCGGCCGGCGCGTCCGACGTGGCGAAGGTCCGTGGGTTGGTGCTGACGGCGCCGCAGCCCTTGGGCAACGCGGCGCCGGGCGGCAGCGTCTCGGTGTAGCTGCCCGCGCCGACGGTGCCGGCGGTGGCGGTGCCACCACCGCCGACCACGACGCCGAGGAGGCCGGCCACCAGTGTGGACGCGGCGGCGAGGGCGGTTGCCCGCCGACGGCGCCGGCGGGCGGGGGACGGGACGGGGGTCGCCGGGGAGACGTCCCGCAGGGGGAGTGTCATGGAGGTCCCCTTCAGGAGAAGGTGGTGTTCGGATGGTGATCCGACAGGCGAGAGAGCGCTCTCTTGAGAAGCGAGGTTAGGTTCCGGTTACGTGCGCGTCAATGTTCTGTTGCCCGAGAGAGCGCTCTCCGGCAGTTGGGGCGGCTGCCTCCCCCGGGCCGCTGGACGCACGGGTGGAACGCCACGGGTGTCAAAAGGGGCCTGAGACACCCCTGGCGTTCCACTCACGGCCGATGCCGCGCCGGGGGTGGTCGACGCCCGCCGTCAGACGGGTCGGGCGGTGGTCGGGCGGTGGTGTCAGGCGGCGGTGGCGACGAGACGGTCCTCGCCGGCCGCCGGTTCCGAGGCGGCGTCCGGAGCGACACGGCCGGCTGCGGGCCGTACCCCGGGGTATGCCCCCGCGCCCGGCGTGCGGGCGGCGCTCAGCCCGACCTGCGCGGTGTCCCAGGCGGCGCACGGCCAGGCCGCGCCGGCGCAGCTCGGGCTGGCGCACCTCCGCTCGGCGTCGGGCTGGTGCGCGTCGGCGACCGCGGTGGACAGGTCCCACAGCAGTGGGTCGGTCACCTCCGCCGGCCGGTCGGCGGCGCGGTCGGTGCTGGATTCGGACATGGTCGGTCCCCCCTGTGGTGAACGGCCCCCACCTGTTTCCGGAACCGGTCCCGGGCAAACCTGCGGATGATCGGGAGCGGGCATAGGCTGGCCGGCGTGGCGAGGTACTACGACCTGCATCCGGACAATCCTCAACCGCGGGTGATCCGGCAGGTGGTGAACCTGTTACGCGAGGACGGCGTGATCGTCTACCCGACCGACTCGTGCTATGCCCTCGGCTGCCGGCTCGGCAACCGCGACGGCGTGGAACGGATCCGGGAGATCCGCCGGCTCGACGAACGGCACCCGTTCACGCTCGTGTGCGCCGACTTCGCCCAGCTCGGCCAGTTCGTCAAACTCAGCAACGCGGTCTTCCGGCAGGTCAAGGCCGTGATCCCGGGCAGCTACACCTTCATCCTGCCGGCCACCTCGGAGGTGCCCCGCCGGCTCCAGGACCCGCGCCGGCGGGTGGTCGGCGCGCGGGTGCCGAAGCACACCGTGACCCAGGCGCTGCTTGCCGAGTTGGGCGAGCCGCTGCTCTCCAGCACCCTGCTGCTGCCGGGTGAACCGGAGCCGATGACCCAGGGCTGGGAGATCAAGGAACGGCTCGACCACCAGGTCGACGCCGTGGTCGACGCCGGGGACTGCGGGCTCGAACCCACCACCGTGGTCGACCTGTCCGGCCCGGAGCCGGAGATCCTGCGCCGGGGTGTCGGCGACCCCTCCCGCTTCGAGTAGGGATCGGGCCGTTCCGCTCCACCGGGCCGCCCGGTGCGGCACGGTGGATCCGGCGGACGGCGACGGGGGGCGGCATGAACGCACTTGTGCTGATCTCGGTGCTCGGCCTCACCGTGCTCGTCGGCACCACCATCGGCGGCCGGTACAGCGTCGCGCCGCCGGTGCTGCTCATCGCCATGGGCGCGCTGCTCGGCCTGCTGCCGCCGTTCGAGAACGTGGTCCTCGAACCCGAGGTGGTGCTGGTGCTGTTCCTCCCGGCCATCCTCTACCGGGAGAGCCTGGTGATCAGCCTCCGCGAGATCCGCGCCAACCTCGCGGTGATCGTGCTGCTGGCCGTCGCGCTGGTGATCATCACGATGGTCGCGGTCGCGTACGTGACCCAGGCCCTCGGGGTGGAACCGCACGCCGCCTGGGTGCTCGGCGCGGTGCTGGCGCCCACCGACGCCGCCGCCGTCGCCGGCCTGGCCAAGCGGATGCCCCGTGGCATCCTCACCACGCTGCGTGCGGAGAGCCTGGTCAACGACGGTACGGCGCTCGTGCTCTTCGCGGTGGCGGCCGGTGTGATCGCGGGTGGGAAGGTGCCCGGCGCGTTCGCGCTCACCGGCCAGTTCGTCGGCAAGTCGTTGGGCGGGGTGGTCGCCGGGCTGCTCGTCGGCGGGCTGGTGATCCTGATCCGCAAGCACGTCGACGACGCGATGCGCGAGGGCGGGCTGAGCATCCTCACCCCGTTCGTCGCGTTCCTGCTCGCCGACGCGGTGCACGCCAGCGGGGTGCTCGCGGTCGTCGTCTCCGGGCTGCTGCTGTCGTACGCGGGACCGCGGGTGATCCGGGCCCGTTCCCGGCTCACCGCGTACGCGTTCTGGGACCTGTCCACCTTCATGATCAACGGCAGCCTGTTCGTGCTGCTCGGCATGCAGGTGCCCGGCTCGCTGCGAAACATCACCAGCCACTCGCCGGCGGCGTCGTTCGGCATCGCGGTGCTCGTCGCGCTCGTGGTGGTGGCCACCCGACTGGGGTGGGTGCACCTGGCGGTGTCGGTGTTGCAGGGCGTCGACCGGCGGGACTCGCGGCGGTCGACGTACTTCGACGCGCGGATGCGTACCGCCGCCGGCTGGGCCGGTTTCCGGGGCGCGGTCTCGCTCGCCGCGGCGCTTGCCGTGCCGGTCACCATGCACGACGGCACCCGGGTGCACGAGCGGGATCTGATCATCTTCGTCACCGTGGTGGTGATCGTGCTGATCATGGTGGTGCAGGGCACCACGCTGCCGGCCGTCGTCGGCTGGGCCGGCCTGACCGGCGACCGGCAACGCGACGACGAGGTGCGCTGGGCGCGGATCCGAGCCACCGAGGTGGTCCTGGAGGCGTTGCCGGGGGTCGCCGCCGACCTGGGTGCCGCGCCGGACACGGTGGACCGGCTCCGCGCCGGCTACCAGGACCACCTCGCGGACGTCCGCGACCCGCGCAGCGAGGAGTCGGAGCGGGAGCGGGAGTTGGCCCGCCGGTTGCAGTTGGCGATGTTGGACCGTAAGCGTCGGGAGGTCACCCGGCTGCGCAACAGCAACCAGATCGACGACGCGGTGCTGCGGGAACTCCAGGCGGCCACGGACATCGAGGAGATCCGCCTGCTGGGCCCCGAAATCGAGGACTAACCCCGTCACCCCCCGCCGGGGCCGCGCCCGCATTCACGGAAAGAGTGGCTATCCGGCTCTGGATAGCCACTCTTTCCGTGAAACAGGGGCGAGGGGGATCAGCCGGCCGTGCAGGTTGCGGTGCCGGAGGGGGCGGTGCCGGTGCCCTGGAAGCCGAACTCGGTGCTGCCACCGGCGGCGACCTGGCGGTTGTAGTCGACGTTACGGAACGTCACCTGACCGGTGGAGCCGCTGGTCTGCGCGCTCCACGCGTTGGTGACCGACGAGCCGGAGGGCACCGTCAGCGACACCGACCATCCGTTGAGCGGGCTGCCGCCGGCGGTGACCCGCACGTTTGTGACGAAGCCGCCCGGCCACTGGTTGGTGGAGAGCGTCGCGGTGCAGGCGCCGGCCGGCGGGGGCGACGACGGCGGCTCGGAGGTGGGCGGCGTGGAGGTGGGGGGCGTGCTCGTCGGCGGCGTGCTCGTGGGCGGGGTGCTGGTCGGCGGCGTGGTGCCGCCGGCGTTCAGCGCGTTGAGCGTCGAGGTGTACGCCGCCTTCTTGTTGCCGCTGCCGTCGAAGAGCAGCGGCGTCCCGCTGGCCCGCCAGGAGTCGCTGTCGCGGATGCCCCAGACCGTGATGCCGTTGCAGCGCGCCACGGCCAGGCAGTCCTTGACCACGTTGCCGTACGCGGTGGCCTGGGAGCTGCCCGAGCCCTCGATGTCCAGCTCGGTGATCTGCACGTCGACGCCGAGGTCGGCGAAGCTCTGCAACGTGGTGCGGTAGTTGCCCGGGTACGGCGAGCCGCTGTTGAAGTGCGACTGGAAGCCGACGCAGTCGATCGGCACGCCCCGCGCCTTGAAGTCCTTGACCATGTTGTAGACGCCCTGCGTCTTGGCCCAGCTCCAGTTGTCGGTGTTGTAGTCGTTGTAGCAGAGCTTGGCGCCCGGGTCGGCGGCGCGTGCGGTGCGGAAGGCGACCTCGATCCAGTCGTTGCCGGTCCGCTGGAGGTTCGAGTCACGCCGGCCGCCGTTGCCGTCGTCGAACGCCTCGTTCACCACGTCCCAGGAGTAGATCTTGCCCTTGAAGTGGGTGGCGACCTGGGTGATGTGGTTGATCATGGCGTTGCGCAGCGCGCTGCCCGACATGTTCTGCGCCCAGCCCGGCTGCTGCTGGTGCCAGGCCAGCGCGTGACCACGGACCCGCATGCCGTTGGCCTGGGCGTGCGCGACGATCCGGTCGGAGCTGCTGTAGTTGAACTGGTTCTGGGACGGCTCGGTGGCGTCCCACTTCATCTCGTTCTCGGGCGTGACCATGTTGAACTCGCGGTTCAGGATGCCGACGTACGTGCCGTCCGACAGCTTGTTCGCGGCCACCGCGGTGCCGAAGTAGCGGCCCTGTTCCGCCGCCGACGCGCCGAGCGTCGTGCCGGCGCTGGCGCTTGTCGCGACCGCGACCGTCGCGGCGACCGCCGCGGCCCCGGCCAGCATCGATACCACCGCGGCACGCGGGCGCGACCGGGCTGCCCCGCTCCCGCTGTCGCGGGCGAGCACCTTGTCCATCTGAAAGCCTCTCCTAGCCTGGTGAATAGGATCGTCCACGTCGACCACCGCCCGTCACGGTGTCGGCTCGGCGCGACCGCCCGGAGGTCGCGCGGGGCGGGGAGACGACTCCCCGGCACCATGGGTTGATCGATGTGAATATCTGCCCCCGAGCCTACCGGAACCGTTCCGAAAACTTAACGCTCTCGATGTGCTGATTCCCCGCCGGGTATCGCCGGCCCGGGACGGCGAACGGGCCGGCTGGAGGCGGTCGGCGAGCGGTGCCCGGCCCGGTGCGCCGGGTCCGGAAGTTTCGGCGGCACCCGACCGGCGGCTCCGGCCGGCCCGGCCCACTGTCCGCGACCGGACGGTGCCCGGCGCTTGAACCCGGGGGGTCCGGGGGCGATCCTGTTCTTTCATCGACATTAAACGATGGAGGAGGTTCTCCCGATGCGCCGACCGTCGTTCGTCGTCCTCGTCCTCGCCGCCCTGCTCGCGGCCACCCCCGCCGCGGCCGGCGCCGCCCCGCGACCCGCGCCGCTCACCGAGCTGCGCACCGCCGGCACCGCCTGGGGGCACGACCCGGCCACCGGCCGCCTGACCGTCACCGTCGACGACACGGTACGCGGAACGGAGCTGGCCGCGCTGCGCCGGGCCGCCACCCGCTCCGGCGCGGTGCTGCGGCACGAACCGGGCCGGCTGCGCACGCTCATCGCCGGCGGCCAGGCGATCTACGGCGGCGGTGGACGATGCTCGCTCGGGGTCAACGCGCACAGCGGCAGCACCTGGTACTTCGTGACCGCCGGGCACTGCACGAACCTCGCCGCCACCTGGTACGCCGACAGCGCCCGCACCAGCGTGCTCGGCAGCCGCACCGGAAGCAGCTTCCCCGGCAACGACTACGGTGCGGTCCGCTACACCGGCACGGTGGCGCACCCCAGCGCGGTGTACACCTACCCGGGCCAGGTGACGATCTCCGGGGCCGGCAGCGCGTACGTCGGGCAGGCGGTCTGCCGCAGCGGCGCCACCACAGGCGTACGGTGCGGCGTGGTCACCGGGTTGAACCAGACCGTCAACTATGCCGAGGGCAGCGTCACCGGCCTGATCCGCACCAACATCTGCGCCGAGCCGGGGGACAGCGGCGGGCCGCTCTACGTGGCCGCGACCGGCACCGTCCTCGGGATCCTCTCCGGGGGCAGCGGCACCTGCGCCAGCGGCGGCACCAGCTACTACCAGCCGATCCTGAAGATCCTCGCCGCGTACGGCCTGAGCATCCCGTGACCCGCGCCGGGCCCGGCGGCGCCGCCGGGCCGGCCCGGGGACGGACGCGGCCACCGGCGGCTCGCTAGCCTGGCCCGGTGACCGTCTACGCCCTCGCGCAGCTCACCGTCCACGACCGGGCGCGCTATGACAGGTACGTCGCCGCCTTCCTGCCGGTGCTGGCCCGGCACGGCGGCCGGCTGCTCGCCGCCGACCCCGCCCCCCGGGTGGTCGAGGGCGACTGGCCGCACGACAAGGTGGTCCTGGTGTCCTTCGATCACCGGGAGGACTTCGAGCGCTGGTCCACCTCGCCGGAATACCGGGAGATCTCCCGGGACCGGGAGGCGGCGACCGAAGGGGTGGTCCTGCTGCTCGACGGCATCGGCCACGCCTGGCCGGCCTGACCGCCCACCCGGGCGGAGGGGATCGAGCTGGGCGACCGGGTGGACGTCCGGCTGACGGTGGACGTGTGACCGCCGACGCCGCGATGGCCCGGCTGCCGCCGGAAGGCCCGAGGTGCCGCCCGGCGCGGCCGGGAGTAGCGTGCGTCGCGGAAGCCCGCAGCGAGGAGGACCGGACAGTGCAGCCGACGATCGTGGACGTAGCCACCCCCGACGGGACGGCGGACGCCTACCTGGCCCGGCCGGACTCCGGCGGCCCGTTCCCGGGCGTCCTGCTGTTCATGGACGCCTTCGGGCTGCGGCCCCGGCTGGTCGAGATGGCCGCGACGATCGCCGACCGCGGGTACGTCGTGCTGGTGCCCAACCTGTTCCACCGTTCCGGCCCCACCCGACCGGTCGACATGTCCGCCCTGGCCGACGAGAGCCGGCGCGCCGAGCTGTTCGGGCGGGTCGGGCCGATGATGGCCGCGCTGACGCCGGACACGGTGGCCCGGGACACCGCCGCCTACCTCGACTTCCTGGCCGCCCAGCCGGACGTCGCGCCGGGCCCGGCGGCGATCACCGGCTACTGCATGGGCGGCACCAACGCGCTGCGGGCGATCGAGGCGCTTCCGGACCGGATCGCCGCGGTGGCCGCGTTCCACGCCGGCCACGTGGTCAGCGACGCGCCGGACAGCCCGCACCGGAGCGTCGGCGCGGTGACCGGCGAGCTCTACTTCGGCCACGCCGACCAGGACGGGTCGATGACCGCCGACCAGATCGCCGTGCTGGAGAAGGCGCTCGACGCCGCCGGCGTCACCTACCGCTCCGAGGTCTATGCGGGCGCCCGCCACGGCTACACCCAGGCGGACACCCCGATGTACGACGAGCGGGCCACCGAGCGGCACTGGGCCGCGCTGTTCGATCTGCTCGACCGCACGTTCCGGGGCTGAACCAGCAGGCCGCCGGGTGGGCGGCGCGATCGAGGAGTGAGCGTCGGCCGCCGCGGGCCACAACGCCGGGCGACCCGGAGTCCCGATCGGGGGATGCGAAGCGGTAACGGACTGGATCGCCCCGTCACTCCATACCCTCCACATGTGGGATATCTGACGAGGATCGCCTCCGGCGCGCTCGTGGGCCTGCACGTCGCGCGGAACTGGTGGGCGCTGCGGGAGCAGCCCCGTCCGGCGCCGCCGGCCCCGAGTCGCGAGGATCCGGATGGGCCCCGGCCTCCGCTTGTCTACACCGGACTCATGGCCCTCGCGGCGGGAACCGCGCTCGTGCTGGTGCCCATGCTCGGCAATGCTCTGTATCGGGGATCGGTGCGGACCCTGACCGGTTGGTCCCTGGCGTTCGCGTCGACCGGCTCGGTCCTCACCGCGCTCGGCCTGCACACGACCACGACCTGGCCCATCCGCCGACCTGCCACCGAGATGCGCAAGAACCCCATGTTCGGCGAGCCCGCGACCGGGTTCGGCGTGCTTCTGCTGTCCGCGGCGCTGTTTCTGTGGCGCGATGGCGATGAACTGCTCTCCAGGCCGGCGTCGGACCGGGTTGCCCACCTGTACGCCGTGAGCCGTCCGCCGGCCGTGCCGGTGTTCGGTCTCGGCCTCGGCCTGATCGCCATCACCGCGGCAGCCGTTCGGAATCGGCTGTTCACCACCGCGCCGGCCGAGGAGGCGATTTACGGCCCCAGGCCCACGCTCACCCAGGTCACATTCGCCGGCCTGTACGGTCTGACAGGTGTCGCGGCGACGCTCGGACCGCTCGGAGTGTGGCGGGGTGACCGGCGGATGCTGGCGGTCTCGGGTGGCCTCTGTGCCGCGTCCGGTGTCGGTTGGACGTTGGTCGGCGCGCTGTCCTACTACACCCACCTCGGTCTGTGGTCAGCGCGCGACTCTGGCTGAACCGCTACCGCTCTTTCATCTCTTGCGGCTGGTGTCGGGGCGTCCGAAGGCGTCCATCCGCCCCCACCGGCCGGGTATGTCGAGCAGCTCGATCCGGCCGATCTCAACGGGGATGGCCGGATCCGTGATCAGATGGTCACCGTGGGGTTCGAGGCCCAGGAGAGTGCGGATGAGGAGCATGGGCGTCGCGGCTGACCATGCTTGGGGGCTGCACGCGGTGGGGTATTCGACGGGGTGGACGGTCAGTTCGCGCTCGTAGCCGGCGAACGCTTCGGGCAGGCGGTGGTCGAAGAACGGTGCCGCGGCGATGATGCTGCGGGCGATGAGGCCGGCCTCCTCGCGGTAGCCGTAACGCCACAGGCCCCAGGCGATGAGCGAGTTGTCGAACGGCCACACGGTGCCGACGTGGTAGCCGACCGGGTTATAACGACCCTGGTTGGTGGCCAGGGTGCGGACACCCCAGCCGGAGAACAGGCGGGGGGAGACGAGGTGCCTGACGACCTGGTCGGCGCGGTCGTCGTCGACGATGCCGCTCCACAGCAGGTGTCCCACGTTCGAGGCGAGTGCGTCGACCTGGTTGCCGTCGCGGTCGAGGGCGAGGGCGTAGTACCCGCCGGCGGCCACCCAGAAGTCGCGATTGAAGCGGGCTTTGAGGTCGGCCGCCTCGCGTTCGAGCTGGTCGGCGTAGGCCGGGTCGTGCCAGATTTCGCGGGCGAGCCGCGCGGTGCGGATCTTCGCGTCGTAGGCGTAGCCCTGTTGTTCGCACGTGGCTCGAGGGGCGGCGGGGATCTTGCCGCTGGCGTCGGAGATGCCGTCCCATGAGTCCTTCCAGCAGTGGTTCTCCAGGCCGGTCTCGGGGTTGCGGGTCCGGTACCAGATGTAGCCCGTGCCGAGCAGGTCGGCGTAGGTGTCGATCCAGTGCATGGCCTGCCGGGCGTCGTGCTCCAACTCGCGGACCAGGCCGACGTCGCCGCTCCAGCGTTCGTACTCGTCGAGCAGGATGAGGAACAACGGTGTCGCGTCGGCCGCGCCGAAATACGAGGTGTGGGGCTGAGCCTCGAACGCGGCCAGTTCCCCGTACCGGACCTCGTGAACGATCTTCCCGGGTTCCTCGTCACGGAAATCGTCGAACTTCGCGCCCTGAGCGAGCGCCATCGCCCGTAGCGCCGTCGCGGTCATGTGCGGCAGGAACGGCAGGGTCTGGAGGCAGACAATGATGCTGTCCCGGCCGAACAGGGTCATGAACCAAGGCAACCCGGCGGCCGGAAGCGTCATCCCCTCGGTGATGAGCGGGGTGTACTGAAGCGCGGCCAGGTCCACCAGCCCCTGTCGGTACGTGCGGGTGAGCGCCTCGGAGTCACAGACGAGCGTCGGGGCCTGGTCGATCCACCGGTCGAGGTAGTCACGCGTGTCGGCCCTGACCTGGTGCGTGTGCTGCTGGATGCTGACCTCACCGGGCTGGCCCGATGGCGCCTCCACCAGGGTCTCCACCAGCACATGAGTGGACCATTGGCCCCGGGCCGGGATCTCGATCGCCCAGGCGATGCCGTGACGGTCCAGTTTCGCGGGTTCGCTGCTGGAGATGACCGTGGAGCGGCGGAAGTTCTCCCGCTGATAGGTCAGCCGCAGCTCTCCGTCCTGGACGTAGACCTCTGAGGTGCCGGGCTTGTAGATGGCCGCGTTCTTGATCTCGAACAGGTCGGCGAAGTCCGCGTCGACATCCAACTGGACGTGGAACTCCATCGCCTCTCCCGAGTGGTTGAGCACGGTGAGCTGCTCCTGGAAGGAACCGCCGATGACGCGGTGCCGGATGACGGACACCTTGGCGTCCACGTAGTGGGTGGGCTCGCCGGGCACGAGGTAGAAGCGGGACTCGTAATATTGCAGATCGTCGGTGGACAGGGCATGCATGCGCTGCCCATTGACGGTCAGCACCCAGGTGGAGACGAATCGGGTGTCAAAGGCGAACACCCCACTGGGCTGCGACGGCGAAGCGGTGATGTCGCCGTTGTCGTCGGAGACGACGAACGTGTTCCCGTGCAGGATTCTGACCGTCATGACTGGGGCCCCTGGTAGGGCTCGCGGGGGTCCCGGGAGGTCGGCGGTCCCGGGATGAGCTTGCGGAGAACCGCGAACAACCGCATGTCGCCGCTGACGGTGAGGTCGTTGCGGATCAGTGCCGCGAAGACACTGCCGTGGGTGCGGGCCAGGTGTTCGACCGCCGGGGCGGAAGCGCGGATGACGCAGTCGGCGTCCCGGCTGTCGCGAGAGACACCCACCACGCCGTGGCGGATCTCGAGATACCAGTGCTCGGTGTGCTTGTCGGCGGACAGGTCGACCCGGATGGTCGCGTCGGTGGTCGGAGGCAGTTGGCGATGTCGCCCCGAGAGGGCGTCGAAGAACGCCGCGGTCGCACTGGTCATGTTCTCCCCTCCTGCTGGACCCGGATCCAGGGTGGTCGGCGGGTGGGTGAACGTTCCTCACCCGTATCGGGTGATTAGCTGCGTGGGCCGCCAGCAGGCCACCGGGGCGCGACTGGCACCTGTCATCGCCGGCCCGGCTGGCTAGCGTCGGCCCATGGACACCGCGCACCGTACGCCGGCCGGCTTGTTCGCCGCACTCACCACCGCCCACGTCGCCGACGCCTGCCTGCGGGCCGGCGTCCCGGTGCGCTGCGCCCCGGCCGCCGTCCGGCCGGTGCTGGCCGGGCGGGCACCGGCCGGGCGGGTCCGGCCGGCCCGGCACGTCGGCAGCGTCGACGTGTTCCTGGAGGCCATCGACCGGGCGTCGCCGGGGGACGTGCTCGTGGTCGACGACGGCGGGCGCACCGACCGGGCCTGCGTCGGTGACCTGGTGGTGCGGGAGGCGCAGGCCGCGGGACTGGCCGGCCTGGTGGTGTGGGGCGCGCACCGGGACACCGCGGACCTGACGGCCGTCGGGCTGCCCGTGTTCAGCCTCGGCGCCACCCCGACCGGGCCGCTGGCGCTCGATCCGCGACCGGCGGGGGCGCTGGACTCGGCGCGTGTCGGACCGTGGACCGTCGACGCCGGTGACCTGGTCCTGGCCGACGACGACGGGGTGCTGTTCGTGCCCGGCGGGCGGGCCGCTGAGCTGGTCGAGCTGGCCGGGTCGATCCGGGACACCGAGCGGCGGCAGGCCGACCGGGTCGCCGCCGGCGAGTCGCTGCGGGCGCAGCTCGGGTTCGGCGACTACCTGGCTGCCCGTGCGGTGGAGCCGACGCTGACGTTCCGGGCGCACCTGCGCCGGGTGGGCGGCGCGATCGAGGAGTGAGCGTCAGCCGCCGCGGCCCCACAACGCCAGGCGGACCCGGTTGGGGCTGCCGGTCTTGGCCATCAGGCTGGTGATGTGGGTCTTCACGGTGGTCACGCCGATGTGCAGCCGGTCGCCGATCTCGGTGTTGGACAGGCCCTCGGCGACCAGGTCCAGCACGTCCCGCTCGCGGGCGGTCAGGTCGGCCGCCCGCCGGGGCGCGCCGGCCCGGGCATGCACCGCCCGTCGGACCAGCCGGCGCAGCACCTCCGGGCTGAACGGGCTGTCCCCGGTGGCGGCCCGCCGGACGCCGTCGAGCAGCTCGGCCGGCGGCGCGTCCTTGAGCAGGAACCCGCAGGCGCCCGCGGTCAGGGCCGGATAGAGGTGGTCGTCGTCGCCGAACGTGGTGAGCACCATGATCCGGGTGGCCGGCCGGTCGGCGAGGATCCGGCTGGTCGCGGTGATCCCGTCCACCCCGGGCATCCGCAGGTCCATCACCACCACGTCCGGCCGCAGCCGGGCGGCCAGGGCGACCGCGTCGCGGCCGTTGTCGGCCTCGCCGACGACCTCCAGGTCGGGTTGGGCGTCGCAGAGCATCCGTAGCCCGGCCCGGATGAGGTGCTGGTCGTCGACAAGCAGCACGCGGATCATGTCGGCTCCGGCGCGTTCCCCGCCGGCAGCACCGTGCGCACCCGCCAACCGTCGCCGGTCGGCCCGGCCTCCAGCCGGCCACCGAGCACCTCGACCCGCTCCCGCATCCCGACGATGCCGTGCCCACCGCCGGCGGGCACCACGGCCGGCGCCGCGCCCCGCCCGTCGTCGACGACCGCCCAGTGCACCGCGCCGTCCACCACGGACACGGTAAGCCGGGCCCGGGCCGCCGCGCCCGCGTGTTTCGCCACGTTCGTCAACGCCTCCTGAGTCAGCCGCAGCACCGCCTGACCGCGTACCGCGTCGAGCGTGCCGACCGCCGGGTCCACGTCGGCCTCCACGGTGATCCCCGCCTGCCGGGCCCGGTCCACAGTCGCGCCGAGCGCCGCCGGCAGCGCCGCCGGCTCGATCGCGGTCAGCGCGGCATCGCCGCGTACGCCGTCCGGCTGGCGGAGCACCGCGACCAGCCGGCGCAGGTCGGTGAGCGCCGCCGTGCCGGTGCCGTGCACGTCGTCGAAGACCTCGCCGACCCGGGGATCGAGGTCGGGCAGCACGTGCCGGGCCACCCCGACCCGCAGCACCATCGACGCGACGTGGTGGGCGAGCACGTCGTGCAACTCGCGGGCGATGGCGCTGCGCTCGTCGGCGCGTGCGGCCCGGCTCTCCGACTCGCGCCGCCGCTGCTCCGCCACCGCCCGTTCCTCGGCCTGCCGACCCAGCTCGCGGGTGGTCCGGACGACCAGGCCGAGCAGCAGCGGCAGGCCGACGGTGACGGCCAGCCCGAACACGCCGGCGAGCGCCTGCCGGACCGGGTCGCGGACCAGGTCGCTCACGTCGATCGCGGCCAGCAGCCCGGCCGCCAGCCAGAACGTCCGGGGCCGGCTGGCCCGTATGGTCAGCTCCAGCAGCGCCCAGCTCGCGCCGACCTGGTTGATCAGTGAGTCGTCGACGAGCGACAGGGACGCCACCAGCAGGGCGCACTGGAGGAGCAGGTTCAGCAGCGGCCGGCGGTGGCAGAGCAACGCCACCGCGAACGCGGCGAGCGCGAGCGCCCACTGCGTCGCCGTCGGCCCGGGCCGGCCGTGCGCGCCGACGACCAGGTAGCCGACGCCGCTGACATTCAGCAGCAGCATCCGCGCGAGCGTGTCCCGCGCGTCGAACAGCCGCCCCACCCAGCTCACCGCGCCAGCCTAGGCAACCGGCGCGGCCGGGGCCACCGCGCCGGTCCCACCGTCCCGCCGGGTCCTGCCGCCCGCCGTCCGCCGCCACCCGGCCCGGAGCCCGAGGTGGACGGCCAGGCCGAGCGGACCCAGCAGGATGGTGAGCGCCAGCACCGGCGCGGTGAGCGGGGCCGGGATGCCCCGTTCCCGGGCGTCGGACCAGATCCACCGCCCGACGAACAGGTCGAAGCCGATCATGTGGGCCCAGGCCGCCGCCGCGCCGTCGGCCGTCCCGAGCAGGTCCCGCAGGCCGTCGAGCGTGGGCGCGGTGACCACCGGCAGCACCGCGCCGAGCGCCGGCAGCACCAGAATCGCGTAGACAACCAGGACCGGCGCCACGATAAGCGGCGAGCCGACCACCCGCGCGGTCCACGACCAGCGGGTAGCCAGGATCATCAGCGCCCAGAACGGGGCGGCGAGGGCGAACGTCAGGCCGAACAGCGTGCCGCTCATCCGACAAGCACCACCGGGGTACGCCGGGACCGGCGGGCCAGGACCAGCCCGGTGGCCGCCGCGGTGGCGAGCACGAGCGCCGCCGCCACGGCCAGGGTGAGCCCGTCCGGGCGGGACAGCGGCTGCCCGCGCAGCGCCTGCCAGGTGAGCAGCAGCGTGAGCGCGGCGTACGCGACGCCGCCGACGAGCACCAGCCGGGCCCGGGTCAGCTCGTCCAGCCGGGCGCCGAGGAGCCGGTCGAGCAGGATCGCCAGCAGTGGCAGCGCCTGCAACGCGTGCAGCCCGACGAAGTGCCCGACTCGCAGGTCACCGCCGGTGGTGCTCCACCCGACCAGCGGCAGCCCCGGACCGCCGTCCGGCACGCCGACGCTGTGCGCCCCGCTGACCCCGGCCGGCGCGCCGGCCGGGCGCTGCGCCACCATCAGGACGGCGACGAGCATGCCGAGCAGCGACACCCCGAGGCCGAGCCGGACCGCGTACCCGCCGGCCCGGTCCGGCGTGGGCCGGCGCATCAGCACGACGGCGAGCACGACCTGGGCCAGGAAGAGCACCAGGATCGCCGCGCCCATCACGTCGAACAGCGCCGCGTTCAGCCCGGTGGTGCCGTTGAAGTGGCTTGTGGTGCCACGGACCACCTGGACGACGATGACGGCGATCTCCACCACCGCCACGCCCACGATCACGGTGGCCGCCCGTTCGGCGAGCCGGCTGCGCCTCGGCAGCAGGGAGAGCATCCAGGCGAGGGTGACGGCATAGATCACGAACGAGATCGCGAACTTCAACGGCTTGAGCCAGGCGGGCGCGCCGGTGAGCACCCGGGGATCGGCGACCACGCCGACCGCGGCGACGACGGTGAGCACCGCCATCGCGGCCACGAGGAGCATCAGGGGGCGGTGCCATCCGGCCGCCCGGTTCCACACGGTAGTCATGCCTGTAGATGCTCGTGACCGGCCGGGCCGTCCGCGCCCGACCGGGAGCCGCGGTCGCGGCCACCGGTCCGACAGCCGTCTCCTACCCCGGGAGGAGGAGACGCTCAGTCGGGCAGCCGGGGCATCTCGACGCCGGGGTCGCGGCCGAGCAGCACGCCACGGGTCAGCGCCCGCGACCCGAAACGGTCCCGCACGGCGTCGACGGCGGCGTCGAGCGCCGGCCCCGGCTCGGCGGTGAACGGCAGGGTGAGCTGCGTGTGCGCGCCGGCCAGGTTGCCCACCGAGACGCCGAGCAGGGTGACGCCACGCAGCTCGATCTGCGGCAGCGCGGCGCGCAGCAGCATCCGGGCGGCGGCCCGCAGTGGGGCGGTCTGCGCGGTCGGCTTGTCGAGCGTGTGCGAACGGGTGGCCCGGGTGTAGTCGGCGAAGCGCAGCCGCAGCGTCACCGTGCGGCCGGTGCGCCCGGCGTCGCGCATCCGCCCGGTGACGCGGTCGACCAACCCGGCCAGCACCGCGTCCAGCTCGGCGGGGGAGTGCGGCTCGCGGCCCAGCGCGTGCTGCGCGCCCATCGAGGACCGGCGGCGACCGACCCGCACCGCGCGCGGGTCGTGGTTGTGCGCGAGGGCGTGCAGGTGCCGCCCGGCGCCGCCGCCGAGCAGCGACACCAGGGCCGGCTCGTCGAGGCGGGCCACCTGGCCGACGGTACGCAGACCGCGTTCGCGCAGCCTGGCGGCGGTGACCGGGCCGACGCCCCACAGCCGCTCCACCGGCAGCGGGTGCAGGAACGCCAGCTCCCGGCCCGGCTCGACGACGAGCAGCCCGTCCGGCTTGGCCACGCCGCTTGCCACCTTGGCGAGGAACTTCGTGCGGGCCACGCCGACCGTGATCGGCAGGCCGACCTGCCGGCGGACCCGGTCGCGCAGCTCGGCCGCGATGTCGGCCGGTGGCCCGACCAGTCGCCGCAGCCCGCCCACGTCGAGGAACGCCTCGTCGATACTGAGGCCCTCGACGAGCGGGGTGGTGTGCCGGAAGATCTCGAAGACCGCCCGGCTGGCGGTCGTGTACGCGGCCATCCGGGGCGGCACCACGACCGCGTCCGGGCAGAGCCGTCGCGCCTGCCGGCCGCCCATGGCGCTGCGCACGCCCCGGGCCTTCGCCTCGTAGCTGCACGCGAGCACCACGCCGCCGCCGACGATCACCGGCCGGCCGCGCAGCCGGGGGTCGTCGCGTTGCTCGACCGAGGCGTAGAACGCGTCCAGGTCGGCATGCAGGATGGTGGCCTCGCCCGACACCCGCCCATCTTCGCACACATGTTCGACCGATGCGGGTTGACCTGCCCGGCCGGCCGTCGGTGTCACCGCCCGTACAGCTCGAACTCGTAGAGCGAGAAGCCGTACGAGGTGGCCCGCTTGACCCCGTACACCCGCACGTAGCGGGCGCTGACCGGGGCGAAGGTGGCGTTGTCGACGCCGCCGTTGCCGGTGGTGGTGGCGAACACGGGCGTCCAGGAGTTGCCGTCGGTGGAGACCTCGATCCGGTACGAGGTGGCGTACCCGGCCTCCCACCGCAGCACCGCCCGGCCCACGGTGCGGGCCGCGCCGAGGTCGACCCGCAGCCACTGGTTGTCGTTGTAGCTGCTGGCCCAGCGGCTGGATAGGCTGCCGTCGACCGCCTTGTCCGGGGTGTAGCTGGTCAGGAACTGGGTGCTCGACGCGCTCGCCGGGCGGCCCTGGGCCAGGTTGGTGACGTCGTCGCCCCGGCGGGCCGGGAACGAGACGACCTGCTGGTAGGTGGGGCGGTTCTGCCAGGCGATCAGCGGGTGGGTGATGCCGCCGAGCCCGGACTGGGCGATCGAGTCGGCGCACCACTGGTCGCCGGCGGAGCAGGACTTGTCGCCCGGGTAGACCGTGGTGGCCGGCGCGGCGGCGGCTTGGCCGAGCGCGCCGAGCAACGCCTGCCGGCAGGCGCCGAGGTCGCCGTTGCCGCAGTACGCGCGCCCGAGCCCGCCGGCCACCGGGTCGCCGAGCACGGTGCGCACGTCCTTGTCGACGTAGCCCCACCAGCCGTACTGGAACGACGAGCCCTTGTGCGCCTGGCCCTGGAGAGCCCAACTGACCGCGCCGTCACGCCCGCCGTTCTGCCCGCCCGACGGCGCCTCGTTCACCTCGATGGCGTCGACGAGCGCGGCGTAGAGGTCGGGGCCGAGCCCGGGGCGGAACTCCGCCGAGGCCAGCAGCGGCCACCAGGCGTCGAAGATCCGGATGGCGTCGGCGTGCTGGTAGACCTTGGAACCGGGGGAGGTCTCCACCCGCCGGGTGCCGGCCTGCTGCCAGGCCCGCAGCTTGGTGACCGCGTCGGCGAGCGCCGGGTCGGTGACCGGCGCGCTGTCCAGCACCCGCAGCAGGTCGCCGAGGACCTGCTGGCCGCGCAGGTCGGTCACGGCGGCGTCGGCCATGATCTTGACGACGTCGGCCCGGCCCAGCTTGCGCTGGGCGATCGCCGCGCGCACCGGCCCGTCGAGCAACTGACCACGGTGTACGGAGCCGAAGCTGAAGTTGCCGTCGGCCGCCCCGAAGTCCCGCGCCTGCTTGTTGTTCCAACTGACGTAGTAGTCCTGGTTGACCGACTGCGGGTGGGCCGACGCCGGGGTGTAGGTGGCGTCGTTGGTGTCCGGGTTCCAGCCGGCCCACTCGTACGCCGGCTCGGCCTTCGTGGGCAGGTTCGGGTCGGCGGTGGACGGCCGGACCGGGTTCGATCCGGAGTTGAAGTACGCCGCCTCGGTCGAGTTGACGTAGAACCAGTTGAACGCGTATCCGACGCTTGCCGCGGACGCCTGGAACGCCGCCGCGCTGCCCATCGCCGCCGGGTCGTTGTACGCCTGGAAGCCGATCGCCGAGTCGGCCTCGTGCCGGTAGGTGGACCGCAGCTTGGTGAACGCGGTCGGCTGCCCGTTCACCAGCCCCCGGTAGGCGACCAGGCCGTACTTGGTGCGCAGGGCGCGCAGCGTGTACGAGCCGGCCGGGGTGGAGTCGGCGAGCGTCGGCGACCAGGAGTTGCGCTGTTCCAGGGCCTCCATCGCGAGGCACTGGCCGTGGTAGAGGTAGCGGTTGCTGCTCAGCGTCGGCGCGCTGCCGTCGGTGGTGCACAGTGGCACCGCGTACGTGTCGGTCAGGTCCTGGGCGGACGAGGTGGCGCTCCACGCGTAGTCCTGGCCGCGGCCGAGCAGCACGTAGAGGTTGAGCCCGGAGAACGCGGCGCCGCGCGCGCTGATCCCCGGCCCCTGCAACTCCTGGAGCATGAGCAGTTGCGGGGCGAAGTAGCCGGTCTGCGGGCCGAACACGGCGACCGGGTTGCCGGTGGTGGTGTGCCGGCCGGAGACCACCACAGCGTTGGACATGCCGTGGGCGCGCAGGTTGGACAGGCCGCCGAGCAGGTCCTTGGTGGCGGTGCTGGCGCCGGTGCGGGCGGTGGCCCCGCCGCGCTTGTCGTAGGCGAGCGGCTCGGCGGTCACCGTGCCGGCGTCGGGGAGCACCGCGCTCGTCGCGCCGGGCGGCGTCGCGCCGTACGGGAAGCTCTGCCCGTCGTGCAGGGTGAGCACGGTCTCCGGGTCGTTCTGCGAGCGGAACGCCGCCCACACCCGGTCGCCTTCGGTGGCGCCGTACTTGGCTCGGGCGGCCACCCGGACCAGCGCGGACTGTATCTCGCTGCCACCGCCGCCGCCGAACAGGCCGCCGATCACGCCGGCGGTGGCGATCAGGTCGGTCATGGTGAAGTGCTTCGGCTTGCCGGCGCCGGCGAGCACGTACTCGCCGGGGTAGTTGTCGTCGGCGATGGACTTGTCGATGTAGGCGTTGATGCCGGCGATGTAGTCGACGACGTCGGTGTAGAGCTGCTGGCCCCGGGTGCCCTTGGTGCGCAGCGCGTCCACCTGGGCCTGGAGGTCCGCCTCGGTGTAGGGCGAGTTGGCCCAGACGCTCTGCTCCAGCTCCCGGTTGCCGGGGGCGCCGCCGGCGAACGAGGTGACGTTGCCGCGGCCGACGTGCCGCAGCAGGTCCATCACCCAGAGGCGGTCCTGCGCCCCGGCGTAGCCGGCGCCGAACATGGTGCCGCCGCGGGTGGTGCCGGTGACGTGCGGGACGCCGGTGGCCTTGTCCCGCACGATGGTGACGTCCGAGCGGGGCGAGATGGTGCTCTCGACCTGCGCGGCGGGGACGCCGAAGGAGGAGTCGTTGTAGAAGCTGGCGATCTGCTCGTCGGTCAGCCCGGCGTAGTTGTAGACCAGGTTCGCGTACTCGTCGAGCTGGTCGCTTGAGTGCGCCGGGCGGGTGCCGAGCGTCTGGTGGGCCAGGATGGCGACGAGCGTGGCGTTGCCGTTCTCGCCCGGGGGCAGGATGTCGGCGCACTGGCCGAGGCAGTAGTCGTTGGCGGCGAACGTGCTGGCCGCGAGCGCCGGGGACGGCGGGGTGACGGTCAGGACGCTCGCGGTCAGGGCGGCGGCGGTGAGTGCCGCGAGCCGGGCGCGGAGTGGGGGACGGGGCATGGCGATCCTCCGGGGACGCGGAGTCGGGCCTTCGGTGCGCCCGGCTGCCGTGCCGACGTCTCGCCCTCCGCGCCCGGGCGTTCCACCCGGAGGTGAGAATGACTCATATCTATCTCCGGGCAATGATCGGCGGCGGACCGTCGCTCCGGATAGCCGTCGTTCACCAGCCGTGAATGCCGACGTTTCGCCCCCGGGTGCGCCGTCAGTGCCCGCGGAACGACTGGCGGACCACACCCCCCACCAGGGCGCACCAGGTGGTGGTGCTGAGCTTGCCGGTGGGCGGCAGCCCGTGCAGGCGCTGGAGATCCTTCACCGCGGTCCGGGTCGCGTGGTCGTACTCGCCGGTCGGGACGACCTCCGCCCAGCCCTTGGACGCGAGCATGAACTGGGCCGCGGTCACCGGGATGCCGGTGTCACGCTGGTCCAGCTCGGGGGCGAGCGTCTCCCAGGTGGGCGCCGTCAGGGTGGCGTCGACATCGACCGGGATGCCGTTGCGGGCCTGCCAGTCCTGCACCGCCGCGACGGTGGCCGCGTCGAACACGCCGGTGACCGGCACGGCGTAACCGCGGAAGGCCAGCAGGTACTGCGCGACCCGCACCACCGGGCCGCCGACGAAGCGCCAGATGTCCGGCCAGCGCCGCGCCGGCACGTCGCCCATGCGGGTGCCGAGCGTGCGGAACACCCGACGGCGCAGCGCCGGGAACTCCCGGTAGAACATCGCGCCCGGGCACTCGGTCTCCCGGAAGTCCCAGTGGCCGAAGATTACAGATTTACGCCTGCATCCGCCGGGCAACCTCATCGGCCACTTGAGCTGCAACAGCGTTGATGAACTCCGGGCTGGTCAGGACAGCAGCCAGGGTGGCGGGGTCCACGGTCACCGGCTGAGGAGCGTTGGTCTTCGCGCTCAGCTCGTCGACTCGCTTACGCAGATCGATGACCGAGTTCCGCACGGTGAGCACGTAGTAGTTGGTGCTAGCGAGGATATGGCTCACGGTCGTCGTGGGCGAGCTGTACTTGACGTCCTTGTCAGTAACAAGACTGATCTTGTCGGTAAGTTCCATCTTCTTTACCTCCGGCTTCGGGAGCCACGGCTTCGTAGAGTCCTCGTGGCTCTCTCGGGTGTTGAAGTGCACGTGATGGTCATGAGGGTTTGGCCCCGTGTAGGTACGCCAGGTACCAAGGCCCCACGTCCGAGACGTGATGCGACGGTTGTAGATGACATACTGGATTGACTCGTGCTTCAGAGCAGCATTGATGACAGCCCAGACATCGACTCCATCGACATCCATGTCCCAGGCGTCTACTGAGCCGTCCTTGTCCGGATTATGATCCGAAGGCGTCTGCTGGTGCTTATAGTCACCAACCGTTCCGTCTGAGGTCTTATCCCTGTTGGGCCAACGAGCGTTCACTTCCTTGCGGAAGTTCGTCAGAGCTAGGTTGAGGTACCAATCAGTCATGGTCACCTCCTCTCATAATTACTGGTCAGATGGTGTTGACATCCCTCAAGCGATCTGTATCGTGAGGATTTACATATGCGATCTTGAGAGGGCTACTGATGGCGTGCAACAGCCGCGTTGGCGTACATGCACACCTCATCCAGCTTTGTCAAGGCCAAAGAGAGTTCTCGGGATTCGGGACAGGCAGAGCACAGGATCGCGGCCAGCCGGCCGCACTCCTCCCGAATCCATTCATGCCGACGAACAACGTCCTCATTGGACGGCTTGTGATAGCTGAACCTCGATGCGACCTCGGCAGGGTCGATCATTCGATCGATCTCCTTCGATGAAGCCACCGTATAAGCCCTGGTCAGAGCCGTATACAAGCGGGGACTTATATACAGGGAGTCACCTGTATCGATTAATGGGACCGAGCGGAGCGAGGTCCCTTAGAGCGATGAATGTGAATGCGATGAATTTAGATATTCGAGTTCGTCAATTGGTACGAAAGATCGATAATCATGACATCGACGTGCCCGAATTGATCCCGTATTTTGGGAATCGGACAAAAGCTGGAAACCGTACAGAGCGGCACTCAAGGACCGCGACGATGCCCTGGCTGGCAGGTTTTGGGGTATCCCCCCGCCCGCATAACTATGCACTCACAACCATAGATGTCTCACACACTGCTACTGAGACAAGGATCTATGGATGAACAGCAACAACATAGACAAGCATCAAACAAAGCCATTGAGCAGTAAGAACGTAGCTTACTTCAAGGCATGCACGAACATGACTCATGAGCATAGCTAAGTACATAGCACACAGTGATATGCACACACGTGCATGCGGTGCATAACTATGCCATAGACATGCATGGATGAGTGATGATCTTCTATGTGATGGAAGAACAAAGCGGAAATGTAGATGGGCATGAACGTACATACCCTATAGGCCCTATGGGATATCTACCTGGGTAAGATATGGACAGGGATCACTACGACGGGCATCGATATAGAGACGCTTGAATATCAAAGACCTTAGATAAAGAAGGTCATCTATGGCTTGTCTCATGTGGACGGTTGGAAGAACGAACCGTAGAGCGTCAGGCATGCATAAGTATGCAGTATGCAGGATAGCACTATCTGAAACACAGGCGGGAATGTTACTGCTCAGTACGGCTCGCATAAGTAGAGATATGCAAGTCTGAGGAGTAGACTCATGGTTGTAAGGCAGCACGGAACGGGATCGGGTTAGGGGTCGCTGCAACACCACCTAACTAGCGTTCATTGAGAACTACATACCCGCCAGTCAGAACGCCTCTTGTAGGTGCGCCGCTGCATGCAAGCGCATCGATCCGAGGATGCCACGTCGTGAGGCGTTGCTAGGGGAGTGAAATGGGATGGCTGAGCGGGAGGCGTCTTTAGACGCCGGATAGAGGGCATCGAAAGGTGCTCTGTACCGTCGCCTAATGGAGGAAAGCAAGTGAAGCGTCTCGTCATGACTCTGTTCGTCGTCATGAACATCCTGCCCAACGGACACATCCCAGATGCCCTGAAGCCTGTTGCTTCGGTCATCTTTCCTGCGTGCGAACTCGAAGATTCATCTTGGTGCATGTGGGATGCCGGAGAGAGCGGCAACGGAGTGGGCCTCAGCTTCGTCGACATCAACGGGGAGGCCATCTACTTCGAGAACGGCAAGTGAGCTAGGGATTGCCACGGGGAAAGGGGCTACGGTCCCTTTCCCCCTCTGTCCCTATCTACCGTCGCCAACGGAACGAGAAAGGCTCAGCGATGCTGATCGTTCAGTACGTGCTCAAGGGTGAGGGTGTCGTCAGAGAGATTCAGTCTGAGAGTGGGGGAAGTGCGGCAGACACGCTGAGCTTGCACGCTGAGGAGGTTACTCGGCTGACGCTCTCTGGTACTGCCTCTGCTCAGCAAGCGTTCTGGCGTCGCCTCAGCGACCGTAAGGCAGGCTGAGGTGCCTCTCCTCAGGATACTTTGGGAATGGCTTGGCAACCCCATGGTAGGGGCTACGCCTACGCTTTCCATTCTCATGCTCGCCACGCTGATTCTCGCCTATTGCTAGGTGGTCAGAAATGCTTACCGTCGCCACTGTGTACGCACTCGGAATCGGATTGCTGATCGCAATCCTCGGGGCAATGGAGGGGAAGTGATGCAGATAACCGCGAGGGATTTCATCTACTGCTACAACGGGAGCGAATTCAGCAATACGGAAATTGCTTGGAGTCGCACCATCAACGACACGGTTTACTACTTCACGTTGAATATCTACCCGAATGGGGAGCGCACCTACTACGTGGACAAGGAGTTGACTGGAGACAACAGCACTGAAATTCACTGCATCTCAACTAAATGAGGGGTGAGCAGTAATGGAAAAGAACTGGCAGGAAATGCGCTTCCTGTTCAACTACCCGACTCACGCCGTTGTGTGGGTGCTCTCGGAATTCCAGCGTGAGGGAAACGTCATGTTCGCTCACATGGAAGACAAACTCATTCAGGACGAAAGCGGTATGTACTGGCATCCGATGGTGCGTTACTTCTACACCGTTGATGACGCGCGGGACTACTTCGCCATTCCGGCGGAAAGCTACACGGATGTTACCCGAATCGACCTCAGCTAAATGACAATCGAGAGGGCAGGGACTACGGTCCCTGCCCTGTCATAGCCATCTAGAAGAGGGAGCATTGAGACTCGGCTCTGAATTCACCTTTCACCGTTCCATCAACAAAAAGGCAAAGGAGCAGCACGTGACCGGAGAGTTGCAGTATCAATTGTTGGACGGTACCGAGTGGCGTACCCGTGGCACCTTCAACGCTGAGAGCGCCGAGAAGATTCGCCAGGTGCAGATCACGCTGTTCAACAACGGGGAGAACGAGGGGAAGACGTGGCGCTTCATCGACCTCAGCAAGCCTCAGCCTGCCAAGCGTGCCAGCAGGGCACGCAAGCCTGCCGACAAGCCCTCCGTGGCGACGGACAAGCCGGCTGTGAAGGCACGGGCACCCCGTGCTAAGAAGGTCGCTCAGGATGGCGCTGAGAGCGCGGGAGAGGGTACCAAGTGAGTGGCGAGGGATTCATGGTTACCGGTGAGATCGGAACGCGGGTCTTCGATTTCGTCCGAATCAGGAACGCTCTTAAGAGCGAACTCAGAGGATTGCGATTCGGTGCCGTAAGCGTTCTGAACGCAGCAAAAGACAAGAGATATGTACCGGCTGAGATTGCTGGCACTCGCACAAGCGATAAGCGCAAGCAGGACGCTATCGCTTACATGGATTACGTAGTTACCCTGCTCACCTCAGGAGGTGATGCCAGGCAATTCGGGGAAGAGATTGTGATGGGAATTCTCACCTACGACTCAACCGAGAAATGCGGTTGCCCAACCTACAGGGGGAGCGACAAAAGCGCTTTCATTCAGAGCCCTAATGTCGGCACCATGTGTATTCACCAGTAACCCCTAATGCTCAATCGGGAGGGTTCAGGCGACAGTCTGAGCCCTGCCATAGACCATTAGAGGAGGTGAGATGCCAGGCAAGCGCCATATGCGATACGACAGGTGCCAGAAGTGCGGCGGATGCGCCGCCGGTAAGATCAGGTGTTCTCACGGGCATGTCTACTGCTGGTGTGTCAAGGTGATCCCGCTGTTGCGGGTACCGGAGTAGGCGTCGCCTAGCAGATTCGGAAGGGCATTTCGCGAGAGGTGCCCTTCAGTGTCCCCTAGACGAAAGGTAAAGGAATGCCGGAACGCAGGATCAACAAGAATGACGTACGTAGTGTGTTCGCCACCTTCTGCGAGGTTGCCCAACAGGCAGGATTCGACACGGCACAATGGAAGCTTCTCTCTCCGGAGGAGAAGGGAAACGTCTATCGACTGCAAGAGGAGGAGGTGTGGCGGGTTAACGGGGAGGTCACGAGGCGAGTTCTTCACAACACCCCGTTTCCCTCTCACCTGTTCGCTACGGACAGGGAGACGTACAACCAGATTGCCGCGTGGATTCAATGCCTCACGGCGATTCGGAACAACGCCGACGACATCGAGGTCGGGAGTCAGATCGGATGACTGACAAATGGGGTGGGGAACAGCTCGACTTTCATGAGCACTACTGCCGGCAGGAAACCGGAGATTCGATCACTCGACTGACCATCGGGGGGCACGCAGTCATGGTGTTCTCTTACCCCGGTCAGTCGCCCCAGGTGATCGAATACCCGAACGAAGTGCAAGCCATTCGCGCTTACCGCGAGATGTCCATGGGGATGGGTGGGCCGGACCCGTTCGTGATTACCGCCGATATGTCTCTCACTGTGAAGCCGTGGGTTACGACACACATCGACTCTGACTAGCACGCAATCGAGAGGGCTCAGCGCTCACGCTCTGAGCCTTTTCATAGCGGCCTAGTAATACTCCGCTAAACCTGTACCGTCGCCATACAAATTGAAAAGAGGAGAGAAAGTGGCCACTGTCGCGGAACTGAAGGCTCAGGCTGACGCCCTGGGCATCACGTACACCACGAAGACTCGGAAGGCTGAGCTAGAGGCACTGATTGCCGACGCTCAGCGCCAGGAGGAAGCGCAGCCTCTCAGCAACGCTGACAAGGCCCGGCAGGCTGGCAGCAAGGGCAAGAGCGCTACGCCCATGGGGAACGCCACTCGTTTGATGCACTACAACAGGCAGCGCTTTGGCAAGGACACCATCCGGGCCAACTCTGAGGGTCACTGCACCCCTCGGCAGGCCCGGCGCATCCGTAAGACTATCAACCGTGCTAGCAAGGTCGCTGCCTGATGGGAAAGCGGAAGCCTAAGCCTGCATGTGAGTTCACCACTGCTCCGAATCACTCAGATGACCGAGTGGAGGTTTACCCGGGACACCCTAAGCCGGTAATCCTCTGCGGCTATCACGCTTCGGATGGCTGGGTAAAGACTGCTCTCGCGTACGCCCTGGGAGCGCGCAATGTGGCCTAAGCTCGATTATCGCGAAGCACACGAACGGGGAGTTGACCCTGACGGCACTACGTACCGCTTCCTTCTCGTCATCGGATATCTCAACAGAGAGGAGGAGCTTTCGACGCTTCCCCCTGAATCTGGGAACGTCTGCCGACCGTTCAGCAGAGCGGCTAGTGAGATCCTGATGCACAATGCACCCGTGATGGATCTGTTTATGGAATGACTGAGTTGTACCCCTTAGATTGCCCTACAGGCCACGTAATCCTGTGCTCGCCTACTGATACCAGGGGTGAGGCATACCGGAGGTTATGGTCTGTAGGGCTTTCTAGCCGGACAACTACAGGAGGTTTTGACAATGGCCACGATTAGGGATCTGGCAGAGGAATACGGCTGTCAGCCGTACGAGGTGGCAGCTTTCGGAGACCTGGGGAACACTCCCCAGGATGAACCGCTTCCCGAAGAGACTGTGAGTGCCATTCGCGAAGCATGGGCGGAGTCGGACAGCAACAACGACTGATGTGATTAGCCGTAGGGCCGGAGGATTCCTCCGGCCCTACCCTTGTCCCATTAGCGCACACGGAAGGAAACGCAATGGACCCGAACGAAACCTTGAAGAACATTCGAGAAGAGCTTGCCATCTTCAAGGAGCAGGGAGACAAGTGGGAAGACAACGAGCAAGCCGACACTCTAGCTTGGGCCGTTGGCGACCTTATCGAATGGCTGGATAGGGGCGGCTTCCTCCCGGCTGACTGGCAGCGCAACCGGGGCAACTGATGACAGTCCTGGCCTTTCTCATCGGCTGTCCCGCGCTTGTCTTTCTGTGCCTGGCTGCTGTCATGATTGCCACAGGTCATAACCTAGGCTCAGACCTTCTCAGACGCCACAGAAAAGGAATGCACGCCGTCAGGTACTACTGCACTGAGAAAGAGGCTCAGGAGCGCTCTCAGCAGGGTTAAACGAGGGGCCTAGGCTTTCGCCTAGGCCCCTCTAAGTCTTTGCTCGCACCTGCATGTTTGCTAGCACCCGCCAGGAGGATTGTCAATCCCCTAAGCGGCTTGATCTTGGATCTTACATCGATGTGACATAGAGCATTCTGCCAGTGTCCCGCCGGTGGGACTCTTCGTTAAGGTCTCCTTAACAGGACGTAGACAGTCCGGTTAAGTCCGGTCCGGTCGCCCCCAGTCCGGTCCGGTCCGTCCGGTCCCTTTGTGTCCGGTCGTGTCCGGTTCGGTCCGGTCAGCCCCCCACGGCTGTCCGGTTGCATAATTTGGTTTATGCAAGTCCCACGGGTACAGTGGTACAGGTCCGGTCCGGTCGTTGAGCGTCCGGTCAGTCAGTGTCCTCATCGAAGTAGCCGGAGGTGGTACGGATGTTCTCAGTCTTCTTGTACCGGGCCTCAAGGACGGCCATGGCTCGTACAAGCCTACGGACTGAGCTGAACGGCATCGTCACTACTGCCGGCCGGTCAGGATCCTCAAGGAGCTGGACGGGGAACTCGATGTGGCTGCCCACCAACTGTGGTGGGCCAGCGAAGACACCTGACCACTTCTCGGGCGTACGAGGCATGAGACATCCATTCCTGTTGATGTAGGGAAGCTCTGCGTTGCGAAGCTAGCATATCAACAGGTATGGAAGTTCGGCACTCTCAGTAACAGGTGACCCAAGTCACTGCACAGGAAGGTTGACAGATGCCCAACTCTACCCCTCAAGATCCCGCTGGACAGCGGTGGTTTGTGTTCATCCCGGATCAGGGGAAGTTCAAGATCCCCCAGGGGGTGATAGACCGGGAGGGGTACGCCCGGAAGACCGGGGCCACCCGGCTGCTTTTCGGGAACGAGGTCCGGTGGTCTCGTCCGGAACCCTCCTCGGGTCCGGTCCGGAGCCACCTGGCGGTAGTCCGGTGAGTGACATCAGGCGTGATTACCAGGGAGCAGAGGATCCATGGGTCGGCTATGAGCTGGGGGATGTGTTCGCG
The DNA here is from genome assembly GCF_056150385.1 of Micromonospora marincola. Taxonomy (NCBI): domain Bacteria; kingdom Bacillati; phylum Actinomycetota; class Actinomycetes; order Micromonosporales; family Micromonosporaceae; genus Micromonospora; species Micromonospora marincola. The sequence goes on along the minus strand of NZ_JAXCFT010000003.1, from coordinate 329,642 downwards.
GCTGACCATATGTACTCCGGCGAACACGAGGTGATCGAAGACCTCGTGGAGTTATACGAGGTGACCCTAGATTTCGAGGTCTGGGCACACGACTTCCGGACTGAGGACATCATTCATGGTCGCCACAAAGCCCATGAGTGGGAGCTGTGCTCCGCGTTCGGGGAAACTACGTCCATTCGACTGGCTAGGAGCTGATATGACTGACACCACGGGGACCGAACGAGTCTACCCCTTCACCGACTGGCGGCTACCTCCGGACTACGCGCCGAAGGTTCACTACACCGCAAGGTATTGTGCCTGGCCTGGGAGCAAGATTTCCGGCGGAAATATCTGGTGGGACATGGCAAAACTCATGGATACGATCGAAGAGGTTCATGGGTTTATGGCTCGGCACCACAAGAACGCCAAGTCGTACGTCGTCTACAAGGTGACCACCACCGAGGAAATCATCGACACTTCCCGGATGCTTTACGACCCGGAAGACCCGTACTACAAGGAATAGCTCTACCGTCGCCACACAGACTTGAGGGATCACAATTGAATACGTACGTTGATTTGCACGTGCACACCGATCGGGGATCGATTCTCGACGGTAAAGGCACCAGCGAGGAGTACGCCGAGAGGGCTGCCCTTCTGGGGCAGCCCGCTTTGGCTCTCACGGATCACGGTAGTATGTCCGGTGCTATGCGGCACTGGGCAGCCTGCAAAGCCGCTGACATCAAGCCCATCTTGGGATGTGAGTTCTATGTGTCTCCTGGCTCAGCAGAAGTCAAGGAGCGACGCTCCTGGGGACCGGGAGATCCCACTCGACTGGCCGAAGACGGGGACAACCCTGGTATCGGTGGCCAGGGAGCTTACACGCACCTCAGTGTTATTGCTCAGACTGGCGAAGGACTCAGGAACCTATACCGACTCCAAGCGGAGGCTTTTGATCGAGGGTTCTATCGCAAGCCTCGAATCGACATTGAGACGCTTGAGAAGCACTCTGAAGGACTAATCGTCCTCAGTGGGTGTGCTGGGTCGGCAATTAGCACACGGCTTCGTCTGGGGCAGAATGCGGAGGCTTCCGTCCTTGCGGATAATTACAAGAGCATCTTCGGTGATCGCTTTTTCATAGAGCTGATGCACCACGGCATACCTTTCGAGGATGCTCTCAACCGGGATCTCATCGGGCTCGCACACAAGCATTCACTTCCTATGGTCGCTACTAACGATGTCCATTACTGCGCCCCTGAGGACGCCTCGGTTCACTCGGCGTTGCTGTGCGTGCAGACCCAGAGCACGCTTGCCAAGCCGGTATTCCAGTTCTCCGGGGCTGGCTACCACATTGCGTCCCGAGCTGAAATGGAAGCTAAGCCTCTCCCCGTGATCGCTCTCGACAATACTCTGTTGATTGCGGAAATGGTGGGGAGCTATGACCAGGTATTCGAGAAGAAGCTTCGGTTCCCTGCCGTAGAGCTACCTGACGGCTGGGACGAAGAGGAGGCCCTTCGGGAGTTGAGCAAAGAGGGCTTGCTTGCTCGGGTTCAGCCCTACACTGATGAGTACGTTCGTCAGCTCTGCTACGAAAACCGAGTCATTATCGACATGGGTTATGCGCCGTACTTCCTGGCGCTGCACTTCATCCTGAAGGAGGCTAAGGGTCGTGGAATCCCAATTGGGCCTGGGCGTGGATCTGCTGGGGGTTCCCTTGTCGCTTACGCCCTGGCAATTACAGATCTTGATCCGATTCGACATGGTCTCATCTTCGAGCGCTTTCTCAACCCGGAGCGTGCGTCCCTCCCGGACATCGACATCGACGTTGCGGAGGATCGGAGAGACGAGTTCATCGCGCTCGTGGTCGAGATGTACGGTCAGGAGTTCGTTGCACAGATCGGCACCTTCGGGACCATCGGGGCCAAGAACGCGCTGAGGGACGCCAACCGCGTCCTCGGTGGAGCGCGCAAGCAGGGCGACGTGTACGCCTCTCAGTTGCCTCCGGCGAAGTTCGGAAGGTCTCCGAGCCTCAAGGATTACACCGGGCCGAAGGATGCCGTCTATGAGCTTGCTACAGGGCTCGAAGGCACCACTAGAAGTGAAGGTGTGCATGCTTCTGCGGTAGTGATCCCTCCTGAGCCTCTGAGGGATCTGCTGCCTCTTCGGAAGCCCAAGGGTGAAGGCTCGTGGATCACCGGATTCGATATGCACGAGGTGGAAGCTCTTGGCCTAATCAAGTATGACTTCCTTGGACTACGAAACCTGGGGATTATTGATGAGACGCTACGAATGCTGCGGACTCGACAAGTTGAGACGACACTACCCGTGGTGCCGGACGAATGCTCCGACCGAGCTACCTATGAACTCCTTGCCTCCGGAAACACCCTCGGAGTCTTTCAGTTGGACTCTCCTGGTATGCGAGGACTGCTTCGCCAACTACGACCCACCCGCTTTGATGATGTCTCAGCCGTGCTCGCGTTGTACCGGCCTGGCCCGATGGGAGCTAACGCTCACCTTGAGTTCGCCAAGCGAAAGAACGCGGGAGTCGACTGGAAATCTGACTGGGCAATTCACTCTGAGCTGGAAGAAGCTCTAAAGCCTGTCCTCGCTCAGTCCTTCGGCCTGATCGTATGGCAAGAGCAGGTACTTGAGGTCTTGAAGATCGTGTGCGGCTGGTCGTACGCCGAGGCCGCGTTGTTGTTCGACGCGATGAGGAAGAAGAATCATGCAAAGATGGAGGCCACGAAGCCGGAGTTTCTTTCGTCGGGTGAAGCTAAGGGCTTCTCGAAAGCAGCGCTTGAAGCGCTCTGGGCTACGCTTGTCCCGTTTGCCGATTACAGCTTCAATCGCGCGCACTCTGCCGGGTACGGACTGGTCGCTTACTGGACGGCTTATCTCAAGGCGAACCACCCGACTGAGTACATGGCAGCAGTCCTCTCGTCGGTCGCGGAAGACCCAGATAAGCTACCTGAATACCTCGCAGAGGTGAACCACCTCGGGATTCCGTTGCTGCCTCCGGACATCAACCACTCCGGAGTCGGCTTCAGCCCCAGCCCGAAGGGAATTCACTACGGAATCTCGGCTATCAAGGGCGTCGGGGAAGCAGTGTTCAACGCGGTCAGCTCGAAGAGACCGTTCAAGGACCTGGACGATTTCTTCAGGCGAGCGCCGGCTAAGGCACTGAATACCGGCTCTCTGGGTGCTCTGATCGCCTCTGGGACGTTGGACGGTATCTGTGACTACCGGGAAGAGCTTTACATCGCCAGGGAGGCTCTGAGCGCCAGGGCGCTACGAGACAGAGCAGAGAGGAGGAACGGTCAGAAGCCGCTCTACCGGATCGGATACGGCGTAGGCAACAGCAACCTCCGGTCCACCGAGCAGCGCCAGGCTTGGGAGGGACAGTACCTCTCGACCGTGCTCACCAGGAGTCAAGTGGATCTGGTGCCAACCAGAGCGCTAACCGAGGACGAACTTGTGTGGCTCAAGAATCTGCTCACCAGGAATCCTGGTGAGTGGGAATTGCGGCTAGTCCTCGGAAGGGTCAAGTTGCAGTTGCCTTCGGCAAATTGGCCCGTCGTTCAGCAAGCTGTAGCAGCTCTCGGTGTGTTTCAGTGATCTAGCCCCGCCTCCGAGAAGAGGCGGGGCTTTTTCATGCTTGCATACTCCCCGGTATGGACCTAAGCTCTGGGTAACCAACCGGTTACTCCTGAAGGAGGAGAGCATGGCAAAGCGAGACCCCCAGGACGGAGCTACGGCCAAGCCGATCTGTCCGAGCTGCAACGGAACCTGCGGGCGGTACGTCACGAAGCGTTCCGTCAACAGCAAGGGGAAGACCGAGAGTCACAGCGTCTGGGAGAACTGCACCCGATGCAAGGGTAGGGGGTGGCTCTGATGAAGGGCAAGGGTCCCAAGCATCCCGAAGGACTCGGGAACCGAGGCGGAGGCGGGCTCTGCTCCGCCTGCGGAGGCGAGGCCGGCAAGTGGGTTCGCCGGGACGTCATCGTCAAGGGCAAGGTCGAAACCCAAGAGGAGTTCGTCCCCTGCCGGAGTTGCAAGGGCACAGGCCGGTCCTAGGAGTACACTGCCGGTATGCCGTCTCTGTGTCGCAAGTGTGGTGGCGATGGCGTCATCAGACGCCTGGTCGCTGCGGTAGGTCCGATCCGACCCATGAGGGGAAACCTGATCTTCCAGCTTGGGCCTGATCGAGCTAACTTTGTGCCACCGGGAACCGTCGCCTCGGCGCACTGTTCATACGACTGTCCAGTGTGCGAAGGATCTGGCCGTGCCAAACCCCGAAGCTGAATGGTGGACCACCCGTGATGTAGCCGAGTATTGCGGAGTGGGAGACTCTACCATCAGTCAGTACCGTCGCCGAAAGCAAATGCCGTCGCCAGATGACAAATTCGGAAGAACGTGGGTTTGGAAACCGGCTCGAATAATTGAATGGAGGACAAAGTGAAAAAGGCCCCCGCCAGAAATGGCGAGGGCCTTTTCATTACTGGGACGCTAGAGCAGCCCGCCAAGCGTTAGCGCTCGGAGTGTCATCCAGGGGGACACCCGGGATACTTCCGATTTCGTTAAAGTACGCAATAGCCAGTACATCACCTCTCCCACGGAGATAGGCAATGTGGCTGGTGATGGCAGCAGCCCTAGCTGAACCGGAGGTGTCGGAGTTCTGCTTGACGATTCCGTACTCAGGGACCATCAATGGCAGACCAGGGTAGACCACGTGAATTCGATCGAAGACGTAGCCGAACATCTTCTGATTATCGAAATAGCCACCGCTGGTTGACGACTGATAGCAGTCGACTCCATAGAAATCCATGCCGTCCCAGCCGTAATCCTCCGGGTCAGCCCTATTGGGATTCTCGTCGAGATCGTACCTCGTAAGAATCGGTCCGATACCGAGAACCCACTTGCCCTTAGAATGGCTATTCTTGATAGAGGTCAGCAAAGCACCGTTGGCTCGAATTTGAGCAGCGGTAATGATGCCGTCTCGGACTTCATCATGGGGCTCGTGGAAGTGGGACACGTAGACACCCTTGAACCACGCCGGAGGCGTATCGGGGATGCTGTTGAGGAACCCCGTGAAGAGTGAAGGGTCGCCCTTCCACGAGATATGCATAATCCCGCCCTGGGGGAGTGCTGCCCACCGCTGGCCCGTATTCCACGGAGTAGGGGTAGTTGGGCTTCCGCTACCAAAGTCTCGGTGATACAGAATCCCTGGGAAGGAGATTACATCTCCCGCGAAATTCCCGGGGAGTGAGTCCATGCCAATCAGCATGCTGGGGGGAGGGGTCGTAGGCTCAGTAACGATCTTGTCGAAAGTCAGTGGAGCAATGCTGGTGCCATTCCACCGCCCTTCGAGGGTCAGCGGAACCTCAGTGGTGCCATTCCACCTGAACCAGGGGCCAGAAGCAGCCTCTTCGAGAGCCACGATCGCCTGAGCCGAACCAGCAGCCGCATCGAAGGTCCACGACACGCCCAGAGGGGTTCCCGTTGGAGCGTTGTAGCGATAGGCGACCTTCAGGCCAGCCCCAGCATCCGTGGGGAGAACTGTCCACCCCGAGGACTCATGAATCTGGCTGGTGGTGTTGGCGTTCGCCTGAACCAGCGCGATAGCCATCGTCTTCGTTTTGCTCGGGGTAACAGTTACCGGAGTGGGAGCAGTGCTACTAGCTCGCTCGATAGCGGCTACGGCGTTAACAACTCCCGTACCACCGGAAACCTCAACGACAACAGCCGCGCCGAAGTTCGGGCCATTCTTAGTAACCGTTACGGAAGTAAAGGGGCTGGTGGGTGTGCACTTCCAGAGTTCGATGCGACGCCCCACGGTGCCAGAATCGGGGGCGCTTTCAATTCGGGTCCACGTATTACCGCCGTTGTCCGTCACTCCGGTAAAGGAGTTGGCGGCCAACCACATTCCGCCGCACACAAGATATGTGCGCCCAACGACACCGCTGCAAGACAGCACCAGGGGGTTGGTTACGTCTGCTGTCGAGTAGGCTAAAGAGACAGGATTTGAGAAGGCCATTTACGCCGTCCTCAGGATGATTGCTCCCACCGGAGTGCCAGAGGGCACTGGGTCACCAGGGGCCAGGACTACAACGGTGCTCTTGGAATCCAGAGCGTTCTGAAGACCGGTGACTCCGCTGATAACGTGCGTATGGCTGGTTGCAGCCTTACCCGAGAGAGCTGTAGCAAGCCCCGTGATATCGCTCTGAGCGTGGCTGTGAGACGACGGAGGGAAGGTGGTGGGCTTATCCGTCAGATCGGTCCACGAGGAAACGCCAGAACCCTCCTCCGCCTCTGCAACGTGGTTGGCGAAAGTGGTTAGGGTGACGAACGCCGTAGGCGAACCCGAAGACGAAGACCGAGGGGCGACCTCGCTGAGGTCGATGCCATTGGGCAGGGCGCTCAGCGGAACATCGATGTCGTAGGTACGACCACCACCACCAAGGAAACTCTCCTGAACGGTGTAGGTCCAACCGTTCGGAAGGATATCAGGGTCATTGGTGGCCGGCAGGTTGACGGTAAACGAGCCGTTGGAGTCCAACGTGGCAATGATGGTGTTCGGCAGAATCACCGTATCGGCAGCGTCGCTGACCGCTACCACCTTGCCAGAGAATTTCACCTGTCCCGAGGCAGGCGTGCCATCCAGATAAACGTACTTCCCCTTAACGGGGACCTTATCGTAGTTATTGGGTAGGGCCATCTAGTTTCTCCTTTTGCGGCCTGCCTGCTTCTCCCGTTCGGTCTTCAAGGAGTGGTCACGGTGGCAGATCCAGGCCAGATTGCTTGAATGATTCGATCCACCCTGGGATCTGGGGGTTATGTGGTCCACCTGACCATCTATGCCGGATCGACCGCAGACGTAACACGTCTTGGTGGAATACCCCCTGGCGTACTTCCGGATGGTCTTCCAGTTGCTAGGTAGGTCTACCTGACCACTGGATTTCTGCCACATTCGGTGAATCTTGCAAGGCTTAAGTTGCTTGCAGCTTGGATTACTGCATCTTTGCTTTGCTCTGGGCATGGTGCTCCTTCAGCTCTGGCGGTACTTGGTGTGCGGCTGCGCCGGCTGAGGAAGATGGGAAGCGGGGGAGGGGAGCTGCCTAGGCGGTAGCGAACCTGGCGCTCAGGACCCTCCCCCGACAATCAGAGGAGAACTTGTTCGATGTGCACTCCTGCGTGCCCCAGAATTTCCAGTCCACTATTCCGGCCGTAGGCCTCTGAGTAGTACACCGTAGAGATTCCGCTTTGCGCGATGAGCTTCGAGCATTCGTAGCATGGCTCGTGGGTACAGTAGAGGTACGAGCCTTCAACGGCGATTCCTCTTCGAGCTGCCCAAATGATTGCGTTGGCTTCAGCGTGGATTGCTAGCCGGCAAGGCTCATCGATTACCGTGTGATTGCAGTGAGCCATCCCCGAGATAGCCCCGTTGTAACCTGACGACAAAATTACACCTCGGTAGTCAGCGACGATGGCACCGACATTCAATCGTGAGCAAGTGGAACGCCTTGCGAACTCGTAAGCGACGCCAATAAGCGTCTGCTGGATCGTAGGCCTAGAGGTATTCAACGGTTGCCCCTAGCATTTCAACGGCTTTGAGAAGATCTCTTATAGGAGCGAGTTCGTAGGCTTTAGACGAACTCGCGACTCTGATCTCAGCCTGGTTTAGACCAGGCTGAGGCTTGGAGTAAACTACGTATCCCGCCGTAGGCGACAGCATAGGATCACCAAATCCTCTCCGGATTTGGTTCAGGTAGAGGAACTTTCTCTTCGCCCCCTTCCCCGTGGGGAAGGTGACAATGGCGAAGTCTCTCAACTTAGCTCCTATGTAGTTATAGACGCCGTAGGCGTCTTCTAGATAGCGGCCTACGGCCGCTTATAACTAAGTCCTTAGTTATTTATGCGCTCCGTAGGAGCGCTTACTTATAACTACTAACTAAGTTCTTATAACTTAGTCTACTCATCATCCGGTGGCACCGGATGTACTCCCTCCGCTGCCTCCGCAGCAACCAGCTCCCACTAAGTAATGTCGATGTCCCAAAATCCCCACCGAGGACAACCCGAAGCCTGAGTGTGACCGGAGTCACATGGAGTATGCCTTCAAACTAGGACACCATGGACTCGCATACCGCCGGTTATGCAAGTACCGTTGGGCTCACGCCACCGAGGCGAAGGGGAGAGAAGATGACGTTCTGGTTGTACCTCGATTGGGGATCGCTCGAATCTGACAGGGACTCCCTTCCGGAGAGGATTTTGGTCGCGGGGCTCCCTCAGGAGGGGTCGCTGATTGCGCTGCCCCGGGAGGGCGAGGGTGATTTCGAGGTAGAGGTAGAGGAGCTTTACATCGACGCTAGCGTTCTCAACAACGTTCGCCACAAGGCGTTTGTCATTCCCGCCTAGCACCACCGAACAGGAAAACAACTGAATAGGAGGATCTACTTGACGCATCGTCAAGGCGCTGCTCTGGGCATCCTAATCGCAATCCTAGTGGCCTGTGCCTACGGCCCGGTGGCGTACCTCTGGGGGGCTTAGTGAGCCTGTCAGAGGTGCCTACGGAGGACCTGAAGCAGCTCTACTGCCACCACCGAGAGAAGGCACTTGAGGTCGCCTTCGAGCTGGTCACCAGGCATGACGCTGGGGATCTGATCGAATTCTTCACGGAGAACCCTCTTCCGCTGGAAGAGGGTGAGAAGAAGCAGGTGATGAAGCTTCTCGCGGAGCGAGGTGTGCCGCACGCCGTCACTGGTGCGGTAGTGGGGAAGAGCGCGAATGCGGTCTACAAGGCGGTGGGTAAGTCCGATTCGTCCAAGCAGCAGCCCGAGGGCTGCTCTCCCGGCAAACCGGACATCCCACTCCCCGAGGCTACAAAGGAGGGTCTACTAGCTGAGGTGTTCCGGGAAAAGGTCGCCTCTGTCTCTCGGACCCTAGGGAAGTACGTACACCTGCCCGTAGAGGAAGTCCTTGAGGCTGATGCCGAAGACATCCTTGACTCGCTAGACGACATCATCGCCACTGCGACCACAATTAAAAAACAACTTAATAGGCGGTTCTGGATCAATGAAGAAGGCGTTTACATCGACGGAACTCGCAGCGTTGCTGTATAAGCGCATGACGGTTGAGTTCTACACCTTCACTAAGGACAGCCTTATGAAGGAGTACGGGCTTTCCGAGACGAAGTTTAGTAAGACTGTGAGAGAGTTACGGAGGAATCACGCCTACCGAAATAAGGTGATGTTGGGCTATCACTATCGCCTGGGCATATGGAAGGTGTTCGATACTTCCGAGGAAGACGATTATCGCTTCTCCGTCTACCGAGAAACGAAGTGTCAGATTCAAGGTCTCGACACGATTGATCGCAGCCTTCTCGAAGGAATGGAGAACAGGGGGAAGATTGCCCCTTCGGCCAGAAAGGCATACCGGGATTACGTAAACCAAGGCGGAAAGATTATTCGGTCCTTGAAGCCTATGAAAGTGGACTGAATATGTTCGTCACGGATGCAATCGCCATGGATGATCTAGGTAGCCTGCCAGCCATCTTGCAGACGGACTACCCGGATTTTATCCAGACGAAGCAGGTTTCTCTCTGCATCGGAGAGCACGGGGACCAATACGTCCCCGAGAAGCATCGAGAGGTGCAAGCTGAAGCAATCTTGGAATGCGGCCAACGGCTGTCATTTACCGTTGCCCCAGTAACAGGAGAACGGCTCTACTGCCCACGCCATGAAACGTGGGAGGTCTGCCGTGTGCCCGGAGGCTTTTTGTATCGCTGTGAAACCTGCGACTCAGAGCCTCTGGCTCACTTTGGGCACAACTCGATTACGCCTTTAGCTAAGGCGAGATCACACCTGAGTAAGAACAGCAACAAAGGCCATCGCGCCATGATCGGCAAGTACACCGAAGACAGCATCACCTGGAAGCTCTACGAAAAGGGGATGGAACTGTAATGTTTAGCGTCACGTACACCCTCGGCCAGTGGCCAGCCCACTCCGACGCCGAGACCTACCAGCCCGCCGGGCGGGCTATGGCGAAGGCCCTCCGGGCTCTGGGGATCGACAGCAATCCTAATATTGAGGGCTGACGGATGGGTCAGCTTATCCCCGCTCTGAGCGCCACTGTGGCCCCTGCGTTCATCATCCTTGCTCTGGCATACCCTCTTCGCCCCCAGGGCGGCAGAAGGCCTCTGAAGCCGGTTTCCTGGCAGGATATTCGGACCAAGCTGGCTCTTCAGCGTTCCACTGGGGAACTCCCGGCTCTGCCGGTCGTTCGCAGTCACCGGAGGGGCTAAAAACGTGGGAACTGTGCGCAAATTTCTGGGCCGGGTTTTCGAGGGCCGATGGAAAGTCGTAAACCTCAGCAGCGGGATGGTGGTCGCCAGTCACCGATCTTGGGCTAAGGCAACGGACATGTCCAGTCAGTTGAACGATCAGGCAGCTTGGGATGGTCTTCCGGGTGTCTACGACGTGAGGTGGATGTAGTGGAGTTCGCGAAGCAGAATCTTCGGCACGAAGAAATTCCCGCCGGCACTCCGATTCGATTCATGGGGCTGAGGGGCAAGAAGGTTGCCCCTGGTAACTCAGAGACTCTTCACCCGATGCACGTCCCGGTGGTTTTCGAGGGGTCGATCAGTATCAACAATGTCCACGAAATGGACCTCGAAACTCCGGTGGAAGAGAAGCCTGAGCCTCCGGCTCCTCAGCACACCACGACGGACTATTACCAGGAGTCCGCCACGGGAGCCCTCTATCAGCTTCAGTACCGAGCTGACCTGGGGTACAACCTGATCTGTCTGAACAACGTCCGTCCGTCGATTTACTGCCCCTACGCCGAAATCCCCGAGGGCTTCAAGCGTCTCTACAAGGAGGTCTGAGGTGGAACAGATCATTCTTGAGCGCGCTCTGTGGTCTCCCTCGTACTCCCAGTGCCTTACCGGCTACAACCCGGATGGCGAATTCGTGCACACTCAGCGGGTGTTCGCTGACTGTCGAGGCGGCTACATCGATCCGGAGAACTCCATCGAGTACACCATTAAGAGTTGGGCTCCCGATGGTCGGGGCTACTCGGATCGAAAGAAGCAATTGTGAAGCTCTGGGAGTTTTTGAAGCCTAGCGTCACTGATCCTCGGTTCGTACTCTTCGAGCTTGCCTACTGGTTTGTGTGGACTATGTATCACGGACTCACGGAATGGACGAAACTGTGAAGCGTACCAAGGCACTAATCCTCGCTGCTGCTCTCGCTCTGGGCGTAGGCCTGACGGGGTGTAAGTCCGACGACGCTGAGGTTGTCAACGAAAACCTCAGCAAGGACGCTGACAACTTCAAGGTCAATCGGCGGGTAGTGTTCTACAACGCCATCAACGACAAGTACATTCTGTCGGTTGAGGGCTTCTGCTCGGTCGATCCGGGGGACGCCAACCGGATGACTGTTACCTGCAAGGTGGGTAACGAGTACAAGCGGAACGCGCTCGGGAAGAGCGACAACGTTCTCTGGTGGTATGAGCAGTTGACCACCTCGGGTGTTAGCCCGAACCACTACAAGGTGACCCTGAAGCCCTCGGTGATTGTGCCTGAGGTGGAGGTTCGGTGATCTGCCGGGGCACGTACCGCACGACTCTGCGGCACAACTGGGGGAAGTGGGAGGACAAGTGGAAGCCGGTAGTGACGGAGTTCTTCACCGGTAGCAGTCAGCTCCTTCCCGCCAACAGCTACAAGAACACCGGATACGAGCTGTTCAACCTCCGAACCTGCATTCGGTGCGGCAAGACCGAAGGTAAGAAGATCGCATAACTGAATCCACAATTGAATACTGAAAGGAGGGCTCCTTCGGGAGCCCTCCTTGGTGGGAGGACAACTGAATATGAGCAAGCTTGAGCAGCTTGTTGAGGGAATTCGATGCCTAGAGCGAGAGCTTGATGGCGTCTCGAATGAGATGACTTATCGAGAGATTAGTCTTCACGCAAAGGCATGGGAGCTTCGAGGTCTAGCCGAGGAGATTCTTGATGAAGATCCTCGCTGAAGACCTCGCCCGGCTTCTCTATAATTCCATTCAATTTAGCTCCAAGGACTCAAGTCTTGGTGGCGTGGTGATGTTCGTAGCCGGGGAGAGTGGCTACGAGGTGTACGCCTCGGATGACTACGTGGCGATGAGGGATGAGGCTTCTGGCGATGTCGAGGCTGGGGCCATCTTCTACCTCGGGCTCAAGGAGGTCAAGGAGCTTGAGAAGACCCTTCGGACAATTGAGGGACAGGTTCAGCTTCAATTTCCGGTTGGAGAGAACGCCCTTGAGGTGATGTGGCTGACTGAGGATGGAAAGGATGTGTATTCCATCCTGCTTCAGATGCCCTCTGAGCCCCCGGACTTCTCGGGGGTAGTAGAGGTGGTGCACCGAGAGCTGAACGGGCTTGCAGAGGACTACTACCCGGCTTCCCGGGAGCCTTTCGCGATCCGAGGGGAGAGGTTCACGAAGTTCCGACTCCTCCGGACTCCGGAGAGCCCGTCGTGCAAGGACGGCTACCCAGTAGACTTCCTTTGGGATGGCAGTCTGCTGCGGTGGAAGTGTGGCCCGTTCCTCAAGGGTGTTGTCGGTCCGCTGACCAGGGTCAGTCATGATGACGTGGTGGGGCTCCGAGAGCTGTACCGAGAAGAGCCGGGGGTGCTGTGGTGAGGTACATCCGGCGGCTGTTCTAGCCGGTTAGAATAGAGAACGTAAGCAGGGAACACAATTGAATAGCTGGGAGCCCCGGCTACTCGCCGGGGCTCTTCGGCATGGGGGAGTGATGACCCAGGAACGCAAGTACACCCGATCTTTCAGCCAGCTCAATACGTACTCTCAGTGCTCGGAGCAGTGGCGACTTGAGCGAATGGTTCGCCCCAGGCTTCCCAAGCGTCCTGCTAGCTGGTTGATCGCAGGAACTGTCTTTCAGCAGGCAGTAGACAACTGGGAAATCTCCGGTCGAACGAGCGATATGCGGGCCGATTTCGTGGAGCTGTATAACGCTGGCATCGATCAGCTTCGTGAAGAGCAGCCCGACTGGGATCTCTGGATCAAGCCACCTCGGACGAAGACGGTTCAGGCTGACATCGAGAATCGCATGAAGGCCGGTCTTGAGAAATGGATTCCCCAGTATAGACGTTATGCTGAAGAGGCTGAATGGGAAATCTGGCGGACGCCATTCAATGATCCGGCCTTCGAGGTCGAGCTTGAGTGGACTTTCGATAACGGCGTAACCGTCAAGCTGGCAATCGATAGGGTCCTTTGGTGGCCTAAGCAGGGGATTATCTCCCTCGAAGACATCAAGACCGGTAACCGCCAGAAGAGCACTCAACAGCTCTTGCTCTACCTGTACGTATTCAGCCAGGTGTTCAAAGAAGAGCTTGAGGGGCCTGTTGAGTACGCGAGGTTCTTCTATGCGAAGGACGGAACGGTATCCGAGTGGGTCAAGGCCCCTGAGAGGAACGCAGAGACGCTAACGGAGTTCTACGGCGCTCTCGACAGAGGTATTCAACACAAGGTGTTCATTCCAAACGTGGGAGATCACTGCGGGCTGTGCCCAACAAAGCCCTGGTGTAGGTCTGAAGGCTGGCTCCGAGAGGACCAGCCGCTTAAGGGAGGCAACTGATGAAGCCTGTTCCTCTGGCCGATCTGATCGGGAACGCGATGCGGCACAAGATCGCAGCCGGCAAGGGTTCCTATCACACCAAGGGTGCTCTCAAGAAGCGCACCAGCAAGCGCGAGAAGACTCGGCGGTTCTTCGCCGCTAACCCGGATGTGAAGCCGTGGCCTCTGCGCCCTCGGTTGGCTAACAAGACCATGCTGAAGCGAAAGGGCGACAAGTGATCGAGTACGACGAGTTCGATGTTGAGGACATCAAGGCTCACGATGCCCTTGTGGAGAACGAGATCCGGGAGAAGATCCCGGGCTTTGTGGAGCTGGTGGATGAGATGTTCGCTGAGCCGAACATGACCATGAGCGAGGCTGCCCTGACGTTGGCGCTCGCTATCCCCCGCGATCACCTCGCGTGGTATCTGCTGGTGTTCCTCCGAGACCGGAAGGAATTCAATGTCTGAGAACATTCAGCTTTCGCAGCACATCCTTGGAATGAATCCGTATGTGCTGGTGGAGATTTCCGCCGCTGAAGACGACGAGACCATTCAGGTGTCTCTTGAGTACGGCGGAGGGCTTGACAAGGAAACGGCCTTCGAGTTGATGAAGGCTGTTGTAGAGGATTCAGAGGAGAACCAAATTGGCTGATGAGACTGGCTTCCCGAAGATTCACATTGACTTCGTTGCGAACGGTGACTTCGTGCATCTTCGCACGGACAGCGGAGCTGAGCTTGCGGAGGTGGTTGAGGGCTTTGAGGAGCACTCTGAGGCCATCTTCAAGGGCATCGGCACCATCAAGCAGCAGTCGCTTGCTGTAGGGGTTTTCACCGGGAACGCAAACAACCAGGCTGGTGCTGGTGCTCCGAAGGCTGCGCCGGCCCCTAGCGCCGGGAACACCCCTCCCGGTCAGCAGCCGAACTGTGATCGCTGCGGTGGCCCCACGAAGGACCTCCGGGGCAAGCGGGATAAGAGCGGTAATCCGTACCGGAACCGCTTCTACTGCAAGAACTTCTCGTGCAAGGGTCCTGGCTGGGGAGATTGGATCGAGTAATGGACGCGACGACTACTTACAGCGAGCGAACCATTCATCTTGATCTGACGGAGGAGGAGGCGGGGAAGCTCATGTACCTGCTTCTCTTTAACACGGATTGGGAAGAGGATTTGCACGGCGGGTTCGCTAAGGAGCTTCACGACGAGCTTGAGGATATCGGCGTGAAGGTCCGAAGGGAGGCTTGATGGAGATTAGGGCTGAGCGGGTTGATGTGCCAGTCGTTCTCACCATTCCGGGGAGTGAAGCGCGAAAGCTCATGGGCGCTCTTCAGGAGGTTGACTGGCATTACAGCAACTACGGAGATACGGCCAAGAGCGTCTATATGGCACTTGAGGATGCTGGGGTCGAGGAGGAGTGAGATGGAGATAGAGAAGACCGAGCACTTCACCCTGACTGTCACTCGGGAGGAGCTTGAGGCGGTCGTTGAAGGTCTTGGCTCTGTCCGAGGTGGGCAGGTTTCGTATACCTGCTTTGACGAGCTTGAGCGCATTCACGATCAGATGCTCAAGGAGCTTGAGCGTTAAGGAGTAACCCTGAATAGCCTTTCTCTGGCTATGCGGGCTCGGGGGCGGACGGGTGAACCTATCCCGTCCCCCTTCCCCAAGCTCGATGGCATTCGGGCGTTCGCTCGGAGGGGTCAGATGGGGCTTACTGCTGCTGCTTCTGGTGGTGGCAAAACAGCCTTCTGGTGCCACTGGGTCATGAACGCACGGTACGACTTAGACTATCCGATTCCTACGCTGTATTTCTCATCTGACTCAGACACCGCAACCGTAGGTGTGCGTACCGCTCAGGGGGTTTTTGGGTGTACGCAGGATGAGGCAGAGAAGCGTCTCTCCGAGCCGGGAGGCTGGGAGGCATTCCATGAGGCTACAGAGCACGTCTGGTGGGATTTCACCGTTGGCCCGACGTTAGGGCACTTCGATGAAGAGATCGAGGCTTACGCGATCTCTGAGGGGGCTTATCCGCACCTGATTGTCGTGGACAACCTCATGGATGTCGACTCCGGTTATGGAGCTGACGAAGGCAGCAACCAGCGTGAGGCTCTTCTTTGGGGGGCTGCTAAGGCAAGGGAAACCGGGGCTCACGTGCACTTCCTGACGCATGTGACCGGCGACAACGTGAACGGCAACGCCCCAATTGGGAAGCGGGACATCATTCAGAAGATCGATAAGCGACCTCGGTTGATTCTCACGATGTTCCAAGACCCTGAGATGCCGGGATATTTGAACGTCTCGGTAGTGAAGAACTCCTCTGGGCCTGCCCAGAGCGACGGGGGAATGTACGTAGGGATTCCGTGGGTTCCTGAACGTTCATGGATGGGAGGCTGAATTGAAGATCGGCACCAAGGGATTCTGGGTGGACGACAACGAGCCGTGCGAGATCATCGGCATTGAGGACGAGGGGGCGGGGATGTACGTCTTCGAGTCTCTTGACAACCCGGTAGATGGAGACGGCATCTGGATTGGCAATATCGAGGACTTTTCTCCGGAGGTCTGAATGAGAGTTCTAGTGACTGGCTCTCGGGGCTGGGAGATATGGGAGACGGTCTGGAACGAGCTTTATGAAGTGCTAGTCACCGTTCCCGACAGAGGGACGCTGACGGTTGTCCACGGGAAGTGTCCCAAGGGACCAGATCAGCAAGCCCACGAATGGTGTGCCGATATGCACCGGCACACTGAAACGTGGTGGCGGGGCGTGAGCATCATCGAGGAGCCCCACCCCGCTGACTGGAACACCTTCGGCAAGTCTGCTGGCTTCCGGAGGAACGCCGAGATGGTGAGCCTGGGAGCGGATGTCTGCCTGGCGTTCATTCGCAACAACAGCAAGGGGGCCAGCATGACTGCTGACCTCGCCCAGAAGGCAGGTATCGAGACTCGGATTTACCGAGAGGACTGAGATGCACATCGTCATTGGCTCAACGGCAATCAAACACCACTTCCCGGATTTTTCCCGAGAGCCCAAGGACTACGACTGCTTTACTGAGCGCGACGACACCCCTGACATGGTGCAGTGGCGGCAAAGCGAATTCTGCCCCTGCCCCTACGAGCCCTATTTCCACCCCAAGCTGCTTCAGCGCTGGTGGAAGGGTGAAAATCGATACGCCACCCCTGATGAGCTTTACACCATCAAGCTAAGCCACGCCTTCTGGGAGCTTCCCAATGGCTCCTGGGGCAAGCATATGGCCGACTTGATGTTTCTGAAGGCCAAGGGGTGTCAGGCCATCGAGCCCCTTTACAAGCTGCTCTACGAAATCTGGACCGAGAAGCACGGTAGCAAGAAGATGGATCTCTCCAAGGAGGCTGACACCTTCTTTGCGGACGCGGTCCAGCGGAAGTACGACCACGACAGTTTGCATTACTCCGTCGCCTACACACCCGGTAAGCCGTTGTACGAGCTTTACTTGAAGGACGGGCATTCCGTCGACATGGACATGAAGAAAGTGTGGGCTGCTCCCGAGGAGGATATTGTCCGCCTCTTCCGGGAGGAGGTGTACGCGACCGCTCTTGAGCGGATTGTGATCCCGAGGAACTACAGGGTCTCTCCGGGGTTTGCACACCACTGGGCGCTACGGCGCACGATCACTAGTTTGACTCGGGGGAAGAGTGCTCGGTTTATTGCGGAGCGGTACGACCAGTTCTACAGAGCAGATCATGACTACGTGGCTCATCATCGCGCGAACGCGCATTTTCTGATTCCCTTGGAGGGCTAATGACTTTTGTAACCCGAGCCCTCCCTATCGATTGTGCAAACTTGGACTGCCCGAACAAACCGGGCGAAGGAAGGTTCGTCCTCATTCGGTCGGCTGAAAAGATTGTGGGTGGAAATCGCCCGCTGACGCTGTACGTCTGCTTTCCGTGTGCCGAAGCTCTGAAGGGGATTGCAAAGTGAACCAGGAAGTCAAGGCTAAGTGGGTTGCCGCTCTGCGGTCGGGCGAATTCAAGCAGGGCAAGGAGTGCCTTCGTAGCGGAGATGAGTTCTGCTGCCTCGGGGTGCTCTCCGAGCTGGCCGTTCGGGATGGCGTGATCGAGCGCAGCCGAGTTCTTCCGGATGACGACTGGCGAGCCGGCAAGAACGACGCCGGCATTCACGCCTACGGCAACGAGACCGGGCATCTCCCGTCTGAGGTCGCTGAGTGGGCTGGTCTGACGTACTTCGATGAGGACGACCGGAAGACCTACCCGGCCGTTGATCCTGAGACCGGGGACAGCAGCCTTTCGGAACTGAACGACAACGGCACGACCTTTATCGAGCTTGCCGACATCATCGAGAGGGAGCTGTAACCATGGAGTGCCCGACGTGCAAGCAGCAGCTCACCGACGTTGCCTCGATGCTGAACGCTGCTGACAAGTGGTTTATGATCGAAGACCTCGCGGTTGGTCAGACGTACTGGATCCAGGAGATCAACGATTTCGTTGAGATGGTCCAGCCCGCAGCTCCCGGTGAGTACGACTCCTATGGTGGGGGCGTAGCCGAGGACATCTTCATGATCCTGAAAGTGGGCGACAAGCTCTACAAGAAGGTGGGCTATCGCTCCTCCTACGGAGGCACCTATTGGGATGCCGGCAGCATCCGAGAGGTTAAGCCTCAGCCTCGCACCGTCACTGTTTACGACTACATCTGAGCCGTGAGCCGAGAGGACAACTGAATATGGACATCGCTAAGACCTGCCCGTATTGCTCGTCCGAGGTAGCCGAGGACAACCCGGTTTTTGTGGCGACTCTGCTTGAGGAGAAGCTTCGCGGAGAGTGGACGTACGCCACCTACGAGGAGACTGGCTACTGGCGAGACCGAGCGTGGACTGTCGGGAAGACCTTCGAGGTTTCCGGCGTCGGCAAGGTCGAGGTAGCTGACAAGAAGATCAAGCCGAACCTCGATGAGATGGAGACCGGCTACTACGAGGATGGTAGTTACCCCCAGGGCACCGAATTCGAGGTGTACGCGATCCTGAAGGTGGGGGAGAACTACTACAAGTCCACTGGCCGGGGTGACTCCTACGGCGAGATCACGTGGAGCGGGATCGTCAAGCCGGTAAAGCCGAAGACTGTGACGAAGGTTGTCTACAGCTTCGAGTGAGTTAGCGGGAGAGGGCAGGTGAACCTGTGCCGACCCCTGCCCTCTCCCTACCGTGCGGGTCGCTTAACACGGTCCGTAGCAGCTTATCACAACAGCTTGCGACAACTGAATAACGAGGAGTGTTCGTGTCTAACGAGTACACCGTTGGTGATCTCGACCAGTGGATGACCAACGACTTTGAGGTTGCCGCCGAAGGCTGGGATGGGAAGCCTTATTTGGTGACCGCTGAGGATGGTGACCTCTGGTCCCTCTTGATGCACGAAGAGGCCAACGACGTTCCCAGCCCCTTTGGCCTGATCTCTCTTGAGAAGAGCTTCGGAGGCGAGGGCCAGGGTGACCAATATTGGGTTGTCGTCAAGGTGACCCCCCCTGACGGCTCTGAGCGGTTCTTCCGGATGGATGGCTGGTACCAGTCCTACTCCGGTGGTGAGCTGGATGGGGAGCCGTACGAGGTCAAGCCGACTCCGAAGACTGTGGTGTTCTACGAGTAGTGGCTAACTGCGTAACGTGTGGGTTCCTCCTGGTCGGCAGACAAAAGCTCTACTGCGATAAAGCAGCGTGCAAAAAGACTGCTGGCCGGGAGGCCCACCTTCTCAGGACATACGGAATCGGTCAAGCTGAGTGGAATCGAATCTGGGAAGCCCAGGGGAAATGCTGCGCAATCTGCAAGCGTGAACCCCGGCTTAAGAAGGACGGCACCTTAGAGGTATTCCATCTCGACCATGAGCATGCCGTGAAGCAATCGGGGCCTATCCGGGGAATCCTCTGCCCTTTTGTAATACCCGGCTGGTTGGACGTCTCAAGGATCATCAGAAGGCACAGGCTCTTGCCGATTACCTTCGTGATCCACCAGCTAGCCGGGCTTTAGGGCGACAGGTGATCGCCCCCGGAAGGCCCCCCAAGAAGCGAGCACCGAGAAAGAGGCGTAGATGATCCAGTTCCGGCACTGGCCCAATCGAACTGTAGAGCTTGATCTGTCGATGGCAGACGAAGGCGTTTGGTATCCGATCCCGTACACGGAACTTTGCTACCGGCTCTGGCTTGACCACGACGGAGACGTGGATCGCATCGAAATCAAGGCCGATGATGATATCGATTGGGGCGAAGAGTGAAGACCTGGGATGAGATGAAGGCTCTCGTCGGCAAGCGAGTCAGGGTTACCCTGAATGACTCCCCCAGGGTGACCCACGAAGGCACCTTGATGTTTGTGACCGACATGGGTGAAGTCACGATTATGAACGAAGACGGCTCTGTTGGTCACTCCTGGCCTGCTCTGAATATGGAGGAGCTGTGACCTGGCGTAAAGCCTTAGAGGAGGAGGCGTTTCACATCGCCTTTCCTAATGAGGTAATGGGGCCAGAGGACAGGATCGAGATTCGTACTGAGTGGTTCGACGCCACGGAATCTTGGGGTTGTGGCGAAGGCACCTGTTACGAAGAGGGTTCGGATGCCACGATGGTTATCAACGTTCTGTGGCGTAGGAAGTGGCAGGACCCCCGCGCCGGGGCTCCCGGCAAGAGGGTTTATCTCGGGGTTATCGACCCCGCTCCCAAGCTCAGGGTCTACGAGCGTCAAGAAGCGGTCGATTTCTGGATGAGACTGATGCGGGGCTGAATGGGCCTCTCCGAGGGAATGCCGATCCTTCCACTCCTAGAACACTACGGCTTCGATGACGTTAAGCCCGATCACGGGTGGCACACGGTCAGGTGTGTATTCCACGGAGACCGGAAGGCCAGCGGTCGGGTCAGCACGAGAGATAACGCATACCGCTGCCAGGCATGTGACGCCAAAGGCGACACGATCAGTCTGATCATGTGGAAAGAGAGGTTGGATGTCGCTGGTGCCATCGGATTCTACGAGAGAATCACTAACACAAGCGTCCAACGAATATCACAGCAAGCTCCTGACTCCCGAGGGAAGCGAGGTCCACGCATACCTAACGGAGGAAAGGCAGCTTACGAGCGAGGCCATAAACCATTTCAAGCTCGGGTACACAGGAGACTCCCCCCGGCTGGGTGATCCTCACCGGCGGATCAGTATCCCGTACCTCAGCTACTCAGGTCCGACTCAGATTCGGTTCAGGTCTCTGGAAGCCAACCCCGGGAGCCATAAATATCTCGGGTCGGCTGGCGATTCCACCAGGTTGTATAACACCCTGGCTCTCCGGAGTGATTCGCAAACGGTCTACATCACCGAAGGCGAATTCGACTGCATCACTGCGTGGATGGCCGGTTTGCCGTGTGTCGGAGTGCCAGGAGCAAAGAACTGGAAGAAGAGCTATTGGCGTCTCTTCCGCTATCGAGAGGTTATCGTTCTAGCCGATTCCGGAGAAGCCGGAGAACAGCTCGCCAAGGCCATCCGAGCTGACCTTGAGTTGGTTAAGATTGTAGTAATGCCAGATGATGACGTAAATGACTTCTGGCAGAAGTACGGCAGAGACGCCCTTCGAGAGTTCGTGGGAGCAGACAAGTGAATAGTGACGTGAACTATTACGACGAGGCATGGATCAGGATCCTTGCTGCCGCCGAAAGTGTCTTGGAGGACGACCTCAACGAGGATGGCGAAGACCCTCAGGTGTATGAGCAGACGATGAAAGCCGTCTGGGAAATCCTCAATAACCCCTATGCCTTCAAGGACTACCTGTGAACGACGACAGCCCGACTGTTCAGGACAACTACGACGAGATTTTCGCTCTCAATGGCGCGATCGTCGAGTTCAGTCGCCGGAAGGTTCGTGAACTCCGGGAGATGGCGGAGTCCCACCGGGATATCGCGGAGCGATACGACGAGATCGCTGATGCAGTCACGATGATGTCCCTGACTTCGGCTGAGCTGATTGCTCGGGGGATTGCTACGGAGGCTGGTCTTTACGTCGAGGACGATAAGGACGAGGACGATGAGTGACGACAGGTACAACGGCGTCTGGGCTGAATACGACCGAAGGACTCGGGAAGAGGCTGAGTGGTCTCGGGCCGAGGAAGACTATCCGGTGGTTCAGGATGGCCCGTGGAAAGGTTGGCGGGTGGCGGGATACACCACCGATGCGCCCCAGTGGCCCCAGGATGGCGCTAGGAACATTCAGTACGACACCCCTACCGTTATGGGTGCCTTCGAGGTTGATCCTGAGTATCGAGTCAAGTCTTCGGGTCAGAAGCTGTTTCCCAGTGGCGCTATGCGGGATGCTGACCCGAACAAGCCCCGGTACGACCTGATCGATCCTGGGTTCAATTACCGGCTTGCTGAGCAGCTTCGCAAGGGCGCTGAGCACTACGGAGAGCACAACTGGACTAGGGGTATCCCGAGCAGCAACTACCTGGCTTCGCTGATGCGTCACGTTGAGGCATACCGCCGAGGTGAGCGAGATGAGGACCACCTCGCAGCAGCGGTATTCAACATCATGGGTCTGATGCGTAACGAGGGGACGACTCTTCATGACCTCTACGATTGGAGCGCCATTGAAGACTCTGCTAATTGACATCGAGACTGCGCCAAATCTGGCGTACGTCTGGGGCTTGTGGAAGCAGGATATTCCCCTGCCAATGCTTGTTGCTCCGAGCTACATGCTGTGCTTTGCTGCGAAGTGGTATGGCAAAGAGAACACGTTCTTCTACGGACTGCATCGTCCTGGCAAGCCTGGGATGCTTAGTATGGCATGGAATATGCTCGATGAGGCTGACGCAGTTGTTCACTACAACGGCAAGTCCTTTGACATCCCGATTCTGATGCAGGAGTTCCTTCAGGAGGACATGCCTCCTCCGTCGCCGTTCAAGCATATCGACCTGAAGCAGGTTGTCTCCAAGAAGTTCCGGCTTCCGAGTAACAAGCTTCAGTATGTCTCCGATCAACTGCTGAAGTTGGGTGGTAAGGAGGAGACCGGGGGGTTCGCTACCTGGGTTGGGGTGATGCAGAACGATCCTGAGGCTTGGGCCACTTTCGAGAAGTACAACCGTAGGGACGTGACGGTTCTGGAAGAGGTCTACGACCGGCTGTTGCCGTGGATCGACAACCACCCGAACCGGAACCTCTATCAGCTCGACCAGGGCTGCCCGAACTGCGGTAGCACTGACCTCCGCAAGGAGGGGCACGCCTACACAGCCGCAGGAAAGTATCAGCGCTTCGTCTGCCGCAATTGTGGCCGGTGGTCACGATCTAGCAAGAGGGATAGCGGAGTAACCATCCAAGGAGTCTAAAACTGAATATTGATAAAGAAGAGCTGGCTTGGTGCGCAGGCTTTCTTGATGGAGAGGGCTCCTTCGGCTGCTACGCCACCTCGGGTGGCAAATATCGCCGAGTCGTGGCATCTGCGACACAAGCGGACCGCGAGGTTTTAGAGCGGCTACAGCGAAATGTCGGTGGAAACGTACGAGGGCCATACGAAAGGCTGAATAAGAACTCTCGGCCTCAGTACGGATGGAGCATCGAGAACTATGAGGGTGTTCAGTTCGTTGTCGCATGTGTTTGGCCGTGGCTAAGCACCGTAAAGCGTGAGCAGGCTAAGGCTGCGCTCCTTGCAATGCAGGATTATCGACGGAAGCGGCTCACTGCTGTTGATTACGTGGGGGAGAAGTAATGCCGGTTTACGACATGTACGAAGAGCGCTTCGTGTACTACTCAGCCCTGATCGAGGCTGAGAACAAGGCTGAAGCTTGGAAGGAATTCAACAAGCTTCGTGCCAGCGGCCTGCTTCAGGGCCTTGAAGACCTCAACTACCGCGACGCTACCGAGGTGACTGAGGATGCGGAGGCTACGGGTTGGTGAAAGAACTCTCCGCCATCGAAGTCTTCGATGATCTGATCCTGAAGATTTCTACTTCGGTCGCCAAGGATTTCCCTTGTGTCGATTGGGAGGACATCTCTCAGCATCTCTACCTGACAATCCTTCAGCATCGGGAGAAGTTCAAGCATCCGGATAACGCAGGTGTCACCTCGGCTCTCTGGAAGATTGCTAAGGTGTACGCTCTGAAGCTTCGCAGCGAAGCATTGCACATCTCGGTGCAGTACGCCTATCGAACTGAGGATGTTAAGAACATCCTTGAGCAGACCTTCGATTACGAACGTTGGCCTGAGACGGAAGTTCCTGAGGACGCTGAGTCAAGTAAGCCATCGGCCGATCAACTCGATTTGCAGTCCGACATCAAATGGGCCTGGTCGCAACTGACGGTTGAGGACAAGCAGGTGATCTTTCGGAGGTTTGGTCTGAAGGATGAGTTGAACGCCACCGAGAGGCGTCGGTGCAATCGAGCTGTTGAAAAGCTGGTGGACATCCTGAACACCTATCCTCGCCCTGGGCATCCGAGGCGAGCAATGACCAACACCCGTGCGCAGCACATGATCGGAGGCACCTATGAGTGAGCACCAGCACCCGAAGGTTTCTGTAATTCCCACCGAAGACTACGACTATCGAGTCTTCGTCGGAGAGAATGAGCTTCCCGTTGAGGTGTGGAACGTCGAAGCGAAGTTCTATGGGGTGGATGAGGTCAGGGTAACCATCGAGTTCGCCGCTAGCGCTGTGGAGTTCAGGAACGTTGATTGATCCCTCAATTCTGAGGGAGCTGCTTGAAGAGATAGAGATCCCCGATCCCTATCGAGTGAGGATTAACGCCTACGGCCCCGATGCGGGCCGTAGGCTCCTCTCTCTTTACGATTCCCTCAAGGAGATTCTTGATAATGACCCCGGAAGCGAAGCTCAAGGAACTTAAGCCATGGTGCTACACCGTGGCTAAGAGCTATGCCGGGGGTGATCCGGATTTGACGGAGGAGTACGCACAGGAGGCTTGGGTGGCCATGTGGCGGCTCCTAGACAAGAAGCCTGAGTCGACGGATACCCACCTGAAAGCGGACGCGCGACAGAGGCTTAGGGACTGTTACAGCCGTGGGGACCGGCTCGGGAAGCCCCGGGCTGGTCACTCCTCCAAGGTGGCTCTGGTGCCCGTCGACGGAGAGGCCCCCCTGTGGGGGCGTCTGACCGCTCAACCCCAAGGCTCTGACCTGTCATACCACACTCCTGAGCTGGTGGCCGCGATCAACCGTCTGAGCCCCAGCAAGCGGGAGTACGTCTACCTCAGGTTCTGGCGGGGCTATGACTCACCAGCTCTGACCAGGCACTACGGCTACGACCCGGTATCTCTGTGGTCCCGTCCGAAGACCGGAGCTAAGGCCCAGCTCGCGTGTGACCTAGCTCACTTGCATGCCCTGATCTGAGCTTGCATACTTGGCGTTATGAAAGTCGGTAGCTACGCGAAAGGTAGGCAGTAGCCATGGCCAACATTGGCGAGATCATTAAGGAGTTCGAGGTTGTCCCGCTGGAAGTTCCCATGGAGGCTCCGGAGCACGTCGGCCCATCGCGTAGCGGAGAGGAAGCCCCGGATCGAGAACTCACGCCCGCAGGGAGCTGATGTGTGCATGTGCTTTGGGTGTCGCTATGGCAGCGGCTGTGTAAGCAACCTCTTCGCTTTGAAGGGTCCTAAACTGGCCCTGGACCCTTATTACGTCATAACCTGTAGGGGATGCAACGGCGTGGGTTGCTCGGTCTGCGACGACATAGGAGGGGTCGATTCCCGGATTCCCGGCATCTTCGAAGCGATGGCTGAGGCAAGGGCTATCTTCGAGCAGGAGAAGCGGGAAGCCTACCGAGAGCATGTCGCCTCTCTGGACAAGCTCCCTGGCGCAATTCGCCTCTGGCGTACATGGAAGCTGTTCCCCGATGGCTCTCTTCGGGCGATGATTGCCAAGTACACCTGGCAGTCAGGAGAGAATGCTTCTTTGGTCTCCGGTGGAGACGCAGGTGAGGACTCTGGCTTCTACGGTTTCAGTACGGTTGATGGCCTCCGCACTGCTGAGCCAAGGTGGTGGGCGAAAAGCCAAACGGGGGAGCTTTACCACCTACCGATTGCATGGAGCGACATTGCTTCCATTCCGCATCGGTACGTCTGCGGGAGCGTCCTGGGCTATGGACACGTCAAGGCTTCCGCCTCCGGCGCTCGGGTCCAGTACGCAGTCCCCGAGTGCATCGTAGAGCCGGATGGCAGTGATCCTGATTTCGGGATGCTGGTGGTGAACGCTGCGGAGAAGTACGGAATGAAAATCATCAGCATTGCTCAGGCGAACAATCTCGAAACTGGTCTCGTCAACTACTGGAAAGGTCGTCCGCTTCGATGAGGTACGTCATCAAGAGCTACGGGCAGAATCGGAACTTCGAGGTTCCCGAGGGCGTGTCGATGGAGGTCTTACCAAGCGTGGTTAAGACCAGCGACGGGGAGATGTCGCTTCTCACTCTCACGTTCTTTCAGGGTGAAGCTGTACTCGCCATGTTTGCTGGTGTCGTGGAGTTCTACCCTGCCTCCCTGATTCCCCCGAAGGACCAGTTCGCTACCACGGTTCCCGAGGATCTTAGCTGGATCAACCGAGTAGCCTGAGGGGGTGCTGTGCGCCGGCTGAGTAGACCTTGCTACGACAAGTTCCATCGATGCCCTGGCTGGGTCGGGGGAGGCCCCAAGTGGGCCAAGGTGAAGCGGTGTAATGACGGCCGCATTCAAGTTGACTACGCCGATCCATGGTGGGCTTGGAAGTTCTGGCCTTGCGGTAGCTGCAACGTCCTGGTGCTTCCCTACCACTCAAGGAAGCTCAGCATTCCGTGGCTGCTCTACGAACTGAAGTGGAAGATCCGAAGCCTCCGAGACTGAGAGAGCGAGACAACTGAATATGACCATGAAGGTTCTTGCCGTCGCCAGTACGCAGGTTCATTTCGGGGAACTTCGGGAAGCCGGATACGTCATGCATCATGACGCAGAGCCATCGTTTGACTCTGCCGAGGAGTGGGATAGTTGGTGGGACTCCATCCCCACTCACATCGATGAACTCCACGAGGCTGCTGGCCGGAAGTGCTACCTCTCGGAGAACCGTCCGAATCCGGCCACAAACACCAACAAGACGTACCTCGGTCACATCACTGAGATTGACCACCTCTCGGTGGTCGGTCATGGGCACGTGACTCTGTACGTCGAGGGTGTCTCCCGGGCTCTGCTCCTGGAGCTGGAACGGCACCAGCAGCGCTACAGCATCAACTTCTCGGTGCTCAGTCAGCGGTATGTCGACCACGGCGTGGCGAGTGATATCGGGGTTGTAATTCCTCCGATCTTCACGGGGTCTCACACCGCGAGGCTGCGGGAGCATTTTTTTACCTCCCAGCTCCGCTACGACGAAACCTACCAGGAGCTTCGCGCCCTGGGGCACACGGTCAAGGAGGCTCGTGGAGCAGCGCGAGCCTTCCTCCCGGAGTCCACGGAGACACGGTTCTATGTCACTGGCTCTATCCGAGCCTGGCGCAACATCATTGAGCAGCGGCTATCGCCGGCTGCTGACGCAGAGATTCGGGAGTTCGCTTCGCTGGTGCTCGCAGAGATGCAGAAGCTTGCCCCCAACAGCATGCAGAACATGAACCTCGAAGGAGATAACTAAAGATGGCCAAGAGTGATGGCGGCGCAATCGTCGGTGGGTGCCTGGCGCTGATCCTTCTCGCGCCGGCTGTGGTCGCCGTGGAGGCATGGTGGTTGATGCTCCTAATTGGCGCAGTGCACCATGACGTCGACAGTAGCATTCCGGCGTACGGCTTCTGGCAGATGTTCATCGTGGTTCTGGTGTTGAACGCTATCGCGGGAATCTTCCGGGGAATGACCAGCTCGAAGGAGGGCAAGTGAGTACCGTCTACGGCAAGGCTGCTGACCTGATCGAAGAGAACGGCTGGACGGCGGGTAGCCCAAAGAATACGTACGGCTGCTACTGCGCTGGTGGTGCTATCGCGAAAGTGATCACCGGAAACGCATTCGACATGGAGGGGACCGACAAGCCTGAAGAGCTGGACGCAGCTCTCCACGAGTTCGCTGACTTCGTGGGGGTGCCTCGGGGGGAAGGGTTGGATTCTTACTGGCGAGTGTGGCGTTGGAATGACGCGCTGGTTCACTCGATCCCTGACCCCGCCAGCGCTCAGCAGCTCGTCATCGACAAGCTTCGGGCTCTGGACGTGGAGGTTAGCAGCAAGTGACTGACATCGAGATTCAGGATTGGCGACAGAGGGCCTACGAGAAGGCTCTGTCGGGTGAGTGGACGCAGGCGTTCGCGGTCGGTTCTGATGGCTGCATGTGCGCGGGCGGCATGATCGCCTGGGCTATCACTGGGCGGCCGAACATGATGTATAACACCCATTTTGACGATCGAATTCCGCTGGCATTCGACGAGTTCGTTCGGGTCAACGGCATCGAGAACACATACGGAATCCGGGGCTACTGGGCTGTAGCCGCCTGGAACGATGTCCCCGAGCGCACTCTTGAGGACGTTCAAGAGGCATTCAGGAAGGTTGTAGAGGCTAACGGTACCCGGTAGCACCAGTAACGCAGAAACGGCCCCCAGAATCGCTCTCAGAGCGTCCTGGGGGCCTTCTGTGTACCTAGACTAGGATCACCTCCTAGACCACGTTCGCATCCTTGGTGTTCCGAACCTTGTATACGCCATAGACAGTCAGCGCAGCAGTGACCAGGGCGGACACAACTCCCTGGGTCTCCGAGGCGTCAAACACGTTGTCAGCGACAACTGGAGTGAGCGCGACAGCGACACCACCAACGGCTGTAACAACAGCCTTGGCGTACGGGGAAAGTACCATCATTCCTCCTTACCGGCCCCCCTTCGGGGGCTCGATCACAATTACGTTCGCTGACTTAAGTGCTTCAACGGTCTTTTCAAGAGCGATAATGCGCTCTTTAAGGCGAGCATTCTCCTCTGTTGCAGAGGCAAGCTCCTGCTTAAGCCAGGCGATATGTTGAGTCAGGTCGTCAATGATTGCGTCATAATGCATCCGAGCCTTCTCGTATGCCTGAGCTTCGACCTGTTGTTTCTGCAACTCTCTGTTTTCCCTGGCGGTTTTGCGCTGGCCGAGATACGACCAGCCACCTCCGAGAGTCGTGAGAACTGCAACTACGATGGCGACGGTTTCGGTAGACAATGGCTGTCCTAGAAAAAGGTAACTACGATTACCAGCCCCGGCGTCCCGGCACCACCGGCACGGTTAGTGGCGGAGGCGATAGCATTACCACCGCCAGCGCCGTATCCGGACCCAGCACCACCATTGCTCGTGGTGCTGAATGCTGGCGGACCGCCCTGTCCAAAGGGCGTAGACCCACCCTGCTGGTAGTACGTGAAGGAATTGCTCAACACCTGTCCGGCCATACCGGACGCGCCAGCAACATTGACAATGTTTCCACCGGTGGCAGTACCACCGATACCTCGCGATGCCGTAGAGGTCGTAGCTGTGTTCGTGCCAGCGGAACCACCTGTACCGCCGTTGGCGGTCATGTACGACCCAAAAGCGGTAGCGCCTCCATCACCGCCAGAGGCGGCACTAGAGGCGGTGCCTCCGGCACCGATCGTGACGGCAACACTGCTAGGCAGGTCGGCAGCGCTGTACCAGCTCTCTGCGTACCCTCCGGCTCCACCAGAGGCACCACACGCATTAAAGGAGCCACCGCCAGCAGCTCCGCCACCACCACCGCCACCACCCACGATGCGGACCCACACTGAACGTGCGCCGTTTGGCTTAGTCCAAGTGCCGCTAGTGGCAATGCGGCTAATCTCTGGTGCTCGGGCGTAGCTGTAGGGGGTCCATTCACCGATGTCAGCCTTATAAACGGTCAGGGCGTGAGAATCAGTTAAGAATGCATGCTGTCCATCAGTAGGGGCTGGAATCTTCAGGTCACGAGCTGAAGCGCTAGCGAACCTCGGGATTACCAAGGTGTCAAGCGCCACTGCCAGCCCAGAGAAGGCAGCCGGGCCATTCGGAGGATCACCAGTCTCCGGAATTGGAAGATTTGCGATAGGACTATTGGTAGCCAAGAGGACTCTCCTTAAGGTAGGTTGGCCAGGGAGATATCACCCGTGACTCTTGCGATAATGCACAACGGACTACCCGCACAAAGTACGGTCGAGGAAGTTGTCAACCCAGTGACATGAGCACCCTTAGGAACAAACCGAAGAATGGTGTCACTGCCATCGAAGTTGCCCCCGGGGATCTTCACCTGGGAAAGGTCTGCGTCGGCCGCTTCAGCGGCAATCCACACTCCGTAGACAAACTGCGGCCTAGCAGGTCGGCCCTTGATCGCTTTGGCTAGGCGATTGATTTTATCCATTGTAGAAGGTCCCCTTTGAGGTGCCAGTAAAACTGCCGGGCCCAAGAGGAATGGATAAGGTCTCTAGCTGGTGAATCTCAGCTCTACCGTCGAGGTAGACGAACTTCACGAAGTCCCCAACGTCAAGAGCGGGGTTTGGGATCGAGGAGAAGTCGAGTGAATAGCCCAATCCCACATAGCGAGCAAGTTCAGTTCTAGCTCGGTTGTAGCACTGTGCAGTGCTTGTCAACGAGGTGTCATTAATGACTTGCATCACTCGGCCGAATGGACCGCCCCAGCGGAGAGGCGAACTGCCATCGAGGTTGTAGGCCACGGCGCTGGGAGTCTTTGCTTCCTCCTGGGCAGCACCGATTACGGTGACGGCGTTGTAGACGCCCTCCCGACTGAATGAATGTGTTGCGTCCACTAGGACGCCATCTAGTCCAGCGTTGATCGTTTCTACTGGGGGACGCTGAGAGTCCAATGGCTCGATGAGCTTGCACCTGGGTTGACCCTCTGTATCGAAGTGCAGATCGCCACCCATGTTCCGGCAGAGATCCTGAATGGCGGACCAGTAGTCACCTTGCTCAAAGGTGTGACCTCCTGGTAGTCCGTAGTTGGTCAGACCGGGATCGAAAAGAGCCCCCGGACTGATCGGGGCGAGACTGGGATAGAACCATTCAAGGAACTCGATGACAACAGACATCGCCCCCCGCCCTGAGCGGGAGACGATATTCGATAGGGCAGACTGACTCATGACGCGAGATCGGTCGTATATCTGAATCCGGGGTGCCCGGTCGATCTCGCTCCACTCGGTGATCTCAAGTTGAAAGACTCCAAGGGGAACAAGCTCTTCCTCGCCATTTGGGTATACGACACCTTGGCGGATAAGGATCTCTGTTCCCTGAGGAGACAGCGCTTCATCAAGCGTCGGCACAAGCCGGAGGTCGGCAATAGTTACGTTGCCCGACCTCCGGACTTGGCCACCGAGTTCAACTCGGATTGCCCCTCCGCTGACATTAAGGTCTGCGGCAACAAGCTTTCCGTCGTAGTAGACATCAGCAACAGTCTTCCTGACGCCGGATTCTCGGACACGCCGGTGGAAGTTTGTGGACAGTGGCGAGTACATCTATCCTCACAAGTTACGCTGAAGGAGGTCCAGCCACGTTGAATGGTTGGTGAGTACGTCAGCCCACGTTTCATTCTGCTCAGAAACATCGGCCCAAGAGCGAAGCGACAGCGACTCCTGCGTCGTAGCAGGCTTGTCTACCTCGATGAAGCTGATCGAATGAAGGTGGACCAGCTCTCCACCAATTGCGCCGATGCGCTTGCGGTCGAAATCCTTGACCTCGAAATACATATCGTCTTCGCCGGTTAGCTGGTGTCCGGCAGTTTGCAGCAGCAGTGTTCCACCGAACTGCAACAGTTCTCGTAGCTCTCTACTCTTGGAGTCTGACTCCCAGAGTCCACCGAGCTGGAACGTGGCGAGGGAAATCGTTCCCTCGCGCCCACCAATTACGTCCCTTAGGACGATCTTGTTGGGTCTACCCAGGACTTCGTATTCCCCGAGGATTCGCCCGGGGCGGCTGACCTCATCAAAATCTACGATGTTGACGCGCCGGCTGAGCGCCGGCTGACCGACCGATTTGAGCCAAGCGGTTCCGGGGTTGCTCACGTAAATCGGAACAGTCGGGGTGCTGGAAACCGTAGAGGTGACCAGCGATGTTCCCCCCGACCCTGGGAGTTGAACGTTATCGAAGTTCAGGAAGAAAGGCTTAGTGTTGCTGTTGGCTCCACCGGTGAACGCTTGAAGCCCAATGAGTCCCGTAGGAAACGTGGTGTCGACGGTTGACTCAACCCACCACATAGCAGGCTCAGAGCCTCCCTGGGGCCATACCTTCACCTGGGTAGCACCCGAGGTGCGCTTAACCCTGATGGTCCACCAGGAGCCGGCTAACCAGCTCGTAACAACGTCGTTGTGCACCGCGAGGTTAATCAGGGTGCCAGAAACCTGACGACGAATCAAAACGTCTATGCTGTTGTCCGGCATAAACCGGACCTCAACGCGGTAGAAATTCGACTCATCCTGATAGCCATAAACGAACCCAGCGACAATCTGAGCACCGGTCGTGAGTACGCTCGAAGACGCATCGAAGTACACATCGAAGTCAGAGAGCACTGGATCTAGCGTCATCGTCAAGGGATCGTTGTTCGCCGTGATGGACGCCTGAGCAATACTGCCATTGGTGGAAGCATTAGCCGCTGTGCCGGCTTTGACCGTCCAGCTCAGTCCAGAGCTGGACGCCCCCCAGCCGGACGAGGTGGTCCGACTGAAGGGGTCCGTCTTAGTGCTGTCAGTGGTGGCTACTCCATCGGCAGTAACCCTATAGATATAGCTCTTGCCGATCGGTGCCTCGAAGTCCGTGATAGCGAAGTCATCGTCACTGACGATGGAGACATTATCCCCACCACGGACAGGGGTGTCCCTGTCCTCACCGGTGGTGTCAATCCGAAGGATGGTGATCCGGTTGTAGTCGTCGAGGCCAGTGACGGTAATATCGAACCCGGGAGAGTGGTACGAGTTGTTGTAGGCAACGTTAACTGCAACAGCCATTACACACCCCCCAGAGCCTGAATGAGTTCTTCCGTCTTCTCCTCGAAGACGATTTCTGCGTCCCGCTTGACGCCATCGACGTACACGGAAACAGAGATGGGTCGATCAGAGTTCCGAATCTTCTGCTCAAGTGCATTACCTTGGGCAGCATTCAACGCCAGCTCATTCGAGCCAGTCTTGTTAATGAAGGGCTGATTCGGAGCGATACTTCCGCCGTTGTCGTAAGCCCAGTGGACGTGGTTATAGTGATCTTGCTGAATGGTCCCGCCAGAGAACACGTGTGGCATACCATTCTTGATCTGCCGTCCGCCGGCAGGAGTGAAGATAAGCTCCTTCGTGCTCTTGCCGTAGTTCGCAGCAATCCAGTTGAAGACATCCCAGCTAGGAGGCAGGTCAACGGCTCTGCCGAGGGCGTGATAGCTCCGGTTACCCGTGGAGGTAACTGCACCCTCACGGAACCCCGAGATAAGCGGAAGCCCTGGGAAGCGACGCCTCAGAACTGCCATCATGGTTGCTACGCCGATACCACCCTGACCAGTTGGACCACCAAGGATGGGGTCGGGGAACTTGGTCTTGGACATATCGAGGTTGACGGGCCAGGTGACCGAACCACCCTGGGCGAACTGCTGATAGGGCAGTTGCCCCGTGCGGTTGATATAGTCAAGAACCGGCTGACCGAGCCTGTTGGCTGACCGAGCCTTAATCATGTACTCCTGGTCGGAGGCCATAATCGGGATCTTGTCGCCAGTCGGGCCACCAGGCCCACGAATGGGGCCACCAGCCTTCTTGCCAACACCACCGTTCTTCAGGCCTTCACGCTTCTCCATCTGCCACTGCTTGCGCTCGGAGGCGAGAGCAGCGGAATAGGAGAGGCCAGGTCTAGCGGCAACCTTCTGGGCAGCAAGGATTTCCTGCATCTTCTTAGCGATGTCGGTATAGCCCATCATTTTCAGAAGGGTCTTAACATCCTTCGGCACCTTGCCGTAGGTGTTAATGAGGCTCTGAGCCTCCTTGCGGGTCTCCTTGTTCTGGCCGAACTCTTCCTTCAGAGCCTTGGTGCGCTTCTTGTGACGCGAGATGGCCTGCTCCATCGGAGTACCCGATCGGATATCCTGAAGCATCATCTCGAAGGATGCTTGAGCGGCTTGCTTCAGCGCGGCCCGGTTGTTCTGTCCAGCGCGGGTGTGATCGTCAAGAGTCCGCTTGTTGGTCTTGACGGCTTCCGTCAATCCGATTTGAGACTGCTTGAATGCATCACTAGCATCGGTCAGGGTTCTGGCCGTAGCAGCCTGACCCTGCATTGCAGTGCGAGCATTGTTGATCGCGTCCTCAAGGGACATCTGCTTCTGAATGCTCTGGTCGATAATCCCATTCCACGAGCCGAAGGCTCCGGAAAGCCCAGTCGTGGTAAGGTCAAGATTGTTAAGCCTGCTCGACCATTCATCCGTGGCCTTAGAGTTGCCCTCTGTCAGACCCTTCCACATGCTCGTAACATCGATAAGCCCACCGAGCTTCTTCTGTGCCCGTTCGGCACTCTCGGCCACTCCCTCGAAGTATTTCCCGGTAGCCCCAGGAAGGTGCGAGAGCCCTTGGAAGAGCTGTTGTAGCACCCAGATAAGGGCGGCTAGGGTTTGCGTGACTGCGTACGCTACAGAGCCCAATGCGAGCATCGCGAACTGCAACGCCTTGATCGCAACAACAACGATCAGGATGACCTGCATTGCTGCGATCAGTGGCAGAACCAGAATGCCGAGAATCCACGCGAGATCCTTGGTTTCCAGTCCAAGGAATGAGAAGGTCTTCTCAAGAGACTGGATCGATCCGATAAGCAGATCGACGACAGGCAGGAAGCCGTTTGCGATCGCATCCTTCACCTGGTTGAAGAGCTGAAGCATGCTCTTGCGCACAGGCTCAGACTTGGTGTAGAGAACCGCTAGAGCTGTAGCAAGAACGACAAGCGCAACGGCTACAAGCGAGATCCACCCCCCCAGTGGGAGAAGTGCAGAGCCGAAGAAGGACAGACCCTTCATCGCCAGTGATGCAAAGTTGGCTACGCCAGAAAGGGCGGTACCGAAGACACCCACTGCAATAGCAGCAGGGCCGGAGGCCAGAGTAAGGAGGATTACTTGGTGGAGCAAATCCTTCTGGGCAGGATTCAAGGCGTCATAGGCGTTCCTAATTTGAACGATCTTGCCTACTAGCCTCCCCAACCACTCAATCATTGTTGGGACTGCTCTGACGAACATTCCCACTAGTTCCATCACAACTGGCTTCATGGCCTCGATGGCAGCAATGATCTCGTTGCGATTCTTGTCGAATGCCATACCAATGGTGGCCTGAACATCCTCTTGGAGCGCTTGCCACACACCGCCAAGGGTCTGCGCTGCCTGAGTCGCACCCTCAAGGAACTTGGGCTGATTGCCAAACTTGATCATTGCGTTGTTCAGATCGATGGCTGTAACGGTGCCAGCCTTCATGGCCTTGTTCAGCTCTGGGATATCCTCGAACCCCAGCCTCTTGGCTAGCTTCTCGAAAATCTGGATACCACCAGGAACGTGCTCCGCGAACTGCTGGCGAAGGTCGTCCATTCCGACGACACCCTTAGAAAGGATCTGGGTATAAGCCATCAGCGCCAGAGAGGCACGCTCAGGCCCAGCAACACCCTGAGTCAAGAAGATGTTGTTTAGAGCCTTCATGGTCTTATAGACATCTTTGCCCTTGACGCCCACGGCGGCAATTTTCTGGGCGTAGCTGATGGCGTCCTCGGTATTGAACAGGGGTGACTCGATAGCCATCTTCTGAATGTCAGCGAGGATCTTCTCTACGTCCTCGGCTGGCCCCAGAAGGGACTGCATGCTTGCTCGGGCGTACCCGATCGTCGTAGCGAACTTCAGGCCATCTCTGGCCAACCCACCAAGGGCGTACGCCACTGGTCCCGTGAGGAACGTTGTTGCGAACCCACCGAGAAGCTGAAGCTGGAAGGACGCTAGGCCAATCCTGGTGCTGAGCTGGGAGAGCGAATGAGAGGCCATGTCCATAGCCTTGGCAACCTCAGCGCCAGAGCGCTTAGCCTGTCCACTCAGCTTCGTAAGCTGGGTTCCCATCTCGCCAACTCGGATGTTTTTTCCGGTGGCTGCGGAAGCAGCAGCTTCAGGGGTAGCACCCATTGCCCGCATTGCGCGGTACTTGAATGCCTTATCCATGTCCTCCTGAGACTGCTTAGCAATCTTCAGAGACTCAGCGGCATCAGCCTTCTCGATAGCGTGCTTCTGCTGACCCCACTTGGTCAGCTCCTGAATCTTCTTCTGGACCGCAGCTTGCTCAGCCTTGTTCCGTCGCTCGTTCTCGGCGTACGCCTGGCGCTCTGCTCTCTGCACCTCGGCCATTGCCTTCTGGCGCTGGTCTGCTAGCGACTTCTGAGCCTTCATGGACTCAGCGATCTTTCGCTTCTCAGCCTCGAAGAGCTTGTCTCGCTCCTTGGCGTTAGCCTTCATCTCAGAGGTGCGCTGAGCGTCCAACCTCTTAGCCCGGTCGGCTTCACGGGCGATTTCCTTCAGGGCTAGACTCTGGGTCCTCTCGTAGTCTCGGATGCTCTTAGCAGCCGTATGAGGGAGCCCACTGAGGCTCTTGGTAATACCCTTGTCGAGTTCCTTCGCAGCTCCCTCAAGAGCCTTCTTGATTTCCCTCTTGGCCTTGGCGGAGTCGATCTCCGGGGTGATCTCGATATGGGCCTTGCCGACCCTAGGGCCATCATTTTCCGCCACCTACAGACCACCCCCAAAGAATTCCTGTAGTTCTTGCTTGCTGGACATACGCGGCTTCTCCTGCTCTTGCCCAGGTCTAGGAGCCGGCTTAGGAGCGTCTTTAAAGACCTGCTTCATGCCGGAGCCTTTGAGATCCTTGGTCGCCTCAATGGAGAGGAAGTAGACCGCCTGCTGAAGTAGGTCAACCAAGTCCTGTCGGTGGTGATCTGGTTGATCCCAGATGTCACCCGATTCACGACGGATGTGCTTGACGTACCACGAATCTTCGGGGAGGTGCCGAATATGGCTCACAACCCAGCGGTAAGTCATCCCCGAGCCTGACCGCCAAAAGTCACGGAGATCGGCTCCATAGAATCGGCTGAAGTCAGCCTCGATAATTCCCAGGAGCCGATCATCCGCGAACAGCTTTGCGAGCCAGGCTATTCCCCCGAGGACGTGCCCAGGGCCTTGAAGGCTTCACCGATGAACTCGATGTGGTCCTTGACCTTCGGCCGGACGACAGCCTTGTACTCCGCGAACTGGTCTTCACCAAGCAGAGCCTTCAGAGCCGCAATCGGCTTGTCGTTCTCATAGTGCTCAAGCACATCGCCATCAGCCTCGTTCAGGTTCGGCGGCAAGGTAAACTCCTTGCCACGGAACTCGAAAACCACATTGGCGTCCTGCGCCTCATTCTTAACAGCTTCCTGAGCAGTCACTTTAAATTCCTCTGTTGAATTGTAAGTTTCGGGGGATTGGGTTGAATTCGTTTAGCTAAGCAGGTCGGTGTTGTTCGACAGCAGAACAGCGCTGTAGCCGTCCGGACCAGCCAGAGCAGAGAAGGTGATACCGAGAGCCACAGCGTCAGAGCGCTGAAGATTGATGGCCTCGCGGTCGGTCATGGTGACTCGGGGCAGAACCAGGCGGTTGACATCACCCTCGTCGTCGGTCCACTCGATACCGAGCATGACCTCCTGGCTAACAGGAGCGTTCGCCATCTCAAGCCGAGCAACGCCGGAGGCGTTAGTGACAGTCGAGTTGAGGAAGTACAGGCCAAGGGTGCTCTTGTTGTGCGAACCCAGAGCCATACTGACCTCAAGGCCCATGCCGGTCAGAGGCCGCTTGACAGCGGTAATGCTCTGCCACATCATGATGTCGTTAGTATCGACCGAGGGGGTAACGGAAACGCCGTCCTCGGTCACCCAACCAAGCTCCTTGAAGGCATCGTCCCACTCGGCGGTAACGTCAGCCGGCTCGGCGGTACCGAGCAGAGCGACGAGGACGCGACCATCGGGAGCGAGCCGAACCTGACTCGGGTTGTAATTGGTAGCCATATAGACTCCTATTTAGTTGTTATGCAGTTTTACCTGCCGTGCTCGCGGAGATATTCCGCAGCACGATCGGCCAGTTTAGGATTATCTCGAAGCATCCCTAAAGCCGAGTTGCAGCTAGAACACAGAAGCTTTCTAACCGCTCCGGTAACGTGGTCGTGATCCACACAGAAGGGGCTCATGGGCTCCTCGCAGATGGCGCAGAGACCCACTTGATCGGCTAGCATCAGGTCAATATCTTCAGCGGATACTCCGTACCTCTTTTGCCTGAGATAGCTAACCTGTCTAGCAATTACCTTGGCTGAATTCTCGCGGTAGTATGCCCGACTCCTAGCAGCATGGCATTCGTAGCATGTCGTCCGGGGCTTGCCGTTCTTGTAGCGCGGGAAATCGCGAATCTGCTTATCAACTAGGCAGCCTTTACATTGCTTCATGGCATGGTCTCTGGGTCGGGGGTGGTAGTTAGGCGAAGAGTCGCAAAGTACCGGGGCGTCTCTTCCTGCTTGTCGTAAGCCTCAATGGCTCCGACTTCCTCCACCACCCGGTGAAGCCGGATTCCCCAGCCTCTATATTGGAACTGAGCACGGAGGACGCTTGCCTCTGCGATATCGATGATGTCTGCGCACTTGTTCGGGTCGGGACAATAGACATCAATATCGATGCGAGGCTTGTTAATCTTCGGCCACACCTTCAGGCCGCCCTCTTGGGACACCTGAATCCAAGTCTTGTCCTTCGTCCAGCCGACAAGATCCTTGGCGATGTTGTCGACTCCTAGAGTCTCAAGCTCAGGGGTGTAGTTTGTGAGGATGTCGATAATTGCAGCAGCAGCATCCCCATGACGAATAAACGGAGGCAATTATCTCAGCCTCTCTTGTGATTCGAGCCGATCCAGAGCGGTCCTCATCGGGGCGTACTTCAGGATCTCTACATCAGGGTTACCGCCCGGATGGGCTCCCCATTCGACCCAGACAGCACCAGGGTCTTCGTTGACAAGTCGCCAGTTGCGACCGATCTTCCGGACCTTGAACACCTCCACATATCGGGGAGGTGAGGTATTGGACGTACGGTAAGGCCCTGCCTTATAGCGCTCGTTGTAAATCTCGATGGCAAGGTCCTTCAGGGTGCTTGCCTGCTTCTTTGCGTACTCTGCGTACTTTGGACCATCGACGATGGCGAGCATCTTCTTGCCATCGATCTTCGGGGTTCCGACTCTCCAAGCCACTAGCCCTCCCGGATTCGTCCGATGAAGGCAATGTGGTCAAGGACCCCTTCGAGGTCTACCAGTTCGCTTGTGAAGCCAAAGAGTTCATACTCCCTGCCTCGGTACAGGAACCGATCCGTTGGCTCGGGAGAGACGTTCTCAGGGGGGCTGTAGACCCTCACAGAAGACCGAGCGAACTCTCGGTTGTCAGAGACTTCGTAATTCAGCTTCTCCGCCAATGGAAACGGCTGCACCGAGCAGCCGGGAAGAGGGGTTTCCTCGGCGTTCTCCCAGTCGCGAACCATGCTCCCCGAGCGAGCATCCTTGACTAGTGGAGCCCGGCGGAGGATTACGGTTTCATTGCCTAGAGACGCCATGTCCGAGCCACCCCCTGATAGGAACGGATCACGTCCAGCCCGAAGGAATCGAAGTTTGCCTCGGAGACACGCCACTTGTAGGTCACGTCCCCCACGGTCTTCTCTTCGAGGTCTTCCGGAGTCCGGCCATTCAGCTCACCGAGAACCACAGAAATAGCGACACCCTTGATGTCGGCGGGGACCTCTTCGATGTCGTAGCCGTAGGTGTACGTCACGTCGACTACTTCATACGGAGCCAGGCCATCGATCTCGTCGAGGCCATTCCACTCGGAGGCAATCCAATACCAACCGTCATAGCGGTAGGTATAGTTCGATTGAATAAGCGGAGTAATCGAGGCGACGGAAACAACGGGGCCGATCAGCTCAACTACACCATGGCCATCAGCTCGGTATCGAACCGTCTCGTTGGTGTGCAGAGAGAAAGCAATCCCAGTCACGTTCTCGATGTACGCCGTAACCTGGTCAATCATGTACTGGTAGTACGGCTCTTCGGCAGGGTCGATAGACCTCTTCAGCGGAACTTCAAGGTCAGCGATAGTGAACACAGTTACCTCACTGCAAGGTAATCGTAGAGTTCCTGAAGTCCAGCGGACCCGAGGATTTCAAAGATCAGGGAAAGCTCTTCAAGCTCTTCCTGGGACTGTCGCCAGAGGAATTCGGAACGGGCTTGCGAAGATGGCTCGTTAGGCTGCCCGAGAGCCCCGTGAAGGGCCGAATTCCACTTGTTGTAGTCTCCGTACACGGCGTACCTTGCCGAGTCTCCCATTGCCTCAATGAGGCCATCGGTAGGAGTGCAGATACTTGGAATCCCAGAGGCAGCAGCCTCTACAGCGACACGTCCGAAGGACTCATACTTACTGGGCACCAGGAGAACCCTGGTGCGCTTGTAGACCTCCCGGATGTCTTCCTGGTGGGGCATGTACTCCACATTCGGAAGATCCTCGTAGGCCTGCTCGCCGTAGGCTCCCTTGACTGCCAGGAACGGCAGATCAGGATTCCTCCGAGCAAGCTCAAAGAAGGTCGCATACCCCTTGTCATACAACCCGTCAGCGCCCATGCTGAGATTGATGAGGGTGACGCACTCGCCAGGAGAGTCGACTCTGTACCGCTCCGGTTCAACTACGGGGTGTAGCACGATCCCGGGGGTAGAGACTCCGCTATCCCGGCAGCTCTGCCGGACCCACTCGGTGTTATAGAGCCCCAGGTGGGATATTCCCAGGGGCTTTCGAGTGCCCTTGTGGTCATTGTGGGCGTAGTGCACCACTGGCTTACCCATCATCTGGGCCACCAGAGCACCCCGGTAGGAGCACTTGAGCTGCGTCACGACGACATCAGCCCAAGGGAACAGGTTGAGTGGAGCTGCCTTGGCCTCTGCGTCCGTCTGGACCGTTCGTACCTGTACGCCGTCCAGCTCGTAGCTGGGGACCGGAGTTGGCTCACCAACCAGGATCATGACATCATGACCTTGCGCAGCGAGGTGCCGCAGAGCATCATGTAGCGAGGTTTCGCCCCCGGCTTGATGCTTCATCGGGCCGGGGTATGCATGGGTATAACCCAAGATCCGCACTGGAAGGAATTCCTATCTAGGGGCTTTACGGGAAGAGTGAAGTGCGAGAAGGGTGCGGTTCGTTTGGCGACGGTAGCCGCATCTAGATCGCATGATCCTCGGGAGAGGGGCCGGAATTAACCGGCCCCTCTCTTTCTGGATTAGCTAGAGAAATCAGCGTCCGGACGCAGCACCGAGAAGGGGTACTCACCACCCAGCCGCTTAAGCGGGTTGATGACGTTCGCGGCAACCCGGAAGGTTGCACGCAGAACCTTCGCGTCCTGCTGGAAGGTGTTCAGGACAAGGGTGCCGTCCTGAGCGAAAATCGGAGCCGAGTCGGTAACAGCGAACTCGATATCCTGCCGGATACCGATCTTCAGCGTGTCCCACTGACCAGCGATCATCAGGGCGTCGTCCTTGTGAGTGTTCCAAATGCCGGACCGCACCTCAGCGAGGCTCTGACCGTAGATACCCTGACCCGTAGGCGAGCTGGTCAGCGCACCGTCGAAGATCGGGTTCTTGTTGGCGTCACGAAGCCGAACCAGCTTCCACTTAAAGCCGGGGTAGGTCACGAAACCGGACGGGTCGTAGCCGTCCTCAGCCA
This sequence comes from Micromonospora marincola, assembly GCF_056150385.1. NCBI lineage: Bacteria > Bacillati > Actinomycetota > Actinomycetes > Micromonosporales > Micromonosporaceae > Micromonospora > Micromonospora marincola. Next base: position 288,362 of record NZ_JAXCFT010000003.1, on the reverse strand, counting down.
TCGTCTCCGACATCGCAGCGATAGCGTCAGCCAGGTCAACAAACTGCCCGGGACTGGTGCCGATGTTCGCAGCGTTCACGGAGTTGCCGGCCGCAATAGCGTCCGGAAGAATACCGTGGAAGCCGTTGGCAGCCCAGGAGTTCGGGATCTCCTCCCCGAAGAGGATCGCAGCGTCCAGCTTCTTAGCCATAGCCTCAACGAGGTAGGGCTTGATCTCGCCGAAGTCGACATCCGAGTCAGCAGCCCAGGTGTCCGGAAGCGGCACCAAGACGGCCATCTCTTCGGCTTCCATCCGCTTCTGAGACCAAGTCATGCTGGTCGTCTGCTTCATCGCGAGATCCTTCGCCTCACGACTACCGTCAGTCTGAGAACTGCCAGGACCGAACGACGGCTTATCCGTGGCAGCCGTACCCTTAATCCAGTAGGCGTCCGGAAGGGTCTCGGTCAGGGTGAAAATCTTCTCCCGGCGAGTCATTCGCGAAACAGAGCCGAGCTGAAGCGCGGCGGAGCCGGTGAGAACGTCGTCCAGAATACCGGAGGCAACCTCCGGAGGAAGCTCACGAACGCGGTTGCCGACCGAATTGATCGACGCATCCTGCTCGTGGCGGTAAAGACCCTTGGTGGTCTGAATGGCCATATTAAGTTGTCCTTCGTCTAAGAGAGATTAGTTGCGACCCCAGATGAGCTGGGACATGTATTCGTTGGCAATCTGAGTGGCATCCTTCGAGCCCTCACCCGTGGAGACACCTCGGGTGCCAGCGAACACATCTGTAGTGTTCGGCTTAGTGCCGGTAGTCTTGACCCGAGCGGCCAGCTTCTCGGCGGAAGCCTTCATGTCCTCCGGAGTGTCACCACTAATGAACTCGACATCATCCATGGTCAGACCAGCGCCCAGGGCAATCGAAGTCTTCAGAAGGGAGTGATTCTCCTTCTGAAGGCTCTCAGCGCGCTCCTGAGCCTTCTCAAGCTCGGACTTCTGCGAGTCTTTCCACTTGCGGAACTCTTCAAGCTCCTGCTCGGTCTCACGGTTCTTGACGCGCTTAGCCGCGTTCTCCTTGCGGAGACTCTTGGCAAGCTCGATGAGGTCATCCTTCTCAAGCTCTTCGAGCTTGGAAGCGGTCTCCTTGGATGCACCCTCGGTGGTGCCGTCAGTAACCTCAGTGGTGTTCTCAGTCGCCTCCGGGGCGGTCTCTCCGGACATATCTATAACCATCCTTCTAGGACTTCTTGGTATTCGAGGACTGGCCACCAGAGCCAGCCTTAGCCTTAGCGCCCTCCTTGGCGAGGGCCATTTGCGTATCTGCCTGCTGCTTCATCATTTGGTCTTCCCTGGCCCGCTGTTCAGCCTGGTAAGCCTCGGCAGCAGCGGTAAGCTGCTCAACCTGATCCGGATCCAGATCCATCATCTGAGCCAGCACAGGGATCATGAACGGCGGGGCCTGAGCGAACGCCTGAGCGAACTTCACAGCGGCATCAGCCTTCTCAGCGAGACTGCGGATTTCCGCGTCTCCCCAGATGACTTCTGCGTCCAGCTCCTTAGCCTTCTTGAGGTCTCCCTTGTACTTGAAGACCAGCCGCATAGCTTTCTCAATGGCCCACCCGACAGAGCGCTGACGGGCCTGAGTTCTGAGCTTGTGCCCGGATTCAGCCTGGGTCAGGGTGTCACCAGAGATGTTCGCCATTCGGCCCATGAGATAGTGGGCCGGGAGCTGCAACAGGGCAGCGAAATCGAGCACGTCATCACGTACTGAATTCAGGATTTGCGTGATGTCGACCTGATCGAAATCGCCGAATTTGGCATCAGGAGCCGGGACATGCCAGAGGGTGTCTGCACCAGGATCAAACGGAGGTTTCTGGTCTACACCCTTCCTGCCCTTTTTGGCAGCAGCAATCTGACCTCCGGTCAGCCACTTCTGCCGGTAAGCCTGAGATTTCGAGATAACCAACCGGTTCAGGATGGTGAGGTTGATCCGGTCCTGAATCTCGAAGGCGTCTTCAGCTTCAGCCTTGCCGTCAGGACGCCACTGGCACCTGACAAGCGGAACCTCATCAATCGAGTTCTGCTGGACGCTGAGACGCTTGAAAGCGTTGTTTGCGAACGCTGTACTAGCTGGGACGGATTCCCCATTCTGGGGACCCGTGTACGCATGTACGCTGCCGTCAGACAGGTAGACAACCGCTACCATCTGCCCCAGGTAGGCATCCCGCCAAAGCCGGACACCAGCCAGAGCCCGAGTGGGCCTGACAGGATCAGCGAACACATGACAGAGCTTGGGATGCTCGACAGTAATCGTCGGCTCGTTGGTCTCGGGGTCCTCTGGACCCACCAGGAGATAGCTCTCGCCATAGGTCGCAGCCCAGGTCAGGAACTGATCCATCTGGAAGTCCATGTCGTTGGCCATCCAGACGAGACGAGCGTCTTTGTCAGCGAGGCCCCGGCTACCCTCAGAATCGGCCTTTTGAGGCCCCTGAGAGCCATTCTGAGGCGTTTTCCCCTCAGGGTTGGTACTAGGAGAGGGAGAGGGCTTCTGAGGCTCGTAGGAGCCGAATCGGAAGCCTTTAACGCGCATACGCGGAATCATCGCGTTCGTAGCTAGAGCTACGTAGTTAGTCAGCGACTTCTCTTGGAAGTCTCGAAGAGCCTTGACATACCTTCGGTCACCATTAGGGAGAGGGTGATCTCCGGATACATACCGCTCTCGTACAGTGTGGTAAGCCTGCTTACCCTCGATGGCTAGCATTCCATTGAATAGCCACCACTCAGGGCTTCCGGGAGGGAAATTAGCACCCGCTCCATTGAAGATCGACGGATTCCAAGAATACGGCAGTCCTGCTGCCTGATTCCCCGGTGGAACCGTGATATCTCCGGTGTAAGTTGCCAAGCCCTCACCCCCTTATTCAGTTATGCGTCACCAGGCATACATCATGCGATCCACCTCCGGGGCGAGAGCGCCATCTTCGATTGCCTGCATGCACGCTGCGTGCGCTAGCACTGCCGCTTGTGCGGCAGCGATATATCTCTTTGAATCGGAGGTCTCCTTGCGGAGAATGTCCCCCTGCGGAGTTTCGAGGATGTGGCAGGCGAGAATGTGTCGTTCAAGGTCCGTTTGATCGTTCCAGACGATCCGTTCACTCCGAACGCCACTCTCGAAGCCCTCGATGGCTTTGGCGTACTTAGCCTTCGAGGTAAGCCAGAATTCCTCTACGCTACAATCCTCGTAGTCTGCGGCCCATTTACCGATGATGTCCTGGAATTGGTGTGGATCGGCGAACACGCTGTAGACGTTCCGCTTTTCCAGTTGCTTCCGGACATACTGATCGACCTCGTAATACGGGACTTCCCAGGAGCGATCAGCGCTCTCAGGCTTCTCCCACATTTTGAGAAGAAAGACAGCCTGGTCGGTAAGCCTGACTGCCACAACGGCAGCAGCACCATTCCTCATAGCGCCCTTGAAGCCAAGGGCAATCTTGTCGGACTTCTTGAGGGGCTTTAGGTCCGGTTTACGGACCTTCTCGACCTCAGCCTTCTTGAGCCAGCCTGACTCGCCGATGACGATCTCGTTGAAGTAGAACTTCCGCGCGCTCGATTCACGAGTGTTGGAGTCGCAAATCTCCTCGAAGATACGATTGATGTTAACCCACGGGGAGTTGCGGTAAATCCACTGCAAAGCAGGGATAGCCTGCTCGGGGTCTTTGACATCCTCTACGTGGATGCTCTCTGAGTCGAAGAGCACACCTCCGAGATTTCCATCGGCCGCTAGCCGGCTGAACTCTCGATGGGAAGCCTCAGCTACCGAGTTCTCACCGGGGAGCGGAGCGTTAGTAACCTCGATAGATCGTCCATCGAGTTTACCGAGGTTACGACGCAATACCTCTGCGAACTCAGGGCCTCTTTCCGCAGGTACCCAGTTGTGCGTTTCTTCAAGGACGACGAATGTTGGCCTAGCACCCTCACGCGAACGCGGACTTGCGGTTACCTTCTCCAACTTTCCGCCGTTAGGGACATAGATTCTAGAAAGCGCAATGTCTAGTCCGTATTCACTCTCAGCCGCGCCGTTGGCAAGCATCGAGTTAATCAGAACCATCGTCTGATCTGCCTGAGACTCGGATACAGCGGCTAGCTGAACGAGGGGGTTTGGATGAGGTCTACCCACGGGATTGCCGTAGGCGTCAAACCCATCGAACTGCACGGGGCCTAAAAGCTCTGTGGAAGCAATAGCGGCGACCATTGGTGTCTTGCCGACACCCTTAGCGCGCTCTCTGTAGGCTCGGCGGAAGAGCCATCCACCCCGGGCGAATTTGCCAGCCTCGAAATCGAATTTCGAGTCAGGGTGAAGGGCGTAGAACCAGAGCAAAAACTTGGCCTGGTCGTCTGTGAACTCCCAGCCTCGGCCCTTGTTGATGCCGTCAGGCTGGGCCAGGTAGGTGGAGGCCCAATCAAGGAGGTCCCAACCTAGGGTCTGATACCCGTGATCTTCCGGGAGCCCAGGTGGCAGCCCTCCTTGGGCCATAGCGTCCTCCTGGGACTTGGATATTGAGTTGTATGTAAGTTCGTGATACTCTTGGCGCTACGTCGCCAAACGTGAGGAGTGTGCCCTATGAGGGTCGCTGTGCACCTCCTACTGGATGTTGATCCAGTGGTGTGGGCTATCAAGAACCGTGGGGAATGGCCCACGGATGACCTCAACAGTCTGAACTCAGCAGTTCGTCAGGACGTACGAAAGAGGATTCTGGCCGAGGTCAACGAAACCCCCGGATTCAAGGAGTCCGGCGTTGCAGTGAAGATGCAATGACCGGCACAGCCCTCGAAGGCGAGGGCTCTTGGAGAATTCGTCCAGAGGACGATCCAGGGTGCCTGTTCATCATCGACATGAAGACCATGGAAACCTGTCCTATGCCGCGTGCCGAAGGCAAGATTCACTGCCTCGTTCACGTGGGCGTCAAGCAGACTCGCAACGAGAGATGGAACCCGCTTGAACTTTGATGCCGATAGGGGGCCGAGGGTTAGCCCGACCCCCACCAACGGAGAAGCAGGGGCAGCCCTGATCCTTATCGTCGCCTTGGTTTTTATCGTCGCCACTTGTCTTTGTTGTGGAGCTGCACTATGAAGTACGCGGACAACGCCGGGAACCACTGGAATGGCTACGGTGAACGAAATGTAGAAGAGTTAGACACCATTGAGGACTGTATCGAAGAGATCGCAGTGGCTGCTAGGCGAACATATGTCTCTCTGCACTCTGTGCACTCGGCGAGAATGCGAGGAAAGGTTAACGACCAGTTCTTCGTCAAGATCCGAGCTGTCCTTAGGAGGGCTCAGGATCTTCCCCGCGAAGGCGGGACCGGTAGTCCACCCCAGAACGACTCGCCTTCTGAGCCTCCGCCTCAGCAGCCTTAACGACATCGGCAGCACCAGCGCCGACACGCATTCCCAGGGAGCCACGGTCTTTGATCGTGGCTCCCATCTTTTCCAGCCGGATGCGGATGGAGTCAGAAAGAGATTTTGCGTCCTTCGGTGAGCATGGGACATCAATGAAGCCCCCATTGGTCTTATCCACCTCAATGTGCCAACCCCAAAGGTTGTTGTGGAGTAGGGCTGTGGTAAGCATTTCCTCCCAGTCGGTGTCAGTCATCAACATCGCCTGAGCTGATTCCTGCCAGGTTCGCCAGAACTTTAGGGTGCGGTCACACCACTTGATGTCAGGTTCCTCATCAGCCAACTCAGGGCCTCTGCGGATACCGTCCCATTGGAGGTTACCGACGCTGTGAACAACGGGGTTGCGGTTCACCTTGGCTTCGTCGGGCTTGCGCTCACTCATCGCTCCTCCACCGAGATAAGCGGAGGGTTGACCCGACCAAGCCGAATGGACTGTTGAATGGTCGCAAGAGTCCTCGAAGAAACACCATCGAGGACATAAATTCGATCGTTATCGAAATAGCGTCTTCCCTCACTACTGTAGCTGTCCAAAACCACAATAGTGCGATCATCTAGACCGAAGTGGTTATTCTTGAGAAAATCACGCGCTCGGGACTCGCAGGGAGCGAACAGATAATTCACTTCTGCACCGCCTTGCGCGGAGCCCGCTTAGCGGGAGCCTTCTTGGCGGGAGCCGGCTTAGGCTTCTCCTCAAGAAGCCCGGAAAGGGCCTCCACGTCGCCACTGAACGCCGTATTCATGTACTTCAGGTACTCATTAGAGTCCTCGGTCAAAAGACCCTCAGTACGGGCGTACGTGGCATCATTCCGGGCCTTGCGCATCACCGGATGCATATGCTCGATAATGACATCATCGCGGTACGCCAGCTTACCGAGGCCCTTGCCCCAGTCAATCCATACGAGATCGAGGCAGTAGTGCTGGAAGACCTTCGGAGTCATAAAGCCGAGAGTCTTCGGGATGTCGGAGGTCATCACCACGGCGGTAGCCATCTTCTCGCCCTGAAGGAGATCGTTGCCGTAGGCGATACCAGTTTTCATCTCCCGGAGGCTGTCAAGGAGCTTCTGATCCCACCCCAGGGTGCGAGGGCAGTGGTCATCACCCATGAAGCCAACAGCGAACCCCAGGCTGTCCCTGACGGCTTCAACGCCGGCATTCAGGGGTGCTACTACGCCCGGGAGGTCGGGATCCACGGTGACAGTGACAGCCTTGCCGCCAGCCTGTGTAAGGTGCCAGTAGTAGAGGTCGTGATCGGGATCATCGGCAGAGATCACGAAGATAAGCTCAGTGTCTGCCTGGCAGACCTCCCGGAACTGCTTCAGCAGCTTCAGGGCATTACCGATGCGCCCACGAGTGGGCACCAAGATAGTAAGATCGGCCATATTCAGTTGTTCCTCCTGGGAAGTGGCCTACTAAGGCCATGAAAAAGGCCCCCGTTAGGGGGCCTGAGAGCTTCTGTAAGCTAGTTTTGGATTATCGCTAGGGTAACCCCTAGGGTAAAGAGCGCCACAGGCGTATAGGCCATCCAGAGGGCTGCTACGGCCTTCCCCCGGCCAACTTGGTGGGTTGCTCGGATCTCTCTCAGAGCCATGTGGCCGAGGATGGCTGCGATCACATTCGGGATGAACAAGGTGCACCAGCCGAGCACTAAGGCGAGGACCCCAACCCACATGGCCTGGGTGGCTGACTTGTTCTCAGGAGCCATCTGGGCGTACATCTGCTCTCCTCCGAAGGGGGTGAATGGGGGTCGGGTGTATTGCAGAAGCGCACCCCGCGAAAGATGCCCCCTCCCGACCCCCAAGACTCCAAGGTAGCTACTGTTTAGGAGAATGTCCAGTCAAAGCCTCAAGGATGTTCCTCGGAACGTAGAAGGCGTACTGGATTCCGTCAAATACGTTCATACTGACGGCCTGGTCGTCTCTCTCTGCTCGCTCAAAGCGGCCCAGGGATACCCAACTGCCCCCGGCTCTAGCGATCTCTAGGCGAGCACCGATGCGGAGAAGCACCTCCCGGCGCTCTGAGAGGTCTGAGGATGTCCAGAGGTCTCGGTAGAGTACGCCCATGGGGCGGTAGGTCTTACCGGCTTTGCGCTCGGGCAGAGCGCTCAGGGTGACGATTCTGCTCTCAGTGGCCGCGATCTGTTGTCGATAGATGCCTTTGACAGCCTCAGGCTTACCCTTGACCATCTCTAGGAGGTCATTAAGAGCCTCCTGAGCGTCTTTCAGCTCTTCGGCATGAGACTCACCAGTAGAGCACACCTCTTCGAGGGCTTCAAAATCGCCAACGTGACCCAGGAATTCATCTTCGATGATTCTATGGACCGATTCAGCGAGAATGTAGCGAGTTTTGCAGTCTTTTTCGCCACCGATCCGGTTTTTGCACCGGTAATACTCCTTCGTACGCCCCGAAGGGCCTGCAACGGCTCGATACATCGCTCCTCCGCAGACCAAGCAGAAGGCAATTCCGAGCATAGGACTGGTGGTGCGAGACCTTTTGAAGGGTCCCTTCTTGATGCGCTGAAGATGCCCCTGGATATCATCCCAGTCAGCCCGGCTAATGGCCGGCTCTGAGCGCTGAACGGGTAAGCCGTTGTTGTCGTAGACAACCTTACCTTCGTATTCCTCGATCCCCAGTAGAGTCTTGGAGGAGAGGAGTGACTTCAGGGATTGTCTGCTCCACTTGGTTCCCCGAGTGGGCTTGCCGCTACGGCTTCTGTGAAGGTCTAAGGGCGTCAGAACGCCCTTGGCTGTTAATTGAGCGCAGATAGCGTCTAGCGATACACCATTACGACACTGCTCAGCAATCTCTTCGAGAGTGCTCTTAGCCTGGTCATCCACCACTAGCACCCAACCCTTTCCGGAAGGGTGCCTTTGGGTCTTGTAGCCATATGGAGGATAGCCTCCATGCCAGCGATTTTCCGCTCTAGCTAGAGCCTGAGAGTCCTTTACTCGCCCTTTGATCTGGCTCACCTCGATCTCGCCAGCAAAGGCGAAGATCATGACTATGAGACTACTGATTGGGTCCAGTGGACCTCGCCGGAAATCTAGCTCCATGCGAGGTCCACCAGCGGGACCAGTCACGAACACGATGATCTTTCGATGACTCATGGCCCACTTGGACAGCTCGTGCATATCCATCATGCTGCGGATGGCTCTGTCAGCCTTGGCGAACACCAAGGCGTCATACTCATCCTGCCTGCTCTTCAGCCAGGGACCCAGGTTGGGTCTCTCGAAGGGGCTGAACTTGTCCGCCGAGACTCCTAGATCCTCCACGAACTCAACATGGTCCGCTCTGCGGACCAGCTCGTCAGAGGAGATGTCTGCTCGTTGGCGTTGAGGAGAGGTCGTCTCATCGGTAAGGTTGCTGATCCGGATGGGGGCTAGGACACGCATGCCCTCAGTGTAACTGTGTCAGCTTCGGCTGGCCGAAGATGTCGTGCGCGTGCAGCCCGTACTGCCGGCAGATCGCGACGCAGAGCCGCGCCAACCCGTCGAGCAGTGCCTCCGGCGGCGTCTCGGTGACGTAGGTGCCCTCGTTCTCGACGCCGATGGCCCGGCCGTTCTCACCCGGGCAGTGCGCGGCGATCATCTGCCTGTCGCCGGCCCGCAGCCGCTCCAGGCTGCCGTGCCGTCCCTCCAGGACGTGACCGCCCCGGCTCACCGTGAAGTGCTGCCCGGTGTCCGACCAGCCGTTGCCGTCCATGTGCAGGTCCTGGCAGTCGCGGGCGAGCTGCTCGGCGTGCTCCTTCGAGTAGTCGGTGACGTTGGGGAACGCCATGTGGTGCAGGATGATCTTGTTGGTGGGGATCGCGCTTACCAACAGCGCGCCCGACGGCGGGCGGGCGGCCCACCCGTCACAGCTGATGATCCAGTCGAGGTCCGCGCCCGGCGCGGCCTGCGCGGCGGTCGGGAGCGCGAGCTCGCTCCCGACGACCGCGACGGTGGCGGCGCCGAGGCCGGCCCGCAGCAGCGTACGACGGTCCAGCTCGGAATGATCGAAGTGCATGGCATCTCCTCGCCGACCCGACCGGGGCCGGGCGATGTAAAGGAACTCCAAGTAAGGCGCGCAATCCGAAGAATATTGCCAACACTCCCGTGAGCGCCAGAGGACAAATACCGCACCCGCTCGCCGCTTCTCCGTCGATCTTGGACTTGTGGCACCTCCGAAGTCCGACGAATTCGACATTCCCTGGCGCCACAAGTCCAAGATCGACGGGGCCGGCCGGCCCGCCCGTACGCTGGTCGCGCGGGCGGAGGGGAGGGGGATGGCGATGGGCGGTGGGGCGCGACCGGGCCGGCGCACCGTGCTGGCCGCGGCGGGCGGGCTGGCGGTCGCCGGGGTCGGCGTACCGCTCGGGCTGGCCGCCACCCGCGACCGGCCGCAGCCGGCCCGCGGACGCCGGCCGGTAAGCATGGCCATGCACCTGCACGCCTCGTTCAGCGAGGGCGTCGCCAGCTACGCCGCCCACCTCGACCAGGCCCGCCGCAACGCCGTCGACGTGCTCTGGTGGACCGACCACGACTTCCGGGTCGCCGCCCACGACCACCGCCGCGTCGTGCACTTCGACGGCCCGGAGGAACTGGAGGGCGGCCTGGCCTGGACCTGGCGGCCGGCCACCGAGGGGCGGCTCACCGACTCGACCGCCGACTTCGTCGCCGCGCCGGACGCGCCCGACGGCCCCGGCCGCGCGCTGCGCCTCACCGCCACCGGCGCCGGCACCCACTGGTACGCGGGCAAGGCGTGGAACTGGACGCACACCGGGAACATCTCCGACACCACGCTGCACCTCGACGTGCGGCCCGAGGTGGCCGGCCCGCACGCCACGCTCACCGTCGAGATCGCGTTGTCCCACCACCCGGCCGGACCCGGCCGCCCCGCCGGCCAACTCGTGCTGCGCTACCGCCTCGGCGCGGCGGACACCGTCCGGCACACCGTCGACGGCCGGCACGGCACCGTCGACCTCCCCGCCCCGGCCGGCGCCTGGCGGCGGCACACGTTCGCGCTGCTCGCCGACGTCCGGCGGCTCTGGCCCGACCTGGTGGCCGGCGACAACTCGCTGCGCGGGCTGCGTCTCGGCGTGACCGTCACCGGTGGCGCGCGCGGCGCGTACCTGGTGGACCGGCTGGTCTTCGACCGCGCCCGGCGGGCCGGGCAGGCCGGGGAGGAGATGCGCGCCGAGGTGCTGCGCGGCTACGCCGGGGCGTACCCGGGCGTCACCCACCATCGGGCGTACGAGGTGTCCATGGTGCGGCACCTCAACTGGTTCGGCGGCGACGGCACGCTGCCGCGCTTCCCGTCCCCGCCGTACCGGGACAACGACGTCGACGCCACCGAGCGGATGGTCGAGTTCCTGCACGCCCACGGCGGCGTGGTCTGCTGGAATCATCCGCTTGACGCCGAGCGGCGCGACTCGCTGGCCCGGCTGCTTGTCACCCGGCGCGCGCTCGGCGTGGACCTGATCGAGATCGGACGGACGCCGGTCGAGGACCACCTCTGGGCGTACGACGTGGCGGCCCGCAACGCCATCCCGCTGACCGCGGTGGGGGTGACCGACGACCACGACGGCACCGACTGGCGGGCCGGTCGGGACCGGCACGTCACCTCCGTCTGGGCCGCCTCGACCGGCCGCGACGACCTGGTCGCCGCGTTGCGCGCCGGGCAGGCCTACTTCGCCGACCTGGCCCGCTACCGGGGCGCGCTGGACCTGGAACTCGGTGGCCGCAGCGCCATGGGCGCGCTGCCCACCGTCGCCGAGGACACCGCCACGGTCCGGCTGCGCGCCACCGACCTGCCGGCCGGCGCCACCCTGGAGGTGGTCACCGGCGAGGTCGACCTGGCCGGCGCCGCGGACCCGACCCCGGCGATCCGAACCGGACACGTGCCGTGGCGGCAGTTGCGGCAGGGCTGGCACGACCTGCCGGTGCGGGTCGGTGGCGGCGCGTACGTGCGCACCCAGATCCGCGACCGCGATGACACAGTCATCGCCGCGAGCAACCCCCTCTGGCTCCTGCGCCGGCCCCCGCCCCAGGGCGTCCCCCCGTCCCGCCGCCGCTGACTGCCCTCGTCCCACTCGCAGATCACCATCGGTGATGAAAACCTGGCACCCGCATATACCGATGAGCGGTATATTCTTCGGGGATGAATGACACTCCACTGCGGGAGCCGACGTTCCTCGTGCTCACCGCCCTGGCCGAGGAGCCCCGGCACGGCTACGCGGTCGTCGAGGACGTGCTGCGCATCTCCGACGGGCGGGTCCGGCTGCGCGCCGGCACCCTCTACGCCGTCCTGGACCGCCTGCGGTCCGACGGCCTGATCGAGGTCGACCGGGAGGAGGTGGTGCAGTCCCGGCTGCGCCGCTACTACCGGCTCACCGCGCTGGGTGCCACGCGGCTCGCCGACGAGGTGGCCCGGATGCGCCGGCACGCGGACACCGCTGGCCGTCGCCTGCGCGTCGCCGGCCTGCTGCCCGAGGGGGGAATCTCTTGAGCGAGGAGTTGGAGCGCCGCTACCGCCGGCTGCTGGCCGTCCACCCCTGGGCCCACCGCCGGGTGTACGAGGAGGAGATGCTGGCCGTGCTGATGGCCGACGCGCGGCCGGGGCAGACCCGCCCGGGTCTCGCCGACACGGTCGACCTGGTGGGGGCCGGGCTGCGGGCCCGGCTGCGGGTGGGCGGACGGGGGTTCACCGAGCCGGCCTGGGCCGACGCCGCCGCTGTCACCGGGCTGCTGGTGGCGCTGGTGCTCGCCGCCGCCGCCGGGAAGAACGTGCTGGACCAGATCCTGGTCGACCCGTCCCTGCCGCCGCCGTTCCGACCACCCGCGACGGACCCGGTCGACTGGCTGCGGCTGGCCGGTTGGGTGGCCGTCGCGGTGGCCGTCGCGGTCGGACTGCGCCGGGTCGCGGCGATCCTCGCCTGGGCCGGGGTCGGCGGCTGGCTGGTGCTGGTCGGGCCGGGCGCGACCGACCAGCCGGGGTACGTGGTGGACACCCTGCCGCAGTTCACCCTGGCCGTGATCGCCGCCGGTGCGCTCAGCGTGGCGGCGCCGCCACGCCGGGCGGTGCGCGTGCTGGGCCGCACACGCCTCGCCGCGGTGGTGGTCGGGCCGGTCCTGGCGGTCGGCCTGCTGGAGCTGAACCGGGTCACCAGCCCGCTGTTCGGCGGGGGTGAGGTCACCTACGAGAGCTTCTACGGGTTGGGCGCCGGCAGCGAGCCGGTCATGTACCTCTACCTCGCCGGGCTCGCGCTGGCGTGCCTCGCGGTCGGCGTACCCGTGGCCCGGCTGGCCCCGCCGGTGCGGCGGCGGGTCGTGGTGCTGCTGGCGCCGGTCGCCGCCCTCGCCCTGGTGATCGACGGCGCGCTGGCCGGTTGGGCGACCTCCACGGCCCACATGGGGCATGCCATCCCGCTGGTCGGCGCCCAGTGGGCGATGCTGGTGCTCGTCCCGCCGGTCACGTTCCTGGCCGGGGTGCTGCTGGTGCGCCGGCGCGAGGAGACGCACCGGATGGTGGCGCTGGGCCGCGCCGCGGACCGGGAGCGGCCGACCGGCTGACGCTTGCCGGCGTCTGCTACCAGTGACGGGGTGTCCGTTACCGACCATCCGCGGCCCGGCACCGGGCGGCGTCCCCGGCCTGGGGCCGCCGTCCGGCGTGCGGAAGCACCCGTTGCGCCGATGGCCGGCCGTCCCGGCGCGATCAGAATGACCAGCGAGGCGGCCACCGACATCCGCCCCTGGAACGCCGTGGAGTTTGTCGCATGAGCGGCTGGCAACTGTCCGGCTACACGCCGGTCCGTCGGCTCGGCGCCGGCGCGTCGGGCAGTGTCGTGCTGGCCACCCACGACGCCACCGGCACCCCGGTCGCGATCAAGTACCTGGTCCGCGACCTCGGCGGGGAGTCGTCGTTCCGGGTGGCCTTCCGCGCCGAGGCCCGGCTGCTCGGCGAGATCGACGACCCGCACGTGAGTCGGCTCTACGAGTACGTCGAGTCCCCGCAGGGCGCGGCCATCGTGATGGAGCTGGTCGACGGCGTCTCGCTGCGACAGATGCTGCGCGCGCACGGCCCGACCACACCCGAGGCGGCGCTCTGCGTGCTGCGGGGGTCGCTCGCCGGGTTGGCCGCGGCGCACGCGCGCGGGGTGGTGCACCGCGACTACAAGCCGGAGAACGTGCTTGTCACCGGCGGCGGGCTCAGCAAGCTCGCCGACTTCGGTATCGCCATGCCGGTCGGCCAAGGCACCGACACGACCGTCTCCGGCACGCCCCGCTACATGGCCCCCGAGCAGTGGACGGGCGCCCCGGCCAGCCCCGCCTGCGACATCTACGCCGCCACCGCCACGTTCTTCGAGTGCCTCACCGGGCTACCCCCGTACCAGGGGCCGGACCTGCTCTCGCTGCGCGAGCAGCACGCCACCGCGCCGATCCCCACCGATCCGGCGCCCGCGCCGGTGCACGAACTGCTCCGGCACGGCATGGCCAAGCGTCCGGACGAGCGGCCGCAACCGGCCGAGGTCTTCCTGGAGCTGCTGGACCGGGTGGCAGGCACCGGTTACGGCCCCGGGTGGGAGGAGCGCGGGCTGCGCGAGCTGGCCCGGCGGGCCGCCCTGCTGGCCGCGCTGTGGCCGTTCCCGGACCGGGCGGAGGGCGCCACCGCGGTGGCCAGCACGGCGCTCGGCGCCGCGACCGGCCGGGGCGGCCTGCTCCGGCGGGGACGCAAGCGCACCGTGCTGGTGGCCGGCGCCCTGGTCGCCGCCGTGCTTGTCGGCGGCGCCGGCTACAGCTACGCCGCCCGCGAGACCCCGGTCGCCGCCGGGGCTCCCGGCGGTCCGTCGCCGGCCGTATCCGACCCGTCCGGGGCCACACCGGACCCGCCGAGCGCCGCGCCCCCGGACGCCACCCCCACCCCGACCCCCACGCCGTCCGCCCTGGCCACCCCGCCGGCGGAGACGCCGTCCACCGCGCCGGACGGAACCCGGGCGCCGACCCGACCGCCGGCGCCCACCGGCGCGGCGACCCCCGCCCCGTCGCGCAGCACCACGCCGCCGCCCCCGCTGGACGTCACCGCGCCGGTGGTCGGCGGCGTCGCCGCCGATCCGAGTGAGCTCGAACCGAAGGGCTGCCCGTTCGGGGTCCAGAGCAGCACCGTCAGCGTCCCGGTCACCGACGACCGCAGCGGCCCGGCCGCGCTGAAGGTCACGTTCCGCTACACGCTTGAGGGCGCCACCGGCACGGTCCGGATGGCCGCCGCCGGTCGCGGCGTGTTCACCGGCACGCTCGGCCCGCTGGCCGCGCCGAAGCAGAGCACCCGCATCCCGATCCAGGTCACCGCCGCCGACGCCGCCGGCAACGCGACGACCTCGGCGAAACCGGTGTACGTGACGCTCTACAACTACTGCACCCCCGGCTAGGAGTACGACCGTGCCCGCAGCCCAGCACCGCAGCCCGACCCGGGGACGGCCGGCATGAACCGGCCGGAGGAGCCCACCGAGGCGCTGCCCACCCACGCCCTGCCCGCGTGGTCCGGCACGGACCACACCGTGCGTTTCGGCCCTCCGGCGGTGCCCGGGCCGCCCGGTGGGGACCCGACCGTGCACCTCGCGGGTGACCCGCGCGTCGCGGGAACGACCGCCGGGGCGTACCGGGATCCGACGGTGGACGCGCGGGCGGTGAGCGGCGTCCCGGCGCCCGCGCCCGGCGGCGAGTTGCGCTTCGGCCCGGGCGTGCCGGCGACGCCGCCGCCGGCCCCGGCCTGGCCGGTCGCGCCGCCGGTCCGCCCGCCGCGCCCGCTCTGGCGTCGGGTCGTCTCGGTGCTGTCCACGGTGCTCACCGCCGCGCTGCTGGTGGCGGTCGGGCTCTACCTGTGGCAGCGGCTGCGGCCGTTGGAGGTCGAGCAGGTCTCGGTGGCGGTGCCCCGGCCGGCCGGGGTGGCCTGCGACGTGACCGTCGACGTGGTCGCCACGGTCCGCACCAACGGGCACGCCGGAACCATCCGCTACCAGTGGTTCCGCTCCGACGCGCCGCCCGGCGCCCTGCTCAGCGAGCGGGTCGGTGGTGGGCAGCGGACCGCCACGCTCACCCTCAAGTGGACGTTCAGCGGGGTCGGCGCGACCACCGGGACGGCCACCGTCAACATCGTCGAACCGTCGCCGGTGCAGGCCGGCACGCGCGTCAGCTACCGCTGCCCCGGCGGCTGAGCGTTTCCCCGCGCGCCGCCCAGGGTAGGCCCACCCGGAACTACCCCTGACCCCGTGCGTGGAGGCCCTTAGATGAGAGACAACTTCGGAGACGCGGTGGGCGACGCGTTCCGCTCGGTGATGCTCTTCCTGCCCAAGGCGGTCGCGTTCGTCGCGATCCTGGTCGCCGGCTGGCTGATCGCCAAGGCCGTGCTCAAGCTGGTGGACAAGGTCCTGGAGCGGGTGCGCTTCGACCGGGCCGTGGAGCGCGGCGGGATCAAGACCGCGCTGGCGCGTTCGAAGTACGACGCCAGCGACATCGTCGCCAAGCTCGCCTACTACGCGGTGCTGCTGGTGACGCTTCAGCTCGCGTTCGGCATCTGGGGCCCCAACCCGATCTCGGACCTGATCGCCGGCGTGGTCGCCTGGCTGCCCAAGGCGTTCGTGGCGATCGTCATCGTGGTGGTGGCCGCCGCCATCGCCCGCGCGGTGAAGGACATCATCTCCAGCGCCCTCGGCGGTCTCTCCTACGGCCGGGTGCTGGCGAACCTCGCCTCGGTGTTCATCCTCGGCCTCGGCGTCATCGCCGCGCTCAACCAGATCGGCGTCGCCACCGCGGTGACCACGCCGGTGCTGATCGCGGTGCTGGCCACCGTCGGCGGCATCCTGGTGGTGGGCGTCGGCGGCGGCCTGGTCCGGCCGATGCAGAGCCGCTGGGAGAGCTGGCTGAGCCGGGCCGAGGAGGAGTCCCGGGCCATCGCCACCCACGCCCGCGCCTACCAGGCCGGCCGGCGGGACCTGGAGGCCCGCCTCGCCGCGGACCGCGAGGCCGAGCTGACCCCGCCGGTGACCCGGGACGCCGACCTGACCCAGCCGGTGACCCGGGACGCCGAGGCGGAGCGCACCCAACCGGTGCCGGTGTACGCGGGCTCCGCCGAGCCGACCCAGGCCGTCCCGACCCAGTCCGGCAGTGACCCGGCGGTGGCGGCCGGTGGCGAGGCCACCCAGGTCATCCCGCCGCTCGCCGACGCCGACCGTATCCCGCCGGCCGAGCGCGCCGCGCCGGCCACGCCGCGCCAGCCGACGGCCGAGCAGGCCGCGGAGAGCGAGACGACGATGGTCATCCCGCAGGCGGACGCGGAGAAGTTCCGCCGCTGAGCCGAACGGCGCACGAATCGTCGGGGCGGGATCCGATCGGGTCCCGCCCCGACGCCGTTCACCCCGTGTACGCGCGCTCGGCCCGGCCGCGCCGCAGCGTGGTGGGTGCCGGCAGGGTGGCCAGCAGCGCGTCGATCTCGGCCGGGCTCAACGTGAGGCCGAAGTCGTCGACGAGCGCGGCGGCGTACTCCTCGTCGGTGAGCGACCGGGCGGTGGTGTCGTCGCCGGGGCGTTCCCGCGCGTACTCGCGGTCGATGAGCCGGCGCACCGACTCGTCGTCCTTGCGGACCACGATGCGCTGCCTGGTGAACGGCGAGTGCGGGCTGGTGGCGGTGTTGTGGTTGGCGACCTCGACGTCCACCGGGTACTGCGGCTCCTCGGTGAAGGTCTGCAGCGTGGCCCAGTCGCCAGTGGTCCGTTCCTGGAGCCGCCACGCGCCGTCCAGGCCGCGGCGGAGCCGGTATTCCCACCGGCCCTGCCGCCGCGGCTCGCCCTCGACCAGGGGCAGCGGTTCGAGCAGGCCGGAGCCGAAGCCCACGTCGGCGAGCCACACCTGGTCGCCGTCGTCGACGCGCAGGACCAGGTGGGAGCGCGGGCGGGGGGCCTCGGCGGGGTCGCCGGTGCGGGCGAGCAGCCGGTCCACCCGGTAGCCGAGGCGCTGGAGCACCGCGCCGAAGAGGACACCGTGTTCGTAGCAGTAGCCACCCCGACCGGCCCGGACCAGCTTGTCCTGCACCCGGGGCAGGTCGACCTCGACGCCCCGGCCGAGCATCACGTCCAGGTTCTCGAACGTGATCGCGGCGACGTGGGCCCGGTGCAGGGCGCGCAGGGTGGGGCCGTCCGCCGCGACGGCGCCGCGGTGGCCGACGCGGCGCAGGTACGCGTCGAGGTCCAGCGCGTCGACCCGCCAGTGCGCGGCCGGGTCCACGGCTCCGAGCGGTGCGGTCATGTCACGGTCCTCTCTGCTCAGCGCCCCGGCACCGGACCGGTGCTGGAGCGGACGACGAGTTCGGTGGGCAGGGTCACCCGGCCCGGGGTGCCGCCGGGGTCGAGCAGCATGCGGGCCATCAGCCGGCCCTTCTCGGCGATCGGCTGGCGGACGGTGGTCAGCCCGGCCGCCGCCGCCACGGGCACGTCGTCGAAGCCGGTCACCGACAGGTCGTGCCCGACGCGCAGCCCCCGGTCGGCGGCGGTCGCGGCCACGGCGGCGGCGAGCACGTCGCTGTCCGCGACGATCGCCGTCGGCCGCTGGGCGGCGCCCAGGATCGCCGTCGCCGCCGCGCGGCCGGAGGCGGTGGCGTTGCTGCCGCCGCTGACCACCCGCAGGCGGGCGCCGGTGGGCAGGGCGTCGCGGACGCCGGCGAGCCGGTTGCGGGAGTACGGGTAGAGCGTCGCCTCGTCCACCGCCGGCACGATCCGGCCCGGCTCTCCCGGCGCGGCGACCACCATCGCGACGTCGCGGTGGCCGAGGCCAACCAGGTGCCGCCCGATGGTCCGGCCCGCCTCCCGGTCGTCGATAAGCACGCAACGGGCGGCGGTCGACTCGGTGGAGAGGACAAGCGGCAGCGACCGGTCGGCGAGCGCGCGGACGGCCGGGTGCTCGTCGGTGAGCCCGTCGGCGACCGCGCCGTCGATCACCGCGCGGTGCACCGCGTCGAGCGACTCGCGCACCTGGGCGTCGGTGAGCCCGGCGACGACCGGCGCGAACGGGATGAACACCAGGCTGGTCCGGCCGGCCGTGAGCGTCTCGGCGAGGCCGCCGAGCAGGTCGAGGACGTAGGGGTCGCGGAACGCGTACGCCAGCTCGGTGGTCAGGATGACGCCGACGGCGTTGGCCCGCCCGGTGCGCAGCGAGCGCGCGGCGGCGTTCGGGCCGGGGTAGCCCAGGTCGCGGGCGACGTCGAGGATCCGGGCGCGCAGGTCGGCGGAGAGCCGTTGCGGGCGGTTGAAGGCGTACGAGACCGCCGCCGTGGACACGCCCGCCGCCTCGGCGACGGAGCGCAACGTGACCCGGGAGCCCATGACCCTCCATCTCGTTAATCGTTTAACAGCATGCTCCGGAAACGTCCTGTCGTCAAGGGCGCGGTCCGGTTAGGATCGACGGCATGACCTGGCGATGGTGACCCCCACCTGAACGACGGACCCGCGTGCCCGCGACCCGCCGGCTGGCGGCGACCCTCTACGGCTACGCGTTCCTCACCGACCTCGTCCTGCTCTACCCGCTCTACGTGCTCCTGTTCGCCGACACCGGGCTGTCGGTCGGGCAGATCTCCTCGCTGTTCGTCCTCTGGTCGGCCGCCGGCATCCTGCTGGAGGTGCCCTCCGGGGCATGGGCCGACGCGCTGTCCCGGCGACTGCTGCTCTGCCTCGCGCCGCTGCTCACGGCCGCCGGCTTCGCGCTCTGGGTGCTGCTGCCGTCCTACCCCGCGTTCGCCGTCGGGTTCCTGCTCTGGGGCGCCGGCGGCGCGTTGCGTTCCGGCGCGCTGGAAGCGCTCGTCCACACCGAGCTGGACCACCTCGGCGCGGCCGACAGGTACGCCCGGCTGATCGGCCGTGCCCGCACCGCCGAGGTGCTCGGCGCGGTCGCCTCCGGAGTGCTCGCCGGGCCGGTGTTCGCGCTCGGCGGTTACCTCGCGGTCGGCGCCGCGAGCGTGCTGACCTGCCTGCTCGCCGCCGCCGTCGCGGTCCGCCTCCCGGAACGCCGGCCGGCGCCCGCCGCCACGCCCGCGCCGGTGCCGGCCCAACCCGGCCCGGCCGCGCCGCCGCCCGCCCTCCCCGGCCCGGCCGCGCCGCCGCCCGCGCCGGGGGAGCGGCCGGCCGACGACGGGCCCGGCTGGCTGGACAGCGTGCGGAGCGGGCTCGCCCAGGTACGCACCGACCGGCGGGTCCGCGCGGCGGTGCTGCTGGTCGCCGCCGTGGCCACGATCTGGGGCGGGCTCGACGAGTACGCCGGGCTGCTCGCCCGCGACACCGGGGCCGCCGAGGCGACCGTGCCGCTGCTGCTCCTGCTGCTGTGGGGCGGGATGACCGTGGGCGGACTGCTCGCCCCGCTGGGCGAGCGGCTGTCCGACCGGGGATACGCCGGCCTGCTGGTCCTCGCGGCGGCGGCGACGGCGGTCGGCGCGCTGCTGCGCCACCCGGCCGGGTTCCTGCTGCTGGCGGTCGCGTTCGCCGCCTTCCAACTCGCCACCGTGCTCGCCGACGCGCGGTTGCAGGCCCGGATCACCGGCGACGCCCGGGCCACTGTCACCTCGCTCGCCGGAATGGCCACCGACCTGACCACCGTGGCCTTCTACGGCGCCTACGGGCTGCTCGCCGGCGCGGTCGGCAACCCGGTCGCGTTCGCGGTGGCCGTGCTGCCGTACCCGCTGGTGGCGCTCCTGCTGTTCCCCGATCGGGGGGCGGGTCGGGGGAAGCGGTAACGGAAAGCGCATCCGCCACTACGGTGGGTCCGGTGACCCTGCAAGCAGCGCGCACCCTGCGCGACGAGGACCTGACCGGGCTGGCGGAGCTGGCGGCCCAGTTGCGGGTGGACGCGATCCGGTGCAGCACCATGGCCGGGTCCGGGCACCCCACCTCGAGCCTGTCCGCCGCCGACCTGCTCGCCGTGCTCGTCGCCCGGCACCTGCGCTACGACTGGTCCTACCCGGGCAACCCCGGCAACGACCACCTGATCTTCTCCAAGGGGCACGCCTCGCCGCTGCTCTACGCGGTGTTCCGGGCCGTCGGCGCGATAAGCGAGCAGGAGCTGCTGGAGACGTACCGCCGGGCCGACTCGCGCCTACAGGGCCACCCCACGCCGGTCCTGCCCTGGGTGGACGTCGCCACCGGCTCGCTCGGGCAGGGCCTGCCGGTCGGGGTGGGGGTGGCCATCGCCGCCCAGTACCTGGACCGGTCCCGCGCCCACGTCTGGGTGCTCTGCGGTGACAGCGAGATGGCCGAGGGATCGATCTGGGAGGCGCTGGACAAGGCCGGCCACTACGGCCTGCGCCACCTCACCGCGATCGTCGACGTCAACCGGCTCGGCCAGTGCGGCCCGACCGAGCTGGAGTGGAACCTGGACACCTACCGGCGGCGGGTCGAGGCGTTCGGCTGCCGGGCGATCCTCGTCGACGGCCACGACCTCGGCGCGATCGACGAGGCGTACGGGCAGGCCCGCGACGGCGCCGGGCCGACCGTGGTGCTGGCCCGCACGGTCAAGGGCAAGGGCGTGCCCCAGGTCGAGAACGACCCGTCCTGGCACGGCAAACCCCTCGACCCCGAGCTGGCCGACCGGGCGGTGCGGGCGCTCGGCGGGCCACGGCGGATCCGGGTCGCCGGGCCGAGGCCGTACTCCGCGCCACGCGCCACCCCGGCCGAACACGGCCGGCCCGAACTGCCCCGGTACGAGCGCGGCGCGAAGGTCGCCACCCGGGACGCGTACGGGGACGCGCTGTGCGCGCTCGGCGCCGCCCGACCCGACGTGGTCGCGCTCGACGGCGAGGTCGGCGACTCCACCCGGGCGGACCGCTTCGGCGCCGCGTACCCGGACCGGTACTTCCAGATGTACATCGCCGAGCAGCAACTCGTCGCCGCCGCCGTGGGCCTGGCGGTCCGGGGCCGGCGGCCGTTCGCGGCGACGTTCGCCGCGTTCTGGTCCCGCGCCTACGACTTCATCCGGATGGCCGGCGTCTCCCGCGCCGACATCGCGCTCGTCGGCTCGCACGCCGGCGTGGAGATCGGCCCGGACGGACCCTCCCAGATGGGGCTTGAGGACATCGCCGCGGTGCGCGCCGTGCCCGGCTCCACAGTGCTCTGCCCGGCCGACGCGGTCTCCTGCGCGGCGCTCGTCGCCCAGATGCCCGACCGTCCGGGCGTGGCCTACCTGCGCACCACCCGCGGCGCGTACCCGGTGCTCTACGACAACGGCGAGGAGTTCCCGATCGGCGGCAGCCGGGTGGTGCGCGACGGTGGCGACGTGGTGCTGCTCGGCACCGGCGTCACCGTGCACGTCTGCCTGGCCGCCGCCGACGAGCTGACCCGGGAGGGGATCGACGCCCGGGTCGTCGATCTCTACTCGATCAAGCCGGTCGACCGGGAGCGCCTGCTGGCGGCGGTCCGGGACACCGGCGGCCGGCTCGTGGTGGTCGAGGACCACTACCCGGAGGGCGGCCTGGGCTCGGCCGTGCTGGAGGCGCTTGCCGACCTGCCCGAACCGGTGCGCGTCAAGCACCTGGCGGTACGCGGGCTGCCCGGCTCCGGCACCCCGACCCAGCAGTTCGACCGCGCCGGCATCGGCGTGCACGCGGTCGTCTCCGCGGCGCGCACCCTCGCCTGAGGTGTAAGGAGGGGGCCCCGGTTAACGCATTCGGTAGAGGCGGGGCCCCCGCTTAACACCCGGCAGGCCGGGTGCGCTCACTCCGGCAGCGCGTCGAGGTAGACCCAGCGGCCGTCCTCCCGGGCGAAGCGGCTGTGCTCGGCCAGCACGCCCGGTCGGCCGTCCTCGCGGTAGTGGGCGCGGAAACGAACCGTACCGGTGCTGTCGAACAGGCCGCCCTGCCCGGTCTCCACCACCTCCAGCCGGGTCCACCGGGTGCCCGGGGCCAGCTCCAGGCGCTCCGGCCGGGTCCGGGAATGCCAGCTCCGCACCAGGTAGCCGGCGTCGCCGAGCGCGAACGCGCTGAACCGGGAGCGCATCAACGCCTCGGCGGTCGCCGCCGTCGCCGCGCCCCGGTGCACCGGGGCGCAGCAGTCCTCGTACGGCCGGGCCGAGCCGCACGGGCAGGCTGCTGTTCGCTTCGCCATGCCGCGATTCTCGCCTCCCGTCTGGAAGGCGTTAAGAAGGGGCCCCGCCTATACCAAATGCGTTAAGAAGGGCCCCCGCCTTACACCCCAGCGGGGCAGCGGGAGGCCGGGGAGCGCACTAGTCTCCGAGGATCATGAGCGGAAGCCCGACCCGGCGCGACCTGGACCCGGAGCAGGTGCGCCGCTACCTGGCCGCCTCGCTCGGGCCGGCCGTCGAGGTGGCCGACTGCGGGCCGCTGGCCGGCGGCGGGTTCGCCGCGGTGTGGTGGGTACGCCTCGCCGACGGGCGCGACGTCGTGCTGAAGGTCGGTCCGCCGCCGCACGTGCGACTGCTGCGCTACGAGCGCGACATGATCGGCGCGGAGGCGCGCTACCTGCGACTGGTGGCGGTCCGCGCGCCCACGGTCCCGGTGCCGGCGCTGCTGCACCACGGCCGGCACCGTGAGCTGGGCGACTGGCTGCTCACCGAGCGGCTGCCCGGTCGTACCCTGTGGGACCTGACCCGGGCCGGGGCGAACGTCGCGCCGTTGCGCGTCGAGTTCGGCCTGGCGCTCGCGATGCTGCACGCCGTCACCGGCGACCGGTACGGCTACGACGGCGGTCGCGCCGCCGCGCCCACCTGGCGCGAGGCGTACGCCGCGATGGTGGACGATCTGCTCGCCGACGCGGCGGACTGGTCGGTGCCGCTGCCCGCGCCGGCGTCCCGGATCCGGGAGTTGGTCGCCCGGCACGCCGCCGTCCTCGACGGGGTCCGCCGTCCGGCGCTGCTGCACTTCGACGGCTGGGCCGGCAACGTGCTGGCCGTCGAGGGTCCGGACGGCACGCCACGGCTCAGCGGCCTGGTCGACGGCGAACGGCACCTGTGGGGCGACCCGCTGCTGGATCTGGTCTCGCCGCTGCTGTTCCGCCGGGCGGAGGACGAGCCGGACGACCCGTTGGTGCGCGCGTACCGGACGGTGGCGCCGTTCCCGTGGGACGCGGGGGTGCGGCGGCGGCTCGGCCTCTACCGCCTGCATCTCTATCTGTTGATGACCGTGGAGATGCCCAGCCGTGCCATCACCGTGGAGACGGACCCGGGGCGGGTGGCGCTGCTGGCCGAGCTGCTCGACGCCGAGCTGGCCGACCTCGCCGGCTGAGGGGCGTCCGGGACCCGGCTGAGGGGCGTCCGGGCCGGGCGTTCACGGGACGGCGTCGGAGTAGACCTCGACGTCGTAGAGCAGTTGCACGTTGCGACGGCCGTTGGTGATGCCGACGAAGACCGGGTCACCGGCGGGTGTGCGGCCCTGACGCCACACCTGTTCGCGGGCCGCCTCCCGCGACTCGTGGTGGACGCCGCCGTGCTGGTGCAGTTGCAGCACGCGGCGGGCGGTCGTGCGGTCGGTGTCGAGATGGACGCGCAGCAGAGGCATGACCGGACCTCCTTCGTCAGGCCAGCTTAACGACGTTAAGTTTCGTGTCCATCGGTTTAGGATGGCGTCGTGGACAGCCGTGGACGCTCGCCGGTGTGGCTACGTGGGGAGCCGTCCCGTGCGCGGCGCAAACCACCGCTGACCCTCGAACGCATCGTGGACGCCGCGGTGGACCTCCTCGACCGGGACGGCGCCGAGGGCCTGACCATGCGCGGCCTCGCCCTGCGGCTCGACGTGACGGCGACCGCGTTGTACTGGCACGTGACGACGAAGGACGACGTGCTCGACCTGGCCGTCGACCGGATCTTCGGTGACGTGCCGATCCCGGAGGCGAGCGAGGACTGGGCGGACGACGTCCGCGCCCTCGTCCGGGGATGGCGCGCCGCCATGCTGGAGCACCCCTGGGCGCCCGGGCTGGTCGGACGACCGATGCTCGGGCCCAACGTCCTGGCCCGCACCGAGTTCCTGCAGGCGGCGCTGGTGCGTGGCGGCTGTCGTGGGCGTCGGCTCGCGGTGGCCACCCGGGTCCTTGCCAACTTCGTCATCGGCGCCTCGCTTACCGAGGCCACGTGGCGCCGGACCGCGGATCCCGAGGCGAGGGCGGCGGCCCGCGCCCACGTCGCCGCGAGCGCGGACGCCTATCCGACGCTTGCCGCCGCCGGTCACCTCGACGACACCCGATGGAGCGACGACCTGCTGTTCGAGGAGGGCCTCGACAGCGTCCTGCCGGTCAGAGCCAGCCGGAGCGGCGGAACAGCCGGTGCAGGGTGACCGCGAGCGTCGCCATGAGCAGCAGCGCGAAGCCGTAGCCGTACCGCCAGTGCAGCTCCGGCAGGTGCGCGAAGTTCATCCCGTAGACGCCGGCCACCGCGGTCTGCGACGCCGCGATCGCCGCCCACGACGCGATCCTGCGCATGTCGTCGTTCTGCGTCACGGCGAGCTGCGCCAGCCGGGACTGGACGAGCGAGGTGAGCAGCTCGTCGTAGGCGCCGATCCGCTCCACCGCGCGGGCCAGCCCGTCTGCGACGGCGGTGAACCGGTGGCGCACCCGGGGCGGGGGACCGCCGTCGGGCGAGTCCAGCAGAGCGCGTAGCGGCGCGGCAAGCGGCAGCACCGCCCGCTTGAACTCCACCACCTCCCGTTTGAGCTGGTAGAGGTGCCCGATGTCGGCGCCGTGCCCACGGGCGAAGACGCTCTCCTCAACCCGCTCCAGGTCGCGTTCCAGGTGCTCGGCGACCTCCAGGTACAGCTCGACCATCCGGGCGCAGACCGCGTACGCCACCGCCCACGGGCCGTCGGCAAGCAACCCCGGGCGGTGTTGCAGCTCCGCGCGGACCGGGGCGAGCGCGCCGGTGGCGCCGTGCCGGACGGTCAGCACGAACCGGTCGCCGAGGAACACCAGCACGTCCCCGGTGTCGACCACCTCGGAGGTGGCGGTCAGCTCGGCGTGCTCGACGTAGCCGGCGCTGCGCAGCACCAGCAGCGTCACGTCGCCGTGGCGCCGCACGGTGGGTCGCTGGCCGTCGGTGAGCGCCTGCTCCACCGCCGTCTCGTCGAGCCCGAACGTCCGCCCGACCGCGGCCATCACCGCCGCGCCCGGCTCGTGCAGGCCGAGCCACACGAAGGTACGCCGCCGGCGGCGGACCTGCGCGTACGCGTCGGCGTAGTGCGGCCGGCCGGGTTCCCGCCGGCCGGCCACGTAGACCGCGCAGTCGACCATCGCGTCCGGATTCACCCGCCGCTGCCGTGGCGTGTCCGCCTCCCGGGCGCGCCCGAGCAGCCGCCGGACGAGGCCGGGCATGCGTTGCCGCCACCGGAACCGGTCCACCGCGCACCTCCACCCGCCGGGAAACCGACGGCCTACCGTACGGCCCGCCGGGGGTGCGGCGGTGTCCGGCCGGCGTCAGCGGGCGGCGGTGGCGAAGACCACGATGTTGTCGGGATAGCTGCCGGTACGCGGGTTGAACCGCCCGCCGCAGGTGATCAGGCGCAGCCGGGCCGCCGCGCCGCCGCCGTACACCCGTTCGGTGGGGAAGCGGTCCTTGGGGTACGTCCCGACGCCGTCCACGATGAACGCCGCGGTCCGGCCGTCGGCGCGGACCACCCGGACGGTGTCGCCGGGGCGCAGCCGGCCGAGGTCGAAGAAGACCGCCGGGCCGCGTTGCGTGTCGACGTGCCCGACCAGCACCGCGTTGCCGGCCTGGCCGGGCGCGGGGCCGGGACGGTACCAGCCGGCGACCTCGGGGCGTTCCAGCGGCGGTACCTCCAACGCGCCGTTGTCGGTGGCGACCGGCACGATCTCGGCGTCCACGCCGATGCGGGGAATGACCACCCGGGCGGGCGTCGAGCGGGGGAGCGTCGGGCCGGCGGTGCCGGGGCGTTCGGTGGCCGGCGCGGCGGACACGCCGGGTTGCGGCGGCGACGCCGAGGTGCTGCCGAGACCGGCCGAGACCAGCCCGGCGCCGGCGGCGGCGGCGAGGGTGACGGCGGTGACCACGGCGGCGGTGCGGGCCCGCGACGGCCCGCCTGCGCGGCGGTGGGACGAGGACACCGATCCGGCCTCCCTCCGACGTGGACGCGGGGGCCCGCGCCGGGTGGACCGGCGCGGGCGACCCGCTCGGCGTGCCGTTCAGGCCGTGGCGCCCGCCCGTCGCCGGCGGCGGACCAGCACGTACGCTCCGCCGGCGAGCGCGCCGGCGGCGAGCGCGCCGCCCGCGACAAGCACGCCGGTGTCGCCGTCCCGGCCGCCGGCGCCGGCCTGCGCGCCGCCGATCGGGGTGACGGTGAACGTGGCGCTGCCGCCGTCGCTGCCGTCGCCGCAGGTAGCGGCCACCGTGTACGTGCCGAGCGTGAACCCGGCGGTGAAGAGTTCGGCGCTCAGGCCGCCGCCGGCGGCGGCAGTGGTGGACCTGACGTTCTGGTCGCGGTCCGGCCCGGTGACCCGGAAGATCGCGTCACCGGCCTTCGGGTTGCACGTGGTGGTGAGCACGACCGTGCCGCCGACCGGGGTGGTGGCGGGTGAGACTCTGGTGTCCGCCAGCGCGGCGGCCGGTAGCAGCAGTGCGCCGAGGCCCACGCCGACCGCCGCCGTGCCGAGAAATGACTGTGCCTTCATCCGCGTCTTCCCTCACATTTCGTCCGCTGTCTGCGTGGGACGTCGTTCGGGTGGCCAACTCCGTGACTAGCACCGGTGTGGCCAACACTAGGAGGGTTGCGGCGGTCACTGGGGGTAATTGAGAAATCTTCGTTGCCGTCCGGTGTTCCCCCTCCCGCCACCCGACGACGGACATGCCGGCACGTCGAGGATGAGACCGGACAGACGTCAGGACGTCCCGTGCGGGCTGAGCGCCGCCGACCACAGGGCGATCCGGCGGTCCCGGCTCCGCCGGCTCAACAGGGCGAAGCAGACGGCGAGGACGACGAGGTCCGGATGCCGCCCGGTGACCTCGACGTCGACCGGGGCGCCCGGCCGACCCGACGTGCGCGCGGTGACGGTTCCCCCGGGCCCGGTCAGCGCACCCTCGTACCGCCGGAACCCGCGCGTGGTCCGCCACCCGACGGGGGTGTCCACACCGGACAACCGCGCCGCCGGCGGTTCCAGTTCGAGCAGCGGCGCGTCGGCCGGCCCGGCGATGATCCGCAGGCGGCATCGGCCCTGTGCGCGCAACGGCCAGGCGCCCTCGGACGTGGTCGCGTCGGCGCGGACCAGGCCACGGCCGGCGTGCAGCGTCCCGCGCGGCGCGGTCCCCGCCGTCAGCGTCCACAGTCGGCGGCCGGTGCGGCGCAGCGTCAGGTCGGTCATGTCGTACCCCCGTAGTCGTGGTGTGTGCGGCTCACCCGGCCGGCGGTTCCGGCCGGACCAGCCCGGTGTCGTAGGCGAGGACCACCGCCTGGATGCGGTCCCGCAGGCCCAGCTTGGTGAGGATCGCCGAGACGTGTGTCTTCACGGTGGCGGTGCTCAGGTGCAGCCGGGCGGCGATCTCCGCGTTGGACAGTGCGCGCGCGGTGAGCGTGAGCACCTCCCGCTCGCGGGCGGTCAACGCCGCGAGCGCCCGGTCGGCGGTGGGGGCCGGGCCGGGCAGCCGGTCGGCGAACCGGTCCAGCAGCCGCCGCGTCACCGTCGGCGCCAGCAGCGCCTCACCCCCGGCCACCACCCGCACCGCCTCGGCCAGATCGGCCGGACGGGTGTCCTTGAGCAGGAAGGCGCTCGCCCCGGCGCGCAGCGCGGCGTAGACGTGCTCGTCGACGTCGAACGTGGTGAGCATGACGATCCGGGCGGGGCTGCCGGCGGCCACCAGGTCCCGGGTCGCGGCGATACCGTCCCGCCGGGGCATCCGCACGTCCATCAGCACCACGTCGGGCCGGGTACGCGTCGCCACCGCGACCGCCTCGACGCCGTCCGCCGCCTCCCCGACCACGGTCAGGTCGGGCCGGGCGTCGAGGACCATCCGCAGCCCGGCGCGGATCAGCTCCTGGTCGTCGGCGACCACCACCCGCACGTTCACCGGATCACCGCCCGCACCGGGAGTTGCGCGCGTACCCGGAAACCGCCGGCCGGCAGCGGGTCGGCGTCGAGCGTGCCACCGAGCAGGCGGGCCCGTTCCCGCATGCCGACGATGCCGCGTCCGCCGGTCGCCCCGGGCCGGCGGGCCGGCGTCGAGCCGTCGTTGACCACCTCCAGCCGCAGCATCCCGTCGCCGTAGCGGACGTCGACGTCGGCGCGGGTCGCGTGCCCGTGCCGCAGCGCGTTGGTAAGCGATTCCTGCACGATCCGGTACGCGGACAGCTGCACCCCGCCGGGCAGCGCCTCGCCGTCGCCCTCCCGGCGGAGCGTCACCGGCAACCCCACCGCGCGGACGGCGTCGACAAGCGCGTCGAGCTGCGCCAGCCCCGGCTGCGGCCCGTCCGGGTCGGAGCCGTCGTCAGCGGTAAGCGCGTGCAGCATCGCCCGTAGCTCGGTCAGTGCCGACCGGGCCGCCGCGTTGATCGAGCCGAGCGCGGCGCGGGCCTGCGCCGGCTGCTGGTCGAAGATGTCCTCGGCGGCGACGGCCTGCACGGCGATCACCGCCACGTGATGGGCGACCACGTCGTGCAGCTCGCGGGAGATGCGCTCCCGCTCCGTGGCGCGCACCTGCCGCTCCCACTCGCAGCGCCGCTGCGCCTGGGCGCGGAGCAGTTCGCCGATCGACCAGCTCAGGCCGAGCGCGGTCACCGCGAGCAGCATGTCCCGCCAGCCGCCGGTGACGAGCTTCCACGGCGTGGGCGCCACAAGCACCCCGAGAGCGACGAGCGAGAACCGCGGCGGTCGCAGCCGGGCGACGTAGGACAGCGGCGCGGCCACCAGACCGAGCCAGCCCAGCGTCGGGCAGAGCGCCTCCAGGCCGACGCCGGCGAGCGCGGCCACCGCGAGGGCGTACCCGGGTCGGCGCCGGATCCAGAGCAGGCAGCTGGCCTGCAACACGGCCAGGCCGACCGCGACGGCGGTCCCGCCCGGGGTGGCCGGGCCGACGTCCGAGGTCAGCAGCACGAGCAGCGACACGCCGAGACAGGCCGCGGCGATGCCGCCGTCGAGCACCAGCAGGAACCGGGTCCGGGACAGGCACTTCATGCCCTGGATGCTAGGTTGCCGCCCCGCTTGACCTCATCGGCCGCGAGACGGAGATGTGGCCCGGCCCTGGTTCCCGGGACGGACCCGGGAACCGGCCGCCGGCGCGATCCGCGCGACGCCCCGCCGGCCCTAGCGTCTTCCGCAGTTGATTCCGCCACACCGGAGGTACGCACCGATGGAAACCACGATGCCGAGCGCCACCGTCCGTCCGGCCCGCCGCCGCGACCGACTGCTCACCGTGCTCGCCGCCACCGCCGCCACACTGCTGGGCTGGGCGGTCGCGGTGCCGCTCGCCGGCGTGGAGCTGACCGCCCGCAGTGGCGACGCCGAGCAGCGGGTCACGCCGGTGGCCGTGGCGGTCAGCACGGTGCTCGCCGGGTTGGCCGGCTGGGCGCTGCTGGCCCTGCTGGAGCGGTTCACCGGGCGGGCGCGGACCATCTGGACCGTGGTCGCGGCGCTTGTGCTGCTGCTGTCCCTGCTCGGGCCGCTGTCCGGGGGAGTGGGCCGGGCGGCCACGGTGACGCTCGTGGTCCTGCACCTGCTCGCCGGCGCGGTGCTGGTGCCCGGCCTGCGGCGTACCGCCGCCCGCTGACCGGCCGCCCGCCGGGCGGGTCGACTCGGAACCGCCCGCGACGGGGGTGGGCGGCTTCGATCGAGGTCATACAACTAGCCTCCTAGGACGCCGTAGAGGCTGTGCCTCACTCACCGGTCCGGTCGTCGGCCAGCTCCCGAAATTTTTCTGCTCGGGATGTCGAGAACCGTGGGCCGGCTCCGTCCCCGGTCCGAACGCGGCCAGAATGGGTCGCACCCGTACCGAGGAGAAGCACCATGGCGAAGTACCTGCTGCTGAAGCACTACCGCGGCGGCCCGAAGCCGATCACCGACATGCCGATGCTGGACCGGTGGACGCCGGAGGAGGTCACGGCGCACGTGCAGTACATGAACGACTTCGCGGCCCGCCTGGAGAAGTCCGGCGAGTTCGTCGACGGCCAGGCGCTCTCCCCGGAGGGCACGTTCGTCCGCTACGACGGGGAGGGGCGCCCACCGGTCACCGACGGCCCGTTCGCCGAGACGAAGGACCTCATCGCCGGCTGGATGGTGATCGACGTGGACAGCTACGAGCGCGCCCTCGAACTGGCCGCGGAGCTGTCCGCCGCGCCGGGGCAGGGCGGCCGGCCGATCCACGAGTGGCTGGAGCTGCGCCCGTTCCTGACCGAGCCGCCCACCATCACGGAGTGAACTGATCCGATGGACCACGTGATGCTGCGCAGCCTCACGCCTGGCGTTCTCGGTGTCCTCGTCCGCCGCGGAGCTGACTTCGCGGCGGCCGAGGACGCCGTGCAGGACGCGCTTGTCGAAGCGCTCCGCGTGTGGCCGGCCGACCCGCCGCGCGAGCCGAAGGCGTGGCTGGTCACCGTCGCCTGGCGCCGGTTCCTCGACATGGCTCGCGCCGACGCCGCCCGGCGTCGGCGGGAGGACCTCGTCGACGAGGAGCCGGCGCGGGGGCCGGTGTCCGGGGCGGACGACACGCTGCGGCTCTACTTCCTCTGCGCGCATCCGTCGCTGACCCCGTCGTCGGCGGTCGCGCTCACCCTGCGCGCCGTCGGCGGGCTCACCACCCGCCAGATCGCCCAGGCATACCTGGTGCCCGAGGCGACCATGGCGCAGCGGATCAGCCGGGCCAAGCGCACCGTCTCCGGCGTACGGTTCGATAGGCCCGGCGACGTCGCGACCGTGCTGCGCGTACTCTACCTGGTCTTCAACGAGGGCTACTCCGGCGACGTCGACCTCGCGGCCGAGGCGATCCGGCTCACCCGCCAGCTCACGGCCGCCATCGACCATCCCGAGGTGGCCGGGCTGCTCGCCCTCATGCTGCTGCACCACGCCCGCCGGGCCAGCCGGACCAGCCCCGACGGCGGTCTGGTGCCGCTGGCCGAGCAGGACCGCCGCCGCTGGGACACGAGTCTCATCGCCGAGGGCGTGGAGATCCTGCAGGGGGCCCTGGCCCGGGACCGGCTGGGCGAGTTCCAGGCGCAGGCCGCCGTCGCGGCCCTGCACGCCGACGCGCCCACCGCCGCGGAGACCGACTGGGTGCAGATCGTCGAGTGGTACGACGAGTTGGTCCGCCTCACCGACAACCCGGTCGTCCGGCTCAACCGCGCGGTTGCGGTCGGGGAGGCGGACGGCGCCCGGGCCGGGCTGGCGGCGCTCGCCGAGTTGGACGAGACGCTGCCCCGGTACGCGGCGGTGGCGGCGTACCTGCACGAACGTGACGGCAACCCGGAGACGGCCGCCCGGGTCTACGCCGAGGCCGCCGGAAAGGCCACCAACCTCGCCGAACGCGACCACCTGATCCGCCAGGCCGCCCGCCTGAACACCCGGTGACCAGCGGTCCCGGCCCTGGCGGCCCTGCTGCCGCACGCCGCTGGGAAGCTGCTCGACCCGGCCGGCCCGGTCCCGGCGGCGCGGTCGCGCGCTAGCCTGCCGGCATGGATCTGGGTCAGGACGGCGAGCGGGTGGCCGCGTCCCTCGCGCACCGACTCGCCGGGCTGACCTTCGTGGATCTGACCACCGACCAGGTGACCGCTCGGCTCGTCGACGCCGTGGTCGAGTGGGCGTCCGGCGAGGGCTGGCGGGTCTACCGCCGGGCGGCGAGCGTGCTGCCGTTGCCGCCGCCGCTGTCCGGGCGGCAGTCGGTGCTCGACGTCGCCTGCGCGCGGCCGGCCCGTCCGCCGGTCGTCGTCGAGGTCGACCACACCGATCGTCGACGCACCGTGGAGAAGCTGCTGGCCGAGGCCGGGGCCGGGCGGATCCCGATCTGGCTGCGCTGGGGCGTACCCGGGTTCACCCCGCCACCCGCGCCGATCCGGATGGTGACGGTCGAGGTGTCCCGCCGCAACGGTCCGGCCGGCCAGGGTCGGCTGCACTCGCGGCGACCGGCGGTGGACCGGCCGGCACCGGCGCACTCGCTTACGGCGGGCGGCCCGGCCGACCCGGTCGCGCTGCCGATTCCCGCCCCCGAGGAGCCCGACCGAGCTGCGCGGGACGCGCGCCGGTCCTGACGCTCCGGCGGTGCTGGCCCGACGGTGTTAAGAGGGGCCCCCTCCTATGCACGATGCGTTAAGCGGGGGCCCCTCCTTAAACCGCTCGGCGGGGGGCGCCCGCGCTGGTAGCTTGCCTCGTCGTGACGGGGGAACGGCTCGGCGGGCGCTTCGCCCGCCTGTGGACGGCGAGCACGCTGTCGGCGTTGGGCAGCGGCATGGCCACCGTGGCCGCCCCGCTCTACGTGGCGTCGCGCACCGACGACCCGCTCGTGGTCTCCGCCGGCGCGGCGGTGTCCTGGTTGCCGTGGCTGCTGTTCGCCCTGCCCGGCGGTGTGTTGGCGGACCGGGTGGACCGGCGCCGGCTGATGGTGCTCATCGACTGGGTACGCGTCGGGGCGCTGGCCGTGCTTGCCACGGCGATGCTCGCCGACCGGGCCGGCGTCGTGCTGCTCTACCTGGTGCTGTTCGTGGTGAACACCGGTGAGGTGGTGTTCCGCACCGCCGCCCAGGCGGTGCTGCCGGCGGTGGTGCCCCGGTCCCGGCTGGAACGGGCCAACGGCTGGCTGAGCGGCGGCACCCAGGTGACGCAGAACATGGTCGCCGGCCCGCTCGGCGGCTTCCTGTTCGTGCTTGCGGCGGCGGCGCCGTTCGCGCTCAACGCCGGCACGTACGCGCTCAGCGCCGTCCTTGTCGGCCTGCTCGCCGGGACCTACCGGGGCGCGCCGGCGCGCGGCGAACGGCGTTCGGTGCGGGCGGAGGTCGCGGAGGGGTTCCGGTGGCTGCGGTCGCAGCGGCTGCTGCGCACGATGGCGCTGCTGATCGGGCTGCTCAACGTCACGCTCACCGCGGCGATCGCGGTGCTGGTGCTGCTGGCGACCGAGCGGCTGGGTCTCGGTTCGGTCGGCTACGGCGTGCTGTTCACCTGCATGGCGGTGGGCGGGTTGCTCGGCTCGGTCGTCGGTGACCGGTTGATCGCCGCCATCACCGCCACCTGGACGGTGCGGGTGGGCCTGCTGGTCGAGGCCGGCCTGCACCTGGCGTTGGCCGCGTCGCGCAGCGCGGCGGTGGTCGGGCTCGCGTTGTTCGCGTTCGGGGTGCACAGCGCGTTGTGGAACATGGTGGCGAACTCGCTGCGGCAGCGGCTCACCCCGCCGGCGCTGATGGGCCGGGTGGGCAGCACGACGTTGTTCGTCGCGGCCGGCGGCAACTGCGTCGGCGCGTTGCTCGGCGGCGTGTTGGCGGCCCGGTTCGGGATCACCGCGCCGTACTGGGTGGGCTTCGTGGTGGCGGTCGCGGTGAGCGTCGCGACGTGGCGGGTGTTCGACCGGGCGACGGTGGCCGCCGCGTACGCCGAGCCGACGCCGCCCGCGCCCGCGCCGGTGGCCGGGTAGCGGTCAGCGCAGCGGGGGCACCGGCAGGGTGACGCCCTGCGCCGCGGCCTGGTGCGCCAGCTCGATCAGCTCGACCACGGCCACCGCGTCGGCCGGGTCGACGGGCATCGGCGCGCCGTCGCGCAGCGCCGCCGCCACCCGGGCGTAGAAGTCGGGGTAGCAGCCCGGCTCGGTGGGCACGGCGCGCAGGTCGCCGTCGGCGCCCAGCCGCCCGTACCGCTCCGGGCCGACCGCGCCCCAGCCGGGTTCGCCGGGCCGCCGGCCGTCGCGCAGCGCGGCCTCCTGCGGGTCCAGGCCCCAACCGGTGTACGCGGCCCGGTCGCCGAGCACCCGGAAGCGGGGGCCGAGCTGCGCGGTCACCGCGCCCATCCACAGGTGGGAGCGCACGCCGCGGGTGTGGGTGAGCGCGACGAAGGCGTCGTCGTCGACCTCGGCGCCGGGCCGCCGCCGGTCCACCTCGGCGTAGACGTGCTCCACCGGGCCGAACAGGTGCACCGCCTGGTCGATCAGGTGGGCGCCGAGGTCGAACAGCGCGCCGCCGGCCTCGCCGGGTGCGGCGCTCTCCCGCCAGCCCGGCCTGACCGCCGGGCGCCACCGCTCGAACCGCGACTCGAACCGGGTCACCCGGCCCAGCTCGCCGGAGTCGACCAGGCGGCGCACGGTGCGGTAGTCGCCGTCCCAGCGCCGGTTCTGGAACACCGTCAGCGGCACCCCGGCGGTGGTGGCCTCGTCGAGCAGCGCGCGGCCCTGCTCGGCGGTCGGTGCGACAGGCTTGTCCACCACCACCGGCAGGCCGGCGGCCACTGCGGCCCGGGCCAGCGGCACGTGCTGCCGGTTGGGCGCGGCCACCACCACCAGGTCGAGCGCGTCGGCGGCCCGCCACAGGTGGTCGGCGTCGTCGACGACCCGGGCGTCGGGGTGGTCGGCCTGGGCCTGCGCGCGCCGCCCCGGGTCGCGGGTCACCACCGTGTCCAGCCGCAGCCCGGTGGTGGCGGCGATCAGCGGGGCGTGGAACACCCGCCCGGCCGTCCCGTACCCCAGCAACCCGACCCGCAGCGGCGCCCCCGTCATGCCGCCGAATCTACGCGGCGGGGTCCCCGGTGGCGCGACCCGCCGGTGTGACAGCGTGGGCGGGTGTCCGCTTCCTACCCGGTCGACGTCGACCTCGCGCTTGTCGGCGGCGGTGGCGCCGCCTCCCTGGTCCTGGCCGCCCTGGACCGGCACCGGGTGAGCGGCGTGCGGGTGGCCGTGGTGGATCCGGTGCGCAAGCGCGGCCAGGACCGCACCTGGGCGTTCTGGGGCACGCCCGGCGGCGACCTCGACCCGCTGCTGAGCGCGAGCTGGTCGCGGGTGGAGGTGGTGACGGCGGCGGGCCGCCGCGTCCTGCCGTTGGACCCGCTGCGGTACGCCATGCTCCGCTCCGCCCCGGTCTACGACCGGGCTGCCGAGGCGGAACGGCGGCTGGGCGCGGTGCGGATCGGCGCGGCGGCGGGGGAGGTGCGCGACGACGGTGACCGGGTGACCGTGCACGACCCCGCCGGTGGGGTGTTGGCGCGGGCCGGCTGGGTGCTCGACTCCCGGCCCCGCCCGCCGGCACGGCCGGGGCGGACGAGCTGGTTGCAGCACTTCCGGGGGTGGTGGCTGGCGGCCGAGAAGCCGACGTTCGACCCGGGCCGGGCGGTGCTGATGGACTTCCGCACCCCGCAGCCGGAGCGCGGGGTGTCCTTCGGGTACGTGCTGCCTGTCGACGACCGGTTCGCGCTCGTGGAGTACACCGAGTTCGGGCCGGCGGTGCTCGACGACGCCGGCTACGACGCGGCGCTGCGCGGTTACGCCGGGCTGCTCGGGCTGGACCTTTCCGCGCTGCGGGTGCGGGAGGTGGAGAACGGGGTGATCCCGATGACCGACGGCCCGTTCGTGGCCCGCCCGAGCCGCCGCGTGGTGCGTTTGGGCACCGCCGGTGGGGCGACCCGGCCGTCCACCGGGTTCACGTTCTCCGCCATGCTCCGCCAGGCCGACCAGGTGGCCCGGGCCGTCGCGGCGGGCCGCCCGCCGGTGCCCCTGCCCGCGTACCCGGGTCGGCACCTGTGGATGGACGCGGTGGCGTTGCGGGCCCTGGACCGGGGGCACGTCGGCGGGGTGGAGTTCTTCGAGCGGCTGTTCGACCGCAACCCGCCGGAGCGGGTGCTGCGCTTCCTCGACGGCGTCACCAGCCCGGTCGAGGACCTGGCGGTGATGCGGTCCAGCCCGTTGCTGCCGATGACCGGCGCGGTGCTCGGTGACGCCGCCGGCCGGCTGCGCGCCCGGCTGCGCCGTTAGGCGTTGGCGGCGGCGACCCGGTCGCGCACCAGCACCCGCAGCCGTTCCATCGGGTCACCGTCGCCCGCGCCGAGCCGGTTGCGCACCGCCGCCACCGTCAACCCCAGTTCCGGATACGCGAACGCGAGGCTGCCGCCGCTGCCGGCGGTGCCGAACGACCCGTCGTCGTCGACCGCGTAACCGAGCCCGAACGTGCTCTCCTGCCCGAACACCCACTCCTGCGCGCGTACCGCGGGCGCGGACACGGCGCGCAGCCGGTCGGGGGAGATCAGCCGGACCCCGTCGACCGGGCCGAGCAGCGCCGCGTACATCCGGGCCACCGCGCGGGCGCTCATCGTGCCGACCGACGGCACGTCGGCGCGGAGCACCGCCGGGTTGCCGCCGATCGTCGCGTCCGGACGGACCGCGGGCGGGGCGACCGCGTCGAAGTGCGGCAGGTTGGCGCCGGCCCAGGTCATCATCGCGGACAGGCCGGCGTCCTCCAGCCGGGCCAGCCGGGGCAGCTCCGCCTCCGGTACGGCGAGGAACAGCTCCCGGTCGACGCCGAGCGGCCCGGCCACCTCCTCGGCGAGCACCTGGGAGATCGGCTTTCCGGTGACCCGGCGGACCACCTCGCCGACAAGCCAGCCCCACGTCCAGGCGTGGTAGGCCAGCCGCTCGCCGGGCGCCCACAACGGTTTCGCGTCGGCGAGCAGGTCGCACATCCGGGACCAGTCGGTGAAGTCGGCGGGGGTGATGTCGGCGGGCAGGGCGGGCAGGCCGGCGGTGTGGGTGAGCACGTGCCGCAGCGTGATGCCGTCCTTGCCGTTGCGGGCGAACTCCGGCCACACCCGGGCCAGCGGCAGGTCGGGGTCGAGGCGGCCCTGCTCGGCCAGCACGTGCGCGACGGTGGCGGTGAGGCCCTTGCCGGTGGAGACCGCGTGCACAGGCGTGTCGGCGGTCATCGGCCGACCGGCGTCGGTGTCGGCGAGGCCGGCGTGTTCCTCGACGATCGGCGCGCCGTCGAGGTAGGCGGCCACCTGCACGCCCGCCTCCCGCCCGGAGGTCACCAGGTCGTCGATCGTCGCGCGCACGTCGGCCCGCAGGCCGTTCCACCGGTTGTCCACGGTCAGGGAGCCTGCCAGAGCGCCGCGTCGGCGTCGCGCGGTTTTTCGTCGTCGGTGAGCAGGCGGGCGCGCAGCGCGGCGATCGTCTCCTCGCCCACCCCGAGTCGCCCGGTGACGTATCCGCGCACCGAGCCGTGCGCGGCGACCAGCTCGGCCAGCACCAGCCGGATGAGTTCGGCGGGCGCCCGACCGTACGCCGGCCAGCCCGGCGTCGCGCCGCCGTTGCGGTCCCGCCACTCCGCGACAAGCGCCCCGGTGGCCCGTTCGGTGAGCGCGAAGTCCGCCGCGATCTGGTCGGTGTCCACGCCGAGCAGGGCCAGCACCAGTGCGGCGAGCAGCCCGGTGCGGTCCTTCCCGGAGGCACAGTGGAACACGAGCGGCTGCTCGTCGTGGGCGATCACCTCCACGGCCCGGCGCAGCTCCGCCACGCCGTCCTCGGCCACCTCGGCGTACCTGTCGGCCAGGTAGCGCCATGGATCCACGTCCGGGTCGATGTCGGCCTGGACGTAGGGGCGGTGCTCGATGCTCAGGTTGTGCCAGGTCACGCCGAGGCTCTCCGGCGCCCGGCCGCGCTCGGCGATCTCCCACGGGTAGCGCAGGTCGATCACGGTGCGGACGCCGAGCGCGGCGAAGCGTTCCAGGTCGTCGCCGGTGAGCTTGGCGAGGGAGTCGGAGCGGTAGAGCCGGCCCCGGGCGACCGTGCGGCCGTCGGCGGCACGCCAGCCGCCCAGGTCACGGAAGTTGCAGAGGGTGGTGAACGGCGGGGGCGCGGTCATGGGTGGCACGGTAGCCGGGCGTCGCGGGTCGGGTGGTCCCGCGCGGCGGCGTACCCGGTAGGTTGCCGGGCATGGCGGAGGCGGAGACCGGCCGGGTCGTGGAGATCTGGACCGACGGCGCGTGCAGCGGCAATCCCGGGCCCGGTGGCTGGGGCGCGGTGCTGCGTTGGGGCGGGCACGAGCGGGAGCTGTGCGGTGGCGAGGCGGCCTCCACCACGAACAACCGGATGGAGTTGACCGCCGCGATCGAGGCGTTGGAGAGCCTGACCCGTCCGGTGACCGTGCGGCTGCACACCGACAGCACCTACGTGCGTAACGGCATCACCGGGTGGCTGAACGGGTGGAAGCGCAACGGCTGGGTCACCGCCGCGAAGCAGCCGGTGAAGAACGCCGACCTGTGGCAGCGGTTGGAGGCCGCGTGCGCCCGGCACGACGTCACCTGGCTGTGGGTGAAGGGCCACAACGGCCATCCGGAGAACGAACGCGCCGACGCGCTCGCCAACCGGGGGATGAGCGAGGCGCGGGGCGGCGGTTCACCGGCCACCCCGCGCACGCCGGCGGCTCACCGCAGCGGGCGGCCCTCCTCGATCTCCTCCGGCCCGTCGGCCGGGTCGGCGGTGCCGGAGACGGCGTCCACGTCGTAGCCGGCCCGGCTGGTGTCCCGCGCCGAGCGCCGGTCCTCGGCCGGCAGGTCGGCGAAGTCGTCGCCGCTGTCGTCAGTGGTGTGCAGGGATTCGCCCGGCGGGCGCAGGGACGCCTCGTAGGCGGTGGCGCCGTCGGGTTCGTCGCCGGCGGCGCGGCCGAAGGACTCTTCACTGGTCATGTCGCACTCCTGCCCGCATCCGGTGGCGGCAAACGTTCAGCGGGCCGCGTCCGGGTGCGTCGGCATCGACGAGCCGCCCGAGCTGCTGCCGGACGCTCCGCCGGCCATCCCGGACCCGTCGTCCTCGGTCACCTCGTCCGGTGCGGGCACGTCCGGCTCGGCGGCCGGCACCTCGGTGTCCGCCGGCACCTGCACCAGCCGGGCCTGTCCGGCCGCGTCCTCGGCGTGCGCCGGGTCGACGGGTTCCGCGCCGTCACGTGCCCGATATCCCACCGGTCCGCCCCCGTCCCCCTCGACTGTTCCCGCCGCCGCCTACCCACCCCACCCCCACCAAAACCCCACCCACCCACCCACCCACCCGCCTGTCTGGGGTCGTTTCGTCGATCTTGGATTTGTGGTGCCAGGGTATGTCCGTTAAGGGCAGGTATCGGAGGTGCCACAAGTCCAAGATCGACGTCACCGCCGTAGATCTTGAACCCGGAGCACCGGTGACAGCCGCAGGGGGACGGGATCGGTGATCAAGGGGTTCACGTCGAGGGGGCGCGTTCTCGAGAGGCGAACTCCTTGATCAACGGGGGTGGTGGGGGCGGGGGTGGTGGGCCGGGCGGCGGCGGGGTGGGCGGGGCGCGGTGGGGGTGCGGGTGGGGGTTGGGGTTGGGGGCAGGGGCCAGTGCGTGGGGCGGCGCAGGCCGGGCGGCAGGACGGTGCGGTGGTCGCCGCGGGCGGCGTCGAGTTGGGACTGGTGCGTGAACAGGCACTCGCCGAGGTCGGCGCCGCGCAGGTCCGCGCCGCGCAGGTCGGCCCCGGTCAGGTCGGCGGCGCCGAGCCGTACCCCGCGCAGGTCCGCCCCGATCAGGGTGGCGCCGCGCAGATTCGCCCCGGCCAACGCGACGCGGCGCAGGTCCACGCCGATCAGCACGGCGCCCCGGCGGTCCGGTCCGGCCCGACCGGCGCGGGCCTGCTCGCCGGCGCTCGACAGCAGCCGGTTGACCCGGGCCCGGTGCGCGTCGGCGTCGACCGCGAGCAGTTCCTCCGGGGTGCCGTCGGTGAGCCGGCCGGTCTCGTCAAGCGCGGCGGCCAGGTCGTCGCGCAGCGGACCGGGCGGGGTGAGCCGCACCGCCTCGGTCAGATACCAGAGCAACTCGTGCAGCGGTCGCAGCACGGCGAACGTGTCGAACATCCGCCGTGCGGTCGCCGGGTCCGTGCGCCAGTCGCGGCCGGCGAAGGTGCCCTGGGTGAGGTGCTGGCCGGCGCCGAAGCAGTCGAACACGGTGCACCCGGGGAAGCCGCGTTGCCGCAGCTCCGAGTGGATGCCGCAGCGGGAGTCGGGGCGCAGGTTCGGGCAGGGCCGCCCGGCCGGCTTGTCGATGGCGAAGTCGGCCGAGGCGGCGAACGCCGGCGCGACGCAGCAGACCCCCGCGCAGCGCGCGCAGTCCGCCCGCAACTCCCACCCCTCGCGCTCACCGGTCATCCGCCGCCCCCCTCCGACACCCGGTCCATTCTCCGCCGGCCCACCACCCGCACCCCAGCCGCCCCGCGATCATGAAGCTGGCGGCGCCCGCCGTCCGAATTGTCGCCGGCAACCTCATGATCGGCGGGGCGGGTGGGGTGCGGGTGGTGGGCCAGCGGGCTCCTTGATCAACGGGGCGGGTGGTAGACGGCGGCCAGGGCGGCGGC
Source organism: Micromonospora marincola (assembly GCF_056150385.1). Classification (NCBI taxonomy): domain Bacteria; kingdom Bacillati; phylum Actinomycetota; class Actinomycetes; order Micromonosporales; family Micromonosporaceae; genus Micromonospora; species Micromonospora marincola. The sequence continues at coordinate 247,668 of NZ_JAXCFT010000003.1, read as the reverse complement.
GGTGTCGGCCAGCCGGGTGCGGAGCGCGGCGGGGGAGAGAACCTCCACGTCGGCGCCGAGCCGCAGCAGGTCGCCGTGCGCGTGGGTGAGCGACTCGATGGGGATGACGGCCCACACCCAACCCGCCGCGTCGGGCGGGCCGGCGGACGCCTCGGCGGCGGCGACCACCACGTCGCTGCCGATCTCCCGCAGCCGCGCCCGCCCGCCCGGGGAGAGCCGGACGGTGGCCTCGTCCCGGTGCAGCCCGGCCCGGAACGCGACCACGTGCGCCCGCCACCACGCCGGCAGGTCGAACTCCGGCCGGTCGAACGGCTCGTCGAGCGGGGTGAGGTCGAGGATCTGGTTGACCCGGTAGGTGGCCGGCTCGGCGCGGTCCGGCCGGGCCGCGACCACGTACCAGCGGCCACCCTTGAGCACCAGCCCGTACGGCTCCAGCACCCGCGTCACCTCGCCGCGCCAGCCGCGGTAGCGGACCCGGACCCGGTGTTCCCGCCACACCGCCTCGGCCGCCTCGGCCAGGTGCGGTGACGGGTCGCCGTCGGAGTACCAGCCCGGCGTGTCCAGGTGGAAGCGCTGCTCCAGCCGGGCCGCCCGGTCGGCCAGCGGGGCGGGAAGCGCGGCACGCAGCTTGAGCTGCACGGCCGCCACGACCGACTGGTAGCCCAGCTCGGCGGCCGGCCCGGGCAGCCCGGCGAAGAGCAGCCGGTCGGCCTCCTCGCCGGTAAGCCCGGTCAGCCGGGTACGCCAGCCGTCGACAAGCCGGTAGCCGCCGGCGTGCCCGGCCTCGCCGTACAGCGGGATGCCTGCGGTGTGCAGCGCCTCGACGTCCCGGTAGATCGTGCGCGCCGACACCTCCAGGCGGGCGGCCAGGTCGGCGGCGGTGAGCCGGCCGTGCGCCTGGAGGAGCAGCAGGATGGACAGGAGTCGACTCGCCCGCATCCGCTGACACTAGCTGTCAGGGGAGTGGCCCTACGGTCCCCGGCATGGCCTTCCACGACAAGGAGCTGACCGTGCCCGGGACCGTCGAGGTCGCCGGCCGGCACGTCAAGCGCTACCACATCGACCAGCCGCGGCGTCGCCTCGAACCGGACGTGGTCGACGCCGCGTCCGCGTACCTGCCGTCGCTGCTGCCCGCCCCGACCGACGGCACCCCGCCGGCGAGTTGGGCGGTGCTGCACCGGGGCGCGGACACCGGGGCGTACCTGCTTGCGTACAGCTGGTTCTTCGACAACGTCGTCGAGTGCCGGATCGCGATCGCCGGGCAACCGGCGCTGGCCTGCCCGGACGACGACCCGGCGCACTTCGTCGACCTGGACCGGCCCGGGGTGGGGTGTGTCTGGGAGCTGGGAGTGCTGGAGCACGAGCGGCTCGCCTGGATCCGGCACGTGCTCGCGCCAGAGCGGCCCGACCTGGCCGGCTACCTGGCCGACGCGCGCGCCGAGGGGCCGGTGGGCCGCTGATGGGCGACTTCGACTTCCTCGTCGGCGCCTGGGACGTGACAAACCGGCGCCTGCGGCAGCGGCACGTCGGCGCCGACGACTGGGACGAGTTCGCCGGCGTCAGCGAGGCGCGTTCGTTCTTCGACGGCGCCGGCAGCTTCGACGAGATGCGCTGCCCCAGCCGGGGCTTCTCCGGCTCCACCGTGCGGGTCCTCGACCCAGCGACCGGGCTGTGGTCGATCTACTGGATGAACAGCCGGCGCGGGGTGCTGGAGCTGCCGCCGGTGGTGGGCCGGTTCAGCGACGGCGTCGGCACGTTCTTCGCCGACGACACCGACGAAGGGCGGCCGGTGCGCTGCCGGTTCCTCTGGTCGGCGATCACCCCCACCTCCTGCCGCTGGGAGCAGGCGTTCTCCACCGACGGCGAGCGCACCTGGGAGACCAACTGGACCATGGAGTTCACCCGGGCGGCGTGACAGGTGGCGTGGTGGTGCGGTAGATCGCGGTCAACCAGACGTCGAGCAGCACGTCGACCACGTCCCGCTCGGCCACCGCCGGGCCGTCCCCGGCGAACGTCGCGTACCAGACCCGCTCGTTCATCGAGTTCAGCGCGATGGCGAGGTCCCGGGCGGGCAGCCCGTCCGGGGCCGCGCCGCGGGCGCGCTCCACCTCGACGGCGGCCTGCACCGCGCGTACCCAGCGTTCCAGCACCTCGGCCCAGAGCCGCCGCACCTCGGCGTTGGTGCCGCGCACCTGGGCGCAGGCGAGCACCACGTCCCGGTGGCCGCCGAAGATCGCGTGGAACCGGGCGATCAACTCCCGCCACCTGGCGCGCGGGTCCTCGGCGAGCCGGTCCAGCACGTCGCCGGCGGCGGCGTCGGCCTCCTCGGTGACCCGGTCGAGCAGGGTGAGCAGCACCGCGTCCTTGGAGGGGAAGTAGAAATAGAAGGTGGGCCGGGAGATGCCCGCGCCCCGGGCCAGGTCGTCGATGGAGATGTCGCCGAACGGCCGGTCCCGCAGCAGCCGCTCGGCGGTGGCGAGGATCGCCACCTCCCGGTCGTCGCCGGTGGAGCGGCCGGCCCGCCGCCCGCGGGTCGGCGCGGCGCCGGTCGGCGTACGGGCGGGGCTCATGTGGGCCGATGGTACACCTGGTCAACACCCTGTCGATTCCACTCGACAGGGTGTTGACTGGTCTCGGTGGCGGTGGCTAGTGTCCGGTCCACCGCGGGCAGAACGGGAGAAGCGATGGCCTCCGACCACGTCGACGTCCTCATCGTCGGTGCCGGTCTGTCCGGCGTCGGCGCCGCCGTCCACCTGAACCGCGAGTGCCCCGGCAAGACCTACGCGGTGCTGGAGGCCCGCGGCGCGATCGGCGGCACCTGGGACCTGTTCCGCTACCCAGGCGTGCGCTCCGACTCGGACATGTACACCCTCGGCTACTCGTTCAAGCCGTGGACCGACCCGAAGGCGATCGCCGACGGCGAGTCGATCCGCCGCTACGTCCGGCAGACCGCCCGCGAGTACGACGTGGAGCGGCACATCCGCTTCCACCACCGGGTGGTGCGCGCCGAGTGGGACAGCACGACCGCCCGCTGGACCGTGCACGCCCACCGCGACGACACCGGCGAGGACACGACGCTCACGTGCGCGTTCCTGTTCACCAACTCCGGCTACTACCGCTACGACGAGGGCTACACGCCGCGCCTGCCCGGCGTCGAGCGGTACGCCGGCACGCTCGTGCACCCGCAGCACTGGCCGCGGCGGCTCGACTTCACCGGCAAGCGGGTGGTGGTGATCGGCAGCGGCGCGACCGCGGTCACCCTGGTCCCGGCCATGGCGCAGCGGGCCGCCCACGTCACCATGCTCCAGCGCTCACCGACGTACGTCATCTCGCTGCCCTCGCGCGACAGGTTCGCCGACGCCGCCCGGCGGTGGCTGCCCCCCACGGCCGCCTACGCCGTCACCAGGTGGAAGAACGTCCTGCTCGGGGTGGCCAACTTCCAGCTCAGCCGGCGCGCGCCCGGGCTGGTGAAGCGGTACCTGCGCCGGGCCGCCAGGGGCCGGCTTCCCGCCGGATACGACGTGGACCGCCACTTCTCGCCCCGCTACGACCCGTGGGACCAGCGGCTCTGCGTGGTGCCGGACGGAGACCTGTTCACCGCCCTGGCCGACGGCCGCGCGTCGGTGGTGACCGACACCATCGACACGTTCACCGGGCACGGCGTCCGGCTCGCCTCCGGCGCGGAGCTGCCGGCCGACATCGTGGTCACCGCCACCGGCCTCAACCTGCTCGCGCTCGGCGGCATGACGCTCGCCGTGGACGGCGTCGACGTCGACCTCGGCGCGACCGTCGCCTATAAGGGCATGATGCTCTCCGGCGTGCCGAACCTCGCCATGACGATCGGCTACACCAACGCGTCCTGGACGCTCAAGGCGGACCTGGTCGCCACCTACGTCTGCCGGCTGCTGCGCCACCTCGACGACACCGGCCAGCAGATCGTCACCCCCCTCGCGCCGGACACCGACGACCTGGCGCCGATCATCGACCTGCGGTCCGGGTACGTGCTGCGCTCCGTCGACCAACTGCCCAAGCAGGGGCCACGCGCGCCGTGGCGGCTGCACCAGAACTACCCCCGGGACGTACGCCTGATGCGGCACGGGCCGCTCACCGACGGCGTCCGGTTCGCCCGGGCCGGCGTGCCGGCCGCGGCCCTGTATGGAGGCAATGATGCGTGACCTGGACTTCTCCGGCGGTGTCGCGGTCCTCACCGGCGCCGCGAGCGGCATCGGCGCGGCGCTGGCCCACGGCCTGGCCCGACGCGGCGCCGACCTGGTCCTGCTCGACCGCGACGCCGACGGGCTGGCCACCGTGGTGGCGGCCATCCGGGCCGCGCACCCGGACCTGCGGGTCGAGACGCACCTGGTCGACCTCGCCGACGCCGACGCCACCGACCGGGTCGCCGCCGAGATCCACCGCGCCCATCCCCGGATCCGGCTGCTCGTCAACAACGCCGGCGTCGCGCTCGGCGGCCGGTTCGACCAGGTCACGCTCGACGAGTTCCTCTGGGTCATCGAGATCAACTTCCGGGCGGTGGTGCGGCTGACCCACGCGCTGCTGCCGGCGCTCAAGGCCGAGCCCGGCGCCCACCTGGTGAACGTCTCCAGCCTGTTCGGCCTCATCGCCCCCGCCGGGCAGGCCGCCTACTCGGCAAGCAAGTTCGCCGTACGCGGGTTCACCGAGGCGCTGCGGCACGAGCTTGTCGACGACGGGGTCGGCGTCACCTCGGTGCACCCGGGCGGGATCCGGACCCGGATCGCGGCCCGCGCGTGGGTCGGCAGCGGCGTCCCGCTCCAGGAGTACGAGGCCGGCCTCCGGCAGTTCGAGAAGCTGCTCACCATCGACCCGGCGACCGCCGCCGAGGCGATCCTGCGCGGCGCGCAGCGTCGCCGCGGCCGGGTGCTGATCGGCTGGTCGGCGAAGCTGCCCGACCTGCTCGCCCGGATCGCCCCCGCCGGCTACGGCCGGGTGCTGGCCCTGGGCATGCGCCCGCCGCGTGCGCCGGCCGCCCTCGCCGCCCCGGACGGCGCGGCTCCCCTCGCCGCCCCGGACGGCGGGGGCGCGCCGGAGCCCGGTCGGTCGGCGTGACAGTCGCCCTGCCGGCGGTCGACGAGCGCACCGTGGCCGGCCGGCGGATGCGCTGCCGGATCACCGGCGACGGGCCGCCTGTGGTGCTGCTGCACGGCATCTGTCGTACCCTCGACGACTTCACCGCGCTGCACACGGCGCTGGCCCGGGACCACCGCGTGCTCGCCGTGGACCTGCCCGGCCACGGCGGCTCCGCGCCCCTGGACGGGCCGCACACGCTGCCCGCGCTGGCCGGCGCGGTAGCCGGGTTCCTCGACGCCGCCGGGGTCACCGGCCCGGCCCACCTGGTCGGCAACTCCCTCGGCGGCGCGGTGGCCATGCGCGTCGCCGCCGACGCCCCGCACCTGGTGTCCGACCTGGCGCTGCTCGACAGCGCCGGCTTCGGGCGGGAGGTGACCGTGGCGCTGCGGCTGCTCGCGGTGCGCCCGCTGGCCCGGCTGCTGCTGCGTCCGCACCCGGCGATCGCCCGCCGCATCGAGCGGGCCATCTTCTTCGACCCGGCGTACGTCACCGACGAGCGGATCGCCACCGCGCTGGCCGTGGCCCGGCAGCCGCACGCCGCCCGGGTGATCCGGGAACTGGTCCGCCACCTGGGCACCTGGCGTGGGGTACGCCCGCGCTGGCGCGCCGAGCTGCTCGACGCGGTGGCCGCGCTGGACCTGCCCACGCTGCTGGTCTGGGGCGACCGCGACCTGATCCTGCCCGCCGCGCACCTGGCGTACGCGCGGACCCGGCTGCCCGGGGCACGGGCCCACCTGTTCCGCGACACCGGCCACTTGCCGCAGATCGAGCGCACCGCCGAGGTGGAGACGCTGCTGCGCGACTTCTGGTCCACCCGCCCGACCCCCTGACCCAGCCCACCCGGCCCGGCGATCATGAAGTTGACGGCGCCGGTTGTCCGAATTGCCGCCGTCAACTTCATGATCGCGCGGTGTGAGGGCTGCGCCGGGCGGGGGCCGGGGTGTTCTGCGCCACGACCGGTGGCGGCGGGGGCGGGCACGGGAGGTCGGGCGCGCACCATCGATTCATGACGCAGGCGTGGCACATCGACACCGGGCTCGGAAGGTCCCGGTGAGCGCCGCCCGCCGACCCGCCGCCCTGGTCTACGCGGTGGCCGTCACCGCGTACGTGGCGGCCGTGTTCCACCGCAGCTCGCTCGGCGTGACCGGGGTGGACGCGGCGGACCGCTTCGGCATCAACGCGTCCGCGCTCGCCACCTTCTCCGTCGCCCAGCTCGCCGTCTACGCGGCCATGCAGATCCCGGTCGGCGTGCTGCTGGACCGGTACGGTTCCCGCCGGCTGCTGCTGGCCGGCGGCGCGCTCATGGTGGCCGGGCAGCTCGTGTTCGCGGTCGCCGTCGACGTGCGCCTCGCCGTCGTCGCCCGGGTGCTCGTCGGCCTCGGCGACGCGATGACGTTCATCAGCGTGCTGCGGATCGTGGCGTTCTGGTTCCCCGGCCGCCGCAACCCGATGCTGGTGCAGCTCACCGGCACCATCGGTCAGCTCGGGGCGGTGCTCGGCGCCGTACCCCTGGTGGCGCTGCTGCACCACGCGGGCTGGACCCCGGCGTTCCTGACCGCGGCGGCGCTCGGCGTCACCGTGCTGCTGCTGGTCCTGGCCGCGGTGCGGGACACCCCGCACGCCGGGCACGTCACCGCGCCGACCCCCGGGCTGGCGACCGTACGCCGGCAGCTCGCCGACGCGTGGGCGCAACCCGGCACCCGGCTGGGCCTGTGGACGCACTTCGTCACCCAGTTCTCCGGTTCGGTGTTCGCGCTGCTCTGGGGTTATCCCTTCCTGGTGCAGGGGCAGGGTTTCTCGCCCACCGCCGCGGCCGGGCTGCTGACCCTGATGACCGTGGTGACGCTTGTGTGTGGCCCGGTGGTCGCGCACCTGTGCGCCAGGCACCCGTACCACCGTTCGGTGGTGGTCTTCGCCATCACCGCCGCCACCGCCGCGGTCTGGGCCGTGGTGCTGGCCTGGCCCGGCCGCGCCCCGCACGGGCTGCTGGTGGCCCTGGTGGTGGTGCTCGCGGTCAACGGCCCCGGCGCGGTGATCGGCTTCGACTACGCCCGCACGTTCAACCCGGTGCACCGCATCGGCAGCGCCACAGGCATCGTCAACGTCGGCGGGTTCGTCGCCTCGATCGTGCTCATCCTGGCCGTGGGCGTGGTGCTCGACCTGGCCACCCCGGCCGGGCGGGGCGCACCGCCGCTGTGCGCGTTCCGCTTGGCGTTCGCGGTGCAGTATCTGCTCTGGGCGTTCGGCGCGGTGCAGGTGCTGCGCTACCGCAACGCGGCCCGGCGCCGGTTGGCCGCCGAGCGGGTGCCGGTGGCGGTGCCGGCCTGAGGTCGCGTGCCGGTCAGTGGCGCCGCCGGTGGGTGAGCGAGTCCAGCATCAGGGTCACGCCCGCGCCGACAAGCCACACGTCCTTGGCCAGTCCGATGCCCGCCTGGCTGGGCCGCAGGCTGGTGCCCTCCCGCATGCCCGGGGTCTTCAGGTAGAGCTGCACCAGCCCGGCGCCGAACGCGGTGAGCGCGGCGCCGGCGAGCAGCGACGGGACGAACGGGGCGAGCAGCGCCGCGCCGAGGGCCATCTCGCCGCGGGAGAGCAGCACCGCGAACCGGTCCGGCGGGACCTGCCCCAGTTGCGGGATCGCGCCGACCGCCATGCCGTGCACCCCGGCGGCGGCCTCGCCCTCAAGCGTCCGCTTGGACAAGCCGGAGTTCAGGATGTACGCGCCGATGGCGACCCGCAGCGGCGCATGCGTCAACCTCATGATCACTCCCGTTCGACGTCGAAGAACCGGCACCGGCGGATACCCGGTGACGACCGGGACAATCCGCCCGTGCCGCCGACGATGATCGGCGGTAGGTTCGGCGGGGGACCGAAACGAAGGAGAAACCGTGAGCCAGGAAGTCCGGGGAGTCGTGTCGCGGCGCAAGGGCGCGCCGGTGGAGGTCACCACGATCGTGGTGCCCGACCCGGGGCCGGGCGAGGCGGTGGTCCGCGTCCAGTCCTGCGGCGTCTGCCACACCGACCTGCACTACCGCGAGGGCGGCATCAACGACGACTATCCGTTCCTGCTCGGCCACGAGGCCGCCGGCGTCGTCGAGCAGGTGGGCGACGGTGTCACCGACGTGGCCCCCGGCGACTTCGTCGTACTCAACTGGCGGGCCGTGTGCGGGCAGTGCCGGGCCTGCCGGCGCGGCCGGCCCTGGTACTGCTTCGCCACCCACAACGCGGCGCAGAAGATGACCCTCACCGACGGCACGGAGCTGGCCCCCGCGCTTGGCATCGGCGCGTTCGCCGAGAAGACGCTCGTGCACGCCGGGCAGTGCACCAAGGTGGACCCGTCCGTCCGGCCCGCCGCCGTCGGGCTGCTCGGCTGCGGCGTGATGGCCGGCCTCGGCGCGGCCATGAACACCGGCAACGTGACCCGGGGCGACTCCGTCGCGGTGATCGGCTGCGGCGGCGTCGGTGACGCCGCGGTGGCCGGCGCGGCCCTCGCCGGCGCGACGACGATCGTCGCGGTCGACACCGACTCCCGGAAGCTCGACTGGGCGCGGAAGTTCGGCGCGACCCACACCGTCAACGCCTCCGAGGACGATCCGGTCGAGGCGATCCGCGCGGCCACCGGCGGATTCGGCGCCGACGTGGTGATCGACGCGGTGGGTCGGCCGGAGACCTGGAAGCAGGCGTTCTACGCGCGGGACCTCGCCGGCACGGTCGTCCTGGTCGGCGTGCCGACCCCGGAGATGGCGGTCGAGCTGCCGCTGCTCGACGTGTTCGGCCGCGGCGGCGCGCTCAAGTCCAGCTGGTACGGCGACTGCCTGCCCAGCCGCGACTTCCCGATGCTCACCGAGCTCTACCGGCAGGGCCGGCTCGACCTGGACGCGTTCGTCACCGAGGAGATCGCCCTCGACCAGGTCGAGGAGGCGTTCACCCGGATGCACCACGGCGACGTGCTGCGGTCGGTGGTGGTCTTTCCGTGACCGCCCGCGTCGACCACACCGTCACGTCCGGCACGTTCTCGCTCGACGGGCAGACGTTCGACGTGGACAACAACGTCTGGGTGATCGGCGACGACGACGAGTGCGTCGTCGTCGACGCGCCGCACGACGTACCCGCCATCCGGGCGCTCATCGGTGACCGCCGCGTGCTCGCGGTCCTGGCCACCCACGCCCACGACGACCACGTCCGGGTCGCCCCCGAGTTGGCCCGGGCCACCGGCGCGCCGGTGCTGCTGCACCCGGCGGACCGGGTGCTGTGGGACCAGGTCCACCCGGACACGCCGCCGGACGGCGACCTCGTCGACGGGCAGACCGTCACCGTCGCCGGCACCATGCTGCGGGTCCTGCACACGCCCGGCCACAGCCCGGGAGCGTGCAGCCTCCACGCGCCGGAACTGGCGGCGGTCTTCACCGGCGACACGCTCTTCGCCGGCGGACCCGGCGCGACCGGGCGCTCCTGGAGCGATTTCGACACCATCGTCGAGTCGATCCGCACCCGGCTGCTCACCCTGCCGCCGGAGACCGTGGTGCACACCGGGCACGGCGACGACACCCGGATCGGCGCGGAGGCGCCGCACCTGGACGAGTGGATCGCCCGCGGCCACTGACCACGGCGGAGACCGGAGGCGGCGAAGCGCCCGACGACGTTCAGCGCCTCGCTGTCGTCGTCGTGGATCCATCAGTCACGGTGCGCCTTCCCCGGTGCGGCAGGTGCCTCACCGTAGCGAAGGGACACCGCCCCGCCGGCCGGCTCGCCCCGCCCGCGGCGTACCCGAAGGAAATCCGTGGTTCGCCCGCCCCCGGCCCGGCGATACTCGGCGGCGTGCCCGGACCGACCCTGACCGCCGCGCAGTCCGCCGCCCTGCGGCACGTGCGCGACGTCGCGCTGCGGGACCGCCCGGCCGCGCTCGCCGTGATCGCGCAACACCTCGCCGGATCCGGCGCCGACGTCCACGCTGAGGAGGTCGTCGCGGCGGTGACCGGGTACGGCCGGCTGACCGTCAACTTTCACCCCGACCGGGTGCTGCGCGACGGCCGTACCGTGGTCGAGGCGCTCGACGCCGACGGTGTCTACCGCAGCCAGTTCGAGACCGGCATCTCGGCCGGCGGGCTGACCGCGTTCCCCGGTGGCGACCGGGACGTCTGGGAGAAGGCGATGTTCGGCGGCGCGTACCAACGTCCGGGCGTGCTGTCCGTGGAGCGTCCGAAGTACGGCGGTCTCAACCTGCTCGACCACCCCGACGGCGCGTGCCCCCGGTTCGGCTCCTGTCACCTGCGGCTGCGCCCGGAGGTGCTGGCGCGGGCGACGTTCAGCTTCGGCGACAGTTCCGTCGGGCCGGCCGAGGTCGGCACCGCCACCGTCTTCGAGCCGGTCCTCGCCGCGCTGCTCACCGCCACCGCCGCCACCGACGTCAGCCTGGGCGTGTCCGGAATGGACACCGGCACGCTGCTGCGGGCCCTGCTGTCCCGCCGGGAACGCGCGTCCGAGCGGGCCGGTCGCGCCCTGGACGACTACATCGAGGCGCAGGTACACGGCGAGGTGAGTCTCGCCCGCGACGTCGAGGCGGTGGTGGTCGACCCGTCGTTCCGCGACACGGACGTGGGACGCCGCCTCGCCGGGATCGCCGGCCGGCACGGCTTCGCGCTGCGGTGGCACACCGGCTTCCAGCTGCCCGTGGACGCCGTGGACGCCGACTTCCGGGGACCGGGCATCCCGCCGCTGGCCGCCCGCGTGCACGCCGAGTTCGGCCGGCCGGGGGAGCCGCTGACCGCGGCGCTTGTCGGCCGCGCCGCCGCGTCGCTGGTACGCGAGCCGCACCGCTGGGCCGACCGGGGGCCGGCGGAGTTGACTGTGCAACACCTCAAGCAGCTCTGGCACGTCCTGGTCTGGTTCGGCCGTCCGGCCTGATCGTCACGTGGTGTCCGCTCCGGTGCCCACTGTCCGATCCCACGGGTGACCTGGACCGCAGCCCGTGCCCGGACCCATGTCTCCGGAATGCCCGGCCGGCCCGGCTGGTTGTGTCCCCGGTACCGCCGGTGCGCAAACCAGCACCGACCGTGAACCCCCGAGGGGCGCTCACCCCGGAGCGCGTCGTAACGATCGAAAGGGCAACCATCGTGAAGCAGCACGTCGCTCGATGGCTCCCCGCCATCGCGAAGACCGCCGCCGCGAGGACCGGCGACATCACCCGCAACCGTCGTGCCGTACTCACCGTCGCCGGCGTGACCGCCCTGGGCGGTCTCGCCTACGGTCCCACCGCCGTCGCCGCCCCGGTGACAAGCGGACCACACGCCGGCGCCGTGGCCGCCATCGACCTGGCCACCGGCAAGAAGTCCGCCCGCGAGGCGGCGAAGTCGGGCCTGACCACCGGCAGCGACAAGGTGCCGACCAAGGCCGACCGGCCGAGCAGGGACAAGCTCATGCCGCACGGCGTCGAGGGCGCCCAGTCGCGCATCCCGCTCGACGACGCGCAGGTGGACAACGCCAAGGCCATCGTGCGGGCGGCCAAGGAGACCGGAGTGGGGGAGCGGGGCGCCGTCATCGGCGTCGCCACGTCGCTCCAGGAGTCGAAGCTCTACAACCTCGGTCACCTCGGCAGCTACAACGACCACGACTCGGAGGGCCTGTTCCAGCAGCGTCCGTCGTCCGGTTGGGGCACGTCCGAGCAGATCACCGACCCGGAGTACGCCAGCAAGGCGTTCTTCGGCGCGCTGAAGAACATCGGCGGCTGGCGGGACCTGCCGCTGACGAGCGCGGCACAGACGGTCCAGGTGTCCGCCTACCCGTACGCGTACGCGCAGTGGGAGGAGCAGGCGGCGGACATCGTCCAGCAGCTCTGGTGACACCGTCACACCCGTGACCGGCCGGCCCCGCTTCCCGGGGCCGGCCGGTCACATTCACGGCGACCGGGAGGTTGCGGCCCGTCTGGGGCACGGGTGGGTGTCTGCGACGCCCTGAGGCACCCTGGCGTTCCAGTCGTCGCCTGTCCGGAGCGCGGGTGGAACGGTATGGGTGTCTCGGGCGTGCTGATGCACCCCTGGCGTTCCAGTCGTGGGCTTGGGGGAGCGCGGGTGGAATGTGCGGGTGTCTGACGGGCGTGTGGGATCCGGTCGTGGTGTGCCGCCCGGGTGTTCCGGGTGGGTGGGGTGTCCGGTTCGGGGGTGGTGGGTGGCACTCTGACGGTGGAATCGTCGCGGGGGTGCGGGCGTTGTAACCCGGTGAACGGCCGAGGAAGGCCAGCGCACCGGTTCGCCGCGCTGCCGACCCGCCCCCGGGAATGGCGGTGGGTAGCCGGTCGTTACACAGTCTCCCGGCCCCGTGGTGTGGCCCTGCCCCGCGGAGCAGCCGGCATCCCCCGCAAAATCCTGAGTGCCTGACGGTGCTTGCGCGCGCGCCAACCCCCCTCTCGGTGCGCGTCGTCGACCCCCGAATGGAGCCCCCACCATGAACACGATCCTGCGTAAGAGCGTTCTGGGTGTTGCTGGTCTCGCGTTTACCGGTGGTGTGTTCGCCGGTCCGATCGCCGCCCACGCCGACACCCCCACCCACACCACCAAGCCGGTCACCACGGCGGTGCAGGCCGAGGGCAAGCAGTCGACCATCACCCTCAACGACGAGCAGACCGCCAACGTCAAGGCGATCATCGCGGCGACGAAGAAGGCCGGCCTGCCCGAGCGGGCCGCGGTCATCTCCATCGCCACCAGCCTCCAGGAGTCGAAGCTGGAGAACCTGGGCCACCTCGGCGACACCAACGACCACGACTCGCTGGGCCTGTTCCAGCAGCGCCCCTCCTCCGGCTGGGGCAGCCCGGAACAGATCACCGACCCCGAGTATTCGACCCTGGCGTTCCTGAAGGGTCTGAAGCAGGTCGACGGCTGGCAGGACATGCCGCTGACCAAGGCCGCCCAGACCGTCCAGGTGTCGGCCTACCCGGACGCCTACGCCCAGTGGGAGAACCAGGCCACCGACCTCGTCACCACGCACTGGAACAAGTAAGCAGCACCGCGAAGGCCGGCAACCCCTGCACGGGGATGCCGGCCTTCACGCGCGGCTGTTAAGCGGGGCCCCCGCCTCTACCGGAGGCGTTAACGGGGGCCCCCGCCTTACTCGCGGAGCGGTGGCTGGCGATGATGTCGGTTACGGCTACGGCAAGCGCCAGCACGATGATTCCGGCGGCCAGCAGCAGTGAGTGCCGGAACGCCAGCCCCCAGTCGTTCTGGTTCTGCGCCAGCGTCGAGAAGAACAGCGCGCCGACCGCCGCGATGCCGGCGGCGGTGCCGATCCGCTGCCCGGTCTGGAGCATGCCGGCGCCGCTGCCGGCCATCGGCACCGGCACCTCGGAGAGCGTCAGCGTCTGGTTGGGCGCGATCACCAGGCCGCTGCCCAGCCCGGCGACGAGCAGTGGCAGCGCGGTACGCAGTGGCACGTTCTGGTGCGGCCCACCGGTCAGCACCAGGTCGGTCGCGACCAGCCCGACCACCACGGCGAGCAGTCCGATCGCGACGAGCGGCCGGCCGTACCGGGTGACGACCCGGCCGCCGAGCGCGGAGGCGAGCGCCGAGCCGAGCGCGAACGGGGTGATCGCCACGCCTGCGACAAGCGCGCTGTAGCCCAGGCCGATCTGGAGGTAGAGGGTGAAGATGAAGAAGATGGCGGTGAAGCCGGCGAAGTAGATCAGCCCGATGAGCGAACCGAGGACGTACGAGCGCAGGTTGAACAGCCGCAGGTCGAACAGGGGTGTGGCGTGCCGGGCGAACCGGCGTTCCCAGAGCGCGAAGCCGGCGAGCAGCAGCAGGCCGAGCGGGATCAGCAGCCACTTGGCCGAGCCCTGCCACTGTTCCCGCTGCACCAGCGGCAGCAGGATGACTGTGACCCCGGTGCCGAGCAGCAGCACGCCCACCGGGTCGAGCCGGTGCCGGTGGGGCTGGCCCTCGGGCCGGCCCGGCACCAGCCGCCAGCCGAGCACCATCGCCACGATGCCGACCGGGATGTTCACGAAGAACACCCACCGCCAGCCGTGCTCCTCGCCGCCGAGTTGGATGAGCAGCCCGCCCAGCAGCGGCCCGACCGCGGTGGAGATGCCGATGGTGGCGCCGAGCAGGCCGAACGCGCGACCCCGGTCCGCGCCCCGGAACAGCTGCTGGATCATGCCGCTGACCTGGGGGTTGACGATGCCGGCGGCGGCGCCCTGGACGAGCCGGGCGATGATCAGCCAGGTCGACGAGGTGGCCAGCCCGGCCAGCGCGCTGGTGAGCGTGAACAGTCCCACCCCGACCACGAACGCGGTACGCCGGCCGCGCGCGTCACCGAACCGTCCGGCCGGCACCAGCACCAGGCCGAACGTCAACGCGTACCCGGACAGCACCCATTGCAGGTCGCTCGGGGTGGCGTCGAGCGCCCGGTCGATCGACGGCACGGCGACGTTGACGATGCTGACGTCGAGCAGCGTCATGAACGCCGCGACCAGGCCGACGCTCAGCGCCTGCCAGCGGCGCCGGTTGTCGTACCCGGTGTCCGGCGTCGGCGACCGGTCGCCGCTCATCGTGCCCTCCACAGACCGTCGATCACGCATCCCCGATCGCTACCCGGACCCCGGAGGGGCAAACGACATGATCAGGCTGTCTGACGCGCGCACCAGCGGGGCCCGAAGTCCAGGCCCGACATCGGCGAGTCCTCCCGGTGCAGCAGCCCTCGCTCGGTGAGCGAGTGCAACGGCGCGTGCACCTCTTCCTCGGTCATCCCGGTCTCCTCGGCGATCATGTCCGGGTAGGGGACGTGTCCCCGTACCTCAAGCGCGGTGACCGCCTGGTACACCCGTTCCTCGGCCGCGGACAGTTGGACCTGAGGCATGGCTTCCCTCCTCGCCGGTGGGCCGCCCGACCTGCGGACGGCCGGCGACCGGCGGTTACCCCGGGGAACGGCGAAGATGCCCACCCGAACGACTGTCGTCGCGGGCGTGGCGACGCGCCGGTGCCCTAGGCTGCACGCGTGATCATCTGGGACCTCGTGGTGGTCGGCGGCGGACCCGCCGGACTTTCCGCCGCGCACGCCGCGGCGCGGGCCGGCGTGCGCACGCTCGTGGTCGAGCGGGCCACCCATCCCCGGTACAAGACCTGCGGCGGCGGCCTGATCGGCACCTCGCTCGCCGAGGTCGGCGCCGTGATCGAGGTGCCCGCCCAGGACCGCACCGACCGGGTCACGTTCACCCGCGACGGGCGACGGGCGTTCACCCGCCGCAACGCCACGCCGCTGGTCACCATGATCCGCCGGGAGGAACTCGACGACCGGCTGCGCGCCGCCGCGGTCGCGGCCGGCGCGCAGGTCCGCGAGGGCGTCGCGGTCCGCGCGGTGGAGCAGGACCCCGACGAGGTACGCCTGCGGCTGGCCGACGGCGAGGTGGTACGCGCCCGGAGCGTGGTGGGCGCCGACGGCTCCTCCGGCGTGACCGCCCGCCACGTGGGGGTGCGTTTCCGCCAGGTGGACCTGGGGTTGGAGGTGGAGCTGCCGGTCCCCGCCGCCGAACGGGACCGGTGGCGGGGCCGGGTGCTCATCGACTGGGGGCCGGTCCCCGGCTCGTACGCCTGGGTCTTCCCGAAGGGCGACCGGCTCACCGTGGGTGTCATCGCCGCCCGTGGTGAGGGCGAGCGGACCCGGGCCTACCTGCGGGACTTCGTGGCCCGGCTGGGGCTGTCCGGGATCAGCCCGGAGCACGACTCCGGCCACCTCACCCGCTGCCGGGCCGGGGACTCCCCGCTGCGCCACGGCCGGGTGCTCGTCGCCGGCGACGCGGCGGGCCTGTTGGAGCCGTGGAGCCGGGAGGGGATCAGCTACGCGCTGCGCTCCGGCCGGTTGGCCGGCGCGGCGGTCGCGGGCGGGGATCTCGACGGGTACGGCCGCGAGGTCGAGGCACGGCTGGCGCCGGAGATGCGGGCCGGGCACCGGCTGCTGGACGTCTTCCAACGGCGGCCCGACGTGTTCCACGCCGTCCTGGCCAGCCCGCCCGGCTGGCGAATGTTCGTCCGGTTCTGCCAGGGGAGGGCCAGCTTCGCCGAGGCGCTGGGCCGGCGGCCGGTGCGGGCCGGGCTTGCGCTCGTCGACCGGCTGCCCCCGCTCAGGGCACGATGACCGCCCGCCCGTGGATGTCGCCCCGGCGCAACGCCTCGTACGCCTCGGGCGCCTCGGCAAGCGGGAACGTCCGCACGTCGGCGTGCAGCCGGCCGGCCCGACCCAACGCGATCACCTCCTGGAGTTCGGCCCGGGTGCCCCAGAACGGCACCACCACGCCGGTCTCCAGCGGCACCGGGGGCGGCGCGTCGGCGACCGGGCGGACCGGCAGCGTCCCACCTGCAAGTCCGACAAGCAGCAGTTGACCGCCGGTCGCGACGACCTGCCGGGCGGTGTCCAGGGTGGGTTGCGCGCCGACGAAGTCGAGCACCACGTCCGCGCCGTCCGGCGGCGGGCCGACCAGCTCACGGATCTTCGCCACGGCGTCCGGGCCGGCCGGCACCACGTGGTGGGCGCCGAGGCGGCCGGCCAGGTCCAGCGCCGCGACGCTTGTGTCCACCGCGACGATCCGCACCGCCGTGGTGGCGACCAGGATCTGCAACGCCATGTGCCCCAGGCCGCCGATGCCGATCACCACGCAGGTGGTGCCGGGCCGCAGCCGGGGCCGGGCCAGTTCCACCGCGTGGTACGGGGTCAGCCCGGCGTCGGTGAGCGGAGCGGCCTGGGTCAGGTCCATGTCACCCACATGCAGCAGCCGGGACGCCGGCACCGCCACATACTCGGCGAGCCCCCCGTCACGGCTGAGGCCGATGCCGCCGACCGGGACGACCCGGCAGCGGTTCTCCTCGCCCCGCAGGCAGGCCCGGCACCTGCCGCAGCCGATGATCCCGTAGACCGCGGCCCGGTCCCCGGGCGACCAGCCGTCGACGCCGGGACCGGCGGTCTCCACCGTGCCGGCGATCTCGTGGCCGAGCGTCATCGGGGTGGGGAACATCCCCGCCTCGGCGTCGAGGATGTGCAGGTCCGAGTGGCAGGCGCCGACCGCGCCGACGCGCAGCAGCACCTCACCGGGTCCGGCCTGCGGGGTGGGCGCCTCGGTCAGCTCCAGCACCCCGGGGGCGGTCATCCGTACCGCGCGCATCGTCGCCCTCCCACCTCGTCGCCGACGGCCGTCGCGGCGGCATACCCGTGCCGCCCCGGTTGATACCGGCGTTGGACGGGCTGGCGCACAATGCGGGTATGGGCGAGCCGGTCGAGTCGTTCACCGACGAGGAGTACGCGTTCCTGCGGCATGTCCGCTTCGGCGAGTTGCCACCCCGGGTACGCCCCGAGGAGCGCGCGGAGTCCACCGAGACGGACAGCCGCCCGGACCGCCCGGACCCGGCCGGCGGCGAGTCGGAGTGGCACCTGCGCGCCGGCGGCTGACCCTCAGCCAATGCCGTTCCATCCGTGACCCGACCAGCCCGTGAGCGGGACGCGGCCCGGCGGATGGCGCCCCGGCCACCGTCGCGCCGGCCGCGACATCGTGCGTCAGGGCACCGTAGACACCCATGACGTTCCAGTCGTGCGTCATCCAGCCCGCGAGTGGAACACCATGGGTGTCTCCGCGAGCCGCATCCGGCGGGACCGGCGTGTCCCGGCCGATCAGCTCGTCGGACTGGATCATCGAGTCGACCCCCCGACGATCTCGCCACAGATCTTGGAAGCTCCCGGCCCCTCCCGGGGCCCTCTCCTTCCAAGATCTCCACTCGGTCGCGTCGATCATGAAGTTGGCGGTGACAAAACGGAACGGGAGCACCGCCAACTTCATGATCAACCGGGCGGGGGCGGGCTGGGACGGGTCAGAAGACCGGCACGCCGTCGCGGACCAGCTTCCAGTTCGGCACGTAGAAGTCGGCCGGGTCGATGACGCCCTTGGCCTGCGCCCAGTCGATCAGGAGCTGGCGGATCTCCTGCTGCGCGTTGTAGACCTGGGTCTTCACGATGCCGGGGAAGTTGCCGCCGCCGCTGCGCCGGTAGTTGTTCACCGCCACCACGAACTGCGCGTCCGCCGCCACCGGGGTGTCGGTGCCGGCGAGCACCAGGCGGGTGATCCGCTGGCCGACCGGCTTCGAGATGTCGATGTCGTAGTCGACGCCAGAGAACACGTCGTAGTTGTAGTCCGGCACGGTCGGGTCGCTGATGGTCGCCACGTCGACCGGGGCGCCGACCGGGACGGTGGTGAAGTACTTCGCCGAGTACTCCAGGTACGCCTTCACCTCGGCGCCGGTCAGCACGACCGCCTCAAGCGTGTTGTCGTACACGTAGAGGCCGGCCACGTCACGGATCCGCACGTCACCCTGGGGGAACACCGCGGTGCGGCTGAACGGCGCGGCGATCGACAGCACCGGCAGTCCCGCGTACGCGCCGCCGGCAAGCGCCTCGGTGACCACCTCGGTCTGGACGTGGTTGATGAAGTCGAGGATCGGGGTGTCCCTGTAGCGCGACTCGGCGGCGGTCAGCTCCACGCTCGACTGCGCGACGACCTTGTTGACGTAGTCGACGGTCTTGGCGTGCTGGCCCCGGACGGCCGCGAGCACCGCCGGGTCCTCGACCACGGTGTTGGTGTTCAGCGTGGTGGCCGACGAGCCGACCACCTTCCAGCAGCCCTTGTGCCGGGTCAGCGTGAAGTCCATCCGGGTCAGCCGCTGGCCCCACTTGGACGGCTCGGAGGTGAGCACCGCCCGGCCGGTCTTGCGGTTGGTGACGAACTTCTGCGGCACCTCGTTGTGGGCGTGGCCGAACAGGATCGCGTCGATGCCCGGCACCTGCTCGGCGATCAGCGCGGTCGGGTTCTCGTTCGGCAGCTCCGGGCCGTAGCTGGAGGTGCCGCTGTCGCCGCCGTGCGCGGAGATGATGACCACGTCCGCGCCGCGCCGGCGCATCTCCGGCACCCACTTCGCGGCGGTGGCGACCATGTCGGCGAAGACCAGGCGGTCCTCGACGTTCGCCCGGTCCCAGATGGCCACGCCGGGGTTGGTCAGGCCGAGGATGCCCACCCGCAGCTTCGGCGCGCCGTGCCCGCCGAGCTGGACCTGCTTGATCACGTACGGGGGGAAGGCCGGCTTGCCGGTCTTCGCGTTTATCGCGTTGGCGGCCAGGGCCGGGAAGCCGAGCTGTTTGATCCAGGTGGCCAGCAGCGGCAGGCCGTAGTTGAACTCGTGGTTGCCGAGCGTGACGGCGTCATAGCGCAGCACGTTCATCGCATTTGCCATCGGGTGCGTCTCACCGGTGCTGGTGATCGGCTCCTGCTTGGCGTAGTAGGTCGCGAGTGGCGTGCCCTGGATGGTGTCCCCGGCGTCGAGGACCAGGGTCGCCCGGCCCCTGCGCTCGGCGCGGATCTGGTTGACCAGGGTGGCCAGCTTCGCGACGCCGACGTCGTTGTGCGCGCTGTCGTCGTACTCGGAATCCCGGTAGTAGTCCCAGTTGTAGACGTTGCCGTGGGTGTCCGACGTGCCGAGGACGGTCAGGTCCCAGGTCTTCGGCGGCTTCGGCTTCGCCTCGGCGGGCGCACCGGCGAGCAGGGGAGCGGTCGCCGCGGCGGCGGCGACGGCAAGCACCTGGCGCCGCGAGGCGCCGGAGGAGGAGGTCAATGCGGTGCCTTTCCATGGGGGTACGCGCCTCGTGGGCGCCGTTGCGCACCATAGACCATCTGGCGTTTTCCGGGCGCGCGTCGGGGTAGGGCGCAGGCATGAGCGAGGACCAGTACGCCAAGCAGGACCCGACCGAGCAGTACGGCCAGCAGCAGTCCACCCCCGGCACGGAGCAGGAGATGGGCCCGAAGCCGGACCACGGCGAGGAGTCCTACCGGGGCGCCGACCGGCTCAGCGGCAAGCGGGCGGTCATCACCGGCGGTGACTCCGGCATCGGCCGGGCCGTGGCCATCGCCTTCGCCCGCGAGGGCGCCGACGTCCTGGTCTCCTATCTGGGCGAGGAGGAGGCGGCGGACGCCCGGGAGACGGTCAGCCTGGTCGAGCAGGCCGGACGCCGGGGCGTG
This sequence comes from Micromonospora marincola, assembly GCF_056150385.1. NCBI lineage: Bacteria > Bacillati > Actinomycetota > Actinomycetes > Micromonosporales > Micromonosporaceae > Micromonospora > Micromonospora marincola. Next base: position 227,528 of record NZ_JAXCFT010000003.1, on the reverse strand, counting down.
GCCGTCCGCACCGACCTGCGCGAGGAGGCCAACTGCCGCGAGCTGATCGACCGCGCGGTCACCGACCTGGGGGGCATCGACATCCTGGTCAACAACGCGGCCTACCAGATGTCGCAGGACAACGGCATCGACGACATCAGCACCGAGCAGTTCGACCGGGTCTTCAAGACCAACGTGTACGCCATGTTCTGGCTGAGCAAGTTCGCGGTGCCGCACCTCAAGGAGGGCTCGGCGATCATCAACACGTCGTCGATCCAGGCGTTCGACCCGTCGCCGCAACTGCTCGACTACGCCACCACCAAGGCGGCCATCGCCAACTTCACCAAGGCGCTGGCGCTGAACCTGGCCGACCGGGGCATCCGCGTCAACGCGGTCGCGCCCGGCCCGGTCTGGACGCCGCTGATCCCGGCCACCATGCCGCCGGAGAAGGTCAGGGAGTTCGGCACCGACGTGCCGATGGGTCGCCCCGGCCAGCCGGCCGAGCTGGCCCCGGCGTACGTCTTCTTCGCCTCCCCGGAGTCGAGCTACGTCACCGGCGAGATCCTCGGTGTCACAGGCGGCCGGCTGACGAAGTGACCCCGGCGTCTCAGCGGGGCCAGGCGGCCATCCGGCGGCGCACCTCGGCGATCCGCGCCGCGTCCAGCCCGTAGCGGGTGAACCGGCGGTCGGCGAGCCCGTCGAGGTAGCGGCCGGCCGCGCGCACGTCGGTGTCCTCGAGCGCCGGGTCGACCTGCCGGGCCAGCTCCAGCAGCTCGGTCACCGCGTACCGGTCAAGCGCGGCGGCCACGTCGATGTAGTCGCGTACCTCGCGCCGGTTGACGAGCGCGGCGGTCTTGTTGGCGATCAGGTCCCGCACGTCCATCACCGGGCCGAAGTCCATCACCACCGGGCTGCGGTGGCGGTCCAGCCGGGCCAGGCTGAGGCGGATCCGACGGTCACCGAGGCTGACCACGAAGTCGCGCAGGTCGCGGTCGAAGCCGTCGAACACCTCGCCCAGCCCGCCCGGGTCCGCCTCGTCCACCAGGTAACCGGCCCGTTCCAGCGCGGCGCGCACGTCGGCGGCAGCCGCGGCGGCGGCGCCCTCGACGTCGGCGAACAGGTCGACGTCCTCGGTGGGGCGGGTGACCAGGCCGTGCGCCGCCCAGGCCACGCCGCCGCCGAGCACGAACCGGTGCGGGCCGGCGGCGGCCAGGGCCACCCGGGCCACCTCCCGGTAGAAGTCGTGCGGATGCCTCACGCGGCGCGCAGGCTCCGGTGCCGGCCCTCCCAGGCCAGGCGTACGCCCCGGGGCAGGTTGAGCAGCGGCCACACCCGGCGCAGCGTCCCCGCGTGGATCAGTTCCCGCAGGTCGTCCACCCGGCTGGTCTCGCGCAGCACGTTCTCGTACATCCAGAGCAGCTCGTCCGGGTCGGCGAGGTCGAAGGCCCGTTCGCCGCACCACATCAGGCGCACCGGCAGCTCGACGATGCCGGTGGTGGGGCCGGCCAACTCGGCCAGGGTGCGCGCCACCACCGCGGGACGCCCGGGCCGGGCGAGGTACGCGCTGACGGTGGCGGACATGGCATCAGGGTAACTCCTGCCCGGTGTGCCGAGCGCCGGAGTCGGTGACCGGCGTCACGACGCCCGGCGGAAGAGGCGGCCCCCCGGTACCGTTGTGCAGAGCGTCGGTGTGACCAGTGTCCCCGGGCCTCACCTAAATTGCCTTCGCGGAATACCGTTCGGCTGGAGCCGCGTCGCGCCACTCGCCGAGAGGCGACCTGCACACCGACGCCCAGCGCCGCCCCGGTCACCAGGCCGGGGCGGCGCTGTTGTCCACTCGACTCGCGAGCCATGTTCGGCTGGCCTAGTGTGCTCAGTGTCAGCCGGTCTCAGCGTGGAGGGGGTGCCCGGGTGGGTCTGAAGACGTTCATCCAGGGGTGGCCGGTCTACCGGCAACTCACCGGCACGGACCCGCTGGGTCGCGGCGCCGCCGCGCAGTCGGCGCGTTCCGCCGAGCTGACCGCCCGCACCGAGACCGCCGACGGCATGGCCCGGTCGGTCTGCCCCTACTGCGCGGTCGGCTGCGGGCAGCGCGTCTTCCACAAGGACGGCCAGGTCACCCAGATCGAGGGCGACCCGGACAGCCCGATCTCCCGCGGCCGGCTCTGCCCGAAGGGTTCGGCAAGCAAGAGCCTGGTGACAAGCCCGCTGCGGCAGACCAAGGTCCGCTACCGCCGGCCGTACGCGACCGAGTGGGAGGACCTGGACCTCGACGTCGCGCTCGACATGATCGCCGACCGGGTCCTGGCCGCCCGCGACGAGACCTGGGAGGACGTCGACGACCACGGTCGCCCGCTCAACCGGACGCTCGGCATCTCCAGCCTCGGTGGGGCGACGCTCGACAACGAGGAGAACTACCTCATCAAGAAGCTGTTCACGGCGATGGGGGCACTCCAGATCGAGAACCAGGCCCGCATTTGACACTCCGCCACCGTCCCCGGTCTGGGGACCAGCTTCGGTCGCGGCGGCGCGACGGACTTCCAGCAGGACCTCGCCAACGCTGACGTCATCGTCATCCAGGGCTCCAACATGGCCGAGGCCCACCCGGTGGGCTTCCAGTGGGTGATGGAGGCGAAGAAGCGCGGCGCGAAGGTCTTCCACGTCGACCCGCGGTTCACCCGCACCAGCGCGCTCGCCGATACCTACCTCCCGATCCGGGCGGGCACCGACATCGCGCTGCTCGGCGGCGTGGTGCGCTACATCCTGGACAACGAGCTGGACTTCCGGGAGTACGTGCTGGCGTACACGAACGCGGCCACCATCGTCAGCGAGCAGTTCGCCGACACCGAGGACCTGGACGGCCTCTTCTCCGGCTACAACCCGGAGACCGGCTCCTACGACCATGCCAGCTGGCAGTACGAGGGCCAGGAGGGCAACACCAAGATCCGGGGCACCGGCAAGGAGCGTGACTCGGCGTCCGGGCTGGAGCACGAGTCGCACGGCGAGCCGGTGCCGGCGCAGACCCGGCGGGACGAGACGTTGCGGCACCCGCGCTGCGTCTACCAGATCCTGAAGCGGCACTTCGCCCGCTACACCCCGGAGATGGTGGCGCGGGTCTGCGGCATCCCGGAGGACAAGTTCCTGGAGCTGGCCCGCGCCTGGACGGAGAACTCCGGTCGGGAGCGCACCGGCGCGCTCGTCTACTCGGTGGGGTGGACGCAGCACAGCGTCGGCGTGCAGTACATCCGCACCGGGGCGATCATCCAGACGCTGCTTGGGAACATGGGCCGGCCGGGCGGTGGCATCCTCGCGCTGCGCGGGCACGCGAGCATCCAGGGCTCCACCGACATCCCGACGCTGTTCAACCTGCTGCCCGGCTACCTGCCGATGCCGCACCACGCCGACCACCCGACGTTCGACAAGTGGGTGGACAGCATCCGGCACCCCGGCCAGAAGGGCTTCTGGGGCAACTCGCGGGCGTTCGCGGCGAGCCTGCTCAAGGCGTACTGGGGTGACGCGGCGACGCCGGAGAACGACTTCGGCTACGGCTGGATGCCCCGGATGACCGGCGACCACGGGACCTACCAGCAGGTCCTGAACATGATCGACGGCAAGGTCAAGGGTTACTTCCTGCTCGGCCAGAACCCGGCGGTCGGCTCCGCGCACGGCCGGGCCCAGCGTCTGGGCATGGCCAACCTCGACTGGATGGTCGTCCGCGACCTGTTCCTGATCGAGAGCGCCACGTTCTGGAAGAACAGCCCGGAGATCGCCACCGGGGAGATCGTGCCGGAGGAGTGCCGGACCGAGGTGTTCTTCCTTCCGGCGGCCTCGCACGTGGAGAAGGAGGGCACCTTCACCCAGACCCAGCGGATGTTGCAGTGGCGGGAGAAGGCGGTCGACCCGCCGGGCGACGCCCGTTCCGAGCTGTGGTTCTTCTACCACCTGGGCCGGGTGCTGCGGGAGAAGCTGGCCGCCTCCACCACGCCCCGCGACCGGGCGCTGCTGGACCTGGCCTGGGACTACCCGACGCACGGCGAGCACGCCGAGCCGAGCGCCGAGGCGGTGCTGAAGGAGATCAACGGCTTCGACGTGGCCACCGGTCGTCCGCTCAACGCGTTCGCCGAGGCGAAAGCCGACGGCTCCACCGCCGTCGGCTGCTGGATCTACTCCGGCGTCTACGCCGACGGGGTGAACCAGGCGGCCCGCCGCAAGTCCCGGCACGAGCAGGACTGGGTGGCCGCGGAGTGGGGTTGGGCGTGGCCGGCGAACCGGCGCACGCTCTACAACCGCGCCTCCGCCGACCCGGAGGGCCGGCCGTGGAGCGAACGCAAGAAGTACGTCTGGTGGGACGCCGACAAGGGCGAGTGGACCGGCTACGACGTGCCCGACTTCGAGCGGACGAAGCCGCCGACGTACCGGCCGCCGGACGACGCCTCCGGCCCGGAGGCGCTCGCCGGCGACGACCCGTTCGTGATGCAGGGCGACGGCAAGGCCTGGCTGTACGCGCCGAGCGGCGTGCTCGACGGCCCGATGCCGACGCACTACGAGCCGGCCGAGTCGCCGATGCGCAACCCGCTCTACGGGCAGCAGGCCAACCCGACCCGGAAGATCTACGAGCACCCGGTGAACCGGATCAACCCGAGCCCGCCGGAGCCGCACAGCGGGGTCTTCCCGTACGTGTTCACGGTCAGCCGGCTGACCGAGCACCACACGGCGGGCGGGATGAGCCGCACGGTGCCGCGCCTGGCCGAGCTGCAACCGGAGATGTTCGTCGAGGTGTCCCCGGAGTTGGCCGCCGAGGTCGGGCTGGCGCATCTCGGCTGGGCGCACCTGATCAGCGGACGGGCGGTGATCGAGGCGCGGGTGCTTGTCACCGACCGGCTCACCCCGCTGCGGGTGGACGGCCGGATCATCCACCAGGTCTGGTTGCCCTACCACTTCGGCACCGAGGGGCTGGTCACCGGCGATTCGGCGAACGACCTGTTCGGCATCACCCTGGACCCGAACGTGCTCATCCAGGAGAGCAAGATCGGCACCTGTGACATCCGGTCCGGCCGGCGGCTAACCGGGCCGGCGCTGCTCGACCTGGTCGGCGACTACCAGCGGCGGGCCGGGATGACCCCGGACCGTAGGGTGCCGATCGTGACCACCGACGTGCTGGGCGGGGAGAACGCGGCCGGCAGCACCGACGAGCAGACGCCCGAGGCCGCGGCGCGCGACGGAGAAGACCATGCCTGACGCCAACAGCCTGTACGGACCGCTCGACCCGGCCCCCGACGCGGGCTGGGTGTCCGCGCCGCCGCGGATGGGCTTCTTCACCGACACGAGCGTCTGCATCGGTTGCAAGGCGTGCGAGGTGGCCTGCAAGGAGTGGAACGGCGTCCCCGACTCGGGCTTCGACCTGCTCGGCATGTCCTACGACAACACCGGCGCGCTGACCGCGAACTCGTGGCGGCACGTGGCGTTCATCGAGCAGCCCCGCCCGGCCGGGCCGGAGTTCCTCGGTATGCCCGGCGCGCAGCCGCCGGGGCGGGGCACCGGCGCGGAGAGCCGCTCCGACTTCCGCTGGCTGATGATGTCCGACGTCTGCAAGCACTGCACGCACGCGGCCTGCCTGGACGTGTGCCCGACCGGTTCGCTGTTCCGCACCGAGTTCGGCACCGTGGTGGTGCAGGAGGACATCTGCAACGGCTGCGGCTACTGCATCTCCGCCTGCCCCTACGGCGTGATCGACCAGCGCAGGGACGACGGCCGGGCGTGGAAGTGCACGCTCTGCTACGACCGGCTGGGCGCCGGCATGACCCCGGCCTGCGCGCAGGCCTGCCCCACCGAGTCGATCCAGTACGGCCCGCTCGACGAGCTGCGCGACCGCGCCGCGCAGCGGGTCGCCACGCTGCACGAGCGCGGCGTGCCGGAGGCCCGCCTCTACGGCCACGACCCGACCGACGGGGTCGGCGGCGACGGCGCGTTCTTCCTGCTGCTCGACGAGCCGGAGGTGTACGGGCTGCCGCCGGACCCGGTGGTCACCACCAGGGACCTGCCGAAGATGTGGAAGCGGGCCGGCCTGGCCGCGCTGGCCATGGCGGCGGCGACCGTCGCCGCGTTCGTCGGAGGGTCGTCGTGAGCACGGACCGTCCGGTGGGTGCCCTGTTCCGTCGCTTCCGGGGGCGCCTGGCCGCCGAGCGGGTCCCCGCCCCACCGGCCGCCACCGGCCGCCGCCGCGGCGGCCGGGGCGGCAAGGGCGGCGAGCAGCTCAACGTGCCGCCGGCCGAGTTCACGTCCTACTACGGCCGGCCGGTGCTGAAGCCGCCGGTGTGGAAGTGGGACATCGCCGCGTACCTGTTCACCGGCGGGCTCGCCGCCGGCTCCTCGCTGCTGGCCGCCGGCGGGCAGCTCACCGGCCGACCGGCGCTGCGCCGCGCCGGCCGGGTCGCCTCGCTTGCCGCGGTGAGCGCCAGCGCGTACTTCCTGATCAACGACCTGGGCCGGCCGAGCCGCTTCCACCACATGCTGCGGGTGGCGAAGGTGACCTCGCCGATGTCGGTGGGCACCTGGGTCCTCAGCGCGTTCGGCCCGGCCGCCGGGCTGGCCGCGGTCGCCGAGGCGGCGCACCTGCTGCCCGAGCGCGGCACGCTCGGGCTGGCCCGCCGGCTGCTGCCCCCGACCGGGCACGCCGCCGGGCTGGTGGCCGCCGTCACCGCGCCGGCGCTCGCCACGTACACCGGGGTGCTGCTCGCGGACACGGCGGTGCCGTCGTGGCACGAGGCGTACCCGGAACTGCCCGTCATCTTCGCCGGCAGCGCGCTCGCCAGCGGCGCCGGCGTGGGGCTGCTGGCCGCGCCCGCCGACCAGGCCGGGCCGGCGCGGCGTCTCGCGGTGGCCGGCGCGGCGCTTGAGCTGTGGGGCGCGCACCGGGTGGAGAACCGGCTGGGCCTGCTCAGCGAGCCCTACACCGACGGCACCCCCGGGAAGCTGCTGCGCGCCGGCCGCACGCTCACCGCCGCCGGGGTGGTCGGCGCGCTCGCCGGGCGCCGCAGCCGGCTGCTGTCCGCGATCTCCGGCGGCGCGCTGCTCGCCGCGTCCGTCTGCACCCGCTTCGGGATCTTCCACGGCGGCGTCGCGTCGGCGCGCGACCCGAAGTACACGGTGGTCCCGCAGCGGGAACGCGCCGATCGGGGGGCCTGACCACCTCGCCCGGCGGCCGGTGGGCCGCTGTGGTTGACTCGGACGTGGAGGCGTTCAGGCGGCTGGTGCCCCTCCCGGTCTTCAAAACCGGTGTGGTCCGGGACCCGGGCCAGGCGGGTTCGATTCCCGTCCGTCTCCGCCAACCGTCTGAGGGGGAGCGCCGATGCGTGAGGTGGACCCGCGTCGGCGGGTGCCGCGCACCGACGCGCTGCTCGCCGACCCGGCGCTCGCGGCTGCCGCCGGCACGTTCGGCCGCGACCGGGTCAAGGCCGCGATCGTCGCGGCCCAGCAGCGGGCCCGCCGCGGCGAACTCACCCCCGAGGGGGTACGCGACGCGGCGCTGGCCGGGCTGTCCGGGCGCACCCCACGGCCGGTGCTGAACGCCACGGGCGTCGTGCTGCACACCAACCTCGGCCGGGCACCCCTCGCCCCTGCGGCCGTGGACGCGCTCGTCGCCGCCGCCGGGCACACCGACGTGGAACTCGACCTGGCCACCGGCCGGCGGGCCCGGCGCGGCCGGGAGGCGCTCGACGCGCTCGCCGCCGCCGTGCCCGACGCGCCAGCCGTGCACGTGGTGAACAACGGCGCCGCCGCGCTGGTGCTTGCCGCCACCGCGCTCGCCGCCGGCCGGGAGATCGTGGTCAGCCGCGGCGAGCTGGTCGAGATCGGCGACGGGTTCCGCCTGCCCGACCTGCTTGCCAGCACCGGCGCCCGGCTGCGTGAGGTGGGCACCACCAACCGCACCTCCCGGGCCGACTACGCCGCCGCGATCGGCCCGGACACCGGCTTCGTGCTCAAGGTGCACCCGTCGAACTTCCTGGTCACCGGCTTCACCTCGGCGGTGCCGGTCGGCGAGCTGGCCACGCTCGGCGTGCCTGTGGTCGCCGACATCGGCTCCGGGCTGCTCGCCCCGGACCCGCTGCTGCCCGAGGAGCCGGACGCGGCGACCACGCTGCGCGCCGGCGCCCACCTGGTCACCGCAAGCGGCGACAAGCTGCTCGGCGGCCCGCAGGCCGGCCTGCTGCTCGGCGCCGCCGACCTGGTCGAACGGCTGCGCCGGCACCCCCTCGCGCGGGCGCTGCGGGTGGACAAGCTCACCCTCGCCGCGCTCGCCGCCACCCTGCACGCGCCGGCCACGCCGACCGGTGAGGCGCTGCACGCCGACCCGGGCCGGCTGCGCGCCCGCACCGAACGGCTGCGCGACAGGCTCGGCGCCGACGGCTGCAAGGCCGAGGTGGTGCCGGCGGCGGCGGTCGTCGGCGGCGGCGGCGCGCCCGGGGTGGAGCTGGACTCGTGGGCGCTGAGCCTGCCCGAGCGGTACGCGCTGCCGCTGCGCACCGGCGACCCCGCGGTCCTCGGCCGGGTGCTGCACGGCCGGCTCCTGCTGGACCTGCGCGCCGTGCCCGACACCGCCGACGACCGCGTCCGCGCGGCGATCCTTCGCGTGGCGGGCTGAGCAGGTGTGGGTGATGGCCACCGCCGGGCACGTCGACCACGGCAAGTCCACCCTGGTCCGGGCGCTGACCGGGATGGAACCGGACCGGTGGGCGGAGGAACGTCGCCGGGGCATGACCATCGACCTGGGATTCGCCTGGACCACCCTGCCCTCCGGCGGCACGCTGGCGTTCGTCGACGTGCCCGGGCACGAACGGTTCGTGCCGAACATGCTCGCCGGGGTCGGCCCGGTCCCGGCCGCGCTCGTCGTCGTCGGCGCCGACGAGGGCTGGATGCCGCAGTCCGCCGAGCACCTGGCCGCGCTCGATGCGCTCGGGGTGTCGTACGGGCTGCTGGCGGTGACCCGCGCGGACCTGGCCGACCCGGGGCCGGCGGTGGCGCGGGCCCGCGAGGAGATCGCCGCGACCTCGCTCGGCGAGGTGGAGGCGGTGCCGGTCTCCGCGGTCACCGGCGCCGGCCTGCCCGAGCTGCGCGCCGCCCTGGACCGCCTGGTCGCCCGGCTGCCCGACCCGGCCCGGGACGCCCCGGTGCGGCTCTGGGTGGACCGGGCGTTCACCGTGCGCGGCAGCGGCACCGTGGTCACCGGCACCCTCGGCGGCGGCCGGCTGCGCGTCGGCGACGCACTCGAACTCGCCGCCACCGGGGAGCCGGTGCGGGTCCGCGGCCTGCACTCGCTCGGCGTCGCCCACTCCCAGGTCGACGCCGTGGCCCGGGTGGCGGCGAACCTGCGCGGCCTGCCCCGCGAACGGGTCGGGCGCGGCGACGCCCTGCTGAGCCCCGGCCGCTTCGGCCGCACCGACCTGCTCGACGTGCGCCTGGCCGGGGATCCGGCCGCCGCCCTGCCGGCCACCCTCACGCTGCACGTCGGCGCCGCGGCGGTGCCCGCCCGTGTCCGGCCGCTGGGCCCGGACACGGTACGGCTGCGCCTGGCCCGCCCGCTGCCGCTGCTGATCGGCGACCGGGCGCTGCTGCGCGACCCGGGCCGGCGCCACGTCGCCGGTGGGGTGACAGTGCTGGACGTGGACCCGCCGCCGCTGCGCCGCCGGGGCGCGGCGGCGGCACGCGCCACCGTCCTGGCCGGACTTGACGGGCGCCCCGACCCGGCCGACGAGCTGCGTCGCCGGCGGCTGGTCCGGGCCGGGCAGCTCACCCGGATGGGTGTGCCGCCGACCGCGACCCCGGTGGCCGGGGACTGGCTGGCCGACCCCGACCACTGGCGGGACCTGGGTCGCCGGCTCACCGAGGAGGTCACCAGGTACGCCGCCGAGCAGCCGCTCGCCGCCGGCGTGCCGGTCGACGCGCTGCGCCACCGCCTCGGCCTGCCGGACCGGTCGCTTGTGACGGCGCTGCTGCGCCCGCCGCTGCGACTGCGCGACGGCTTGGTCACCGCCGCGCCGGCCGGGACGCTGCCCGAACCGGTGGCCCAAGCCGTGGCGACGGTCCGCGCCGAGTACGGTGACCGGCCGTTCCAGGCCCCCGAGGCGTACCACCTCGCCGACCTCGGCCTGGGTCCGCGGGAGATCGGGGCCGCGGTGCGCGCCGGGGAACTGCTGAAGCTGGCCGAGAACGTGGTGCTGCTACCCGGTGCGCCGGAGCGCGCGGTGCGGGTCCTCGCCGGGCTGCCACAGCCGTTCACGCTCAGCGCCGCCCGGCAGGCGCTCGGCACCACCCGCCGGGTGGCGGTCCCGCTGCTGGAGCTGCTCGACCGCCGCGGCGCCACCCGCCGGCTGCCCGGCGACGCCCGCGAGGTGGTCCGCCCGCCCGGCTGACCGGTTGCGTCCGGATGGCATGGTGTCGGCATGATCGACAGGCTCCGCACCGTCCGGCTCGACGGGGCTTGGCTGCGCCGGCGGGCGCTGCCGGCAGCGGTGCTGGCCTGTTGGCTGGTCTGGGCGGCGCTCGCCTGGTGGTCCGCGCCGCGCGCCGCAGACCAGAGCGACCTGGAAGGTGATCTCGCGGCCGGCCGGGTGCTGACGATCACCCGCGCCGAGGGGTGGGATACCGGCGGGGCCTGGGGCCGGCGTCCCGAACCCCGTTATGTGCCGGGCGGCTCGACGGTCGTCTGGACCCGTCCCGACGGCCAGTTCCGCTACACCTACCTGCCGGCGCGGACCCCGACCGAGGGTGACGTCACGGGCGTCGGCCCGGGTCCGGAGGCGAGCCCGGCACCGGACGCCGCGACGTGGCCGGGACCGGATCCGCTCGCCGATCCGCTCGCCGATCCGCGGGCCCGGGACGCCACCACCCATGGCGGGGACACCCTGGCGGACGCGCTCGCCAACGCCGCCGCGACGCTGGCCCTGGTGATCGGCGTCGGTTGGCTGATCATGCTCGTCGCCGGGCCGCCGCCGGTGGTCGGCACCCGCTGGTACTGGTTCTGGGTCGGGCTGCTGCCGCTCGGCCTCGGCGTGCTCGCGTGGACCTGGCGGGAACGATGGCGCGCGGACGTGCCGGCCGCCCGGCCGCGCCGCTCGGGCTGGACCGGGCTCGGGTGGTTCATCCTCGGCGGCATCGCGATTTCCCTCGTGCTGGCGGTGGCGGGCATGGTGCTCGGCCGCTACGTCGTGCCGGGCGGCTGAGCCAACCGCCGCCGACGCCCGCCCCGGTCACCTACCGTGACGCCATGGACCCTTCCGCGATCTGGCGGGACAAGAACCACAGGTGGCGGATCGAGGCGTACCGGGCCCCGGACCTGCGGTTCGCCATCTTCGCCACGAACGGCACCACCGAGTCGGCGCCGCTGTGGCTGTTCGGGATGGCCGCCCTGGCCCGCTGGCTGATGACCCACGCCGTCTCCCTCGACGACCTGGAGACGGACTGACCCGTACGGGGGACGACCGGGGCGAAACGGGCCGCCGCAACCGCCGCCTGTCGTACCGTCCGGGCGTGAGGGACCGAGGACTGCGGACGTTCGTGACGGTGCTCGCCGGACTGGCGGTGATCTACTTCGGCGCCACCGGGCACCGGGCCGGCGGCGGCGAGGGCGGCGGCATCTCCGGTGGGGTGGTGCTGCTCGCACTGCTCGCCTCGTTGCTGGCCTGGCACCTGACCCGACCCGGCCCGGCGAAGTAGCCGGCGGCTCAGCGGCCCGCCGCCGCGGTGCGGCTCACCTCGCCGGCCGACTCCTCGCCGAGCGCCACCCGCACCAGCGCCGAGGCCAGCCGCCCGAAGTCGGCCTCCCCGACCAGCCCGACCAGGCTGCCCGGGTTCGCCGGCAGGCCCAGCCGCCGCGCCCCGGCCAGGGTCCGCCGGTCGGCGTACGGGCGCACGTCCGACCAGACCGCCTGGACCTCGCGCAGGAAGATGTCCGCCCCGGTCGGACCGATCCCGGGGAACTCGGTGAGCCGCCGGCGCAGCACCGACCGGTCCGCGCCGGCCTCCCGGTGCATCCGGCGCAGGTCGCCGTGCCACCGATCCAGGCAGAGCCGGGCGCCGGTGCCGAGCATGGTGGCGGTCCGCTCGTCGTAGCGCCGGTAGTGGCCGCGCCCCAGCGCGTCGACCCGGTCCTGCCAGCTCGCCGCCTCCATCTCCTGCGGGGTACGCCAGCCCGCGGCGAACAGCTCCCGGGCCGCGGCCACCGCCACCGACGCCCGGATCCGGGTGCTCAACAGCGTCGTCAGCACCAGCAGTTGGTAGAGCGGGCCGGGCCGGTCCGCGAGCGTGATCCCGGCCTCCTCCGCGTACGTGCGGGACTGCCGGTCCAGCAGGGCCCGGGCCACGTTCCGATCGTCAGGCATTGCACCGGGATACCCGCCGGGCGCCGGCCCAGACCCCGCGCCCACGCCGGAATGCGCCGGGCGGCGGCGGGTAACCGGCTCAGGCGCGCGGCCGAGCACCGCGCGCTCCCACCGGAAGGAGAGACCTGTGGTCAAGCCGCAGCAGGAGGAACTGCGCCGCAACGACCTGGGCGCGACAAGCCAGGACAGCCGCAAGGCCGCCACCGGAGGCGGCGACCGTTCGCGCGGCGCCGGCACGTCCAACGGTGACGCCGGTCGACCGGTGCCGAAGGGACAGGTGTCGCCGTACGGGCCGGCCGGCGAGCCGGTGGCCGAGGACGACAGCGACCGCTAACCGGACCGCGACGACGGCCGCAGCCTCCGCCAGGTGGCCGCGGCCGTCAGCCCGTACGCCAGGTGCGGCACCAGGTCGGAGAGCCAGTCGATCCGCCGCCAGGTGCGCGGGTCGGTCACGCCGAGCAACGTCATCGAGCCGTCGGAGGTGGCCATCACCCCACCGCCGAGCAGCACCACGGCCACCGGCAGCGGCATCCGGCGGCGCGCGGCGAGCAGGCCGAACGCGGCGCCGGCGGCGATGCCGGTGGCGTATCCGAGCACCGGCCCGAGGCCGGCCCGCCGGTTCGCCGCCTCCTCGACCGGCCCCAGGTCGACGTGCGCCACGTCGGCGAGACGCCCGGCGGTGGTCTCCGGGGTGGTGCTGGCCGGACGGGCCCGCAGCGCCATGTCGAGATAGCTGACCGTGTTCAGCACGGCGCTGCCGACGGCGCCCGCGATGGCGCCGTCGACCAGGGGCGCCGCCCTCACTTCGGGTCGCCCGGTTCGCGTTCGCCCTTGGGCCCGTAGGTCCGTTCGCCCCGGACGACGCCACGCTGACCCCGGTCGTCCTGGAGGATCCGGTTGGCCACCTGGTTCGCCTCCTGGTCGGCGGCCCGCCCGGACTGCTCCACGCGGTCGCGCAACCGCGCCCGCTGCTTGTCGTACGCGTTGCTGCCCGGCCGTGGTCCTGGCATTGCTGCCTCCTCGCGGTCGCTTCCGGCTGTCCGTGCCGTCTACCCGCCCCGGGCAGCGCCAACCGTCCGCCCTGAGCCACTCACCCGGGCGCGCGGGCCGCTCAGCCGGGTGCGCGGACCACCGCGACCGGGCAGTCCGCGTGGTGCAGCAGCCCCTGGCTCACCGAGCCGAGCAGCAACCCGCTCAGCTCGCCGCGCCCCTGCCGGCCGACCACGAGCAGTTGCGCCTCGCGGGAGGCCGCGGTGAGCGCGCGGACCGGGCGGGCGTGCACCACCTCGCGGGTCACCGGCACGTCCGGCCAGCGCTCCTCGATCCCGGCCAGCGACCCGGCCAGCACCTCGCCCTCCTCACCGCGTAGCCGCCCCTCCTCGTACACCAGGGGCTGCATGTCGCCGGGGCCCGCGGAGGTCGGGTGGGTGTAGGCGTGCATCACGTGCAGCCGGGTGCCGCGCGAGGACGCGGTCGCGGCGGCGAAGTCGACCGCGTCACGGGAACGCGGCGACCCGTCCACACCGACCACCACCGGGCCGGCGTCGCGGTCCGTTCCGCGGGCGACGAGCACCGGGCAGTCGGCGTACGAGGCGACCTGCACCGCGACCGAGCCGAGCACGAGCGCGGCGAAACCGCCGAGTCCCCGGTCGCCGAGCACCACGAGGGCGGCGGTGGGGGACTCGCCGAGCAGCACGGCGGCGGCCTCCCCGTCGATGATCTCGCCGGTGATCCGCAGCCCGGGACACTGCGCCTCGGCGGTCGCGACCGCGTCGCCGACGAGTTGCTCGGCCTGGTGGCGCAGGCCGGCGCCGGGCGGTGCCTGGTCGGGCGCGTTCACCGGCACGCGCAGCAGCGGCCAGATGAATCCGTGCACCACCCGCAGCGGACGGTTCCGCCGGCTGGCCTCCCGGGCGGCCAGGCGCACCGCCCGCGACGCCGATTCCGAGCCGTCCACGCCGACCACCACCGCCGCGCCGTTCGCCGAGTTCACCCCGTACCTCCTCGTCGCCGGCCGCGGCGGGTCACGCGGCCTCGACCCGCGCGGCCAGTATCGCGGCCGGCGCGCCCCCGCCGCGGCGATACCGCGGGAGTCGACCGGCCGGCTGAGGCGACGGTGCCGGTGTCGGTGGCCCTCCGTATGATGCTTGCCCTGTAGCAATCGTCGTTCTCGGAGGATGAGCACATGCCGGAGGCGTCCGGAGCGGTGTCGCGTGCCCTGCGCGCGGCGCCACCCGACCAGTTGCCGGAGGCCGCGGACGCGGTGCTCCGCGAGACGCTCGGCGCCGCGCGGGCGGAGGTGTTCGTCGCCGACTACCGGTCCAGCGGGCTGTGGCCGGTGCTGGACCCGGAGCGCTCCGACGGCGGCCCGCTCCGCTCGCACGGCGTGGCGCAGCGCTGCTTCAGCAGCCAGCAGCCGGTGTTGGACACGGCGGACGACGGCCGCTGCCGGGCCCACCTGCCGCTGTCGGTGTGGGGGGAGCGGCTCGGTGTGCTGCTTGTCGAGTTTCCCGGCATCCCGGACGCGGCGACGGTGGCGGCGGCCCGGGACGCCGCCGGCGACCTGGCGGTCGCCATCCGCGCGGCCGACCGGGAGACCGACCGCTACCGCCGGGCGCGCCGACGGGAGCGCCTCAGCATGGCCGCGGAGATGCAGTGGGACCTGCTGCCCGGGCGCAGCGTCGAGCACGGCGACGTGCTGCTCGCCGGGCAGCTCGAGCCGGCGTACACGGTGGGCGGTGACCACTTCGACTGGTCCGTCGACAGTGACCGGCTCACCTTGACGGTGCTCAACGGCGCCGGCAACGGGCTGTCCGCGTCGCTGCTCACCGCGGTGACCGTGAACGCGATGCGCAACGCGCGCCGCTCCGGCGGCAGCCTGGTGGAGCAGGCGGAGCTGGCCTCCGACACGATCTACTACCAGCACCGGGGGAGCCGGCACGTGGCCACGCTGCTGTTGGAGCTCGACGGCCGGCGGGGCGTGGTGCGGGCGGTGGACGCGGGTTCCCCGCGCGTGCTGCGGCTGCGCGCCGGTCGGGTCACCCCGGTCAGCCTGGAGCAGCAGCTTCCGCTTGGCATGTTCGCCGAGACCCGGTATGCGGTGCAGGAGTTCGGGCTGGAGCCGGGGGACCGGCTCTTCGTGGTCAGCGACGGGGTGTACGCGGCCGAGCCGGATGAGCAGGAGCCCTACGGCGCGCGGGCGATGGCGCGGGCGATGCGGTCCACTCGGTTGCAGCCGGCCGCCGAGGCAGTTGGTACGGTGATGCGCGAACTGCACGCGTACCATGTCGACGCGGATCTTCGCGACGACGCGGTCGTCGTCTGCCTGGACTGGCGCGGTTCCGGCCGGTCGGGCGACGTCACGCGGCGGTGACCATAGCGGCGGGGCGAACACGAGCGAGACGATCGCAGGGGACAGCGGGTGGAGCGACCTCCGAATCTTGCCGCGGCCGTCGAGGCGGCTGCCGAGGCGCTCATCGGTGTGCTCGACTCCGCCACCTCGCGGCACACGGTGAGCGTCTCGCCCACCCAGTTGCGGGTGCTGTCGCTCATCGTGTCGCATCCCGACACCAACGTGAACCGGCTGGCCGAGTTGCTCGACGTGGTCCCGTCGTCGGCCAGCCGGCTCTGCGACCGCCTGGAGGCGGTGGGCCTGCTGCGCCGGGTGGCCGACCCGCGGGACCGGCGTGAGGTGCGGCTCATCCCCACCAACGCGGCGGAGTCGCTGCTGCGGGAGTTGCAGGAGCGGCGGCACCGGGCGGTGCAGGCGGTGCTCGACCGGATGCCCAACAGGGTGCAGCACGATCTGCTGCTGGCGTTGCTCGCGTTCGGTCAGGCGGCCACGATGACGACGCCGCAGGCCGGCTCCGACTCCACCGCCCGGACGGCCTGATCCGCGCGCTGCCGCACCCACTAGTGTCCTAGGATGCCTTAGCCGTTGTGACGGTCGCCACCGTCACAACACTGACCAGCCACGCAGCGGCGACACCGGAAGCGGCCCGCCGGCCCGATATAGTGGCAGCGCAACTGGCCGGCCCATGATCCGTTCGATGGTGGGCCGCATCGGGGAGGGCGCCGGCATCCGACCGGCCGACAACGCGCACGTTCCTCCGGCGGCCGCTCGTTCGGCTGCCGAACCGTGCTGCGGAGGGGGGTTGGGGTGTCGCGTCGGCCGGCTCCGGCGGAGCAACCGGAGGATGCGGCGACCGTCTCGGCGGACCGCGTCCTCACCCTGCCCAACCTGATCAGCTTCGTCCGGCTCCTGGGCGTGCCGCTGTTCCTCTATCTCTTCCTCGTCGCCCGGGCCGACGTGGTCGCCGTCGTGGTGCTGGCCCTGGGCGGCACCAGCGACTGGGTCGACGGCTGGATCGCGCGGCGCCTGCGGCAGGTGAGCCGGCTGGGCGAGCTGCTCGACCCGCTTGCCGACCGGCTCTACATCCTGGCCACGTTGCTGGCGTTCACCGCCCGCGAGGTGGTGCCCTGGCAGTTCACCGCGGCGCTGCTGGCCCGTGAGTTGCTGCTGCTCGGCTCGCTCGGGGTGCTGCGCCGCTACGGCTACGGCCCGCCCCCGGTGCACTACATGGGCAAGACCGCGACGTTCCTGCTGCTGGCGGCGTTCCCGATCCTGCTGTTGGCCGACGCCGCGCCGGGCACGGCCACCGTCGCGGGCGCGATCGGCTGGGGTCTGGGCTGGTGGGGCCTCGTCCTCTACTGGGTGGCCGGCGCGATGTACGTGGTGCAGGCGCGTCGCCTGGTCCTGGCGATGCGGGCCCGACGCGCGGGAGCCACGGCATGACGGCGGCGCCGCCCCGCGACGGGGAACGGGACCCGTCGGCGCGGGTGTACGCGCCGGACTTCCTGACCGAGCTGTTCCGCAACCCGCTGGATCCGGGTTACGCCGACGCGGCGGCGCGGCGGGCGGCGGGTCCGGTGTCCCGGTTGCGGGAGGTGCTGGGCCGACCGGTGAGTCTGGTGGTGCTGGCGGTGATCGGGTTCCTGTTCGCGGTGGCGTACCGGGAGACGGTGGCCGAGGAGCCGAGTCGGGCGACGGCGCGGGCCGGGCTGATCGCCGCGATCAAGCAGCGGGAGACGGAGACCGACCGGTTGACCACGCGGGCGGAGCAGTTGCGCGAGGAGGTCGGCCGGCAGCGGGACGCGGCGTTGAGCGGTTCCCAGGCGTCCCGGCTGCGCACGCTTGAGGCGGGCACCGGCCTGGGGCGGGTGCGGGGGGACGGTGTGGTGGTGCGGTTGGCCGACGCGCCGCGGGACACGGACGCGGTGACGGGGGCGGAGGCCGGTCCGTCGCACGTGTTGTACTCCGACCTGCAGAAGGTGGCGAACGGCCTGTGGGCGGCGGGCGCGGAGGCGGTGTCGATCAACGGGCAGCGGCTGACCGCGACGTCGACGATCCGTCAGGCCGGTGAGGCGATCCTGGTGGACTACCGGCCGGTGACGAGTCCGTACGAGGTGCAGGCGATCGGGCCGGGGTCGATGCGGGGCAAGTTCGACGACGGCCGGGCCGCGGGGTTGATGCGGGAGGTGGCGCGGACGACGGGGTTGTCGTTCGGGGTGAAGGATGCCGACGACCTCACGCTCCCGGCGGCTCCGGAGCCACAGCTACGCTACGCCGAGCCTTCGGTGAGTCCGAGTCCGTCGGGTTCGGGTGCCGCGGGTTCGTCAAGTCCTGGGCCGTCCGGCTCGGGTGTTTCTCCCAGCCCTTCCGGAGGTGGCCGATGATCGCGGTGCTGGCGTTGCTCGCCGGTGTGGTGCTGGGGGTGTATCTGGATCCCACGGTGCCGGCGGCGTTGCAGCCGTATCTGCCGATCGCGGTGGTGGCCGCGTTGGACGCGGTGTTCGGCGGGGTGCGGGCGAAGCTGGACCGGATCTTCGACGACAAGCAGTTCGTGGTGTCGTTCATCTCGAATGTGCTGGTGGCGGGCTTGATCGTGTATCTGGGTGACCAGTTGGGCGTGGGTGGTCAGTTGTCCACCGGTGTGGTGGTCGTGCTCGGGGTGCGCATCTTCGGAAACGTGGCGGCGATTCGTCGGCACCTGTTCCGGGCGTAGGTTGGTGGCGATGAGCGAGGAGCACAGGGAGACGGGCACGGGGTGGCCGAAGCCGGCGGGGCCGGGGCGGCCGTCGGGTCCGGACGGTGAGCCGGATCCTCGTCCGGACGCGCCGGATCCGGACGAGTTGAGCCCGTTGGCGCCCGCCGAGCCGGTGGAACCCGTCGAGCCCGTCGAGCCGGTGGAGCGGGAGGATGTGCCGGCCCCGGCGGAGGAGCCGGGGGCGCAGGCGCGGCCGGGGCGGATGTCCGGGGCGCGGCGGCTGACGTCGGCCGGCGCGATGATCGGGGTGCTGCTGGCGTTGCTGGGGTTCACCCTGGTGGTCCAGTTGAAGACGACGTCGACGGATCCGACGCTCGCGGCGACGCGGGAGGAGGATCTGGTCCGGATCTCGTCGGACCTGGATGCGCGGGAGCGGCGGCTGCGGCAGGACATCGAGGCGTTGGAGGAGAGCCAGCGGCAGCTGCGTTCGGGTGAGCAGGGTCGGCAGGCGGCGCTGGAGGAGGCGACGCGGCGGGCCGACGAGCTGGGCATTCTGGCCGGGACCCTGCCGGCGGTGGGGCCGGGTCTGGAGGTGCGGTTCTCGGGGCCGGACAAGGCGATGTCGCCGACGCGGATCCTGGACGCGGTGCAGGAGTTGCGGGGCGCGGGCGCGGAGGCGATGCAGATCCAGGGCGCGGACGGCACCGCGGTGCGGGTCATCGCGTCGACGTATTTCGTGGACGGGTCCGGTGGTGGCCTGCTGGTGGACGGGCGGCGGTTGGGTGGCCCGTACTCGATCCTGGTGATCGGTGATCCGGCGACGATGCGTACGGCCTTGAACATTCCGGGCGGGGTGGTCTCCGCGGTGCGGGAGGCCGGCGGTAACGTGACGTCCGAGGATCGTGAGGTTGTGGAGGTTTCGCAGCTGCACGCGCCGATCAAGCTGGACCACGCCCGGCCGGTTTCCTGACCGGTCGCGGCCGCGCCGGTTTCTCCCGGTGCGCCGATGACGAAGGACGCAGTTGGTGATTCCTGAGGATCTGCGGTACACCGCCGAGCACGAGTGGGTCGTCGGTGGTGACGGTGGTGTCGTCCGCGTCGGTATCACGCACTTCGCGCAGGACGCCCTGGGTGACATCGTGTTCGTGCAGCTGCCGGACTCCGGTGCGGTGGTGGCGGCGGGTGAGTCGCTGGGGGAGATCGAGTCGACGAAGAGTGTGTCGGAGATCTACGCGCCGTTGAGTGGCACGGTGTCGGCGCGCAATGAGGCGTTGACCGACACCCCGGAGGTGATCAACACGGATCCGTATGGTGCGGGTTGGTTGGTGGAGATCACTCCGGATGATCCGGCGGCGGTCGAGGGTCTGTTGACCGCTGATGCGTACCGCGAGCTCACCGAGAGCTGAGGTCGTGTCGTGCCGGGCGGCGGGGTTGGTTCCGCGCGTCCGGTTGCCCTGCATTTCGGCGCTGGCTAGGCTCGCCCAGTCGACCGAGAACCAATAGTTTGAGCGTTGCGGAATGCGCCTTCCCGGGCACGGGGAGCCAGCCGCCGGGTGTGGGTTTGCCCGGCGGCCAGACCCGCCATTCCCTGACGCCGACCGAACAGATCCGTGAGGTGGTCCCATGACGCGCCCAGACGACGAGTTCCCCCCGCTCGACGTCACTTCGACGCTCAATCTCGGTTCGCTCGACGAAGTGCTGGAGGGGCCGGACACCGATGTGGTGCCGAGCCGTATGTCCGGTTCGTTGCCGCCGGGAATGGCGTTGCTCGTGGTTCGCCGGGGCCCGAATGCGGGTGCCCGGTTCCTGTTGGACCACGATGTGACGACGAGTGGGCGGCACCCGGACAGTGACATCTTCCTCGACGACGTGACGGTGTCGCGGCGGCACGCGGAGTTCCACCGGGACGGTGGCACGTTCACGGTGCGGGACGTGGGCAGCCTGAACGGCACGTACGTGAACCGGGAGCGGGTCGAGGCGGCCACGTTGAGCAATGGTGACGAGGTGCAGATCGGCAAGTTCCGGGTGGTGTTCATCGCCGGTCCGCGCCCGGAGGAGGAGGCCGGCCGGGGGTGAACGAGCCTGCGGCTTCGACGCCGTCCGGGGCGGGGCGGGCGCCTGCGCTGATGAGTATCGGCGAGGTGTTGGCGCGGTTGCGGGCGGAGTTTCCGGACGTGACGATCTCGAAGTTGCGGTTCCTGGAGGCCGAGGGCCTGGTGGAGCCGCAGCGGACGCCGTCGGGTTACCGGAAGTACGGCTGGGACGACGTGGCGCGGTTGCGGTTCGTGTTGACCGCGCAGCGGGATCAGTATCTGCCGTTGCGGGTGATCCGGGAGCAGTTGGCGCAGTGGGACGACGCCGAGGCGCCGTCGGGTCGGTCGCGGCCGAATCTGGTGGCGGTCGGTCCGGGTGGTGAGGTGCCAGGCCGGGAGCCGGTGGAGCCGGTCGAGTCGGCTGAGGTGCGGCTGGGCCGGTCGGAGTTGGTGTCGCGCAGCGGGGTCGACGAGTCGACGTTGGTCGAGTTGGAGCGGCTCGGTGTGGTGGTGTCGGATCCGCCGGGGTGGTATGACGCGGATGCGTTGATCATCGCGAGTGCGGTGGCGGGGTTGGCGTCGTACGGGTTCCAGCCGCGGCATCTGCGGGCGTACCGGTCGGCGGCGGATCGTGAGGTGGGTTTGTTCGCGCAGTTGGTGGCGCCGTTGGTGCGGCAGAGTGATCCGGCGGCGCGGGCGCGGGCGGCGGAGACGGCGCGGGAGTTGATGGCGTTGTCGCAGCAGCTGCATGCGGCGTTGGTGCGGGTGGGGTTGCGGTCGACGTTGGGTCGGTGAGGTGTGTCGGTGGGGGTCGGGTGCCGTGGGGCGCCCGGCCCTTCGTCGTGGGTGGGCGCGCGACGTTCGGGTGGGTTGGGCGTGTCGTAGGCTTGCCGGGGTAAGCCCGTCCGTCGAGGCGTGGTGCACGTAGCGCGTGGGACTTGCGTGTCCTGGTCCGTGTACCGTGCAGGGAAGGGCGCGGTGCGATGGTGACGACGACACGGAGGCGGCGGTGCGCGAGCTGAGCGTGGTCGGAGTTCGGGTGGAGTTGCCCAGCAACCAGCCGATCGTCCTGCTGCGGGAGGTCGAGGGGGACCGCTATCTGCCGATCTGGATCGGCGCGGTCGAGGCGACGGCCATCGCTTATGAGCAGCAGGGCGTCAAGCCGGCGCGGCCGTTGACGCATGATCTTCTGCGGGATGTGTTGGCGGCGTTGCAGGCGCCGTTGCGGGCGGTGGAGATCACCGAGTTGAAGGAGAACGTCTTCTACGCGGATCTGTTGCTCGGTGACGGGGTGCGGGTGTCGGCGCGGCCGAGTGATTCGATCGCGTTGGCGTTGCGGGTGGGTGCTCCGATTCGTTGTGCGGAGCAGGTCCTCAGCGAGGCGGGGATCGTGATCCCGGACGAGCAGGAGGACGAGGTGGAGAAGTTCCGGGAGTTCCTGGACCAGGTGCGTCCGGAGGATTTCGCGGGTTGAGTGGGGTCCGGCCGGGTGGCCGGGGTGGCGCGGCGGTGGTTGTCACGGTGGTGGCGGCTGGCCGCCGTGTGTGCTGTCGCGGGTTGGTGGCGCGGCGTGTCGGGTGTCTCCTGCCGGTGCTGTCCGCTCGTCGGCGTTAGGGTTGCCGTGTCGAGGGGTGCCCGCACGGGGGCGTGGCGCCGCACGGGCGGGGAGGTTGGTCCGGATGCGCGAGCCGCAAGATCCTGGTCCGAGTTCGGGACAGCAGGCGGGTGTGGGGCCTGGGTCGTTCGCCGACGGTGAGGTGGGCTACCGGGGTGTGACCGCGTGTTCGGCGGTGGGCATCAGTTACCGGCAGTTGGACTACTGGGCGCGGACGTCGCTTGTGGTGCCGAGTGTGCGGGATGCGTCGGGGTCGGGGACGTCCCGGTTGTATTCGTTCCGCGACCTGGTGGTGTTGAAGGTCGTGAAGCGGTTGTTGGATGCCGGGGTGTCGTTGCAGAACATCCGTAAGGCGATCGAGGCGTTGCGGTCGCGTGGGGTGGATGATCTGGCGGGCATCACGTTGATCTCCGATGGGACGACGGTGTACGAGTGCCGGTCGCCGGAGGAGGTGGTCGACCTGTTGCAGGGCGGCCAGGGGGTGTTCGGCATCGCGATCGGTGGGGCGTTCAAGGAGATTCAGGGTTCGTTGTCGCATCTGCCGGCGGAGCCGGCGGGTGGTCCGGAGCGGGATGCCGTGGTCGCGGAGCCTGAGGTGGATTCGGTGGGGGACGAGTTGGCGGCGCGTCGGGCGCGGCGCCGGGCCGGGTGATCGTCCGCCGTCTCGTGTACGGGATCGCGTCGTGGCCTTTTCGGCCCGACGCGATTCGTCGTTTGGTGACGGTGTGTGCAGGGCTGGGGCGTCGGGTGCGGGTTGCGGGAGTTTGGGCGGTCCGGTGTGGGCTGGCCGGCGGTGTGCGCAGGTCGTGGTGGGTGCCCGCGTGGTGTCCGAAAGAGAGGGTCGGTGGCCGGTGGTGACCGGGATGGGGTTACAGGTGTGCGTCGCGTTCGTCGAATCGGGTGACAGCACTGACTGTCCGTAGTTGACGGTTGTCGGGAACCTGATCGGGTGGGCGTGAAGTGTCGGGGCGGGCGCGCTATGGTCCCTGACGGTCGCCGGCATGCCGACGTCACGGTGCGTACGGCGCGTGATGTCCTGTCGCTGGCGACGTCCCCTGCCGCGGCGCTGCCGCGGGCCCCTTCGCGGAAGGACCGAGCATGACGGTGACGAACGAGACGACCCCGATCTCCCATTACGAGCGCATCGGTGGCGCGGCGGCCGTGAAGGCCGCGGTGGAGGTGTTCTACGAACGGGTGTTGGCGGATCCGGACCTGGCCGGCTACTTCACCGGTGTGGACATGACCGAGCAGCGGCGGCATCTGGCGTTGATGCTGGCGGTGGTGCTGGGCGGCCCGAACGAGTACGCGGGTCGGGGGTTGGCCGAGGCACACCAGCCGTTGCACATCCCGGGGGCCCACTACGCGATGGTCGGTGAGCACCTGATGGCGACGTTGACGCAGTTGGGTGTGCCGGGTGACGTGATCGACGACGTGCGGGCCGTGCTCGGTCAGGTGCGGGATCAGGTCGTGTCGGCGGGGAACGCCTGAGCGTGGACGCGGCGCGACTCAAGCAGAGTTGGTCGCTGGTGGCCGGGCACGGCGACCAGGTGCCGCTCTACTTCTATTCGACGCTGTTCCTGGCGCATCCGGAGCTCCGGCAGATGTTCCCGACCAACATGGCCGGGCAGCGGGATCGTCTGGTGTCGGCGTTGGGGCACATCGTGTCGCACGTGGACCAGGTGGATCGGCTGGTTGGGTTCCTGCGGCAGCTCGGCGCGGACCATCGCAAGTTCGCGGTTCGGGCGGAGCATTACCCGGCGGTGGGTGAGGCGCTGGTGGCGACGTTGCGGCATTTCAGCGGCGCGGCGTGGACCGACGAGCTGGCCGCGGACTGGGTGGCCGCGTACGGGCTGGTCGCGCGGGTGATGACGGAGGCGGCGCAGGCGGCGGAGGCGCATTCCCCGCCGTGGTGGGTGGCGGAGGTGCTGGTCCACGAGCGGCGCACGTTCGATGTGGCGGTGTTGACGGTGCGGCCGCAGTATCTGCTGCCGTTCACCGCGGGCCAGTCGATCGGGGTGTCGCATCCGGCGGTGCGGTCGTGGCGGTACTACTCGCCGGCGAACGCGCCGCGCGCGGACGGCACGGTGGAGTTGCATGTGCGGGCGGCGCCGGGTGGGGCGGTGTCGTCGCGGCTGGTGTACGGGTGCGCGGCGGGGGATCAGATCCACCTGGCGGCGCCGGTGGGGGACGGGTTGACGTTGTGGTCGGCGGGGTCGTCGGATCTGCTGCTGCTGGCCGGTGGGACCGGTTGGGCGCCGGTGAAGGCGTTGGTGGAGCAGGTCGCGGCGGAGGGTTCGGGGCGGCGGGTGGACCTGTATGTGGGGGCCCGGTCGCGGACGGAGTTCTACGACAGCGAGGCGATCGACAAGCTGGCGGCGCAGCATCCGTGGTTGCGGGTGTCGTTCGTGTCGGGGTCGGATCCGCGGCGGCCGGGGGAGGCGACGCCGATCGTCGACCGGGTGTTGGCCGAGGGGGACTGGCGGTCGCGGCACGTGTTCGTGTGCGGGTCCGACGAGATGGTGAGCCAGTCGGTGGCGGCGTTGGCCGGGGCGGGTCACGACCCGGGTCGGCTGCATCACGAGGGTTACGGCAAGCATTGGTACGGGCCGTCCTGGCGTACGGTGACCACCTCTGACGGAGGTATCGAATGAGTGCGACTCCGATCAGCAGCTATGACGACGCGCAGCACGTGTCGGGGCCGGTGCAGGTGCGGCTGACGTCGGACCGGGTGCGGCGGTGGGAGTTCGGGGCGGCGGCGTTCACCCGCCGCGGTTACGAGCATGCCGACGTGGACCGGTTCCGGATGCAGGTGGCCGACGAGTTGGATCTGTTGGCGGCGCAGGTGGCGAATCTGCGGGCGGAGAACGAGCGGCTCAACGACCATCTGGAGTTGCACCGGCACGGGGTGATCCCGAGCGCCGACAAGCCGATGATGCCGGCGGCGAAGGAGGTCAACCTGTTGTCGGCGGCGCAGCGGGAGGCGGAGCAGATCATCGCGCAGGCGCACGACTACGCCCGCCGGGTCGCCGAGTACGCCCGGGCGCAGTACGAGAGTTACATGCGGGCGGCGGCTGAGGAGGCGAAGCGGGAGGCCGAGCGGGCGGTGGTGGAGTACCGCAGCAACGCCGGGGGGAACGTCGACGACGCGGTCGCCACGCGGGAGGCGTTGCGGATCTTCGGGGAGATGATGATGTCGCACATGCGGGCGGCGGCCCGGCACCTCGACGACGGCAGTGAGCAGTTGGCCCGGACGATGGAACGCCTCGCCCGGGAGGCGCCGCCGGTCGGCGCCGAGCCGCAGCCGGCGTTGCCGCGTCACCAGCGCTGAGGTCGATCATGAGGTTGGCGGCGGTCCGCCTCGGCGTGTCGCACCGCCAACCTCATGATCATCGGGGGGTGCGGCGGGAGCGGGGCGGGGCGAGGGACCATGGAGGGGTGAGTGAAGCGATCGAGGCGTTGACGTCGCTTGTGGCGGCGGGCGGTGTGGTGGTGCTCAGCGGCGCCGGCCTGTCCACCGAGTCGGGCATCCCGGACTATCGGGGGCCCAGCGGCGCGTCCCGCCGGCACACCCCGATGACCTATCAGGCGTTCACCCGGGACCCGGATGCCCGGCGGCGTTACTGGGCGCGTAGCCACCTGGGGTGGCGCACCATCGCCCGCGCCGCGCCGAACGACGGGCACCGGGCGGTGGCCGGGCTGCAGCGCGCCGGGCTGCTCGGCGGGATCATCACCCAGAACGTCGACGGCCTGCACGCCGCCGCCGGCGCCACCGGTGTGATCGAGTTGCACGGCCGCCTCGACGAGGTGACGTGCCTGGACTGCGGCAACGCGACCGGCCGCGACGAGCTGCACCGGCGCCTGACCGAGGCGAATCCGGGGTTCGACGCGCAGGTGGCGCGCGTCAACCCCGACGGTGACGTGGACCTGCCCGACGAGGCGGTGACCGGGTTCCGCACGGTCGACTGCGGGGTGTGCGGGGCAGGGATGCTGAAACCGGACGTGGTGTTCTTCGGCGAGACGGTGCCGGCGCCGCGGGTGGCGGACTGTTTCGCGCTTGTCGAGGGCGCCCGGTCGCTGCTGGTGCTCGGGTCGTCGTTGACGGTCATGTCGGGGCGGCGGTTCGTGTTGCGGGCGGCGAAGCACGGCATCCCGGTGGCGATCGTCAACCAGGGCGTCACCCGCGGCGACGGGTACGCCACGCTGCGGCTGGACGCCCCGTTGGGCGCCACTCTGACCGCGCTCGCGGCCGGCCTCGCCGAGCCGGCGGGCGCCGCGGTGTGATCAACCCCCGGGACATGAGCGGGAAACACGGCCGCTGGTAGCGTGGGAGACGCCGGTACCACCCACGTGGGAGAGACCGTCGAGAAGACGGCGCCGAAGGGGCAGATTCTCCCCGGAACCTCTCAGGCAAAAGGACCACGTGGGCAGGCGCTGTGGAGCGCGTCAGCGCGACTCAGGGGGAGGCCGACCCGTCGACCTCGCCCCCGCAAGGAGCGCCGCGCATGACCGCAGAGCAGTTCGCCGACCGGCACATCGGCCCCGGCCCGGACGCCGAGCGCCGGATGTTGGAGGCCGTCGGCTACAGCTCCGTCGACGAGCTGATGGACGCCGCGATTCCCGAGGTGATCCGCTGGCACGGCACCCTGGACCTGCCGGAACCGGCGAGTGAGCGGGAGGCGGTCGCGGAGCTGCGCGCCCTGGCCGCGCGCAACACCGTCGCCGTGTCCATGATCGGTCTGGGGTACCACGGCACGCACACGCCGGCGGTGATCCGCCGCAACGTGCTGGAGAACCCGGCCTGGTACACCGCGTACACGCCGTACCAGCCGGAGATCAGCCAGGGCCGGCTGGAGGCGCTGCTGAACTTCCAGACCATGGTCACCGACCTGACCGGGTTGGCCACCGCGAACGCGTCGATGCTCGACGAGGGCACCGCCGCGGCCGAGGCGATGACCCTCGCCCGGCGGGCGTCGAAGAGCACAAGCCCGGTGTACGTGGTGGACGCCGACGCGTTGCCGCAGACCATCGCCGTGCTCGCCGGCCGCGCCGAGCCGCTCGGCATCGAGGTGCGGGTGGTCGACGTGGACGTCGAGGAGTTGCCGGCGGAGTTCTTCGGCCTGCACCTGCAGTACCCGGGGGCGTCCGGGGCGGTGCGGGACCACGCGCCGCTTGTCGCCGCCGCGCACACCGCCGGGGCGCTTGTCACCGTCGCGGCGGACCTGCTGGCGTTGACGCTGCTGCGTCCGCCCGGCGAGATCGGCGTCGACATCGCCGCCGGCACCACCCAGCGTTTCGGCGTGCCGATGGGCTTCGGTGGGCCGCACGCCGGCTACCTGGCGGTGCGCGCCGGCCTGGAGCGGATGCTGCCCGGCCGCCTGGTCGGGGTGTCCCGCGACGCCGACGGCAACCCCGCCTACCGGCTGGCGTTGCAGACCCGGGAGCAGCACATCCGGCGGGAGAAGGCGACGAGCAACATCTGCACCGCGCAGGTGCTGCTGGCCGTGATGGCCGGCATGTACGCGGTCTACCACGGCCCGGACGGGCTGCGCGCCATCGCCCGGCGTACCCACGCGGCGGCGGCGCGGCTCGCGGCCGGGTTGCGCGCCGGCGGCGTCGACGTCGCGGACGTGGCGTTCTTCGACACCGTCACCGCGACCGTGCCCGGCCGGGCCGCGCAGGTGGTGGCCGCGGCGGCGGCCCGCAACGTGAACCTGCGGCTGGTCGACGCCGACCGGGTCGGGGTGTCCTGCGACGAGACGACCACCGGCGCGCACCTGGCGGCGGTGTGGGCGGCGTTCGGCGTCGACGGCGTCGACGCCGTCGAGGCGGCGTTGCCGGCCGGGTTGGCGCGCACGTCGGGTTTCCTCACCCACCCGGTGTTCGGCGCCCACCACTCGGAGACGGCGATGCTGCGTTACCTGCGCCGGCTTGCCGACTTCGACTACGCGCTGGACCGCGGCATGATCCCGTTGGGGTCGTGCACGATGAAACTGAACGCCACCACCGAGATGGAACCGATCACCTGGCCGGAGTTCGCGCACCTGCACCCGTTCGCGCCTGATGCCCAGACCGCCGGCTACCGGCAGTTGATCGCCCAGTTGGAGGGTTGGCTGGCGGAGGTGACCGGCTACGACGCGGTGAGCGTGCAACCCAACGCCGGGTCGCAGGGTGAGCTGGCCGGGCTGCTGGCGATCCGCGCCTACCACCGGGACCGCGGCGACGGGCACCGCGACGTGTGCCTGATCCCGTCGTCGGCGCACGGCACCAACGCCGCGTCGGCGGTGATGGCCGGGATGCGGGTGGTCGTGGTGGGCTGCGACGCCGACGGCAACGTCGACCTGGTCGACCTCGACGCGAAGATCGACAAGCATCGGGACGCCCTCGCGGCGATCATGGTGACGTACCCGTCGACGCACGGGGTGTACGAGACGGGCATCGCGCAGTTGTGCGCGAAGGTCCACGACGCCGGCGGTCAGGTGTACGTCGACGGGGCGAACCTCAACGCCCTGGTCGGGTTCGCCAAGCCGGGGAGGTTCGGGGCGGACGTGTCGCACCTGAACCTGCACAAGACGTTCTGCATTCCGCACGGCGGCGGCGGCCCGGGTGTGGGTCCGGTGGCGGTACGCGCGCACCTGGCGCCGTTCCTGCCCGGCGACCCGCTCGGCGCGCACACCGACGGGCGGCCGGCGATCTCCGCGTCGCGGTACGGGTCGGCGGGGATCCTGCCGATCCCGTGGGCGTACCTGCGGATGATGGGCGCGCCGGGGCTGGTCCGGGCCACCGGGGTGGCGGTGCTGGCCGCGAACTACGTGGCGGCGCGGCTGCGGCCCCACTTCCCGGTGCTGTACGCCGGCAACAAGGGCCTGGTGGCGCACGAGTGCATCCTGGACCTGCGTCCGTTGACCCGGGCGACCGGGGTGAGCGTCGACGACGTGGCGAAGCGGCTGATCGACTACGGTTTCCACGCCCCGACGATGTCGTTCCCGGTGGCGGGGACGCTGATGGTGGAGCCCACCGAGAGTGAGGACCTGGCCGAGCTGGACCGGTTCTGCGCCGCGATGATCGCCATCCGCGGTGAGATCGACGAGGTGGCCTCGGGGCGGTGGCCGGCGGGCGACAACCCGCTCGCGAACGCGCCGCACACCGCGGCGATGGTGGCGGGCGACGAGTGGCCGCACCCGTATCCGCGGTCGGTGGGCGCCTACCCGGGCGGGGTGGACCGGGCGGGGAAGTACTGGCCGCCGGTGCGGCGTGTCGACGGCGCGTACGGCGACCGGAACCTGGTCTGTTCGTGCCCGGCGCCGGAGGCGTTCGAGGAGGGCTGAGCGGACACGCGCCGGGGCGGTGGGGAATCGCCGCCCCGGCCGGCGCGCCGACGGTCACCGCCGGCGCGTACGCTCATGCGACGCTGCGTGATCGCTCAGGCGACGAGGGCGTGGCGGGCCGGTCCCCGGTGCGGGGCGATGGTCCGCCCGTCGGGGAGCAGCTCACCGGTGTCCTCGAAGACGATGACGCCGTTGCAGAGCAGGCTCCAGCCCTGCTCAGGGAAGCAGGCGAGGACGCGGGCGGCTTCGCGGTCGGTCGCGTCGGCGGAGGGGCAGGTGGGCTGGTGCTGACACATCGGGTTCTCCGGACTGTGGGGGCACTGTGTCATGGTTCACATGACCAGTGACGCACAGTACCAAGCAAATCCGCGCGGCATCGAGCAGGGATGCGGCTTGTTCACCCAGAATCGGCTGAACGGATGAGCCGGAACCGACCAGACGTTGTGGAAGCGCTCCCACAGGTACCGGTCGATGTGCCGGGCGCGCCGCCGCGCTGCCGACCCCACCTGGTCGAGACCGCCCGGCTGCAGTGGCGCGTCGGAGACGGCGGCGACCCCACCGACCTGGCGCAACGCTTCCTCACCACGCACGGCGTACCGGTCGACGACCTGACCCGCCCCGCCCCGCACACCCCGAACGGGGTGTGCGGGGCGGCGCTGTTCCTGTCCGCCGCCGCGGGAGCGTCCGCCATCGGCGCGCCGGGCGGCGCGCCGACCCCCGCGCCGGCCCTGCCCGACCTGGTCGTGGTCGTCTACCGCCACGGCACCCCCACGCCCCCACACCCGGCGCCGCGCCGCTGGTGGCTGGGGGACTGGCGGGACAGCTGGACGCCGGCCGCGCACGCCGCCGCCGTCGACACGGTCCGCGCCGCCATCGCCCGCGGCGACGTCTACCAGGTCAACCTCGTCGGACACGCCGCCGCCGACTACACCGGCGACCCGCGGCCGGCGCTGGCCCGCCTCGCCGCGCTGCCCGGCGCCCGCTACGGCGGCACCCTCGCCGGCCCCGGCTGGACGCTCGGCTGCGCCTCCCCGGAAACCCTCGTCGCGATCGAACACGGCCGGCTGGTCACCCGGCCGATCAAGGGCACCCGCCCGGCCACCGCCGCCGGCCGCCGGGACCTGCTCGCCTCCGCCAAGGAACGCGCCGAACACGTGATGATCGTCGACCTGGAACGCAACGACCTGGCCCGGGTCGCCACCACCGGCTCGGTGCGCGTCGACGAGCTGTTCGCCGTACGCCGCTGGTGCGACCTGTGGCAGGCCGAGTCGACGGTGTCCGCGGCGCCCGCCGACGGCCTGGGCCTGGCCGACCTGCTGCGCGCGGTGTGCCCCGGCGGGTCGGTCACCGGCGCCCCCAAACGCGCCGCCCTGACGTCCGTGGCCGCGCTGGAGCCCGTCGGGCGGGGGGCCGGCATGGGCGCGCTGGGCTGGGTCGGACCGGACCGGCTCGACCTGGGGTTGACCATCCGCACCGCCGTGGCCGACGCCCACCTGCTGCACCTGTGGGCCGGCGGCGGCATCACCTGGGGCAGCGACCCGGCCGCCGAGGTCGCCGAGGCCGCCGCGAAGGCCGCCCCGCTGCGCGCGCTGCTCGCCGCCGGCTGACCCACCCGCGCCCCGCCGCCGCGCTCAGGCGCGCTCAGGCGGCGAACGCGTCCAGGGTGGCGACCACCCGCTCGCCGATACCGTGGCCGCTGCCGTGGCCGCCCGCCTCGACGATCTCCAGCCGGGCCTCAGGCCACCGCCGGGTCAACTCCCAGGCGATGTCGGGCGGGCCGCTGACGTCCAGCCGACCCTGCACCAGGACCCCGGGGATCCCGGCGAGGCGACCGGCGTCACGCAACAACTGCCCGTCGGGCAGGACACCGGCGTGGGCGAAGTAGTGGGTGACCAGCCGGGTGAACCCGAACCGGAACACCGGGTCGGCGTAGCGGGGGCTGGGCCCGTCCCCACCGGCGAGCGAGACGTGCACGTCCTCCCACGCGCACCAGTCCCGCGCCGCCCGGTCCCGCACCGCCGGGTCCGCGTCGTTGACCAGCCGGGCGTACGCGGCGGCCAG
The DNA here is from genome assembly GCF_056150385.1 of Micromonospora marincola. NCBI lineage: Bacteria > Bacillati > Actinomycetota > Actinomycetes > Micromonosporales > Micromonosporaceae > Micromonospora > Micromonospora marincola. The sequence goes on along the minus strand of NZ_JAXCFT010000003.1, from coordinate 196,091 downwards.
GTCACCGTCACGGTCGGCCTCCGGCACCCCGTCGCGGAACCGCGCCCACTGCTCCGGGAACACCCGCCCCATGTCCCGGGTCACCCACTCGACCTCCCGGGCGGTGGAGGTGACCACGCTGAACAGCACCAGCGCGGTCACCCGCTGCGGGTGGGCCTGGGCGTACGCCAACGACAACGTCGACCCCCACGACGCGCCGCACAACAACCACCGGTCCACACCCAGGTGCGCGCGCAGCACCTCCATGTCGGCCAGCAGGTGCGCGGTGGTGTTCACCGACAGGTCGGTGGCCGGATCCGCGACCGGCGGGGTGCTGCCGCCGCACCCGCGCTGGTCGAACAGCACGATCCGGTAGGCCGCCGGGTCGAACAACCGCCGCCACGACGCCCCCGCCCCGGAACCCGGGCCGCCGTGCACCACCAGCGCCGGACGGCCGTCCGGGTTGCCGCAGGTCTCCCAGCGCACCCGCTGACCGTCCCCGACGTCCAGCAGACCCCGCGCGTACGGCTCGATCGGTGGATACATCGGCAGGCCCTCCCACGACAACCGGACACCACAGCGCCACCCGCACCACCGGCGGGTGGGCACCACCGATCGGTAAGCAACGACTAGCCTTCCGGGCATGACTATGCGCCCGATCCGGATCATCGGCGACCCCGTCCTGCGCACCCCCAGCGAACCGGTCACCACCTTCGACGCCGAACTGCGCGCCCTCGTACGCGACCTGACCGACACCATGCTCGGCGCGCCCGGACGCGCCGCCGTCGCCGCACCCCAGATCGGCGTCAACATGCAGGTGTTCGCCTACCACACCGACGGCCACCACGGCCACCTGGTCAACCCCACCCTGGAACTGTCCGACGAGCTCCAGGACGACGACGAAGGCTGCCTGTCCATCCCCGGGCTCTACTTCCCGACCCCCCGCGCGATGCACGCCACCGCCCACGGCTACGACCAGCACGGCGAACCGCTCACCATCACCGGCAGCGGCTTCCTCGCCCGCGCCCTGCAACACGAGACCGACCACCTGCACGGCCGCCTCTACGTCGACACCCTGCGCGGCGACACCCGCCGCCGGGCCCTGCGGGACATCCGCGCCGGCCGGTTCGACTCACCCAGCCGCAGCCGTTGACCCCGACCGGGCCGTCAGCGTGAACTCCTCGTAGTCGGCGACCCGGGTGAACCCCACCCGCTCGTACAACCGCACCGCCGCCGCGTTGCCCGCCCGCACGTTCAACGCGACATGCGCGACGCTCTCCCGCAGCCGCACACACAGCGCCGCCACCACCGCCGCGCCCAACCCCCGACCCCGCCACCGCGGATCCGTCGCCACGTTGCCCACCGCCGCCACCCGGTACGCCGGCGACCACACGTGCACCCCCGCCACCGCGACCAGCTCACCGCCGTCGCGCACCCCCACGTACTGGCCGGTCTCCACCATCCGCGCGTCGAACCAGTTGTCCGGATACGCCCGCCCGTACAACCGGCGCAACGCCGGCAGGTCCGCCGCGCCCAACACCTCACCCGCCGGCGTCACCCCCACCAACCGGCCCGGATCCGTCAACGCCATCCGACGATGCCGCCCACCCGGATCACACCGGAACGACCCGGCCAACGCCCCCACCAGACCGGGGGACAGGTGCGCGTACAACCGGGCCGGCAACACCGGCGCCACCTCCGCCAACAACGCCGCCATCCCCGCGCGCCCCGCCGGCGCCGCGAACGCCAACACCGTCGGCGGCGTCACCCCGTGATACAGCAGCACCACCTGATCGTCGCGGCGGAACCACGACGTGTACGGCCAGAAGAAGTCGTCCAGATCGCCCAACTGGTAGGCGTGCAACACCGGATCCCGACCCAACAGACCCGCCAGCACCGCCCGGTCGTGCTCCGCGCGCACCGCCACCTCAGCCCGCCACCCACTGGTCGTGACCCACCTTCGCGACCAACGCCACGACCACCACCAGCAGCACCACCCGCACGAACCCCGACCCGCGGCGCAACGCCATCCGCGCCCCCAGCACCGCCCCGGCGATGTTGCACACCGCCATCGCCGCCCCGAGCAGCCACCACACGTGCCCGGTCACCCCGAACACCACCAACGCACCCAGGTTCGTCCCCGCGTTGACCACCTTCGCCATCGCCGAACCATGCAGGAAATCCGCGCCCACCACCGCCGTGAACGCCACCACCAGGAACGTCCCCGTACCCGGACCGATCAACCCGTCGTACAACGCGACCGCCACCCCGGCCACCCCGACCGCCACCGCCACCCGCGCCGGCGTCCGCCGCGCCGGCTGCGCCACCACCCCCAGACGCGGTCGCAGCACCACGAACAACGCCACCGACACCAACACCACCAACACCACCGGCCGGTACGCCCCCGCCGGCACCACCCCCGCCAACGCCGCGCCCAACCCCGCCGACAGCACCGCCAACCCCGCCGCCGGACCCGCCACCGCCCAGTCCACAGTCGTCCGCCGGGCATACGTCACCGCCGCCGTCGACGTCCCGAAGATCGCCGCCAGCTTGTTCGTCCCCAACGCCGTCGCCACCGGCACCCCCGGCGCCGCCACCAACAACGCCGGCAACAACAACAGCCCGCCGCCGCCCACCACCGCGTCCACCCACCCCGCCACGGCGGCCACAGCCAGCAACGTCGTCAACGCCCACGGATCCACGCCGCGATTCTGCCCACCCCGCCACCAGCGGCGGGAACACCTGTGGCCAGCCTCACCGGCCCCGACGCCGCCGCAACCACACCCCCGCCGACGCCACCGCCACGAACACCACCATCGAACAGCACAACAGCTTCAGCACCCGGCCAGCCTGCCACCCCCGACGTAGGGTGTGCGAGTGCGCCTGGCCACCTTCAACCTGCTGCACGGCCGCTCCCTCACCGACGGGCTCGTCGACCCCGACCGGCTCACCGCCGCCGTCACCGCCCTCGACGCCGACATCCTCGCCCTCCAGGAAGTCGACCGCGACCAGACCCGCAGCGGCAACCTCGACCTCACCGCCCTCGCCGCCCGCGCCCTGCACGCCGACCACCACCGCTTCGCCGCCGCCGTCGTCGGCACCCCCGGCGAACAGTTCCGCCCCCTCACCCACGACGACGACGGACACGGCGAACCCCTCTACGGCGTCGGCCTCATCAGCCGCCACCCCGTCCGCACCTGGCACGTCACCCGCCTCCGACCGGCGCCCGTGCGCTCACCCATCTACGTACCCGGCCCCGGCGGCGGGCTCCTCCTGCTCCGCGACGAACCCCGCGTCGTGCTCGCCGCCGTCCTCGACACCCCCCACGGCCCCCTCACCGTCGCCGCCACCCACCTGTCCTTCGTCCCCGGCTGGAACCTCTGGCAACTACGCCGCGTCGTACGCGCCCTGCGCACCCTGCCCGCCCCCCGGATCCTGCTCGGCGACCTCAACCTCCCCGCCGGCCCCGCCGCCGCCCTCACCCGCTGGCGACCCCTCGCCCGACGCCCCACCTACCCGGCCGGGCAACCCCGCGTCCAACTCGACCACGCCCTCGCCGACCCGCACCACCTCGACCGGCTCCCACCCGTCACCGCCGTCGGCACCCCGCTGTCCACCATCTCCGACCACCGACCCCTCGTGGTCGACCTCGGCTGACACCACTCAACCCACCCCGGACTGCCGCCGCGCCGCCTCCACCGCATTACGGAACAACATCGCCACCGTCGTCGGACCCACCCCACCGACCCGCGGCGTGATCGCCCCCGCCACCCGCGCGCACGACTCGTCCACATCCGGCAGCAACCGCCGCCCCTCATACCGCACCCCACCACCGACCACCACCGCACCCGGACGCACATGCTCCGGCCGCACGATCCCCGGCACCCCCGCCGCCGCCACCAGAATCTCCGCCCGCCGCGTATACCGGGGCCAGTCCGCCACCCCCGTGTGCACCACCGTCACCGCCGCGTTCGCCGTCGGCCGCTTCTGCGCCAACAACAACGCCAACGGCCGACCCAACGTCGCACCCCGACCCAGGATCACCACCTCCCGACTCGCCACCGGCACCTGATGGAACGCCAACAACGCCTCGATGCCCGCCGGCGTACACGGCAACGGACCCGGCAACCCCAACGCCAACCGGCCCATGTTCACCGGATGCATCCCGTCCACGTCCTTGTCCGGATCCACCTCGGCCAGAGCCCGGTCGTAGTCCAGACCCACCGGAATCGGATGCTGCACCAACACCCCGTGCACATCCCGGTCGGCGTTGAAGTCCGCAAGCGCCGCGTGCACATCCGCCTGCGACGCCGACGCCGGCAGATGCACATGCGGCGACGCGAACCCCAACTCCGCCGCCTGACGCTGCTTGATACGGATATAACCCGCGCTCGCGTCGTCGTCACCCACCAACACCGTCGCCAACGCCGGCGTCACCCCCGCCGCGCGCAACCGCGCCACCGACGCGGCGACCTCGGCCAACACCCGCTCCGCCACCGGCCCACCCGGCAACAACCGCGCACCTGAAGAAGAAGACATGCGACACCCCGCCCGCGGAGGCCCAGGCGGTCGACCCCCACGACGAGCTCCCCGATGGTTTCCACCCATCCCCGTGCCGCCAGTCGCGTCGCCCTCAGCCTGCCACAGCCCGCCGCGCCACCGCATCCATCACCGGCTGCCACGCCGGCAACGACGCCAACACCGCATCCGCCCGCCGCCGCCGATCCGCCGCCAACCGCCCCGACGGATCCGCGATCACCCCATCGGTACGGAACATCGGCGCGAACACCCAGGACCCCAGCACACCCTCCGGGCCACCCAACTCCGCCCAGGTGACGCTGCTGACAACACCCCACGATGGACGAACTTGCCGACCTTCACCCCGGGCGACTCCCGCACCAGCAACACGTCCACGTCCGACCACACCGGCAGCACCGCGTCATCCGGCAACCCCACCGTCGACCCGCTGAACAACGCCCCCTCGATCGACGGATCGGACCGCATCCGCTCCCGCACCCAGTCGACCGCCACCGCCCGCGCCGCACCCACCCGCACCCGGCCGATCCTGCCAGCCCGCCCACCTCGGCCGAACCCGGCGAACCATCGGTGGCGCGCGAACGACGACCGGGTTTCACCGCACGAGCGCCACCAGGTCGCCGGGCCGGCCCGCGGTCACGTCGGCGGGAACATCCGGGTCGTACAGATGACCCCAGCCCGCCGCGACGGCCAACGCACCGGCGGCGCGAGCCGCCCCCAGGTCCAACGGCGAGTCGCCGACGTAGGCCACCCGCCCCGCCTCGACACCCAGACGTCGGCACGCCACCAGGACACCCTCCGGATCCGGCTTCGGCCGGGTCACCTCGTCACCGCCCACGATCACCCGCACGTGCCCGGCCAGCCCGGTCCGCTCGAGCAGGATCCGCGCGGCCCGCGCGCTCGCCCCGGTGAAGACACCGACCGGCATCCGCCGCGCCGCCTCCGCGAGCAGATCCGCCACCCCGTCGTACACGGTGACCCGGTCAGCCGTGCCCGCCAGCTCGTCGTGGTAACGGTCGAGATCCAGCCGGGTGGCAGGACGGCCGAGCAGCGCGGCGAGTAGGTTCGCCGGAGCACCCAGCGGATAACCGGCGATGATCTCCGCATCGCTGGGCGGGCGACCGCCGCCCGCGACGACCGCCGCCCGGTACGCCGCGGGCACCACCGCGTGCGACTCGATCAGAGTGCCGTCCATGTCGAAAACCAGCCCGGCCAGTGGGGCTCGCGAATCTGCCACGGTGTCGAGGCTAGGCGAGTGAACTACAAACCGGACAACCCCGACAGCGCCCGGTTCGTGCGGTTCGCCGCCACCGCCGCCCGCTGCTGACCGGCCGTCACCTCGATGTACGTCTGCGACGACGCCAACGACGCATGCCCCAGCAACCGCATGATCTCCGCCGCGCCCGCCCCGTCCTCCGCCAGGCGCGTCGCGAACGTGTGCCGCAACGCGTGCAGCCGCGCACCCCGCGGCACCCGGTCACCGATGCCCGCCCGCCGGTAACACGACTCGACCAGATACTGCAGGCCACCCCGACGCAACGGCTCACCCGCCCGGTCCACGAGCAACGGCCCGTCCGGCCGAACGCTGCGCCCCCCGAACCGCAGCCGCCGGCTCTCCAGATAGCCGGCCAGCACCCGGTCCACGCCCGCCTCGATCGGCACCGTACGCGGCCGACCGCCCTTGCCCGCCACGTCGACGCGCCGCTCACCGTCGCGCCCGACCACCGACGAGACCCGCAACGCCAGCAGCTCCGCCAGGCGCAACCCGGCGCACAGGGCCAGCACCAGGACCGCCAGGTCCCGCTCCGGCCACGGGTCACGCTGCCGGCCCTGCGCCCGCGCCACCGCCGCCAGCAACTCCTCCGGGGTGTCCTCGCCGCGCAGCGGCTTGGGCCGGGGGAGCGGCGCGCGGGGCCGCCCCACCGCCGGCATCGGATTCCCCGGCACCACGCCCTCGGCCACCAGGAACGTGAAGAAGCTGTTCCAGGTGGACCAGGCACGGTGGACCGAGGCGGCGGCGCGGGGAGCGGCGAAGCGGGCGAACGCCGCACGCATCACCCGGGGGGACAGGGCGGTGATCGGCAACCGGGCCGGGGGGAGGGGAGTGGCGTCACCGTCCAGCTCCACCAGCTTCGCCACCGTGGTCAGGTCCCGTCGGTAGGCGGCCAGAGTGTGGGGGGAGGGCTTGCGGGTGGCCTGGGCGGTCAGGAACTCCTCGACCAGCGCCCCAACCGTTTCGTCCGGTTTGTCATGCATAAGAGATATTATGCATGACTTTCGCGTTCCTGCCAGGCTCCAACCGGGGGAGCATGGCAGGAACGCGGTAGTCGCGCGTCAACGACGGTGGTGGGATGCTCGTGCCCGTCAGTAGCCGCCGTCAGTAGCCGGCGCGGCGGTGGTCGGCTGTTCGCCGCGTTCGCGCGCGGCATGGTCGTCGAGGATGGCCTCGGTGGCGGTGGCACCGAATCGGGTCGCGCCGGCGTGGTGCAGTTCGAGCAGGGTGTCGAGGGTGCGGACACCACCAGCCGCCTTGACGTCGACGCGCGGGGAAACGGTGGCGCGCATCAGCCGAATGTCGGCGAGGGTGGCGCCGCCCGGGGCGAACCCGGTGCTGGTCTTGACGAAATGCGCACCGGCCTGCTCGGTGAGGCGGCAGCCACGGATCTTCTGCTCGTCGGTGAGGTAGGCGTTCTCCAGGATGACCTTGACGACGCGACCCTGGGCGGCGGCGACGACGGCGGCGATGTCGTCATGGACGTAACCGGTGTCGCCGTCGCGTAGACGGCCGATGTGCAGCACCATATCGATCTCGTCAGCGCCGGCATCGACCAGCTTGCGGGTTTCGGCAACCTTGGTCGAGGTGCGGGTGTCGCCGTGCGGGAACCCGGCCACGGTGCCGACGAGCACGCCGGTGCCCGCGAGCGCGGCAACGGCGAGTTCGACGTCGGAGGGGCGCACGCACACCGACGCGACGGCGCGGCGGGCGGCGACGTCGCAGCCGCGGCGGACGTCGTCGGTGGTCAGTTCGGGGCGCAGCAGTGAGTGGTCGATCATCTTGGCGACGTTCATCGGGCAGCTCCTGTCTGAGGTGGTTGCACGTTGAAGGTGACGTGCAGGTCGTAGCGGTCGCCGACGTAGCGGCTGACCGTGTACTCCAGCGGTACCGAGTGCTGGTCGACGATCAGGCGGGTTTCGACGAGCAGCGGTTCGTCGACCGGGACGTGCAGGTGTTCGCCGTCGGCGCCGGCCCGCTGCGCGGTCAGCGTCGAGGAGCCGAGCGTGGGGCGCAGACCGCGGTCGTGCAGCGCGCGGTGCAGCGAGGCGGTCTCCAGGTCGACGTCGAGCAGCGTGTGCAGGTGCGGCGGGAAGCAGGCGTACTCGATGGCCACCGGGACGTCGTCGGCGAGCCGGACCCGCACGATGGAAACCGCCTGTGGTTCTGCGGCGGTCAACTGCAGCGCCGTCGCCTCGGCGGGAGACGCGGGCCGAATCTCGGCTTCGATCAGGCGTGACGTCGGGATGCGCCCCCACGCGCGGACCTGGTCCTGGAAGCTCATCAACGTCCCGGCCGGGCGCGGCTCCGGTCGCTGCCGCACGAACGTGCCGCGCCCCTGGATCCGTTCGATCAGCCCGTCCGTTTCCAGCGCGTTCAGCGCCGCACGCACGGTCATCCGCGCGACCCCGAAATCGGCGGCGAGCGTCGACTCGGCCGGCACCACGTCCCCAGGACGCGCCTGAGACAGGCGAGCGCGCAACTCCCGCTCGATCCGCACGTACAGCGGTGCCTTCGCCATTCTCGACACTCCTCTAGGTCGTCTAGACAACATCGAGATTGCCATGGTGCGTGGGTGCGGGTCAACGGCCTGTGAGCTACGGCATCATGCGCGGATGGCCGTGAAGCTGTGGGGGTTCCACCAGCGGTCGGCGTGACCGCCGGGCGCAGTGGCCGGCAGCCGTCAGCGTCGAGCTGGGGGCGTTCTGCTGCCGCCGGGAGGAGCGCAGCTTGCCGACCGCGAGCGCGTGGCGGTGGCGTTCGCCGGTCCGGTGGCCGCGCGTTTCGGGGGCCCGGCTCCGCCCAACTTGACATAATGTAGATTATCGAATCCCTATCGGGAGGCGTCGCTCTCGGCTGGATCGATGATGACGAGCTGCTTGCCGACCGGCGCCCCCATGAACTTCTGGTACTCCTCGACCCCGAGGACCGGGACGAGATCCTGCTGCAGGTGGTAGCCCAGTTCGTTGACCCGGGCGTCCCGCTGCGCGGTCGTGGCCCTGCCGGTCGCGGCGTCCCGGCCGATGGCGTCCATCTTGGCCAGGTATGTGGATTGGACGGGCCGTATGCTCTCCGGGTCCACCGCCGGCACGACGATCCGGGCGTACGCGGTGGTGGCCCGCATGATGATCTCGTTCGGCTCGGGTTCGGGCCCCTGGCGGGCCGCCGCGTAGATCTTCTGGAGACTGCGGAGGAGTTCCTCGGTGTCGTTCGTGGCGGCCTCCTCCCCTGGCTCGGTTTCGCGGGCATCGACGGCGGTCGGCACGACGAACCCGGCCTTGCGGGCGCACGGGTCGTAGATCCTGACCAGCCACTCCAAGGCGTCCCTGCCATGAAAGCCGTAGAGAAGGATGCTGAGCGCCATCGCCAGCACCTTCCTCGGGTCGAGCAACGTGTGACCGGCGTAGAGGAAGCGGTTGGCCGCCTGATGGCAGACGCCGGTATTCCCGTAGATGATGCCCGCGGTGTCCCGCCCGTTGAGGCCCACCGTGTCCGGCTGGCTGGACCGCGGCCGCCGGTAGCAGTCGGCGGTGGCGTAGGAGCCGGTGCCCACCGGCCCGGCCTGGTGATCGTTCGCGCCGCTGTGTTCGCCGAAACAGTCGAAGTACATGAAGTTGGTGCGGCAGTACACGTAGGTGTGGTCGGCGAGGCCGCCGCAGCAGGTGCAGGCGCGGCCCTCGAATTCCTCGTTCGCCATGGTGGCTCCCCCGACGATGTGCGGACGCCGGGGGTTCCCGGAGAATCGACGGGTACACGTGCGGGCCGGGTCAGGCCCCGACGTAGTCGGCGAGGTGCTCGCCGGTGAGCGTGGACCGGGCGGCCACGAGATCCGCCGGGGTGCCCTCGAAGACGACCCGGCCGCCGTCGTGGCCGGCGCCCGGGCCGAGGTCGATGATCCAGTCGGCGTGCGCCATGACCGCCTGGTGGTGCTCGATGACGATGACGGACTTGCCGGAGCCGACGAGCCGGTCGAGCAGGCTGAGCAGGTGGGCGACGTCGGCCAGGTGCAGGCCGGTGGTGGGCTCGTCGAGGACGTAGACGCCGCCCTTGTCCCCCATCCGGGTGGCGAGCTTGAGTCGCTGCCGCTCCCCGCCGGACAGTGTGGTCAGGGGTTGACCGAGCGTGAGGTAGCCGAGCCCGACGTCGGCGAGCCGGTCGAGGACGGTGTGGGCGGCCGGGGTGCGGGCGTCGCCGGTGCCGAAGAACTTCTCCGCCTCGTTGACCGACATGGCGAGGACCTCGCTGATGTCGCGGTCGCCGAGGTGGTAGTCGAGCACGGCGGCTTGGAAGCGCTTGCCCTCGCAGTCCTCGCAGGTGCTGGCGACCCCGGCCATCATGGCCAGGTCGGTGTAGATGACGCCGGCGCCGTTGCAGGTGGGGCAGGCGCCCTCGGAGTTGGCGCTGAACAGCGCGGGTTTGACGCCGTTGGCCTTGGCGAAGGCCTTGCGGATGGGGTCGAGCAGCCCGGTGTAGGTGGCGGGGTTGCTGCGTCGGGAGCCACGGATCGGGGTCTGGTCGACGCTTACCACGTCGTCGCGGCCGGCCAGGGAGCCGTGGATGAGGGAGCTCTTGCCGGAGCCGGCGACGCCGGTGACGACGACGAGGACGCCGAGGGGAATGTCGACGTCGACGTCGCGCAGGTTGTGGGTGCGGGCGCCGCGGATGGGCAGGGTGCCGGTGGGTGTGCGCAGGGTTTCCTTGAGGGTGGCGCGGTCGTCGAGGTGGCGGCCGGTGGTGGTGTCGCTGGCGCGCAGGCCGGCGACGGTGCCCTCGTAGCAGATGGCGCCGCCGTCGGCGCCGGCGCCGGGGCCGAGGTCGACGACGTGGTCGGCGATGGCGATGGTTTCGGGTTTGTGTTCGACGACCAGGACGGTGTTGCCCTTGTCGCGCAGGCGGAGCAGGAGGTTGTTCATCCGGGCGATGTCGTGCGGGTGCAGCCCGATGGTGGGTTCGTCGAAGACGTAGGTGACGTCGGTCAGGGACGAGCCGAGGTGGCGGATCATCTTGGTGCGTTGGGCCTCGCCGCCGGAGAGGGTGCCGGCGGGGCGGTCGAGGCTGAGGTAGCCGAGACCGATCTCGACGAAGGAGTCGAGGGTGTCCCCCAGCGCGGTGAGCAGCGGGGCGACGGAGGGTTCGGTCAGGTCGTGTACCCAGGTGGCGAGGTCGCTGATCTGCATGGCGCAGGCGTCGGCGATGCTGATGCCGTTGATCTTCGAGGAGCGGGCCTCGGGGCTCAGTCGGGTGCCGTCGCAGTCGGGGCAGGTGGTGAACGTGACGGCGCGTTCGACGAAGGCGCGGATGTGGGGTTGCATGGCGTCGACGTCCTTGGCGAGCATCGACTTCTGCATGGCGGGGATCAGGCCGGTGTAGGTGACGTTGATGCCCTCGACCTTGATCTTGGTGGGTTCCTTGTGGAGCAGGTCGTGCAGTTCCCGTTCGGTGTAGTCGCGGATGGGTTTGTCCGGGTCGAACATGCCGCTGGCGCGGAAGATGCGGCCGTACCAGCCGTCCATGCTGTAGCCGGGGATGGTGATGGCGCCTTCGTTGAGGGTGCGGTCGGCGTCGTAGAGGACGGTCAGGTCGATGTCGGTGACGGCGCCGCGGCCCTCGCAGCGGGGGCACATGCCGCCGAGGCGGTTGAAGGTGGCCTTCTTGGTCTGGTTCCTGCCGGCGCCGCGTTCGACGGTGATGGCTCCGGTGGCGCGGACGGAGGGGACGTTGAACGAGTAGGCGTTGGGTGGGCCGATGTGGGGTTGGCCGAGGCGGCTGAAGAGGATGCGGAGCATGGCGTTGGCGTCGGTGGCGGTGCCGACGGTGGAGCGGGGGTCGGCGCCCATGCGTTCCTGGTCGACGATGATCGCCGTGGTGAGGCCGTCGAGGATGTCGACGTCGGGTCGGGACAGGGTGGGCATGAAGCCCTGAACGAACGCGCTGTAGGTCTCGTTGATGAGTCGTTGCGACTCGGCGGCGATGGTGCCGAAGACCAGGGAGCTCTTGCCGGAGCCGGAGACGCCGGTGAACACGGTGAGGCGGCGTTTGGGCAGTTCGACGTCGACGTCGCGCAGGTTGTTCTCCCGGGCGCCGTGAACGCGGATCATGTCGTGGCTGTCGGCGTGGGCTTTGGGCATCGGGTCTCCGTCCGGTGGGGTGGGTTCAGCGTCGCTGGTTGATGCGGATGAGGTTGCCGGTGGGGTCGCGGAAGGCGCAGTCGCGGACGCCGTAGGGCTGTTCGGTGGGTTCCTGGACGACGTCGGCGCCGGCGGCCTGGAGGCGGTCGAACAGGGCGTCGAGGTCGTCGGTGGCGAGGGTGAGCGCCCCGTAGCTGCCCTTGGCGATGAGTTCCAGGATGGTGCGGCGCTCGTCGTCGGTGATGCCGGGGTCGACGGCCGGCGGGTGCAGGACGATGCCGGTTTCGGGTTGTTCGGGTGGGCCGACGGTGAGCCAGCGCATGGTGTCTCCGCGGCCGACGTCGTTGCGGAGGTCGAAGCCGAGGGTGTCGCGGTAGAAGGCGATGGCGGCGTCGGCGTCGGTGTGCGGCAGGAAGGCGTAGTGGATCGTGATGGTCATGGTGTTCACGCTAGTGGCGGCGGTCGGCCCGGGCTTCTCGATTCCTGACCGGTCGGGTGGCGTGTTTGGTGAGGCACGCCGGTGGTTCGGCGGCGCCTGGCGCGTGCCGGGCGCGGTAGGCGCTTGGTGGTTCGCCGACGAGTTCGGTGAAGCGGGTGCTGAAGGTGCCCAGGGACTGGCAGCCGACGGTGAAGCAGACGTCGGTGACGGTGAGGTCGCCGCGACGGAGCAGGGCCATGGCGCGTTCGATGCGGCGGGTCATGAGGTACGCGTACGGGGACTCGCCGTAGGTCTGTCGGAACTGGCGGCTGAGGTGGCCGGCCGACATGTGCTCGCCGCGGGCGAGGGCTTCGACGTCGAGGGGTTGGGCGTACTCGCGGTCGATGCGGTCGCGGACGCGCCTCAGCCGGGTGAGGTCGCGCAGGCGTTGGGTGAACGCCGGGTCGTGGTCCTGCACGGGGACATCCTCCCAGGTGGGGTTCGTCTGGAACGGACGGCCGGTGCGCGTGGGGTTGGGCTCAACGCAGCCGGCGGGGGGTGAACCGGGTGGGCGGGTCGGCGATGGCGTCCTGGGCGGCGACGAGTTGGAGCTCGCGGGTGCCGGCGGCCAGGGTCGCCTCGAGCACCGCGAAGATCGAGTTGGTGGTGTGTTCCAGCGCGGTCTCGGGTGATCCGCTGGTGGCGAGGTGGGCCAGGTAGAGGGCGGCGGTCACGTCGCCGCCGCCGTTGGGGCTGATCGGCAGCAGCGGGGTGGTCACGGCCCAGGCGCCGTCGGCGCAGACGGCGACGACCTCCAGGTGGCCGGCGGGCAGGTCGCCGTGCAGGACGCTGGTGACCAGGACGTGCTCGGGGCCGGTCGCGCGCACGGCGTCGACGGCGGCGAGCAGGTCGTCGAGGGTGTCGGTGCGGCGGCCGGCGAGGAACTCCAGCTCGAACTGGTTGGGGGTGACGATGTCGGCGCGCGGGACGACTGTGTCGCGCAGGTATTCGGGGATGCCGGGGCGGACGAACATGCCGCGGCCGACGTCGCCCATGACCGGATCGCAGCAGTAGAGCGCGGCCGGGTTGGCGGCCTTGACCTGGGCGACGGTGTCGAGGATCACCGCGCCGACGGCCGGGTCGCCCTGGTAGCCGGAGAGTACGGCGTCGGCGGTGCCGAGGACGCCACGGTCGGCGATGCCGGCGATGACCTCGGCCACGTCGGTGGGGGCGAGCACGGGGCCGCGCCAGGCGCCGTAGCCGGTGTGGTTGGAGAAGTGCACGGTCAGCACCGGCCACACCTCGTGGCGGAGGCGCTGCAGGGGGAACACGGCGGCGGAGTTGCCGACGTGGCCGTAGGCGACCGATGACTGGATGGACAGGATCTTCACCGGCCCATCGTCGCATCCGGGTTGGTGGTCACGCTCAGTGGTCGTTCGGTGGCGACCGGGGGTAGCGTCGGCCGCTCGGCTCAGGATTTCGACCGTCGGGCGCGGGGTGGGTTTGGGCTCCGCATGCGGTGGGGGCATGAAGCGAGGGGTTCTCGCCATCTGGACGGAGGAAGCACTGATGCTTTCCGCACTTGATCGTCGGCGCACCATTGCGCCGGCGGGGTACAGCCGATGGCTGATCCCGCCGGCGGCGCTGGCGATCCATCTCTGTATCGGGCAGGTCTACGCGACGAGCGTGTACAAGAACTCCCTGATCGCGCACTTCGACACCGGGCAGACGGCGATCGGCGTGATCTTCAGCATCGCGATCGTGATGCTGGGCCTGTCGGCCGCGGTGGCCGGGACCTGGGTGGAGGCGAACGGGCCGCGTAAGGCGATGTTCGTCTCGGCGTGCTTCTGGGCGGCCGGGTTCCTGGTCGGCGCGCTCGGCATCGCGACCTCACAGCTGTGGCTGCTGTACCTGGGGTACGGCGTGTTGGGCGGTATCGGCCTGGGAATCGGGTACATCTCCCCCGTCTCCACGTTGATCAAGTGGTTCCCGGACCGGCCGGGCCTGGCCACCGGCCTGGCGATCATGGGCTTCGGTGGCGGGGCGATGGTGGCCTCTCCCCTGTCCCGGCAACTGCTGTCGTTGTTCGACTCGGGCTACGACCCGTCGAACAGTGGGTCGACCGCGTCCGGTTCGGCACTGGTGTGGCTGTTCGTCACGCTCGGTGTCGGCTACTTCGCGATCATGATGTTCGGCGTGTTCAACGTGCGGGTGCCGGCGGCGGACTGGCGTCCGGCCGGGTTCGACCCGTCGACGGTGGCGAAGAAGCCGATGGTGACCACCGCGAACGTGTCGGCCGCGAACGCGGTGAAGACGTGGTCGTTCTGGCTGTTGTGGGTGGTGCTGTTCTGCAACGTGACGGCGGGCATCGGCATCCTGGAGCAGGCCAGCCCGATGATCCAGGACTTCTTCCGCGACGGCGGCACCTCCTCGGTGTCGGTGGCGGCGGCCGGCGGGTTCGTGGGGCTGCTGTCGCTGTTCAACATGGCGGGCCGGTTCGTCTGGTCGTCGACGTCGGACGTGATCGGCCGTAAGCCGATCTACGTGGTGTACCTGGGTGTGGGCCTGGTGCTGTACCTGCTGCTGGCGCTGGTCGGGCAGACGGCGACGGCGTTGTTCGTGTTGCTGGCCTGCGTGATCCTGTCGTTCTACGGCGGTGGGTTCGCGACCGCGCCGGCGTACCTGCGGGACCTGTTCGGCACGTTCGAGGTGGGCGCGATCCACGGCCGGCTGCTGACCGCGTGGTCGGCGGCGGGCGTGGCCGGGCCGCTGATCGTCAACGCGTTCCTCGACGCGCAGGGCGAGCCGGGCTCGTTGACCGCGGCGGCGTACCGGCCGGCGCTGTTCACGATGGTCGGGGTGCTGGCGGTGGGGCTGGTGGCGAACCTGCTGATCCGGCCGGTGCCGCAGCGGTTCCACGAGCCGGCGTCGGGCCGGGACGAGATGGCGCGGGGTCAGTCGGTGGCGGCGGAGAGGAGCGGGTCGTGAACGAGCGGACCGGTGGCGGGCAGCAGGTCCGCCTGGTGGTGTCGTGGTTGTTGGTGGCCGTGTTGCTGGGTTACGGCGTGATCCAGACGCTGATGACGGCGGCGAAGCTGTTCGCCGGCTGACGGTGGTCGCGGGCGGCGGTCCGGGGGCCTCCCCCGGGCCGCCGCGTCGTTCCTACAGGCCGCCGGCGACCCGCAGGACCGCGCCTGTCGTGTAGGTGGCGTCGGGGCCGAGCAGGTGGACGATCGCGCCGGCCACCTCGTCGGGCTCACCGGCGCGGCCCAGCGGGATGCGGCCGGCGGCGCTGTCCGGGCGGTCCGGTGCGCCGGACCGGGCGTGGATGTCGGTGCGGATGATGCCGGGGGCGACCGCGTTGACCCGGATGCCGCGCGGCGCGAGTTCCTTGGCCAGGCCGACGGTGAGGGTGTCGGTGGCGGCCTTCACCGCCGCGTAGTGGATGTACTCGCCGGGGCTGCCGAGGGTGGCCGCGGCGGAGGAGACGTTGACGATCGCGCCGCCGCGGGTCATCCGGGTGGCCGCCTGCTGGGCGCAGAGGATGTAGCCGACGAGGTTGACGTCGACGACCTCGCGCAGGTCGTCGGCGCGCAGGTCGGTGAAGGGGCCGATCGGGCTGGTGACGCCGGCGTTGTTGACCAGGCCGGTGAGCGGGCCGAGCTGGTCGGCGGCGGCGAACAGCAGGCGTACCTGCTCGGGGTCGCAGGTGTCGGCGGCGACGGTGACGGCGCGGCGGCCGGCGGCCCGCACGGCGGCGGCGACTGTCGCGGCGGCGTCGTGGTCGGCGCGGTAGCCGATGACCAGGTCGTGGCCGTCGGCGGCGAGGCGGCGCGCGGTGGCCGCGCCGATGCCGCGCCCACCCCCGGTGACGATGGTGACCGAGGTCAATGCGTTCTCCTCTGCCCTGGTGATGGGGGCGACGTTACCGTGGGCGGGATCACCCGGGGACGGAGAGGACTGTCACATGGGGCGGGCGTTGGTGCTGGGCGGCGGCGGGGTGACCGGGGTGGCCTGGGAGTTGGGGCTGCTGGCCGGGTTGGCCGAGCGGGGGGTGCCGCTGGACGAGGCGGACCTGGTGGTGGGCACGTCGGCCGGTTCGGTGGTCGGCGCGCAGGTGTGCTCCGGGGCGCCGCTGTCCGAGCTGTACGCGGCACAGCTGCGCTCGCCGCGTGACGAGGTGCCGGCCCGGCTCGGCCTGGGGGTGCTGGCCCGCTGGGCGTGGGCCGGGGCGCGGGGGCAGGACGCGGCGCGGGCCCGGGCGCGGGTGGGGGCGTTGGCGTTGGCGGCGCGTACCCCGTCGGAGGAGTCCCGGCGGGCGGTGATCGCGGCGCGGCTGCCGGTGCGGGACTGGCCGGCGCGGCGGCTGCTGGTCACCGCCGTCGACGCGGCCTCGGGCGGGTTCGTGGTCTTCGACGCCGACAGCGGGGTGCCGCTCGTCGACGCGGTCGGGGCGAGCTGCGCGGTGCCCGGGGTGTGGCCGCCGGTGACTGTCGACGGCCGGCGTTACGTCGACGGCGGGGTGCGGTCGCCGGTGAACGCGGACCTGGCCGCCGGGTCCGGTCAGGTGGTGGTGTTGGCGCCGACGAGCGCCGCGGTCGGGCCGATGCCGCGGCTGTCGGCGCAGGTGTCGGCGTTGCGGTCGGCGGGGGCGCGGGTGGCGGTGGTGGCGCCGGACCGGGCGGCGCGCGCGGCGATCGGCCGTAACGTGCTGGACCCGACGCGGCGGGCGGCGTCGGCGCGGGCCGGGTTCGCGCAGGCCACGGTCGTGGCCGATGAGGTGGCGGCGGTCTGGGGGTGATCGCCTAGGCTCACCGGGTCGGTGGCGAGGCGTGGGAGGTACGCGGTGGGTGTGGGTGTCGGTGACCTGGTCGAGGACTTCACGTTGCCGGACCAGACGGGCACGCCGCGGCGGCTGTCGGAGTTCCTGGCGGCCGGGCCGGTGGTGGTGTTCTTCTACCCGGCGGCGATGACCCGGGGTTGCACGGCGGAGAGCTGTCACTTCCGGGATCTGGCCGCGGAGTTCGCGGCGTTGGGCGCCTCCCGGGTGGGGATCAGCCGGGATCCGGTGGATCGGCAGGCGGAGTTCGCCGCCCGGCACGGGTTCGACTATCCGCTGCTGTCCGACGTCGACGGGGCGGTGGCGGCGGCGTTCGGGGTGCGGCGGCGGTTGCCGTTGGGCGCGTTGAGCACCCGGCGGATGACGTTCGTGATCGGCGCGGACCGGCGGGTGCTGGCCGTGGTGCACAGCGAGGTGAGCATGAACGAGCACGCCGACGCGGCGTTGCGCGCGCTCGGGGGCTGATCTTCGCGTTGTCGCAGCCGGCTGGTATCAAGGTGCGTCAAACAGGTGTACGGAAGAGGGCGTGATGGCGGTCCAGGGTTTGTCCACTGACGAGGTACAGCAGATCCGCGAGTCGTTGGCGGCGGGCCGCAAGCCACGGGTGGTGTTCACCGAGGCGGCCGGTCAGATGTCCGGGCAGCTCGGGCAGGTGGTGGAGCTGACCGACCCGGCGGTGTCGGAGGAGTTCGTGGTGGTCCGGTTCGGCCGCGACGAGTTGCCCTTCTCCCCCGCCGACGTGGCGATCGCGCCGAAGGGCGCCGGGCGCCGGCCCGCGGCCGTGGAGGCGAAGCCGGAGCCGGAGCTGCCGCCCGCTGCGGCGGCGGAGCCGGAGTTCGTGCTGGACACGCCGCGGGTGCCGGCGCCGCGCCGGGAGGAGCAGAAGGTGCAGGAGCAGCAGCCGGTGGATCCGAAGCCGGCGAAGCGGGCGGTCAAGGCCGTGAAGCCGAAGACCCCGCCCGGGTTGACGGTGACGTTGGCCTACGGCGAGGGCGAGTGGACGGTCGCCGCGCAGCAGGGCGCCAAGGCGCTGGCCCGGCCGTACGTGGTGAAGCCGGCCGAGGCGTTGCGGATGGTGGCGCTTGTGGACGTGCCCGGGGTGCAGGAGGCGGTGGAGCAGATCCTGGCCGCCGAGCGGGCCGAGGCGGAGCAGCAGGCGGAGAAGCTGCGCGCCGAGTTGGCCGAGATCGAGGCGCGGCTGGCGGAGCTGCGCGAGGCCCGCTGAGCGGGCGGCCGGTCACGGGTTCGCCGGGGCCACCGCCGAGGGTTCCGCCGCCGGCGTGTCCTCGGCCGGCGTGGTCGCGGCGGGCTCGTGGCGGGCGGCGGCGCGTCGTTGCCCGACCGTCGTCACGGCCGCCTCGATCGAGGCGGCCACGAGGAGGATCAGCCCGACGCGCAGCAGCACCGCCTCCTGGATGCCGAAGCGGGCATACTCGCCGGCGGTGAACAGCGTGCCCGCCACCGCGCTTGCGGTGCTGGCGGCCACGAGCAGGCCACCGGCGGCGGCGGTCCAGCGGGCCCGGCGGAACCCGCGGGTGAGCAGCCCGACGGCGGCGGCGAGCACGACGATCAGGCCGGTCACCGGCAGCACCCGGTCGGGGTCGGGGAAGAAGACCCGCTCGGGGAAGGTCGGCAGGGCCGCCACCGGCTCGGCGTAGCGGCCGGTGGTGCCGCCCAGCAGCGCGGGCAGCACCTCGCCGATGCTGGCGGCGGCGTGCCTCGGGTGGGCCAGGGCGTACCGGTAGGCGACCCTGCCCTTCTCCCGTTCGGTCCAGTCGACCAGGTCGGGGCAGCCGCGCCAGGCGGCGATGAACTCGGTCATCTGCCACGGGGCACCGGCGGCGAT
The DNA here is from genome assembly GCF_056150385.1 of Micromonospora marincola. NCBI lineage: Bacteria > Bacillati > Actinomycetota > Actinomycetes > Micromonosporales > Micromonosporaceae > Micromonospora > Micromonospora marincola. The sequence goes on along the minus strand of NZ_JAXCFT010000003.1, from coordinate 177,071 downwards.
CTGTTCGGCCGGGGCGCAGCGGGGCATGCCCAGGTCCCGGCGGTAGGCGCGGGCGACCTGTGGGTCGTTCAGGATCTGGAAGCGCAGGCGGTACATGAATGTCGCCTCGGACAGGCTCAGCCCGGAATACCACGCCCGGTAGCTCTCGTCGGTGGCGCCGACGGTGGCGGTGTTCCAGGCCAGGCCGCCGAGCAGGACCACCACGGCCACGAGCGCGGCCCGCTGGTAGCGGCGCAGCAGCGCGTAGCCGGCGAGCACGACGAGCAGCAGCAGCACGTACGGCAGCACGTCCTGGCGGGTGAAGGTCCACCAGAAGGCGGCCAGGACCAGCGCGCCGAGCGCCACCCGGGACCGGGTACGCGTCCAGATGGCCAGCAGGGCCAGCGCGGCGACGCCGAGGCTGATCGACAGCGATTCGGACAGCACGGCGTGGTCCCACGGGTAGACCGACCGGGTCAGGGCCAGGCCGACGACCGCGGCGGTGGCGGCGATGCGCGCGGGCAGGGTGCGCAGCAGCAGCCAGGCGGCGCCGATCAGCAGGGACCAGGCCAGCGTGCTGATCGCCCACTGGACGGTCGCGCCGGCGCGGTCGGAGCCGGCGAGGGCGTACAGCAGCGGCACACCCCAGGGGCGCGGGGCGTGGCCGGTGAACGACAGCAGGTCGATGGTGTTGCCGGGCCGCTCGGCGTAGGAGGTGCTGTCGACGGAGGTGTAGACGGTGAAGCGGGCCAGGATGAGCAGCCGGGCGGCCAGGTAGACGGCGAGCAGGACGGCCAGGGGCAGGTGCCGGGGCCTTGGACGCCACCGGCGCGGCGACTGGGGTGGCGTGTCGACGGCCGCTGACGGCATGCGGTGTCCTCGGGTTCGCGTCGGGATCTGGTCGGCGGGAAGCATAGCCGCCGCCCGCGGGGGTTCGGGCCCCGCGGGCGGCGCGGCGCTCAGTGCCGCGGGATGTTCGCCACCCCGATCCGCTTGCGGAACACCCAGTACGTCCAGCCCTGGTAGGCGAGCACGATCGGGGTGAACACCACCGCCACCCAGGTCATGATCTTCAAGGTGTACGGGGTGGACGCGGCGTTGGTGGCGGTGAGTGTGCCGGCCGGGTCTGCGGTGGAGGGCAGCACGTTCGGAAACAGCGCGGCGAACAGCGTCGCCACGGCCAGGGCGATGGCCACCGCGGTGCCGGTGAACGCCCAGCCCTCCCGGCGTACCCTCGCCGCGGCCAGGCCGCCGAGCAGGGCGAGGGCGGCGCCGGCGGCGAGCACGACGGCGGCGGCGCTGGCGCGGATGGTCAGCGACCAGCCGAGGAACGCCACCGCGGTGACGGCGGTGCCGGCGCCGAGGCGGACGGCGAGGGCGCCCGCGCGCTCGCGGATGTCGCCTGTGGTCTTGAGCGCGAGGAACACCGCGCCGTGGGTGAGGAACAGGCCGAGGGTGGTCAGGCCGCCGAGCAGCGCGTACGGGTGCAGCAGGTCGAGCAGGCCGCCGGCGTACTCGTGGTCGGCGGCCAGCGGCACGCCGCGGAAGATGTTGGCGAAGGCGACGCCCCACAGCACGGCCGGCACCGCCGAGCCCCAGAAGATGGCCCGGTCCCAGCGGCGTTTCCAGGTCGCCTCGGGGCGCTTGTGCCGGTATTCGAAGGCCACGCCGCGGGCGATGAGGGCGAGCAGGATGAGCAGCAGCGGCAGGTAGAAGCCGGAGAACAGGGTGGCGTACCACTCGGGGAAGGCGGCGAACATGGCGCCGCCGGCGGTGATCAACCAGACTTCGTTGCCGTCCCAGACCGGGCCGATGGTGTTGATCAGGACGCGGCGTTGCCTGTCGTCGCGGCCGAGTACGGGCAGCAGCATTCCGACGCCGAAGTCGAAGCCTTCGAGGATGAAGTAGCCGGTGAAGAGCACGGCGACGAGCAGAAACCAGACGGTGGTGAGTTCCACGGTGGGCTCCGGGTCAGTAGGCGAACGCGAGCGGGCGCTCGGCGTCGTCGGTGTCGTCGTCGGTGGGTTGGTCGCTGACGTCGGGTACGCCGGCGCGGGCGTAGCGGACCAGCAGCTTGAACTCGATCACCGCGAGGGTGGCGTAGATGAGGGTGAAGGCGGTGAAGGAGGTGAGCACCTCGGTCAGGGAGACGCTGCGGGACACGCCGTTGCGGGTGAGCATCTCGCCGAAGACGATCCACGGTTGGCGGCCCATCTCGGTGAAGATCCAGCCGAAGGAGTTGGCGAGCAGCGGCAGCACCGGCATGACCAGGCCGGCGCGCAGCAGCCACCGGCTGGTCGGGGTGCGGCCCTTGCGCTGGCTCCAGAGCACCAGCAGCGCGATGGCGGCGGCGGCCAACCCGAAGCCGATCATGAAGCGGAAGCTCCAGTAGGTGACCGGGATGATCGGGGCGTAGTTGCCGGGGCCGTACTGGCTGGCGTACTGGGCCTGGAGGTCGTTGATGCCCTGCACGGTGCCGTGCGGGTCGCCGGTGCCGAGGAACGACAGCAGGTACGGGATCTTGACGGCGAGGATCTCGCGGCTGCCGTCGAGGCTGCCGACGGTGAGCACGGAGAACGAGGCGGGGCTCTCCGTGGTGTAGAGGCCCTCGGCGGCGGCCATCTTCATCGGCTGCACCTCGGTCATGATCTTGCCCTGGATGTCGCCGGTGAGCACCACGAGCGCCGAGGAGACAAGCACCACCCAGGCGCCGAACCTGGTGGCGAAGCGGTAGGCGCCGGTGTCGGCGCTGTCGCGGTTGCGCATCACGTGCCACAGCCCGACGGTGACCACGAGGGACCCGGCGACCAGGAACGACCCGGCGAGGGTGTGCGGGAAGGTGATCAGGGCGACCTTGTTGGTGAGCACGGCGCCGAAGTCGGTCAGCTCGGCGCGTCCGCTGTCGGGGTTGATCCGGAAGCCGACCGGGTTCTGCATGAACGAGTTGGCGGCGAGGATGAAGTAGGCCGACAGGTTGGTGCCGATCGCGGCGGCCCAGATCGCGGCCAGGTGCAGTCGCTTGGGCAGCCGGTCCCAGCCGAAGATCCACAGGCCGATGAACGTGGACTCCAGGAAGAACGCGACCAGCGCCTCGATGGCCAGGGGCGCGCCGAAGATGTCGCCGACGAAACGGGAGTAGTCGCTCCAGTTCATGCCGAACTGGAACTCCTGCACGATGCCGGTGACCACGCCCATCGCGAAGTTGATCAGGAACAGCTTGCCGTAGAACTTGGTGAGCTTGAGGTAGCGCTCGTTGCCGGTGCGGTGCCACATCGTCTGAAGGATGGCGACGAGCACGGACAGGCCGATGGTCAGCGGCACGAACAGGAAGTGGTAGACGGTGGTGACACCGAACTGCCAGCGGGCGACGTCCAACGCGTCCACCTGAAACCCCCAGCCTTCTTACTACGAGACGTAGTAAATACTACTCGCCGTCGTAGAGAAAAGGTGAGGGCCACTCGACCCGAACCGGCCCGGGACCAAGGACCCTGATCACCTTGCCGGAGGGCCCGTCCCGGGCCCCGGGGTCACCTCCGCGCGTGCGACCATCCAGCACTGATGGACACCTCCCCCTGGCGCGCGCCGCTGCTGTGGCGCGGCGCGCAGACGCTCGCCCGCGCCCTCGTCGCGCTGATCGGCCGGCTCGAGGTCACCGGCGACGTGCCCGAGGAGCTGCGGCGCGGGCCGCTGATCCTGGCGGCCAACCACATCAGCCCGTTCGACCCGGTGGTGTTGGCCGCCGCCTGCCGGGTCCGTAGCGTCGCGCCGCGCATCATGGCCACCGCCGGGCTGTTCCGGGCCCCGGTGATCGGGCCGCTGATGCGCCGCGCCGGGCACATCCGCGTCGACCGCGGCACCGCCGCCGTACACCGCTCGCTGGAGGTCGCCGCCGAGGCGGTGGCCGGCGGCTCGGTGGTGCTCGTCTACCCCGAGGGCCGCATCGGGCTCGACCCCGGCATGTGGCCCGAACGGGGCAAGACCGGCGCGGCCCGGCTCGCCTTCGCCAGCGGCGCCGCCGTCGTACCGGTCGCCCAGTGGGGCTCGCACGAGGTGCTGCCCTACCGCGCCCCGAAAGGAATGCTGCGCGGCCTGGCCCGGGCGCTCGCCCGCCGGCCGGTCATCCGGGTGCACTTCGGCGCCCCGGTCACCCTTGCCGATCTGCGCCACGACGCGCCGGGCGCGGCCCGCCACGCCACCGACCGGATCATCGACGCGATCACCGAAGACCTGGTCCCGCTGCGCCCGCACGAGCCCGACCTGCCCCGGCACGTCGACCCCGGCCGCCCGAGCGACCCCAGTCGCGCGCACCGCCGCCACCGACCCGACTGAACCGGGCACCCGGGCTCAGCCGCCGGCGCGCAGCCGGTCGTCGAGCGCGGTCAGGTCCGGCACGAACCACACCTGGTCGTGCTGGTTGGACTCGGCGACGAGCGCGCGCAGCGCGCCGCTGTCGGCCAGGTGCGCGGAGATGTCACCGACCACGGCCAGGCGCAGCCGGTAGTTGACGAACTTCTGCATGACCTCACCGGCGAAGCGGGTGCCGAGCGCGAAGAAGCGCGGGTCGAGCCGCTCGGTCGGCACCGCCACCACTGTCGCGCCGAGGAACGCCGCGCCGATCAGGTCGAGCGCGTCGGCCTCGGTGGCGATCGGTGGGCCGGCCGGATCGCAGAGCAGCACCGTGACGCCGGCACGTTCGACCAGCTCGTCAGCCACGGTCGGCCTCCTCCCCCGCGAGCAGGCCGTTGTCGCCGTCGAGCACCGCGTCGAGCAGGCGCAGCAGGTCGGCGGTGGCGGCCAGGTCGCCCAGGATCACGATCTTCATGCGGTGACGCTCCTCGTCGTGGACCGTCTGCACCCGCAGTGGACGGTCCGGGTCGGGGTGGGTGTTGACGCCGGCCAGCACCAGCGTGGCCAGCCGGTCGGCGGCGGTCCGGTCGACGCCGTCGAGCGCCACGATGCTCGACACCTCCGCCCCCGGGGGCGGAGGTGTCGCCGGCCGGCCGGTCAGCGCGTCCAGGTCGGCGCGGGCGATCCGGTACTGCTTGCCGATGCGCACCGCGCGCAGCCGCCCGGCACGGATGTAGCCGCGCACGGTGCGCACGTGCAGCCCGAGCAGCTCCGCGACTTGCTCCACCGAGTACATGTCGTTACCCATCGCACCCTATGGTAGCCACAACAAGGAAGGATAGGGAATTTCGCTGGCTGGGCATCCGGACGTCATGTCGGGCCGGCATACTGCCGGCGTGCAGCCTCGTCACGGCTACCTCGACGCGCCCGCGCCGCTGGCCTTCGCCCACCGCGGCGGCGCGGCCGACGGCGACGAGAACACCGCCGCCGCGTTCGCCCGCGCGGTCGCCCTGGGCTACCGGTACGTGGAGACCGACGTGCACGCCACCGCCGACGGCGTGCCCGTGGTGTTCCACGACCCGACGCTGCGCCGGGTCACCGGCGAGGACGGCCGCATCGCCGACCTGCGCTGGGCCGACCTCGCCTCGGTACGCGTCGGCGGCGCCGCCGTGGTGCCCCGCCTCGACGACGTCCTCGGCGCCTGGCCGGAGGTGCGGTTCAACGTCGACGTCAAAGCCGACGGCGGGGTGGAGCCCACCGTCGCCGCCCTCGACCGGGCCGGCGCCGCCGACCGGGTGCTGCTGGCCTCGTTCAGCGACGCCCGGCTGACCCGGCTACGCGCGCTGGCCGGGCCGAAGGTCGCCACCAGCCTCGGCATGCGCGGCGTGGCCCGGCTGCGGATGGCATCCCTGCACGGGCGGGCGCTGCGGCTGCCACCGTCCGTGGTCGCGGCCCAGGTGCCGGTCTCCTACGGGCGGATCCCGGTGGTCGACAGGCGTTTCCTCGCCTACTGCCACCGGATCGGGTTGCAGGTGCACGTCTGGACGATCGACGAACCCGCCCAGATGCACCACTTACTTGACCTTGGTGTGGATGGCATCATGACCGATCACGTCGGCGTGCTGCGCGACGTCTACCGCAGTCGCGGCCACTGGGCCGCCTGAGCCCCGAGGACCGCCCCGATGGCCGATCCGGTCACCCCAGTCGTCGTCGAGCCCGCGCCGCCGGGCAGCACCCGCCGCGAACGCACCGGCTGGTACTTCTACGACTGGGCCAACTCCGCGTTCCAGACCACAGTCATCACGGTCTTCCTCGGGCCGTTCCTGACCACCGTCACCGAGCTGGCCGCCGGGTGCGAGCTGGGCGCCGACAGCTGCGACGGCGTGGTGCACCCGCTGGGCATCCGCGTCGCCGCCGGCTCCTACTACCCGTACCTGATCTCGCTGTCGGTCTTCCTCACCGTGTTCGTGCTGCCCGTGGTCGGCGCCATCGCCGACCGCTCGGCGCACAAGAAGCGGCTGCTCGCCGCCGCCGCGTTCACCGGCGCCGCGGCGACCATCGCCTTCGCGTTCGTCACCGGCGAGCGTTACCTGCTCGGCGGCGCGTTGTTCCTGATCGCGAACATCTCCTTCGGCGCCGCCGTGGTGGTCTACAACTCGTTCCTGCCGCAGCTCGGCGGCCCGGACGACCGCGACGGCATCTCCAGCCGCGGCTGGGCCATCGGCTACCTCGGCGGCGGGGTGCTGCTCGCGCTCAACCTGGTCGCGGTCACGATGCTCAGCGAGGAGGGCAACCCGCAGCGCACCCTCGACCTGGCCCGCTGGTCGATCGTCTCGGCCGGCGTGTGGTGGGCCGCGTTCACCCTGCTGCCGTTGCGCTGGCTGCGCGAACACCCCACCGCCGCCGCCCGCCACGGCGGCGGCAACGTGCTCACCGACGGGTTCCGGCAGCTCGGGCACACCCTGCGGGAGGTCAAGGCGTATCCGCTGACGCTGTTCTTCCTGCTCGCCTTCCTGGTCTTCAACGACGGCATCCAGACCGTCATCACCCTGGCCAGCCAGTACGGCACCGAGGAACTGCGGCTGGAACAGGGCACGCTGATCGTGACCATCCTGCTGGTGCAGTTCCTCGCCTTCGGCGGCGCGCTCGCCCTGGGCGCCCTCGCCAAGCGCATCGGCGCCTGGAAGACCGTGCTGCTGTCGCTCGTGCTCTGGACCGGCGTGATCATCGCGGCGTTCCGGCTGCCCGCCGAGGCGCCGGTGCCGTTCATGATCCTCGGCGGCTGCATCGGCCTGGTCCTCGGCGGCAGCCAGGCGCTGAGCCGCTCCCTGTTCAGCCAGCTCATCCCCGCCGGCAAGGAAGGCGAGTACTACGGCTTCTACGAGATCAGCGACAAGGGCACCAGTTGGCTCGGCCCGCTCGCCTTCGGCCTGGTCTTCCAGCTCACCTCGTCCTACCGCGTCGGCCTGGTCTCCCTGCTGATCTTCTTCGTGGTCGGCTTCGCGCTGCTGGCCGCCGTGCCGATGCGCCGGGCCATCCTCGCCGCCGGCAACACCCCGCCCCGGGTGCTCTGAGACGGATCCCGCGGTGGATCATCGCGGACCGGATGCAGCGGCGTCGATCGGCTAGGCTGCCCCGACGTGACCGACGACGCCGCTGCCGCCCCGACCTGCCTGGCCCGTCCCCTGCCGGGGCCCGGCGACGACCGCGCCGGTGGTTGCGCCGCCGCCCGCGGCGTCGACGGCCGGCCGTTGCACGCCGCCGCGCTGAAGTTCTTCTGGGGGCCGATGGACTGCGGCAAGTCCACCATGGCGCTGCAGATGAACTACAACCACGCCCGGCAGGGCCGCCGGGGCCTGGTCACCACCCGCATCGACCGCTCGCTGGGCCCGCAGGTCACCACCCGCATCGGCCTGGCCCACGAGGCCATCGAGGTCACCGATGGCCTCGACCTACGCGACCTGGTCCGCTCCGCCTGGGCCGAGGGGGTACGCGTGGACTACCTGATCTGCGACGAGGCGTCCTTCTACGACCTGGAACACGTCGAGCAGATGGCCGAGCTGGTCGACAAGTTCGACGTCGACGTCTACGCCTTCGGCCTGGCCACCGACTTCCGCTCCTGCCTCTTCCCGGCCGCGCAGCGACTGTTCGAGCTGGCCGACGAGGTGGCCCGCATCCAGGTCGAGGTGCTGTGCTGGTGCGGCCGGGAGGGCCTGCTCAACGCCCGGGTCGTGCAGGGCCGGGTGGTCCGCGAGGGCGCGCAGGTCGTCATCGGTGACACCGTCGACAGCGCCGACGTGCGCTACCAGGTGCTGTGCCGGCGGCACTACCGCTCCGGCGACCTCGGCCCCCGCGCCTGAGCCGCTAGAACGGGTCCCCGCACACCCGCCACGTCCCGCCCTCCGACACCACCGGCAGCTCGCGTTCCTCGCTGCCACCGCCGTCACGGTTGAGCCGCACCACCACCGTGGCGCGCGGGCGCCCGGACCGGGTCGTCACCGACACGTCGACGATCTCGTAGCCGCTGACCAGCGGCGGGGTCCGCACCCAACTGCCGAACCCGGCCTGGCTCCACCGGCTACGCGCGTCGTGGCACAGCCGCCCGTACGCCCGGTCGGTGTCGCCGGCCGCGACGTCGCGGAAGAACGCGTCGGCGGTCTCCCGCACCGGCCCGTCGGCCCGCAACACCACCTGGGCGTTCCACACCGCCAGGCCGGCCACCCCGATCAGGCAGGTGGCCAGCCCGAGGCCGGCCACAAGCACACCGGCGCGCAGCGGCCGGCGGCGCCGGGCCGGTCGGTGCCACACCTGCTCCCTGCCCATCACCACCGACGGTAGGCAACCGGGGACCGGCCCGCAGCCGGTTGCGCCGTGCCCGCCCCTTCGCCGTGATCCGCCGCCCGTACCTGACAGGAGGTGGCAGGTACCGGCGGCAGACTGCCGGGCATGACGACGCACGCCGACCTCGCGATGGTCAACCTGGACAGCTCCGACCCGGCCGCGCACGCGGCCTTCTACGCCCATGCCCTCGGCTGGGAGATCACCCACAGCGAAGCCGAGTACGCCATGATCGTCTCCGGTGGCACGTCGATCGGCTTCGGCCTGGTCCCCGGATACGCGCCGCCGGCCTGGCCGGACGAGACCGGCGCCAAGCGTTACCACCTGGACCTGCACGTCGACGATGTGGCGGTCGCGGAGAAGGACCTGCTGGCGGCCGGCGCGACCCGACCGGAGCACCAGCCCGGCGACGAGCGGGGGATCGTGCTGCTCGACCCGGTCGGGCACCCGTTCTGCCTGTATCCACGCCCGCGGGACTGACTCGGCGATGCGGGCCGCGGGCGACCGCGGCCCGCATCGCGCCCGGCCCACCACCGACCCGGGTGCGCTGCTGTCCAGCCGTGTCCAGCGGTGTCCATGATCGGCCCCTCCGAACGCCCGCAGGGCCCAGGGTCTCGGTACGCAGAGGCGCTGCGACAGGCGGCGCCCCGCGAAAGGGAGGACCGCACAGATGAAGCTTTGGTCGACCGGATCACGACGGGCCCTTCGGACCCTGGCGATCGCCTCAGTCGTCGTACCCGTGCTGATCGTCGGACCGGGGGCCGACGCGGCCGAACGCGACGCGGTGGTCGACGCGCCCGGCGCCGCCGCCGGGATCACCGGCTTCACCCCGACGGTCACCGCTGACGCGACCCGGGCCGCAGAGGCGGCGGCGGGACAGCGGCTGTCGCGCGACGCGGTGCTGGCCGCGTACTGGACCCCGGCGCGGATGCGCGCCGCGCGCCCGGTCGAGGAGTCCGAGCAGTACCGGCGCGCCCTGACGGCGCCGCAGGCCGGCCTCAAATCCGCGCCCGCGCCGCGTAACAGCGGCCAGGAGTTGATCGTTCCGCCCGCCCGCGGCGCCACCACCGGGGGGATGGGGACCCAGGCGACCGACCCCAACCTGCCGAGCAGCCACCCGACCGCGTTCACGGCCGGCAAGGTCTTCTTCACCATGGACGGCAAGAACTACGTCTGCTCGGGCACGATCGTGAACACGGCCGCCGGCAACGAGGTCTGGACCGCCGGTCACTGCATCCACGGCGGCCGGGGCGGCACCCTGGCCTCGAACTGGACCTTCGTCCCGGCGTACAACGGCGATGCGGCCAACCCGCGCCCGCTCGGCACCTGGACCGCGACGGGGCTGTGGACCATGACGGCGTGGATCAACGACTCGAACTTCGCCGAGGACATGGCCGTGGCCGTCATGGGCACGCAGGGCGGCCAGCACATCAACCGGTACGGCGCGCAGGGTCTGTGGGTCAACGCCGGCGTGAACCAGTTCATGAACGCGTTCGGCTACCCGGCGGAGGCGCCGTTCAACGGCCGCCGGCTCAAGCAGTGCGCCGCGAGCTCCGTGCAGGAGAACCCGGCGGTGTGGACGCAGACCATCAAGATCACCCCGTGCAACTTCACCGGCGGGGCGAGCGGCGGCTCTTGGCTGATCAACTACGACGGGCAGTGGGGTCTGGTCAACGGCATCAACAGCCGGGCCGATCGGGCGACCTGGGTGGCGTCACCGTACTTCGACGACACCGCGCTGGTGCTGTACAACTTCACGACCAACTTCTGATCGGCCGGCCGGGATCCCGGCTGACCGGAGCACCGAGGCGGCGGACAGCCGGCGCCCCGGTGCTCCGGTCTTGCCGCCAACGGATTATCCGCGCCGGCGGGCCCGGGCCGCCCAGATCGCGTACGCCGGGTCGCGGTCCAGGTTGTGCCGGTCCCGGTCGTAGCGGCGGGTGGTGCGCGGATCGGCGTGACCCATCGCGTCCTGCACGTCCTCCAGCGGCACCCCCTCCGAGCGGGCCGTCGTGGCGAACGCGTGCCGCAGCGAGTGCGGCGACAACCGCGCCCAGGCCGCGATCCCGGCGGTCTGTGCGAGGCGGCGCACCAGCCGGAACACGGCGTGCCGGTCCAGCCGACCGCCGGAGGCGGTGACAAGGAGCGGACCGGTCAGCTCCGGCACCGTCACACCCTGGGTGGCGGCCCGGTCGGCCAGATAGGCGTCGAGCGCGTACGCGGTGCCCGGGGTGAGCGCGCGGCGGCGTACCTTGCCGCCCTTGCCGACGAAGCGGACGCTGCGGTGACCGCGCTCCGCGCCCAGGTCGGCCAGGTTCAGCGAGACCAGCTCACCGACCCGCAGCCCCAGGTCGGCCAGGAGCGCGACGACGGCCCGGTTGCGGGCGGCGGTCGGGCCGGTGTCGGCCTCGGCGGCGGCGAGCAGCGCGTCGACCTCGTCCGGGCTCAGGCCGACGGTGGCGGAGTGGTCCCGGTCGACCCGGGGCCGGTCGGCGGCGGCGACCGGGTTGGCCGGCACCGCCCCCAGCTTGACCAGGAAGTCGTACCAACTCGACAGCGCGGACAGCCGGCGGGCCACGGTGGCCGGGGTGAGCGGGCGCCCGTCACGCCCGCGCGGGGTGGCCTCCAGATCCCGGCCGTACGCGTTGACGTCGAGGAAGGTGACCCGCAGCGGCTCCAGCCCGCGCTCGGCGCACCAGCGCAGCCAACCGGTGACGTCCCGCCGGTAGGCGTCGCGGGTGTGCTCGGACAGGCGGCGGTTGCGCAGCCACGCCTCGGTGAAGTCGGCCGGGCCGCCGGGCAGGGCGGGGCGCGCGCGGGGAAGCACCTCGGGACGCAGCATGTGAGAAAGGTTCTCAGTCGGCGGGGCGTTTCGCGACGAGGCGCGCCGCCGACCGGATTCCCGGCGCGGGTTACCGTCACCTGATGCGCGCCAGCCGGCTGGTCTCCCTCCTGCTGCTCCTGCAGACCCGGGGGCGGATGACCGCCCAGGAACTCGCCGACGCCCTGGAGGTGTCGGTGCGAACCGTGTACCGCGACGTCGAGTCGCTCGGCGCCGCAGGCGTCCCGGTGTACGCCGACCGGGGCCCGGCCGGCGGCTACCGACTGGTGGAGGGCTACCGGACCCGGCTCACCGGGCTCACCGGCCCGGAGGCCGAGGCGTTGTTCCTCGCCGCCCTGCCCGGCCCCGCCGCGGAGCTGGGCCTGGCGTCCGTGGTGGCCGCCGCCGAGCTGAAGGTGCGCGCCGCGCTGCCGGACGACCTGGCCGACCGCAGCGGCCGGATCCGGCAACGGTTCCACCTGGACGCGCCCGGCTGGTTCCGCCACCCGGAGGCCACCCCACACCTGGCCACGCTCGCCGGCGCGGTGTGGGACGACCGGTTGGTGCGGCTGCGCTACCGGCGTTGGCGCGCCCCACGGGAGGTGACCCGACTTGTCGCCCCGCTGGGCGTGGTGCTCAAGGCCGGGCGGTGGTATCTGGTCGCCCGATGCGGGGACCAGATACGCACCTACCGCGTCGGCGCGGTGCTCGACGCGGCGGTCACCGACGAGCGGTACGAGCGGCCGGACGGGTTCGACCTGGCCGCCTACTGGCGGGAGTGGACCGCCCGGTACGAACGCGACGTCTACCGCGACCAGGCGCGGATCCGGCTCACCGCCGCCGCGCTGGAGTTCATGCCGTACGTCTTCCCGCCGGAGATGAGCCGGGCGGCGCGGACGGCGGCCGGCGAACCCGGACCGGACGGCTGGTTGGAGACCACCGTGCCGATCGAGTCGGTGCGCCACGCCCACGCCGAGCTGCTCAAGCTCGGCGCCGAGGTGGAGGTGCTGGCGCCTGCGGAACTGCGCGACCGGTTCGCCGCGACCGCGCGGGCGCTGACCCGGCTCTATCGGGCCGACGCCGACGCCGACGCCGACGCGGGGGCTGCCGGCGCTCCGGCGTCCCCCGCGTCGGCCTGAGGCTCACGCGGTGGTGAGCTGCCGGTGGCCGTTGCTCTCGGCGGGTGCGGTGACCGTGATGCGGCGCGGCTTGGCGCGCTCGGCGACCGGGATGCGCAGCGTCAGCACGCCGTTGTCGTAGCCGGCCTCCAGCCGGTCGGTGTCAAGCGTGTCACCCAGGAACAGCTGCCGGGTGAACGTGCCCATCGGCCGCTCGGCGGCGACCAGCTCGACCTTTTCGCCGGTGGGGCGGCGTCGCTCGGCGCGGACGGTCAGCACGTTGCGTTCGACGGTGCAGTCGATGCTGTCCGGATCGACGCCGGGAAGGTCGAAGGCGGCGTAGAAGTGGTCGCCGTCGCGGTAGGCGTCCAGGTGCATCACCGCCGGGCGGGCGGTGGTGCCGAAGAACTGCTCGGCGATCCGGTCGATCTCACGGAACGGGTCGGTACGCATCAACATGGCTCTGCCTCCTCGGTTCTCCTGACCCAAGGGCTCGTGTTGAGTCGGGGTGACTCAACTTCCCGATTTCTTTTTTAGCGCGACGCCGCCACGCCGTCAACCCGCACCGGCGGGCCGGTCCGCCAGTAGACGCCGTGCTCGCGGGTGAGCAGCATGTCGTCGATCAGGTAGCGGCGTAGCGTCACGTGATCTGCCTCGCCGCCGGCGCACCAGGGACGCAGCAGGTCGTCCACTGCCCGCTCCGGGTAGCGCCGCCCCACCTCGAAGCTGCGCTCGGTGATGTGTTCCAGCAGCACCCGCCGGCGACCGCGCTGCGCCGGCAGCCGGGTCAGCGCGCCGTCGCGCAGGAACGTGCGCAGGGTCGACTCGCGCGGGTCGGCCGCCGGCGCCGCCGGTGCCGCCGCGCCGGCCCGGGCGAACTCGCGCAACCGGTCACCGTCGACCCGCAGCCCGGGGGCGCCGTCGACAAGCACACCCGCGTCGGTGAGCCGGCGCACGGCGGTGGCGGCGTCGCGGGCGGACAGGCCGGTGCGGGCCACCACGGCGGGCACGTCCCGGGCGCCGAGCGCGATCGCGGCGAACGCGACGCGGCGACGCTCGTCGGCGAGCGCCCCCGCCAGAGCTTGAGCGGTCATGACCGGCAGCCTGCCACCGGCCACCGGAGACGGCCAGGCGTTTTCCGTCCGGGTGCCCGGACGGTCAGGCCGGGACGGTGGCGGGTCAGGCCGGGACGGTGGCGGCGAAGTCGACGTCGGCGGTGTCGACCGTACCGGCGGTGCGGCCCGGGGCGCTCTGAAAACCCCAGTAGAGGTTGGTGTGCGCGATGACCTGCGCCGGCGGCGGCGCGCCGTAGGCGGACAGGTCCTCGGTGGTGTGCGCGTCGGCGACAAGCGTGGCGTCGTAGCCCCTGGTGAACGCCCCGTGCAGCGTCGAGCGGACACAGGCGTCGGTCTGCGCGCCGGTCACGATCAGCCGGCCCACGCGCGCGGCGGCGAGCACCCGCTCCAGGTCGGTGCCCTCGAACGAGTCGCCGTAGGTCTTGTGCACAAGCGGCTCGCCGTCGCGGCGCGTCAGCTCCGGCACGATCTGCCACGGCTCGCTGTCGGCCGGCAGGTGCTCGGCGCGGTGCTGCACCCAGACGACCGGGACACCGGCATCGCGGGCCCGGTCGACCAGGGCGGCGATGTTGGCGACCACCCGGTCGCGGTCGTGAGCGTCGCCCACTACCCCGTTCTGCACGTCGATGACGAGCAGGGCGGTGTGCGGGCGGTCGGTGAGCGTGGTCATGGCGAGGCTCCTTCGGCGGCTGTCGTCCGGGCGAACCTAGCCGCGACCCCCGACACTCTCCGGCCGGCTCGGACGTGCCCACCGTGGCCGGTCACAGGAACCGGTGCATGACGTGCAGTCCCACCCGACCGAGCCTCGGATGGGCGAACGACTCCGGCACGGTGCCGATCACGGTGAAGCCCAGCCGCAGGTAGAGCGCCACGGCCGCGGTGTTGGTCTCCGCCACGGCGTTGAACTGCATCGCGGCGAAACCCTGCCGGCGGGTCCAGTCCAGCGCGTCCTCGCACAGCGCCCGGCCGACGCCCCGGCCGCGGGCGGCGGCGGAGACCATGAAGCTCGCCGTCGCCACGTGCGAACCCGGCCCGGGCCGGTTGGCGCCCATCTTCGCGGTGCCGAGCACCGTGCCGTCGTCGTCGACCGCCACCGAGGTACGCCCCGGCGGGCGTTCCATCCACACCTCGCGCGCCACCTCGGCGGGCCACGCCGGGTCGTAGACGAAGGTGTCGCCGGCGGTGATGACGTCCTCGACGACCGGCCAGATGTGACGCCAGTCGGCGTCGGTGCAGTCACGGATGCGCATCGCCGGCACGCTAGCGCCGGCCGGGAACGTCGCACCACCTATTCTCGACCACCCGGGCCGGCGGGGCAGCGCCGATGCCGCCCGGCGGGCCATCATGGGCGGGTGGCCGAATCCGTCACCGACGTCGATCGCCCCAACGCCGCCACGCCCACCGGGCCGCCACCCGCCGGGCCGCGAGCGACGGCGCCCTGGCTGGTCGGCGCGGCCGTCACCGCCGTGTTGCTGCTGCTCGCCGGCCGCTACGGCTACCACCGCGACGAGCTCTACTTCCTGCTGTGCGGGCGGCACCTCGACTGGGGCTTCGTCGACCAGGGGCCGCTCGTGCCCGCCCTGGCCCGCGTCGCCGACACGATCGCGCCGGGCAACCTGGTGCTGCTGCGTACCCCGTCGGCGCTGATCGGCGGCGCCGCGGTGGTGCTCGTCGCGGCGATCGCCAGGCAACTCGGCGCCGACCGCGCCGCGCAGTCGGCCGCGGCCGTCCTCGCCGCCGCCTCCGGCATCGTCCTGGCCGGCGGCCACCTGCTCAGCACCACCACCGTCGACCTGCTGGTGTGGCTGGTCGCCGCGCTCTGCGTCACGCGGGTGCTGCGCACCTGTGACACCCGGTGGGCGCTCGGCGCCGGCCTCGCCCTCGGGGTGGGAATGCTCAACAAGCCGCTGCCCGCGCTGCTCGGCGTCGGCCTGGTCGCCGGCGTGCTGATCGCCGGGCCCCGCCCGCTGCTGCGCGACCGGTGGGTCCGCACCGGCGCGGCGATCGCCGTGCTGTTCGCCGCGCCCTACGTGACGTGGCAGGCCGCGCACGGCTTCCCGCAGCTCCCCGTCGCCTCCACCATCGCCGGCGGCGACAGCTCCTACAGCGGACGGGCCGACGCGGCCGTGCTACACCTGGTCATCATCAGTCCGTTCGCGGTCGCGGTGTGGGTGGCCGGGCTGGTCGCGTTGCTGCGTCGCCCGGCCTGGGCCGCCTACCGCGCGCTCGCCTGGGCGTGGCTGGTGGTGCTCGCGATCGTGGTGCTGGCCGGGGGCAAGGGCTACTACGACGCGCCGCTGCTGCTGGTGCTCACCGCGGCCGGCACGGTGCCCACCGTCGAGTGGGCCCGGCGCGGAGCGCACCGCGCCCGGCAGGCGCTGCTCGCCGTCACCGCCGTGCTGATGGTGGCCGGCAGCGCGGTGCTGTTGCTGCCCCTCCTGCCGGCCGACCGGCTGCCCGGCTTCGTGGTCGCCGTGAACTACGACACCGGTGAGACGATCGGCTGGCCGGCGTTCGCCGACTCGGTCGCCGCCGTGCACCGGGCGCTGCCGCCGACCGAGCGTGACCGCGCGGTCGTGCTCACCGGCAACTACGGCGAGGCCGGCGCGTTGGCCCGCTACGGCCCGGCCCGGGGCCTGCCCCGCGCCTACTCCGGGCACAACAGCATGGCCGCGTTCGGCCGGCCACCCGACGCCGCCGACGTGGTGATCGCCGTCGGGTGGTCCCGCCCCGACCAGCTACGCGGCTGGTTCACCGAGGTGACCGAGGCCGGCCGGGTCGACCAGCGGGTCGACGTCGACAACGACGAGAACGGCGAACCGATCTATCTGTGCCGGGGCCTGCGCCGCCCGTGGGGCCAGATCTGGGACACCGAGGTCCGGCACGCCTACTGATCACCGCGGGCCATACTTGTCGCCATGCTCTGGGGTGTCAGCGGGTCGCTCTTCCTCCTCGACTACCTGGCCGCCGTCGCCGTGGCCGCCGCCGTCGCCCTGGCGGTACGCGAGTCGACCGGCCGCCGGACCCGCGGCGCGACACCCGACCAGGTCGAGTTGGCGTACCTCACCGACCGGGCGCTGCTGGCCTGCCAGGTCGGCGTGGCCGCGCTGCGCCGCGCCGGCGGGGTGACCGTCGGTGAACTCGCCACCCTCCACGCCGAGGGCCCGCCGCCGCCCCGGCCGGCCGCACTGGTCCGCGCCCTGCACACCGCGCTGCGCCGCCCGCAGACCTGGGCCGCGGTCCTCGCCGACCCCGACGTCGGCCGGGCGCTGCGCCGGATGGTCGGCCGGCTGGTCCGCGACGGCTGGCTGCTCACCCGCGCCCAACGGCGGCGGGTCGCCCTGGGCACCGTGCCCCTGTTCCTGGTCGCCGCGGTCGGCGTGGCCCGGCTGCTGGACAGCGCCGTCGAGGGACGTACCGCAGGTGGTCCGGCCTCGGTCGCCGGGCTGCTGCTGTGCTGCCTCGCCACCGCGCTTGCCGGTTGGTGGCTGACCGAGGTGCCGGAGACCGGCGCCGCCGCCCGCCGGCTGCTGCGCCGGCTACGCCGCGAGCACGCCGACCTGGACCCCGAACGCCGCCCCACCTGGGCCGGCCGGGACACCGACGCGCTGCTGACCGCGATGGCGCTGTTCGGCCCCCGGCCGCTGCTCGCCGTCGATCCGGCCTTCGCCGTCCAGGTCGGCGTCGACCCGGAGCGCGGACGTCCCCGTCCGGAACGCAAACCCGCCCGCCGTTGAGCGGACCGCCGCGTACCGGATGTCGGGCCCGTTCCGGCAACAGGAGCACCCACCGCGGGACAAAGCGTACGGGCGGGGCCGGGCACGGGTGGGTTTCCTTGTCTTGGGCGCCGGGAAGGCTCCGGCATGGCCGAGACATTCGCGAGCGAAGACCTGAAGACGCTGCAGTCGATGGCGCGTGGGGCCGGGATTTCGGATGCCGAGCGCCTGTCGCACGACGACCTGGTCGAGGTGTTGCGCCGGGCCGGGCTGGCCGACGGCACCCAGGACGACTGGCCCGATCAGCCGATCGAGGATCCGGCGCACCTGGCCGGGCTGCCCCGCAGCTCCCTGCGGCAGGGTGACGAGAGCACCGGCGGCCGGGCCGCCGAGGAGGCGATCGGAGCCCGGCCCGGCGAGTCGGGCACCGAGATCGACGACCGCACGCAACGCTGAGGACAGACGGCCGCCTCCCGCGACTAGGGGGCGGCTGTCTTGTCACCGGGGCTTCGTACGCTCGCCGCATGCTGTCTGACGTCACCGGGTTGTCCCGGCACTTCACCGAGGAGTCGCTGCGGGCCTACCTTCTGGACCGGTCGGAGCGGCTACCCTCGGGCTGCCTCGTCGTTCGTGGCTACGGCGGGCGGCGTGGGGTCCATCAGAAGCTCGCCGGGCGCGCCTGGGCACACGTCGCCGCCTACGTGGTCTTCGTCGGCGGCTACCGGCCGGACCTCGACGTGCATCACGACTGTGGTGTTCCTGACTGCATCGAGCCGACCCACCTGCGTCAGCTCAGCCATGCCGACAACTGCCGGGAGCGTCAGCAGCAGCCGAAGTGCCGCAACGGGCACGGCCGGGAGATCGACCCCGCAACCGGACGATTCCGGAAGGTGTGCCGGCGCTGCAACAGTGACGCCCAGCGGCGCTGGCGTGAGCGGCGTGCCGCCGAGGTGGCGGCGGCCAAGGCCGGTTATCGGGTCTGAGTCGAGCCGAGCAACCGCCGGCACAGCCCGCATCAGCGACCACGGGGCGTTGCGGCGCGCTCGCGATTGGCACGAATCTCGTCGTGGTGGTCGGCGGCCCAGCCGATCAGCGAGGTGACGATCTCGTGTAGGCCGCGGCCCAGCGGGGCGAGGATGTACTCGACGCGCGGAGGGACCTCGGCGTAGGCGGTGCGGGTGATCAGGCCGTCCTGCCCGAGCTGGCGAAGAGTGAGGCTGAGCATGCGCTGGGAAATGCCGGGGACCTGACGTTGCAGGTCGGTGTAGCGCAGCGGTCCTGGCTCCAGGACCGCGATGATCAGCAGGCTCCACTTGTCGCCGACGCGGTCGAGGGTCTGTCGGATGAAATCCATGTGCTCGGCGGGGATGGTCGCACACGGCCCGATCGCCGCCGCTCCTGCCGTCACCCCTGCTCCGTCGCCCGCTTCCATGGCGCACATTCCTCTCCGGTACGCACACCGGTGTGCCTTTTGTATCGCCCTCCATGCTGGCCTATCGTTGCGTTACGAACAAGTAGTAGGAAATGGATATACGTGATGAGTGAGGGTATTTAGGCCGAGGTGACGGACGGCTGCGCCGTCCCCGACCGCGAACTACGCGAAAGGCATCTGATCACCATGAGTAACCTCCTGGTCTTCGGCGGCAGTGGCCGCACCGGCGCTCACGTGCTGGCGTACGCAGCTCAGCGCGGCCACAGCGTCCGCGCCCTCGTCCGCAACCCCGACAGGGTGCAGGCACCGGTCGGCGTCGAGCTGATCCAGGGCACCCCTGCGAACATCGACGACATCCGCCGGGCTGCCGAAGGCGCCGAGGGGGTGATCAGCGTGTTGAACAACGGCCGCGCCTCCGACAACCCGTGGGCCAAGCCGGTCAGCCCGCCGAGGTTCATGACCGCCGCCACCCGCCACACTCTCACCGTCATGGGCGAGCAGGGCATCCGCCGCATCGTGTTGACGTCCACGCAGGGCGCGGGCGACGACTGGGCCAGGCTCAATCCGCTGGTCAGGGCGTTCATCAAGCTGTCGAACATCAAGGTCGGCTTCGCGGACCACACGGGCGTCGACCAGGTCGTCCGCGCCTCGTCCGGCATCGACTGGACCCTGGTCCGCGCCGTAACCCTGACCGACAAGCCCGCCGGTGGCCCCGTGCGGGCTGCCGAGGCCGGCACCGAACAGCCCGGCGCACGGATCAACCGCGTCGACCTCGCCCAGTTCCTCGTCCAGACGATCGAGGACGACGCATGGATCCGCGGAGCACCCCTGGTCTGGAACACCCGCGGCTGACCCGACCCGCCAGGCCCCGGGTGGTACCCGCGTCAGCCGGAACCCTCCGCCTCAGGTCCAGGCCACCTCCCGGGCGTACGGGGCTCGGACGGCGGCGATGCGGTCGGCCGCGTTCTCGGAGGCGTTCATATGCACGATCCCGCGTCTTCGGCCGTGCCGATGATGAGGTAAAGAGCCCGGCGTAGCTGTGCGACCTCGGCCGCCGGGATGGGCCGGACCGCGTCGGCCTCGCGAGCTTCGGCGCCGGCAGCGATCGCCGCCCGCGCATCCTCGCCCTTCGGGGTGATGGCGATGATGCGGGCCCGCCGGTCTCGCGGGTTGACGCGGCGTGAGACGAGTTCCATGCGCTCGAGTCGGTCGATCTCCGCGGCCAGAGTCGTCTTGTCCATGCCGAGGGCCTGCCCGAGTTCGACCTGGGTGAGATCGGCGGTCTTGTGCAGATCGCTCAGGACGATGTGGTCGCGCAGCGACAGGCCGTGGCGTTCCGCCTCCGCGCCGACGAGTGCGTGCATCCGCTGGGCCGCCCGGTGGAGCAGCCACGTCAGCTCGGAATCGGGCCCCGGTCCCAGAGCGGGGTGCTGCGGTGCCTCGTCGGTTGGCTTGGACGTGCCATCAATCCTTGCACCAGGCCATGCCATTACGCACAAGAACTGTCATTATGGTGCGTGGTGGATTTGCGGCGTTTGCGTGGAAGATTAATGGATTCAAGTTTCCTGCAATTCATTAATCCATGCGGCAAAGTGGGCAGGCCGCCGCGGATCTCGGTCAGCAGCCGGACGAACGGGCGGACCAGAGGTGGCCTAGGAGAAAAGGTTCCGGTACCGGCCGGGTGCCTTGCCGAACTCCCGTTTGAAGGCTCTGGCGAACGCGAACTCCGACCGGTACCCGGCCCGGGTCGCAACCGTGTGCACCGAGTCGTCGGTGTCGATCAGATGGCGGGCGGCCGTGGTCATCCGCCACCAGGTCAGGTAGGCCATCGGCGGGCGCCCCACTGTTTCGGTGAACCGACGGGCGAAGGTGGCCCGGGACAGCCCGCCGCGCGCGCCCAACTCGGCGACCGTCCATGCCCGGCCGAGCTCACCGTGAATGGCCTCCAGAGCGGCGGAGATCGACGGATCGCGCAGAGCGAGCGCCCATCCGCCGACGTCACCCCGGGCGGCCCGGTCGTCGAACCAGGCGCGCAGGATGTACAGCAGCAGCAGGTCCACAAGCGGCGGGACGCCGGCACCGGCGTTCTCCGCGTCGAGTTCCTGGCCGAGCAGATCGACCGCGCTTCGCAACGCCGGGTGCCGGCCCGGCCGGGCCGGCAGGTGGATGACCTCGGGAAGGTCCTGCATCAGCGGGTGCGGGCGGGCGTGGTCGAGGTGGTACGCCCCGCACAGCAGCACCGTACGCGGACCCGGGCCGTCGGCCGTCAGCTCGGCGGAACCCGCCGCGGGGAACGGCCCGAGTGGTGTGGCCGGATCGTCGGCCAGGCCGTGCCCGCGCCCGCTGCGCAGGAAGACCACGTCGCCCGGGCCCAGTGCGATCGGCTTGCCGTGGCGCAGCAGCAACCAGCACGAGCCCTGGAGCACCACATGGAAACCGGCACCGGGAATCTTGTCGAACCGCAGCCCCCAGGGCGCGGCCAGGTCACTGCGGGTCGAGCCCGGGCGGCCAACCCGCATCGCCGCGATGGCGTCGCCGAGCACATCCATGACCGGATGGTAGCTCCGTCTCGCCGGTGAGACGCACAGCAATGAATCGCAGACGTGGCGTGCTGTCGCGTCTCGACCAGCGGCAATACGGTCGACTCCTGCCCATTGCCATGGAGAGGCGGAGCGCATGCCAGCTCACATGAAAGCCGTTCGTCAGCAGGCCTTCGGCGGCCCGGACGTGCTGGAGTACACCGAGGTACACCGGCCCACGCCGGGCCCCGATGACGTTCTGGTCCGGATCCGCGCCGCGAGTGTGAACCCGGCGGACTGGAAGATCCGCTCGCACCTCGCCGCGCTGCCGGTGGACCTGCCATTCGTCCCCGGGTTCGACCTGTCCGGCACCGTCGAGGCCGTCGGCGACCGGGTCACCCGGTTCCGTCCCGGCGACGACGTCTTCGGGATGCCGACACCGTTCGTCGGCGCCTACGCCGAGTACGCCCGGGCCCCCGCCGCCGACCTCGCGCCCCGGCCCGAACGGCTCTCGCACGTCGACGCCGCGGCGCTGGCCTCGGTCGGACTCACCGCTTGGCAGGCGTTGGTGCACATCGCCCGGGTCGAGGCTGGCCAGCGGGTTCTGGTACACGCGGCGGCGGGCGGGGTTGGGCACCTCGCGGTGCAGATCGCCAAGGCCCACGGGGCCCACGTGATCGGCACCGCCCGCGCGGCCAACCACGGCTACCTCGCCGGGCTCGGCGTCGACGAACTGGTCGACTACACGGTCGAAGACTTCGCCACCGCGGTCAAGGACGTCGACATCGTGCTGGACACCATCGGCGACTCCTACGGCCCCCGGTCGCTGGAGACGTTGTCGCCGGGCGGGATCCTGGTCGGCGCGGTCTGGGACCGTCCCGGGCTCACGCCGCAGGACGCGCGGCGACGCGGCGTGCGGTTCGAGACCGTTCAGGTGCACCCCTCGGCCACCGACCTCGACGACTTGAGGCGGCTCGCCGAACGGGGCCAGGTCCGGGTGGACGTGACGCACGTCCTAGGCCTCGCGCAGGCGGCGGCGGCACACCGGTTGAGCGAGGGCGGCCACGTCCGGGGCAAGGTGGTCCTCACCCCCTGATCGTCACGGTCCAACCGCCGGGAGATCCGCAACGCCCCGAAGTGCGTCGAGTCGGACGCCGCGGCGGTCGACCCGACACCCCAGATGCTCTGCCGCCGGGCCCCGAAGGTGGCGCTGGCGATCTCGATCGCCAGCGCCCGGAGCAGCTCCGGGTTCAGATATCGACGCCGCACGTCGCAAAGCTCCTCCTCGCGGTGGCCGTGCTCACCGGCGGCGACCGCCCGGATCCCGGTAGGGGTTGAGCACGCAGATCAGCGGGACCATGCCCCACTGCCGATGGGGTGGCCCGGGCGGTGTGGAATCAGGTGGTGTGGCGGATGATCGAGCCGGCGATCCGCTCGGTGAGGCCCGGGGAGAAGAACGGGTGGTGACCCATTCCCGGCACGATCTCTAGGTGGGCCGTCGGGATCTGCGCCACGAGGGCTTCACCGTGGGCTTGGGGGAACAGCGGGTCATCGCTGCCGTGCAAGACCAAGGTGGCGGCGGTGATACGCGACAAGGAGGCTCGCCGGTCGTCGTCCCAGTGTCGACCGGCCAGATCGTGGTTGGAGGCGGCAGCGAGGTTGTTGGCCCGGGCGTAGCTGTGTTCGACAAACTGCCGCGCGGCGCGCTCGTCGAAGGGCAGGACATCGCCGTTGAGCACTCGCCAGGTCTGCACGTCGGCGTCCACGCGCTGCTGGGCCGTCGTACGAGGTGCTTTCGCGGAGGCCATGAGATGGCTGAGGAACCGCGCCGTCGGGGGCGGGAGTTCGTCAGCCGCAGCCGGTTGGCCTGCCATCGCTTTGGCCCACGCCGGGCCCGGATTGTTCCCCATCGGAGAGGAAGCCATCGCGGTCAGCGTGCGGACGCGGGCCGGCTGATGCACGGCGAGCCACTGGCCGATCGCCGCGCCCAGCGAGGTCCCGACGATGTGCGCGTCCGTGACGCCGTAAGCGTCCAGAACGGCGGCCGTGTCGGCTGCCATGTCGGCGAGCGCATACGGATGCGTAGCGAAATCGACGGAGTCGGAACGGCCGGTATCACGGTGATCGAACCGGATCACCTGCCGGCCGTTGTTCACGAGAACTTCCACAAACTCGTCGGGCCAGCCGATGCCCTGCGTAGAGGTGCCCATGATCAACAAGATGGTGGGGTCATCAGGACGACCGAAACGCTCAGTCCACAGACGAATCCGACCGGAACGAACGAAATCCTCTTCACCAGTAAGCATGCGAGGCACCCTAGCCGTCACCGGACCGGCCGGAATCCGCCACCTGTGGTAGGTGGAAATAGTCTCCATGAGATAATAGAGAGGCAGGCAGAGCGCGACGCGCAGTGCTTTCACCAGCCTTCGCCGAACGCATGCCACGACAACCGCCCGGCTGCGCGCGGTTGTCGACCAAGCCGAAGCGCGCTGCTGGAATTCGATCTGGCAACACGCTTCTAACCAGCAACTCGGGCTGAGCGCGGTTTGCTTTCGAGCGCGCTCGAAGCTTTAGCGTCGGGGCCATGACCACGACGACCGAGACGAAGACCTGGATCATCACGGGCGCGAGTTCGGGCCTCGGCCTGGCACTCGCCGAGGCGGCGCTCGCGGCCGGCGAGCATGTGATCGGAACCGCGCGGCGGGCCGACCGGTTCGAAGGGCTCAGGGCGCGATACGGGGATCGGCTCCTCGCCGTCGAGCACGATGTGCGCGACACGGCGGGAGCGGCCTCGGTCGTACAGCGGGCGCTGGAGGTGTTCGGGCGCGTCGACGTGCTCGTCAACAATGCCGGCGCCGGACAGGTCGGGGCCGCCGAGGAGATCACGGATACCGCGCTGCGGGCCATGATCGAGCAGCACCTGTTCGGCCCGGCCGCCTACGTGCGTGCGGTGCTGCCCCACCTGCGGGAGCGTCGCTCGGGCGCGATCGTGCAGATGAGTAGCCAGGGCGGGCGGATGTCGTTCCCCGGCGTCGGCAGCTACTCGGCGGGCAAGTTCGCGCTCGAGGGCTGGTCGGAGGCGCTTGCGCGCGAGGTCGCGCCGTTCGGCATCCGCGTCCTGATCGTCGAGCCCAGTCGCTTCCGCACCGCGTTCAATGCCACTGACGTGCTCCACGCGGCGCCCCAGATCTCGATCTACGACGATGTCGTGGGTGCCGTACGCGCGAACATGGCCGAAGCCGACGGCATTCAGGAGGGCGACCCGGCACGCGCCGCCCGGGTGATCCGCGACATGCTCGACACCCCCGACGCGCCGCTCCGGCTCCCACTCGGCGCCGAGGCGGTTCGCAATCTCACCCGCGCCTACCGTGGCGCGCTCGACGACGTGGAGAAATGGGCGTCCGTGAGCGAGTCGGCAGACTTCCCGGGTATGCCACCCGCGGTACGCCCGTTCTGATCGCCGTACGCCGCGGACCAACGCCGCGAGTACTCCGCGCCGGGGACACCAGCGTCGACGGCGCCGACCTGCTGCGATCACGTCTCAGTAGTCGCCTCCGCCGGGGTCCCCACGGTGGCGGGTTGCTCCCCGCGTTCGCGGGCGGCGTAGTCGTCGAGGATTGCCTCGGTGGCGGTCGCGCCGAACCGGGTCGCCCCGGCCTGGTGCAGGGTGAGCAGGGTATCGAGGGTACGGACGCCGCCGGCGGCCTTGACCTGGACGTGCGGAGAGGCGGTGGCGCGCATGAGCTGGATGTCGGCGAGGGTGGTGCCGCCCGGGGCCCGTCCGCAGCGCCAGAGCGGCATCCGATCGCGGCGGGCACCCGGCCGGCTGCGACCGGCACTACGGTTGGTCCGTCGGCCGGATCCACGAAGGAGGCATCGATGGCAGCGTCGTCGCGGGAGGTCGTCGAACGGGTCCTACGTGCGGGGCGAGAGCAGGACGTCGAGGCGTTCGTGGCGTCGATGGCCCCGGACGGATACATCGAGTGGCCGTTCCGGCCCGCGGGCGTGCCCGGGCGGGTGCGGGGGCGCGCGGAGATCCGCCGGCACCTGACCGAGACGGCCGCGACGCTGATCGTCTTCGATGAGCACCGCGACGTGGTGACGCACGAGACCACCGACCCCGAGGTGGTCGTCGTGGAGTACGAGGCGGTGGGCACCGTCGTCGCGACCGGCGCGCCGTTCGAGCAGACGGTGATCGCGGTGTTCCGGGTCCGGGACGGCCAGGTCGTGTCGTACCGCGACTACATCAACCCGCTGCCTCTGATGGAGGTGCTGGCCGGGAGCACGGGCGAGCGCTGAGGCGGACGAGAGGAACAGCATGGAACAGAACGAACGGCTCCGGCACTCCTCGTCGTTCGGCGCGGCGGCGACCGCGTACGCCGAGCACCGCCCGGACTACGCGCAGGCCGCGGTGCGTTGGGCGCTCGGCGCCGCGCCCGGCCGCCGGGTGCTCGACCTCGGCGCGGGCACCGGAAAGCTGACCGTCACGCTGGACGCGGTCGGCGTCGACGCCACCGCGGTCGAGCCGGACCCGGCGATGCTTGCCGAGCTGCGCCGCGCCCGGCCCGGCGTCCGCGCGCTGCCCGGCAGCGCCGAGGCGATCCCGCTGCCCGACGGCTCCGTCGACGCCGTGGTGGCCGGCAACGCCATGCACTGGTTCGACATGGCCGTGGCCGGTCCCGAGATCGCCCGGGTCCTCGCGCCCGGCGGCGTCCTGGCCGGCCTGTGGAACGTCCTGGACGACCGGGTCGACTGGGTCGCCGGGCTGGCCGAGGTCAGCGGCAGCGCCGCCATCGGCCCCCGTGACACCCCGGCCAGTTGGCGGACCGAGTCGGCGCGGATGCATCTGCCGAGGAACGACGAACCCGCCCGGTTCGACGCGCCGGAGCAGGCCGAGTTCCCACACGGGCAGCGCCGCACCGCCGACTCCCTGGTGGCGACGCTCGCCACGCGGGCCGGAATGCTGGTGATGCCGGCGGGCGAACGTCAGCGCACGCTCGGCCGCATCCGCGCGTTCCTGGCCAGCCGGCCGGAAACCGCGGACGGCGAGTTCACCCTCCCGATGCTGACCTGCGTGCTGCGCGTGCGGCGCCGGTGAACGGCACGGACGTCCGCCGCGCCGCCGCCGCGATGACCGCCGCGCTGCGGCCGGCCGCCGGCCGGGACTGGACGGTACGCGCGGGCGACCTGGACTGGTCCTGCTGGACCACCGCCGCGCACGTCGCGCACGACCTGGCCGGGTACGCCGGTCAGGTCGCCGGCCGTCCCGGCGACGCCTACCTCCCGTTCGACCTGCGGGTACGCCCCGACGCGCGACCGGCCGACGTGCTGGCCGTGGCGACGGCCGCCGCCGGGATGCTGGCCGCCCTGGTCGACACCGCCGACCCCACGGATCGCGCCTGGCACTGGGGGGCGGCTTTTTCCCGACGCGCCGGCCGGCGACCCGGCGTCGGTGCTGCTCTGGCTGACCGGCCGTGCCGCGCTCGGCGGGCGGCCCCGCAGAACGTCGTGGACCTGGCGAGCCGCGATCGGGTGAGGAAGGCCGCTGTTCACCCTCGGGGCCAGTCGGCGAAGGCGTCGCGTACGGCGCCGATCTGCGCGGGCGTGAGGCGGTAGAGCGCGAAGACGGTGTCGGGCTGGGGCTGCCTATCGCCGACCGACCATCGCGGCGGCTCGTAGCTGTTCGGCCGTCCGCTCGAGTTCGGCCGCCTCGGCGGGCGAGGCGTTGCTGAGCCCGCTGTGCACGGCTGTCGAGCTGCGCAGGAAGCGCCGCAGCACGGCCACGAGCAGCCCCTGCGGCAGTGTCCGCAACGCACCGAATCCGCGCGGGACCGGCGGGTTCGGCATGGCGGCCAGGTTCTGCCGGATGAGGCGGAGCATGTCGCGGATCGCGTCCGGATCGTCGGCCAGCGCCGCCGGGCCGCCCGCCGCGTACACCGCCTGGCCGAGTGGCGTCGCGAACGCGGCATGCGTGGTGAGCCAGGCGGCCATCCGCGGCTCGACCTTGACGTTGATGCCGGCGGCGCGGAACGCCCGCACGATCCGTGCCAGCCGCGGGGTGGCGCGGCCGTCGGGTTCGCCGATCGGCATCGGCGCGAGGCGGTTCAGGAGAGTGGGCGCGCGGTAGCGGACCACGTCGCCGTCCATCGTGCCGCCGGCGGTGGGGAAGCCGAGCAGCACCCGCTCGTGGCCGATCACCGCGCCCAGAGGCTCCGCGCCGGCCGCCCAGTTGAGCAGGAACAGCACGTCGCCGTCGTGACCGGCGAGTGACTTCAGCACCGCGTCCACCTGGTGGGCGCGGACGACGACGACGATCAGGTCGTACGCACCGGCCGGGTGCTCGACCACCGGCACCGGCACCCGTCTGACGGTCGGGCTGTCCTGCTCGGCGAGCCGCACGCCGTGCCGGCGCAGGGCGGCCAGGCGTTCGCCCCGGGCCAGGAGCGACACGTCATGCCCGGCCTCGTGCAGGTGGGCGGCGAGCAGGCTCCCGCAGACCCCGGCGCCGTACACGAGCAGTTTCATGGCCACCCCACCTCGTTATTCATACGTTCGTTTAAATCGTTCGTATGTATAGTAGCCGCCCATGGGGTCATCCGAAACCCGCACCCAGATCCTCGACGCGGCCGAGCACCTCTTCGCCGAGCGCGGCTACCGCGGCGCCTCGATCCGCGCGATCACCGACCGCGCCGGGGCGAACCTGGCCGCCATCGGATATCACTTCGGCTCGAAGGCGGAACTCCTGGCCGCGGTCGCCCGCCGCGTGATCGAACCCATCACCGCCGCGCAGGCCGCCGGCCTCGACCGGGTGCTCGCCCGGACCCCGGATCCGCCGGTCACCGACCTGGTGGAGGCGTTCGCGGGGCCGCTGTTCGACCGGATGCGGGCCGGCGACGAGGGCGGCGCCCGGACCTCCCGGCTGATCGTGATGATCCTCAGCGATCCCGCCGAGGAGGTACGCACCTGGACCGGCCCGGCCGCGGACACGGTCCGCGACCGTTTCGTGGCGGCCTTCGAGCGTGCCCTGCCCGACCTCCCCCAGGAGGAGCTGTGGTTCCGGATGCGGGGAATCCTCGCCGTGACGGCCGTGGACCGCGTCGGGGTCTACCACCAGGACCCGCCGGCCAGCCTGCCCCCGGAAGCGGGCGAGGCGGCCCGGCGCTGGGCGGTCACGTTCCTGAGCGCGGCCATGAGCGCGCCACCGACCGGACCTGACGCCTCGGGAGGGCCGCGGGCCGCGACGGGACCGTGTGTCCGGAGATCGTGACGAGGTGGCCCGGTGCGAGGCTCAGCGACGCCACAGGCGCCACCGCCGTCGGACGCGCGCCGGACGCGCGACGTGCGGCACCGGTTCGACAGTCGTGGCGGCGGCGGCGTACTGCCGGTCGGCCCGCCAGCGGCGTACCGCCTCGTCGACGTTCACCGGGCGGACCACGACGCGCGGGCCGGTCGGGCTGCGCAGCCAGGCCACCACCTCGGCGTTGAGCACCGCCACGTACGACCGGACCGCCTCCTCGGTGGGCAGGTCCCGCAGCTCGTCGGGGAGTTGCTCGATGCGGCGGCGCAGTTGCAGCGGGGTGGGCAGCATCAGGTCCGACGGGATCTGCTCCCGCTCCATGAAGCCGCGGATCCACCAGCCCTCGTCGTAGGGCGTGTCCCGGCCCGGGATCGGCTTGCCGGCGCCCGGCAGGTTGTCGAACTCCCCACGCTCCTGGGCCGAGCGGATCTGCGCCTCGACCGCGGCCTCCCAGGCGTTCGTCACCGCCGTCACCTCCCGTACCCACCGTATCCGCAGGCGTACCCGACCTTGGTAAGCGTCCGACGGCGCCGCCGTGTTCCCGGCCGACACCGGGGACGGTTCACCGCAGCCGGCGTACGTGCCGGTGGCCGTCGCGGGGGAACGGCGGGCGGGCCGGCAGCACCTCGGCGAACGCGTACCCGCTCTTCTCCGCCACCCGGCAGGAGGCCGGGTTGTCGACCTGGTGGAACAGCTCCATGCGGGTCAGGCCGGCGGCGGCGAACCGGGTGAACGCCCAGCCGGTGACCGCGTCGACCGCGCGGGGCGCGACGCCGCGCCCGCGGGCCGGGGCGGCGGTCCAGTAGCCGACCTCGGCGACCTGGCACCCGGGGCGAATCTCCTTGAGCACCACGCAGGCCACCAGCCGCTCCCCCGCCGGCTCGGGTTCCAGCACGGCGAAGCTGAACCGGCGGTCGGCGGCCCAGCCCTGCCGGGCGCGGCGCAGGAACGCCCGCGCCTCGGCGCGGGTGGTCACCGGCCACCGGGTCCAGGCGCGCAGCACCGGATCCCGGTACGCCTCCAGCAACGCCTCGGCGTCGCCGTCGCGCCACGGTCGCAGCAGCAGGCCGGGCGCGGTCGGGGTGGCGGCGGCGGACAGCACGACGGACATCTGCTGAGTGTCGCGCGTCACCGGCCCCGGCCGCGAGCCCGGACCTCCCGGCGGCGGCGGGCGGCGTAGGGTCCGGGCAAGGGTCTACGGCGGGAGGCGGCGTGGTCACGTTCGGTGCGGTGGTGGGGATCGCCCTGGTGGCGCTCGGTCTGGTGCTCACGCCCGGGCCGAACATGGTCTATCTGGTGTCCCGGTCGGTCACCCAGGGCCGGCGGGCCGGCCTGGTGTCGCTGCTCGGGGTGGCGGTCGGGTTCCTGATCTACCTGGCCGCTGCGGTGGCCGGCATCGCCACCGTGTTCGTGCTGGTCCCGCCGCTCTACACGGCCGTGAAGCTGGCCGGCGCGGCGTACCTGCTCTGGCTGGCCTGGCGGACGCTGCGCCCGGGCGGCCGGTCGGCGTTCACGCCGCTGCCGCTGCCGCCGGACCGGCCCCGGCGCCTGTTCACCATGGGCCTGGTGACGAACCTGCTGAACCCGAAGATCGCCATCCTCTACGTGTCGCTGCTGCCGCAGTTCGTCGACCCGGCGCGCGGGCACGTGGCGGTGCAGAGCCTGCTGCTCGGGCTGACCCAGATCGGCATCGCGCTCACCGTGAACGCGCTGATCGTGCTCAGCGCCGGCGCGGTGTCGGCGTTCCTCACCCGCCGCCCGGCCTGGGCCCGCCTCCAGCGGTACGTGATGGGCACCGTGCTGGCCGCGCTCGCGGTGCGGATCGCCGCCGACCGGTCCCGCGCCGCCGTCGCCACGCCCTGAGGCGGTACGCGGGTCAGCCCGGCGGCTCGCGCAGCACCGCCACGCCGCCGGGCGGCACGGTCACCGCGTCGTCGACCGGCTCGTCGGTGAGCAGCTCGTGCCCGGTGGCCGGCACCCGCTGCGGCCGGTCGGTGTGGTTGAGCAGGAACAGCCAGCTCTGGTCGCCGTCGCGGCGGCGGACCGCCTCGACGCCGGATGGGGCCGCCGGGCAGGTCGGGACGACGCCGGCGAGCCGGGCCGCGTCGACGAGCAGCCGGCGGTACGTGTCGTCGTCGGGTCGGGTGGAGACGTACCAGGTGCGGGCGGCGCCCACCCGGTGCCGGGTGACCGCCGGGCGGCCGTCCAGCACCCCACCGATGTACGCGGTGACCGTCTCGGCGCCGGCCAGGTGCACCGTCTCCGACCAGATCCGGCCGATCCCGCCGCTCGTCAACGGAACCTGGTCGTCGTCGGCAAGCGGGTGGAACTCCTCCACCCGCACCCCGAGCAGGTCCCGGTAGGCGCCGGGGTGGCCGCCGAGGCGGATCCGGGCGTGTTCGTCGGCGACGCCGCTGAGCCAGGTGACGAGCAGGTGCCCGCCGGCGTGGACGTGCCGGCGTACCCAGTCGACTGTGGCGTCGGAGGCCAGGTAGAGGGCGGGGAGCACGAGCAGCCGGTGCCCGTCGACCGGGTCACCAGGTGTCACCAGGTCGGTGGTGATGCCGGCGTGCCACAGCGCCCGGTGCGCGGCGGCCACCTCGCCGGGGTGGTCGAGGCCGTCGCGGGGCATCCCCGGGTGGCGCAGCGCCCAGCCGCTGGCGGCGTCGGACGCGATCGCCACCCGCGCCTGCACCCGGCCGGCCGTGGTCCCGGCGAGCCGGCGCAGCGCGGCGCCGATCCGGGTGGCCTCGCGGAACACCCGGGTGTCCGCGCCGGCGTGGGACACCACCGCCGAGTGGAACCGTTCCGCGCCGCCGGCCGGGGCACGCCACTGGAAGAACATCACCCCGGCGGAGCCGCGGGCGACGTGCGCGAGGCTGTGCCGGGTCATCCGGCCGGGTTCCTTGGTGTGCATCCGCCCGGCGGTGTGGATCTGGTTGGGCGCGCTCTCCATCAGCAGCCACGGCGCGGGTCGGCCGGCGCCGTGGCGGGCCCAGCCCCGGGCGAGGTCGGCGGCGAGCGCGGTCTGTTCCTCCGCGCCCCGGTCGACCCGGGTCGGGTAGTGGTCGACGGCGACCAGGTCGACCTCGCGCGCCCACCGGGCGTGGTCCACCGGCACCCAGTCGCCGAGCACGTAGTTGGTGGTCACCGGCACCGCCGGGTTCGCCGCCCGCAGCAGGTCCCGCTGCTCGGTGTACGCCGACAGCAGCGTGTCGGACCAGAAGCGGCGGAAGTCGAGAAGCTGGCCGGGGTTGCCCAGGTACTGGGTGGCGCGGGGCGGGCCGATCTGCGCCCAGTCGGAGTAGTGCTGGCTCCAGAAGCTGGTGACCCAGGCGTCGTTGAGCGCGTCGAGGTCGCCGTACCGGTCGGTGAGCCAGCGACGGAACGCGGTCTCGACGTGCGGGCAGTGGCAGGTGGTGCCGTACTCGTTGTGCACGTGCCACAGCGCCAGCGCGGGGTGGTGGGCGTACCGGGTGGCGAGCACCTCGGCGATGCGGCGGGCGGCGGCGCGGTAGGCGGGCGCGGCGGCGCAGTAGGTGTCCCGGCTGCCGTGGTGCAGGCGTACCCCGTCGGCGGTGACCGGCAGCGCCCCGGGGTGGTTGAGGGTGAACCAGGGCGGTGGGGAGGCGGTGGGCGTGGCCAGGGCGGCGCGGATGCCGTTGTCGTGCAGCAGGTCCAGCACCCGGTCGAGCCAGTCGAGGGTGTAGCGGCCGGGGGCGGGTTCGAGGCGGGACCAGGCGAACACGCCGACGGTGACCAGGTCGACCCCGGCCGCGCGCATGAGGGCGACGTCGTCGTGCCACACCTCGGGCGGCCACTGCTCCGGGTTCCAGTCGCCGCCGTAGTGGAGCCGGCCGTCGCTCCACAACCCTTTAGTTGTCATCTCCGCCAAAGTA
Source organism: Micromonospora marincola (assembly GCF_056150385.1). Taxonomy (NCBI): domain Bacteria; kingdom Bacillati; phylum Actinomycetota; class Actinomycetes; order Micromonosporales; family Micromonosporaceae; genus Micromonospora; species Micromonospora marincola. The sequence continues at coordinate 144,529 of NZ_JAXCFT010000003.1, read as the reverse complement.
AGAACAGGTGAGGCAGAAAGTCAATGGCGTCGATCATTGACAGTTAGTTGTGGTTCCAAAGAAACTTGCGGGACCGCCCGTGTCGCCGCGAGGAGACGCCCATGCCGTACCGCCCGCCCCTGGTCCCGTACGAGACGTTCGTGGCCGACCCGCCCGACCTGCCGGTCCGCGCCCCCGGCGAGGAGGGCGCCGACGACGTGCTGCGGGCGCAGGTGGCCGCGACCGACGCGCACGGCGTCACGCTCACCGCCACCTGCGCGTCCGGTCGCACGCTCGTCGCCCGCGTCGAGGCCGCCGGGGACGGGATCCTGCGGGTACGCCTGACCGACGACCTCTCCGTGCGCAGCCGCTCCGCCCGCGCGCTGGCGCTGACCCGGCCGCAACCGCACCCGGCCCGGGTCACCGTGGACGAGACCTACGCGCGGGTGGACGCCGGCGCCGTGGTCGCCGAGATCCGCCTCGACCCGTGGGGGCTGCGCTTCCTCGCCGCCGACGGCCGGCTGCTGCTGGCCGGCGACGGCGGCACCCGGGACATCAGCGGCCGGCGACGCACCCTGCCGCTGGGTCGCTCCACCGTCGACGGCGAGCCGGTCGCCTGGCACGAGAGCTTCATCGCCCCCGGCGACGAGCGGTTCGTCGGCTTCGGGGAGAAGTTCACCCCGCTTGACAAGCGCGGCCAGCGTCCGCTGATGTGGAACTTCGACGCCTTCGGCGGCGAGTCCGACAGGTCGCACAAGAACATGCCGTTCTACCTGTCCGACCGCGGCTACGGCGTGCTCGTCGACAGCGGCCTGCCGGTGCAGTTCGACGTCTGCGCCAGCACCCACAGCAGCGTGCAACTGCTCGTCCCGGACGACCTGCTCGACTACTACGTGCTGGCCGGCCCGACCCCGGCGCAGATCCTGGACCGGCTCGACGCGCTCACCGGCCGGCCGTACCTGCCGCCGAAGTGGGCGTTCGGCGCGTGGATCTCCTCCGGATTCTTCCCGGACAGCGAACAACGGGTGCGGGAGCGGGCCCGGCTGATCCGGGACCGGGACATCCCCTGCGACGTGCTGCACCTGGACTGCTACTGGCAGGTCGCCGGGCGCTGGTCGGAGCTGCGCTGGGACGAGCAGGCGTTCCCCGACCCGGCCGGGATGCTCAAGGACCTCGCCGAACAGGGCTTCCGGGTGTGCCTGTGGATGAACCCCTACCTGATGACCGACAGCCCGCTCTACGCCGAGGCCGAGGCCGCCGGCTACTTCCTGCGCCGCCCGGACGGCACGACGTACGTCGCCGACACCTGGCACGGCAGCTACCCGGTCTGCGCCATCGTGGACCTCACCAACCCGGCGGCGGTGCGCTGGTTCCAGGGCCTGCTGCGGCCCCTGCTGGCCCAGGGCGTCGCGGTTTTCAAGACCGACTTCGCCGAGGCCGTGCCCGCCGACGCGGTGGCGCACAACGGCATGACCGGCGTCGAGCTGCACAACGTCTACGCGCTGCTGTTCAACGACGTGGTCGCCGACGTCACCGAGGAGGTCGCCGGGCACCGCACGGTCTGGGCGCGCTCGTCCTACCTGGGCGGGCAGCGGCACAGCGCGCAGTGGAGCGGCGACGTCAACTCCACCTGGCCGGCCATGGCCAGCACGCTGCGCGGCGGGCTGTCCCACGGGCTGTCCGGGGTGCCGTTCTGGAGCCACGACACCGGCGGGTTCCACGGCACGCCGGAGCCCGACCTGTACGTGCGCTGGACCCAGTTCGGCGCGCTGTCGCCGCTGGTCCGGCTGCACGGCACCACAAGCCGGCTGCCCTGGGACTTCCCGCCCGAGGCGGAGCGTCACGCGGTCGCCGCGCTGCGGCTGCGCTACCGGCTGCTGCCGTACCTGTGGTCGGCGGCCGTGGCCGCGGCCCGCACCGGCGCCCCGATGATGCGGGCGCTGCTCGTCGACACCCCCGACGACCCGGCCGCCTGGACCAGCGACCTCCAGTACCGCCTCGGCACCGACCTGCTGGTGGCGCCGGTGCTCGACCCGTCCGGGGAACGCGCCGTCTACCTGCCGGCCGGCGACGACTGGCTGGACGCGGCCACCGGGCAGCGGCACGCCGGCGGCCAGCACCTGCGGGCGCGCGTGCCGATCGACCGACTGCCGCTCTACGTGCGCCGGGGCGCGCTGGTGCCGGTCGCGCCGCCCGCGACAAGCGTCGCCGAGGGCCCGTTCCGCGAGGTCACGCTCGTCGCGTGGGGTGACGCCGACGGCGTGGGCGTGGTGCACGACGACGGCGGCGACACCACTGTCACCGCCACCCGTGACGGCGACACCCTACGGGTCCGGGTGGACGGGCCGCTCGACGTACGCCGGGTCAGCGTGGTCGGCGCGGACGTGCCGCGCCGGATCACGCTCAACGGCGAACCGGTGCCGGTAACCCCGTTCGAGCCCTGGTTCGGTAGCTGACGGACGCCACACCTATTTAGTTTAAGCTGTAGCCGAACTGAGATGGTCGGCGGCGCAGGAGGCGGGCACCACGTGATCAGCATCGACCGGCCGGTCCAGACGGCCGACCTCGGCGACGTGCGGGTGGCCAACCGGGCCGTGGTGCTGCGCCACGTCCGCCGGCACGCACCCTGCTCCCGCGCCGACGTGGCCGCGCACACCGGGCTCAACAAGGCCACCGTCTCCAGCCTGGTCAGCGAGCTGATCGACCATCGGCTGCTGCGCGAAACCGGGCTGACCGAGAACCGGGTCGGCCGGCCGGCCACCATGCTCGTGCTCGACGGCTCCCGGTACGTCGGGCTCGGCCTGCAGATCGGCGCCGACGAGCTGGTCGTGGTCGCCGCCGACCTGGCCGGCGCGCGGCTGCTCACCTGGCGACGCGCGTTCGCCGCCGCGACCGCCGGCCCGCAGGAGACGGTACGGGCGCTCGCCGCGCTGGCCCGCCGGGCCGTCACCCGGGTCGCAGGCGCGGACCGCACCGTGCTCGGCCTCACCGTGGGCGTGCCCGGACTTGTCGACGCCGACGGCGCCGTGCCGGCCGCGCCGGCGCTTGGCTGGCGCGGCGTGCCGCTCGCCGCCGAACTGCGCCGCGCGCTGCACGATCCCGCCTTCCCCGTCGGCGTCGACACCGACGCCAACCTCGCCGCCTGCGCCGAGCTGCGGCACGGCCCGTACGCCGGCACGGCCGACCTGGTGCACCTGACCGGCGGGCTGGCCATCGGCGCCGGCCTGGTCAGCGGCGGCCGGCTGCTGCGCGGTGGCCGGGGCTTCGCCGGCGAGATCGGCCACCTGCCCGTGCTGGCCGGCTCTCCCGACGGCCCGGCGTGCGGGTGCGGCCGGCACGGCTGCCTGACCGGGCTGGCCGGCGTGGACGCGGTGGTGCGCCGGCTGCTGCCCGACGCGGCGCAGGACGGCCCGATCACCGACTACCTGCCGGAGGTCGAACGGATCCAGGTGCTCGCCCGTGCCGGCGACGAGCCGGTGCGGGCCGGGCTCACCGAGGTCGGCCGGGGCCTCGGGCAGGCGCTGTCCGTCCTGGTCGACCTGCTCGACCCGGAGGTCGTCGCCGTCGGTGGCCACCTGGCGGCGCTCGCCCCGTGGCTGCTGCCGGCCGCCCGCGCCGAACTCGCCGCCCGCGCCCTCGGGTCGCCGGCCGCGGTCCGGATCGAGGCCAGCGCGTTGGGGTCCGCGGCCAGCGCGCTCGGTGGCGCCACCGCCGCACTGGCCACCGTGGAGGCCGGGCAACTGCCCGTCGCGTGACCCTTGACCCCGCCGCCCGCGGGTGCCAACCTCGGTAGCGCCGCCACCGGGACCGGGCACTTCCGCGGGCGGCATGTTTTCCGGCGGCTGTCGAAGCGCTTCACCACCGCTCCGGGCCGACCCCGCCGGCCGACCACCACCCTTTACGCGTGCGCGCGCCGCCGTTCACCGGCCCGTGCGTCGAAGCGCTTCGACGCACGGGAGGCGACCCGCACGCCCACCGGAGGCGCCCGCCATGACCGACCGCACCCCCCACCACCGTCTGGACGACCTGCTGGCCCGGCTCACCGTGCCGGAGAAGCTCGGTCTGCTGCACCAGTGGCAGGCCCCGGTCCCCCGGCTCGGCCTGCCCGCGTTCCGCACCGGCACCGAGGCGCTGCACGGCGTCGCCTGGCTCGGCGAGGCCACCGTGTTCCCCCAGGCGCTCGGCCTCGCCGCCAGTTGGAACACGCACCTGATCCGGGCCGTCGGCGCCGCCGTCGGCGACGAGGTGCGGGCCAAACACCGGGCCGACCCGCGGCAGGTCGGCCTGAACGTCTGGGCGCCTGTGGTCAACCCGCTGCGTGACCCCCGCTGGGGTCGCAACGAGGAAGGCTGGTCCGAGGACCCCTGGCTGACCGGCCATCTCGCCACCGCCTACGCGCGCGGGCTGCGCGGCGACCACCCCACCCTCCTGCGGACCGCGCCGACCCTCAAGCACTTCCTCGGCTACAACAACGAGACCGACCGGGCCGTCACCTCAAGCGACCTGCCGCCGCGCGTGCTGCACGAGTACGAGCTGCCGGCCTTCCGCGCGCCGCTGGCCGCCGGCGCGGCGGTCGCCGTGATGGCGTCGTACAACCTGGTCGACGGCGTGCCGGCGCACCTGAGCCCGCTCATCGACGGCGAGCTGCGCGGCTGGGCCGACGACGAGGTGATGGTCGTCGGCGACGCCGGGGCGGTCGGCAACCTCGCCGGCGTGCAGGAATACCTGCCCGACCACGTGACCGGCTTCGCCGCCGCGCTGCGCGCCGGGGTGGACAGCTTCACCGAGGACGACGACGACCCCGCACCCACCGTCGCCCGGCTCACCGAGGCGCTGGACCGCGGGCTGATCGGCGAGTCCGACGTGGACCGGGCGGTCCGGCGGATCCTGTCGGTGCGGTTGCGCCTGGGCGACCTGGACCCGCCCGGCCACGACCCGTACGCCGACGTGCCGGCCGACGTGGTGAACTGCCCGGCCCACCGGGAACTCGCCCGCGAGGCCGCCCGCCAGTCGATCGTGCTGCTGTCCAACGACGGGCTGCTCCCACTCCGGGCCGACCTGCGGGTCGCGGTGCTCGGCCCGCTCGCCGACACGGTGCTCACCGACTGGTACAGCGGCACCCTGCCGTACGCGGTCAGCCCCTACGCCGGGCTGCTCGGACGGCTGCCGGACGTGACCACCCACCCGGGCGCCGACCGGGTCGCGTTGTGCGTCGGCGACCGGGCCGTGCGCCGCGCCGACGGCGGGCATCTGGCGCTCGCCGACGCGGCGCCCACCGAGTTCGACGTGGTCGACTGGGGCCACGGGGTGGTCGCGCTGCGCGCGGTCGACACCGGCCGGTACGTCGGCGCGGACGAGGACGGCGCGCTCGTCGTCGACCGGCCGGGCCCGGGCGGCTGGGTGGTCCGCGAGACGTTCCGCCTGCACCACCGGCCCGACGGCGCCGCGCTGCTGCACCACCTCGCCACCGGCCGGCACGTCGGCGTGGACCCGGACGGCCGCCTCAGCGTCACCACCGGCGACCCCGCCGCGTTCACCGTGGAGCTGCGCGTCGACGGGGCCGCCGAGGCCGCCGCGTTGGCCGCCGCCGCCGACGTGGCAGTGGTGGTGCTCGGCAACCACCCGATGGTCAACGGCCGGGAGACCGAGGACCGCGCCGACCTGACGCTGCCCAGCGGCCAGCAGGAGCTGCTGCGCGCCGTGCACGCGGCGAACCCGCGCACCGCGCTGGTGCTGACCAGCAGCTACCCGTACGCGGTCGGCTGGGCCCGGGAGCACCTGCCGGCGGTGCTGTGGAGCGCCCACGGCGGGCAGGAACACGGCAACGCGCTCGCCGACGTGCTGCTCGGCGCGGCGGACCCCGGTGGCCGGCTCACCCAGACCTGGTACGCCGACACCGCCGAACTGCCCGACCTGCTCGACTACGACGTCATCGGCGCCGACACCACCTACCTCTACCACCGGGGCGAGCCGCTGTACCCGTTCGGCCACGGGCTCAGCTACGGCCGGTTCGACTACGCTGATCTTCGGTTGAGCACCGCGACGGCGCACGCCGGCGAGGAGGTCGAGGTGAGCGTCGAGGTCACCAACACGGGCCGCCGCCCGGGCACCGAGGTGGTGCAGCTCTACACCCGGCAGCGACGCTCCCGGGTCAAGCAGCCGCTGCGGCAGCTGCGCGACTTCGCCCGGGTCACCCTGGAGCCGGGCTGCGCGGCCCGGGTGACGCTGCGGCTGCGTACCGCCGAACTGTCCTGGTGGGACGCCGACCGCGCCGCCCCGGTGGTGGAGGACGCCACCCATTCGGTGCTTGTCGGCCGCTCCGCCCGCGACGTCCGGCTGGTCGGGGCGCTCACCGTGACCGGCGGCGACGTGCCGGCCGGGTCCGCGGCGGCCCGGCGCTCCGAGGTCGCCCGGTGAGCGGCCGGGCGGCCGGCGAGCAGGTGACCATCGCCGACGTGGCCCGCCACGCCGGGGTGGCGGCGAGCACCGTCTCGTACGTGCTCAGCGGCAAGCGCACCATCTCGGCGACCACCCGCGGGCGGGTGCTGGCGAGCGTCCGCGCCCTGGGCTACCACCCGAACGCCGGTGCCCGCGCGTTGGCCAGCCGCAAGGCCAACGTGATCGCGCTGGTGCTGCCGTTGCGCACCGGCATGCAGGTGCCGGTGGTGATGCGGTTCGCCACCGCGGTGGTCACCACCGCCCGCCGCCACGACCACGACGTGCTGCTTGTCACCGCCGACGAGGGCCCGGCCGGGCTGCACCGCATCGCCGGCAGCGCGCTCGTCGACGGTGTGCTGCTGATGGACGTGGAACTGGAGGACTCCCGGGTGCCGCTGCTGCGGGAGTTGGCGCTACCCGGCGTGCTGATCGGGCATCCGGCCGACAGCACCGGCCTGGCCTGTGTGGACCTGGACTTCCGGCGGGCCGGGGAGCTGTGCGTGGAACACCTGGCCGCGGCCGGGCACCGCCGCGTCGCGCTGCTCGGCGCCCCGGCCGCCGTCTACGACCGGGGCACCGGCTTCGCCCACCGCACCCGGGCCGGGGTGGTGGCCGCCGCCGGGCGGCTCGGCGTCGACGCGGTTACCCGCTCCTGCGAGGAGGGTCCGGCGGCGGTGCGCCGGGCCCTGGCGGCGCTGCTGGACGCGCATCCCGACGTCACCGGCCTGGTGGTGCAGAACGAGTCGGCGGTCGGCCCGGTGCTGGCCACGCTGCCGCTGCTGGGCCGCCGGGTGCCCCAGGACGTGTCGGTGGTCGCGGTCTGCCCCGACGAGTTGGCCGAGCCGTCCGGGCTGACCTGCGTGCCGGTGCCGGCCGAGGAGGTGGGCCGGCAGGCGGTGATGTTGCTGATGCGGCGACTGCGCGACGAGCCGGTGCCGGAGGTGACGCTGCTGGAGCCCCGGCTGACCGTGCGCGACACCAGCGCCCGGACCGACAGGTGAACCACCGGCCGCGGTACGTGTCGGTCAGGAACCGGGAGCGAGAACGCCGACCGGTGTGACCCGGTCGGTGCGGGTGCCGTCCCCCAGTTGCCCGAAACCGTTACCGCCCCATGTGGCGACGGTGTAGCCGGGCATGAGCGCGATGTCGTGGAAGCCGCCCGCGTCGATGGCCCTGATGCCGAACAGGAACCGGTTGCAGGGCGCGACCTGCCCCACCGCGCACACCCGCACCGGGGTGGAACGGTCCACCCGGGTGCCGTCGCCGAGCGCACCGAGGGCATTGGCTCCCCAGGTGAGGACACCGTTGCCACTGCCCAGCAACGCCATGCTGGAGAAACCCACGCTCGGGAAGCCGCCGGCGCTGATCGCCCTGACCCCGAACAGGAACCGGTTGCAGGGCGCGACCTGCCCCACCGCGCACACCCGCACCGGAGTGGAACGGTCCACCCGAGTTCCGTCACCGAGCTCACCGTAGAAATTCAGACCCCAGGAGACGACCGCGCCACTGCCCAGCAACGCCATGGTATGAAAGCCACCAGCGGTGACCGACCTGACCGCAGAAAGAAAGCGATCACAGGGCGCGATCTCACCTACCGCGCACACCCGCACCGGAGTGGAACGGTTCACCCGAGTTCCGTCGCCGAGCTCACCAACTCCGTTGTAACCCCACGCGACGGCCGCCGCGTTGCCCACCACCGCCAGGCTGTGGAAATCTCCGCCGGCGATGGTCCTGACCCCCGTCAGGAACCGGTCACACGGCGCCGCCTCACCCACCGCACACACCCGCACCGGGGTCGACCGGTTGTCGACGGTACCGTCGCCGAGCTCACCGTATGAATTCATGCCCCACGTCACCAACCGCCCGTCGCTCAACAGCGCCATGCTGAAGAACCCGCCGGCGGCGATGGTCCTGACCCCGCTCAGGAACCGGTCACACGGCGCCGCCTCACCCACCGCACACACCCGCACCGGGGTCGACCGGTGCGCACCGATGCCGTCGCGGCCGTTGCCGAGTTGACCCCAGTCGTTCGCGCCCCAGGTCACGACCGTGCCATCCCTGAGCAGGGCAAGGCTGTGGAAGCTGTTGGCGTCGGCGGCGACGGCGACCACCCGGTCGAGGAACCGGGTACACGGAGCGGTTTGATCGACGGCGCAGACGCGCACCGGAGTGAGGCGATCCGTGGTGGTGCCGTCACCCAGCTGACCGATCTCGTTGTCGCCCCAGGCCACGACGGTACCGTCGGAACGCAGGGCGAGACTGTGTCCGAAGCCGGCGGCAGTGGCGATCACGCCGGTGAGCAAGCCGGAACTGCTCGCAGACGCGGGGGCGACGTCACCGACAAGCGCGACGGCGGTCAGGACCCCGAGCAGGGCCACGATGGTCCGGCGCCGATGGCGAGTCGTGGCGAGCGCGTCGTCGGAAACCTGTGGAGTCGAACCGCTGTCCATCCTTGCCTCCGGTGCGACGCCGGCCGCCCGTCGAACACGCCTCGACCTCCGGCAGAGGACGGGCCAGGACCGGTCTGGCGGGTATCAGGACCCGACCCTCGTGATCGGGGGTCTACCAAGGTAACGTCGCGGACCGCCGTCAGGTGATGGGAGCAGTGGACGGCCGCCCGCGGGCTACCCCGCGTCGGCGCGGTCGGCGCCGAGGACGGCCACTAGACTTCGCCCCCGATGGACGCCGATCTGACCGCCGAGACCCGCCCCTGCGCCCACTGCGGGCGGGAGGTGCCGCAGCGCGCCGGCGCCGGCCGCCCGTTCCGCTACTGCCGGGACAACGACGGCGCGTGCCAGCGGGCCGCCCGCAACGTGCGGATGCGTCACCGCAACTCCCCCGGCCTGCCCGGGCAGGTGGCCCGCACCTGGGAGGTGGTGGACCGGCTCGACCAGGTGGTGGAGACGCTCACCGAGGCGCTGCACGCCGAGCTGTCCCCGGCGGGCGTGGAGCGGCAGCTCGCCGACCTGCGCGCGGAGACCGCCGCGCAGGTCGCCGCCGCGCACGCCGAACGCGACGAGGCCCGCCGCGACGCCGAGGACGCCGCCGCGGCGGGCGCCCGGGACCGGCAGGAGACCCGGGCCGCGTACGCCGACCGCGACGCCGCCCGGGACGACGCCGAGCAGGCGCGCTCGGCTGCCGCCACGGCCGCCGAGCGCGCCGCCGCCGCCGAGACCGCCCGCGACGCCGCGCGTGCCGAGGCCGGCGCCGCCCAGGCGCTGCGGGTGCAGGCCGAACGCGACCGCGACGCCGCGCGCGCCGAGCTGCGTACGGCGCGGGCCGAACGCGACGGCGAGCGGCAGCGGGTCGCCGAGCTGACCGCCGACCGTGACACCGCCCGCGCCGACGCCGAACGGGCCACCCGCTCCGCCACCGAGGCCCTGGACCGGGCGCAACACCTGCGCGCCGAGGCCGACGCGGCGCGCGCCGACGCGCAGGCCGCCCGGACGCAGGCCGTCGAGGACCGCCGGTCGGCGCGGGCCGCGACCGAACGGGCCGACGCCGAGGCGACCGCCGCGCGGGCGGCCCGCGCCGAGCGGGACCGGGCGGAGTCCGCCCGCGCCGACGCGGTCGCGGCGGCGGAGACGGCCCGGGTCGAGGCGGTCGAGGCGGCCCGGGTGGAGGCGGCGGCGCAGGTCGCCGACCGGGAGGCGCTCGCCGCGGAGCTGACCGAGGCCCGGCGCGCCGTGACCGCCGCGCGAGCCCGCGCGACCGCGTCGGAGGCCCGGCTGGCCGCGGCCGAGTCCGACCGGGACGCCGCCGAACGTCGCGCCGGACAACTCGCCGACCAGGTCAGCGACCTGGCCGGAGCGCTGGCCGCGCTCGGCTCGCGGGCCGGCTGACCACGGCACCGACTCCAGCTCGCCGAGGCGGCGGTATCCCGGTGTGCCCGACCACGCCACTTCGGCGATCCGGAGTCGAGCAAGCAACCCCTCCCACCACTCGGGACGAGTGAATCGTGGTACGGGGACGCCCCTCAGGGGGCGGTCCCGTACCAAGATTGGCCACACGACCCGGCCGAACCGAGCAGGGGCGTCGTACCTGGCATACCGCGTGGAGACCGGCCACGGTCCGGGACGGGGCAGCGCGGCGGCGGCCCGCCGGGCCAGGATGGCGGCATGGGAAAGACGTACGATCGCATCGACGGCCGGCTGCGGGAGTTCATCGAGGCGCAGCCGGTGTTCTTCGTCGCCACCGCCCCGCTGGCCGGCGACGGCACGGTCAACCTGTCCCCCAAGGGCCTGCGCGGCGCCCTGGCGGTGCTCGACGAGCGCACCGTGGCCTACCTCGACTTCGCCGGCAGCAACGCCGAGACCATCGCCCACCTGCGGGAGAACGGCCGGGTCACGCTGATGTGGTGCGCGTTCGCCGGCCCGCCGACAATCGTGCGGGTGCACGGGCGCGGCGAGCCGGTGTTCCGCGACGACCCGCGCTGGCCCGACCTGCTGCGGCACTTCCCCGACATCGACCCGGGTCCGCACGGCCTGCGGGCGGTGATCGTGGTGCGCGCCGAGCTGATCCGCGACACGTGCGGCTACGCGGTGCCGTTGATGAGCTACGACACCGACCGGGATCTGCACGGCCGCCGGTTCGCCCGGGAGGACGACACGTCACTGTCGGCGTACTTCGCCGGCAAGGAGCACGTGGCGACAAGCATCGACGGGCTGCCCGGCCTGCCGCTGCCGTTGCCGCCCACCCCGGCGCGGTGAGCCGCGGGTCAGTGGATGCCGGCCATCAGGCCCCGGATCTGGCGGGTGAACATCACCGCGGCCAGGCCCAGCGCCACCGAGGCCAGCCCGAAGGTGAGGAAGTAGGTCGACTGCGACCAGCTCTGCGCCAGCCGGGCCACCTGCCCGCCGATCGCGTCGCCGACGGCGGTGGCGAGGAACCACAGGCCCAGCATCTGGCTGGCGTACTTGACCGGGGCCAGTTTCGTGGTGGCGGACAGGCCGACCGGGCTCAGCGACAGCTCGCCGGCGACCTGGATCGCGTACACCGCGACGAGCCACCACGGTGAGACCAGGTCACCGCCGACGGCGGCCCGCGCGGCGGCGGCCATCAGCACGAACGACAGGCCGTTGAGCACCAGGCCGACGGCGAACTTCGTCGGTGTGGACACCCGGTGGCCGAGCCTGAGCCACAGCCACGCGGCAAGCGGCGCGCCGATGATGATCAGGATCGGGTTCACCGACTGGAGCCAGGACGCCGGGAAGGTGAACCCGCCGACGTTGCGGTCGGTGCGGTCGGCGGCGAAGATGTTCAACACCGAACCGGCCTGGTCGTAGATCAGCCAGAACGCGGCGGCGAAGACGAACAGCCACACGTACGCCTTCATCCGGGAGCGTTCGGTGTCGCTGATCTCCCGGTCGGTGAGGATGCGCGCGAAGTATCCGACGGTCACCAGCACGGTGATCACGGCGAGCAGGTTGACCACCGTGTCGACGGTGAACCAGCCGGCCAGCAGCAGCACCAGCAGGACCACCAGCAGCGCGCCGACGACCGCGGCGGCGCGGGTCAGCGCCCGCCGCCGGTCGGCGCCGAGCAGCGGGTCCACCGGGTGGGCGCCCGCGTCGCCCAGGTTGCGCCGGCCCGCCACGTACTGGATGACGCCGAAGGTCATGCCGATCGCGGCCGCCCCGAACCCCAGATGCCAGTTGATCTTCTCGCCGAGGAAGCCGGTGATCAGCGGGGCGATGAACGCGCCCAGGTTGATGCCCATGTAGAAGATGGAGAACCCGGCGTCGCGGCGCGGCGAGTCCCGCTCGTAAAGGTCGCCGACCATGGTGGAGATGTTGGGTTTGAGCAGGCCGGTGCCGAGGACGATGAGCGTCATGCCGGCGAACACACTCCACCCGGTGGGGATCGCCATCACGTAGTGGCCGGCGGCGATCACCACGCCGCCCCACAGCACGCTGCGCCGCGCCCCGATCAGCCGGTCGGCGACCCAGCCGCCGGGCAACGCCATCAGGTAGACCATGGCGTTGTAGGTGCCGTACACGGCGTTGGCGGTCGACTCGCCGATGCCGAGGCCGCCGTCGGCCACCGCCGCGGTCAGGTACAGCACCAGGATGGCCCGCATGCCGTAGAAACTGAACCGCTCCCACATCTCGGTGAGGAAGAGGGTGGACAGCGCCCGGGGGTGACCGAAGAAGGTCCTCCCGGCGGGCGGTCGGGCGCCGACCGGCGCATCGCTGCTCATCGTCACCTCCGGCACGCGTGGTCGGTAACATCCCCGGTGACGGGTGAAACACTCCACCGATTCGAGCGGCTGTCGCGGCCGGTTACCCTTGAGGCTCCCGACCCGCGGACGGCCTCATCCGGCGCGGGTGGGGAATGGGTGGGCGGTGACCGGCCGTTACACCTGAGGACAGCACCACGAACGAGGGGAAGTCGATCATGGGCGAGCGTATGCTGCGCGGTAGCCGGCTGGGCGCGGTCAGCTACGAATCCGACCGCAACACGGAGCTCGCGCCGCGTCAGACCCGCGAGTACCTGTGCGCCAAGGGCCACCAATTCGAGGTGCCGTTCGCCGTCGACGCCGAGGTCCCCACGACCTGGGAGTGCAAGTTCGACGGCAGCGTCGCCCGATTGGTCGACGGCAACGAGCCGGAGCAGAAGAAGGCCAAGCCGCCGCGCACGCACTGGGACATGCTGCTGGAGCGGCGTTCGATCGCCGAGCTGGAGGACATCCTCGCCGAGCGGCTGCAGGAGGTCCGCACCCGCCGCGGGCGCGCCTGAGCATCCCAAAACCGTCGAAACGCCCCCGGGGATCACCCCGGGGGCGTTTCGTCACGTCAGATGGTCAGCGGTCGACGATTTCGCCCTCGATCGCCGTGCCCGGCTGCGGCGGGGCGGCCGGGGGCTGCTGAGGCATCGGGGGTGGTTGCGCGGCGCCCGGGTAGACCCGCACCCGGCGCGGGCCGAACAGGTCACCGGCGACCATCGACGACACCCGCCGCTCGGTGGACCGGCGCACCCCGACGGCGGTGAGCCGGCGCAGCGGCGGCACCAGCAGCAGCAGCCCCACGACGCCGCTGACCAGCCCCGGCAGCGCCAGCAGCAGCGCACCGGCAAGCCCCACCAGGCCGTCGGTGACCTGCGGCCCCGGCGGCTGCCCGGCCTGCGCGGCGGCCCGGAAACGTCGCCACGCCCGCATGCCCTCGCGGCGCAGCAGCACCAGACCCAGCAGCGACGCGGCGAACACCACGAGCAGCGCCGCACCGAACCCGACAGCCCGACCGACCAGGACGAAAACGGCCAGCTCCAGCAGCGTCAACAGCAGCAGGGCCAGTGGTATGAATCGCAGTCCTCGGCGCATCTCACCCCATCCGGTGTGTCGTCACGCCCCTCCAGCATGACACGTCCGCGCTCACGGCCACCGCGCCAACGCCTGCGGGCGGCCCCGCACCGCCGCCCGCCGGTCCCGCACCCCCCACCGGGTGACCCGCCACAGCGCCTCCGCCACGATCAACGGGCTCATCTTGCTGTCGCCGTGTTCCCGCTCGGCGAACGTGATCGGCACCTCGACGATGCGTACCCCGGCGCGGTGCGCCAGCCGGGACAACTCCACCTGGAACGCGTACCCCTGGGAACGCACCGAGCCCAGGTCGATGGCGTCAAGCGCCGTCGACCGGTACACCCGGTACCCGCCGGTGGCGTCGCTGACCGGCATGCCCAACGCCACCCGCGCGTACAGGTTGCCCACCCGCGACAGCAGCAGCCGCCGCCACGGCCAGTTCAACACCCGCGCACCGGGGGTCCACCGGGAGCCGATCACCACGTCGGCGTCGCGGGCGGCGTGCAGCAGCGCCGGCAGGTCCTCCGGGGCGTGCGAGCCGTCGGCGTCCATCTCCACCACCGCGTCGTAGCCGCGCTCGCGCGCCCAGGCGAACCCGGCCAGATACGCCGCGCCGAGGCCGTCCTTGCTCCGCCGGTGCAGCACGTGCACCTGCGGGTCGACGTGGGCCAGCGCGTCGGCGATACCGCCGGTGCCGTCGGGGCTGCTATCGTCGGCGACGAGCACGTCCACCGCCGGCGCCGACGCGCGGACCCGGGCGACGATGCGGCGCACGTTGTCCGCCTCGTTGTAGGTGGGGATGACCACGAGGACCCGCCCCACCCCGGGATGGCCGGCTGCCACGCCCACCGTCGCACCGCCTCTCGTCGGCTCAGCCGCCGGTGACCTCCCGGCGGCGGCGCAGCACCGCCGCGCCGGCCAGGGCCGCGACCGCCAGGGCCGCGAGCGCCACCTCCGGCCACACTCCGGCCACGGTGGCCGGGGTACGCCCGTCCCCGAGTCGCATCTGCCGCACCACCACCTCGGCGGTGTTGAACCCGGTGGCACCGTCTACCCGCCCGTCGGGGGAAACGAACCCGGACACCCCGACCGTGGAGGACATCAACGCGGCACGGCCGTGCTCCACGGCGCGCAGCCGCACCATGGCCAACTGCTGGCGGGCCTCGGCCACGTCGAAGGTGGCGTTGTTGGTCTGCACCACAAGCAGTTGCGCGCCGCCGGTGACGGTGTCCCGGACGATGCCGTCGTAGGCCACCTCGAAGCAGATCACATCCCCGAGGGTGGCCGGCCCGGCGTCGAGCACGCCGGGCCGGTCGCCGGCGACGAAGTCGGAGCGGACCCGGTCGACCTCGGCGCTGACCCTGCGGGCGATGGAACGCAGCGGCACATACTCGGCGAACGGCACCGGATGCCGCTTGGTGTACAGCTGGGTCAGGTCGGCGCCGCTGCCCGGCCGCCACAGCAGGCCGGCGTTGCGGACCTGACCCTGGCCGGGGCCGAGCAGCACCGCGCCGACCAGGATCGGCGCGCCGATCGCGTCGGCGGCCTGCGAGATCCGGTAGCCGGCGGCCGGGTTGCGCAGCGGGTCGATGTCGCTGGAGTTCTCCGGCCACACCACCAGGTCGGGGCGGGCCTGCTCACCCCGACCGACCCGCTGCGCCAGGGTCAGGGTGGCGTCGACGTGGTTGTTCAACACCTGCTGCCGCTGGGCGTTGAAGTCCAGGCCGAGGCGGGGCACGTTGCCCTGCACGATGGCCACGGTGACGGTGTCACCGGCGCCGCGTACCCCCGCCGGGACGGCCGGTCCGGCGGCGAGCAGCGCGGCCAGGGCGGCGGCGAGCGCGGCGACCGGCCGCCACTGCCCGGCCGGGCGGGACCAGTCACGCCAGGCGAGGGCGAGCAGGATCCCCCCGGCGAGCGCGACGGCGAACGTCACGAGCGGGGCGCCGCCGAGGGCGGCCAGGCGCAGCAGCGGCGACGTGTCCTGGCTGAACGCCAGCCGACCCCACGGGAACCCGCCGAACGGGATGCGGTCACGCAGCGCCTCCTGCCCGACCCACAGCACGCCGGTCAGCAGCGGCCACGCCGCCGCCCGCCGGTCGGCGAGCGGCGACACCCAGGCGGTGGCGGCGCCGAGCAGCGCCAGGAAAGCGGCCTGCGACACCGACAGCAGCACCCACGGCAACACGCCTGTGTGCAGGTTCGTCCACTCCAGCAGCGGCGCGAACAGCACCACCCCGGCCAGGAAGCCCAGCCCGGCGCCGGCGCGCAACCGCCGCCGGTGCGCCGCGGCGGCCAGCAACGCCACCCCGACCGGCGCGAGCGGCCACAGCCCGTACGGGGGGAACGCCGCCAGCAACGCCAGCCCGGCCAGCAACGCCGCCGGCACCGCCACCATCAACGGCAGCGCACGACCACCGGCGTGCGGGCGTGCCCCGCCGGTGGCACGCGGCTGTTCCCGGTCCAGCGTCGTCACCGGCACCTCACCACGATCACGGGCCGAAGGCTACCCGGCCCGGACCCGGACCGGCCCACGAGCGGCCCGCAGACGAAAATCGGGGCGCGGCGTAAGCCGCGCCCCGACGCTCCCAGGCCCTCCCCGGCCGGTGGGGCGAGGATGATCGGCGCCGACCTTCGGACCGACCCGACGTGGACTGGCTGCCCCCGCCTGGCCGTTGTCTACTGGCCGTTCCTCTCACCCTGCCCGTACACCGGTAACCGCGACCGGTTCGCGCCGCCCCGCCGACCCCCGCCCGCTGGACCTGGCCGCCGCAACCTTCCGGTCGCTCGGCCAGCGGACGAGAGGACGAAGCGAACAACAGCCGCTTCCCATGGTAGGACTCAAAGACGGTACGGCGTGCACCCCCGCCGCTGTCAACCCACCCCGGCCTGTCGTGTGTCGCGCCACGGCGTGTCGCGTCGGCGCGTCTCGATGGGTGGACCGTCCGCTCAGGCGCCGAGGTGGTGCCGCAGCACCGCCGCCGCCGCGACCGGATGGTCCCCGGCGAGCAGCCCGGCGGCGGCAAGCACGTAGTCGACGTCGACGACCGGCCGGGCGGCGCGCGGCAGCGGCCACCCGCCCGCGTGGTCGGTGAGCACCGCGTCGAGCACCCCCGCCGCCGAGCCCGGCTCGGCGTGCCGCAGCACCCCGCCGGAACCGACGAGCAACCGCACCTCCCGCAGGTCCCGGCCGGCGCGTTCCCCGGTCGCCGCGCCGCGCGCGTGCCGACGCAACGCCACCGTCGCCGCCAGCGCGGCGATCCGCCCGTCGACGGCCCGCTCGGCGGCCCCGCCGGGCAGGAACCCCGGATCGGCGGCCCGCGCCGCCGCGGCCACCGCCAGGTTGTCCCGCTCCCCGGCGGCGAGCAGCCGTTCCTCCGCGGCGGCCCGCACCACGCCCGGCGCGGACCACCGCATGCCCAGGTCCCCCTCGACCGTGCGGGCCCGCCACAGCGTGCCGGTGACCTCCCGGCCCGGGCCGGTCTCCCGCTCGTCGGGGGTCAGCACCGAGTACACGTCGGTGGTGGCCCCGCCGACGTCCACCACGGCCAGGTCACCGCCGACGGTGTCGGCGAGAACCTCCACGCCGGTCAGCACCGCGTCCGGGGTGGCCGCCCGGACCAGCCGCGCGAACCGGACACCACGGGACAGTTTCTTGCCGCCGATGACGTGCCGCAGGAACACCTCCCGGATCGCCGCCCGCGCCGGCGCCGGCGCCAGCACCCCGATGCGGGGCAGCACGTTGTCCGCCGCGGTCACCGGCACGCCCGCGCCGGCCAGCAGCCCACGCAACCCGTCGCGGACGTCGACGTTGCCCGCCAAGACCACCGGCACCCGCCACCGGGCCCGCGCCAGGCGGGTGGCGTTGTGGGTGAGGGTGTCGGCGTCACCGCCGTCGGTGCCGCCGACAAGCAGCACCACGTCCGGACGGGCCGCCCGCACCGCCGTCAGCTCCGCCGCGCCGAGGCGGCCGGCGGCCACGTGCACCACGTTCGCCCCCGCCGACAAACCCACCCGCCGGCCCGCCTGCGCCGTCACGAGCGGCTCGTAGCCCACCACGGCCAGGCGCAACCCACCACCGGCCGACGAACACACGTACCAGGGCACGTCACCGACCCCGGCCGCCGTGCGGGCCGCGCCGACCGCGGCGTCCAGGCCGTGCAGCACATCCGAACCGACAGTGGTCGGCGCGGACGCCGCGCCGACCAGCCGACCGCCGTCGAGGTCGACCACCGCCGCCTTCGTGTACGTCGACCCGACGTCGGCGCAGACGACGGTGCCGCCCTGCGGGCGCGGCGCCGACCCGCTCACGCCGCCGGCGGCACGACCACCGTGCCGGTCGCGGTGACCGCCACGATCGGCGGCTCCAGCACCTCGGCCGCCGAGTCGCCCCGGTCCGGGCGGCCCCGGCACACCACCGCGCAACTCAACTCAAGCGTCCGGCTGCGCGTGCCCACCCGGCTGACCCGTGCCGTCACCTCCACCACGTCACCGGCCCGGACCGGCGCGGCGAACCGCACCTCGGAGTAGCCGGCGAACAGGCCCTCGTCGCCGTCCGTACGGATGCACACCTCCGTGGCCACATCCCCGAACAACCCGAGCGCGTACGCCCCGTCCACCAGGTTCCCCGCGTAGTGGGCGTGGGAGTACGGCACATACCGGCGGTGGACGACGGTCAACCCGACCCGCGGATCGCTCATGCGGCGCTCGCCTTCCTGGAGGTGATCAATGCGTGGACGAGGAAACTGGCCACCTCGCCCGGGGTGGTGCCGCGACCGAAGATCCGGTCCACGCCCAACTCGCCGGTCATCGTCTCGTCGAACCGCGGCCCACCCACGATCAGCAGCGGTCGCCGGCCCGCCGGCATCGCCTCCCGGAACGCCGCCGACATCTCCCGCGTGTTGTGCAGATGCGCGTCGCGCTGCGTCACCACCTGCGACACCAACACCGCGTCCGCGCGCTCCTGCCGGGCCGCCTCCACCAACTCCGGGACGCTCACCTGCGCACCCAGGTTGGTGACCTTCAACTCCCGGTAGTACTCCAGGCCCTTCTCCCCCGCGATGCCCTTGACGTTGAGGATCGCGTCGATGCCCACGGTGTGCGCGTCCGTGCCGATGCACGCGCCCACCACCGACAGCTTGCGGCGCAACCTCCGCTTCACCGTCGCGTTGACCTCCTTGGCCGACAACAACGGGAAGTCCCGCTCCACCACCTGCACCCGATCCAGGTCCACCAGGTGGTTCACCCGCCCGTACACCACGAAGAACGTGAACCCGTCACCGATCGGCTTGGCGTGCACAAGCATCGCCGGGTCCATGCCCATCTTGTTGGCCAACTGCACCGCCGCGCCCTCGGCCCGCTTGTCGTGCGGCACCGGCAACGTGAACGACACCTGCACCATCCCGTCGCCCGTGGTGTCCCCGTACGGCCGCACGATCGTCTTACCCGTCATGAGGGCTGCTCCAGGATCTTTGTGGCCGGGTTGTAGTAGCCGTCGGAGTGCTTCGCGACGCCGTCGATGCCCTTGCCCCGGTCCGCGGGCCGCTTCATGATCCCGAACGTGCCCTCGGCGATCGCCGTCAACAACGACTGCTCCCCGATACGCTCCAACAACCCCACCGCCTCACCGAGCACCCGGTGCGCCCGCTGCTGGATGAACCCGCCCGGCGCCGGCACGAAATCCTCGTGCAGGTTGCCCGCCGCGCCCAACACGTACCGCACGTTCTGCAACGCGACGTCCCGGTCCGACAACCACGGCGTCACCACCGCCTCCGTCATCATCCCCACCAGCAGGATCCCCTGCCCCGTCATGGCGCCCACCAGGTTGAAGAACCCGTCGAGCAGGTTCCCCCGGAACACGTCACCGGTCATGTGCTTCGTCGGCGGCATCCACTTCAACGGCGCGTCCGGGAACAACTCCCGCGCCAGCAACGCGTGCGCCAACTCCAACCGGAACGACTCCGGCAGATCCGGGTTGATCTCGAACGCGTGCCCCAACCCCAGCAGCCGGTCCGGCAACCCCGCCTCGTGCGCGAAGAACTCGTTCAACAACTGCGACACCGTCACCGTGTGCGCCTCGTCCACCGCGTCGGCGGTGGTCAGATAGTTGTCCTCACCGGTGTTGATGATGATCCCCGCCCGCGCGTGCACCTGCCGCGAGAACCGCTGGTCCACGAACGTCCGGATCGGGTTGATGTCCCGGAACAGAATCCCGTACATCGAGTCGTTGAGCATCATGTCCAGCCGCTCCAGGCCGGCAAGCGTCGCCATCTCCGGCATGCACAGACCCGACGCGTAGTTCGTCAGCCGCACGTACCGGCCCAACTCCCTCGACGACTCGTCGAGCGCCGCCCGCATCAACCGGAAGTTCTCCTGCGTGGCGTACGTCCCGGCGAACCCCTCCCGGGTCGCCCCCTCCGGCACGTAGTCAAGCAACGACTGCCCCGTCGACCGGATCACCGCGATCACGTCCGCGCCGGCCCGCGCCGCCGCCTGCGCCTGCGGAATGTCCTCGTAGATGTCCCCCGTCGCCACGATCAGATAGATCCACGGCCGCTGCTTCGGATCCCCGTACCGCTTCACCAGGCGGTCCCGCTCCGCGCGCCGCCGATCCACCTGCCGGATCCCCGCCGCCACCGCCCGCCGCGCCGCCCGCCGCGCCGCCGTCGCCGCCTTCCCCGCCGGCTGGTCGAAGCGCACCGAACCGGCCGCCGCCTTCTGCGCCAGCAACGTCACATCCGTGACGCCCTCCCGCGCGAGCGCGTCGAACACCGGCAGCGCCACCCCGTGCCCCAGCCCCACGTCCGCCACCACCGCGTCCACCAGCCGGTTCACCCACGGAATGCCGTCCGGATCCGCGCCGGACACCCCCGCCAACCGCAGCACCGCCCGCTCCACCGACACCGTGGTGTGACTCCGCGCCAGATCCACCACCGGCTGCCCCGCCCGGCGCGCCAACTCCCGCGCCCGCGCCACAAGCGCCGGATCCAACCCAAGCTTGCTCACGAACTGCCTTCCTGATAGATCACGTCACCGCGCAACACCGTGGCCCGGCACACCGGCAACGGAGTCGGATCCAGCGGCCCCCGCACCTCCGGGTCCTCCGCCAACACCACCGGCAGACCCCGCTCCACCCCGGCCGGGGTGTCCCACACCGCGAACGTCGCCGGCGCGCCCAACGCCAGCACACCCTCGTTGTCCAGGTGCACCGCCCGCCACCCGCCGCGTGTGTGCGCCGCGAACGCCGCCCGCACACTCATCCGCTGCGACGGGTTGTGATGCGCCGCCGCCGCCCGCACCGACCCCCACGGGTCCAACGGCGTCACAGGCGAATCCGACCCGAACGCCAACGCCACCCCCACCCCGTGCATCGCGCCCATCGGATTCGACTCCAACGACCGGGCCAACCCCAACCGCGACTCGTACATCCGCCCCGAACCACCCCACAACCGGTCGAACGCCGGCTGCATCGACGCCACGATCCCGTACTCCACGAACCCGGCGATCAACCGCTTGCTCATGATCTCCGCGTGCTCCACCCGGTGCCGGGCCGCCCGCAACCGCTCCGTGCCAAGCGTCGCCGCCGCCTGCGCGAACCCCGCCAACACCGTGCCGATCGCCGCGTCCCCGATCGCGTGGAACCCGCCCTGCATCCCGTGCGCCGCGCAGTCAATCAGGTGATCACGCACCTGCTCCGCCGACACGTACCCGTGCCCACACGCCCCCGACTCCCCGTCCAGGTACGCCGCCGACACGTGCGCCGTCCGCGACCCCAACGCCCCGTCCGCGAACAGATCCCCACCGGCGCCCACCGCGCCCAGGTCCCGGGCCCGCGCCGCGCCCAGCAGCTCACCCCAGTACCCGTACACCTCCGGCACCCCGTCCCCCGACACCGCCAACAACCCGGTGAAGTCCTCCTCGTCGGAAATATCCGGACCACCGCACTCGTGCACCGCCGCGATCCCCAACGACGCCGCGTGCGCCAATGCCCGACGCTGCGCCGCCACCCGCTGCGCCCGCGTCACCGACGCGAATGCCGCCGCCCGCACCACATGGTGCGCGTCGCGCCGCAACCACCCCGACGCGTCGTACCCGGCCACCCCCGCCGCCTCCGGACACGCCGCCAGCAACGCCGACGACACCAACGCCGAATGGATCGACGCCTGCGACAGATACACCTTGCGGCCCCCCGCCGCCCGGTCCACCGCCGCCGCGTCCGGCAACACCGGATCCACCCACGACGACTCGTCCCACCCGTGCCCCAGCACCACCGCGTCGGCCGGCAACCCGCCCGCGAACGCCGACACCGCCGCCAACAGCTCACCCGCCGACCGCGCCGCCGACAGATCCAGACCCGACAACGCCAGCCCGGTGTCCGTGGCGTGCACGTGCGCGTCCACGAACGCCGGCGTCACCAACGCGCCGGCCAACTCCACCACCCGGTCGGCGGGCGGCGCGTCCGCGTCCGCGCCCAACCAGGCGATCCGCCCGTCCCGCACCAGCAGCGCCGTCGCGCGCGGCTCGGCCGGACAGTGCAGCACTCCACCGCGGTACAGCGTCGAGGGGTTCGTCATGGCCTCAGTCTGCCGCCAGCCGCGCCTCGAACAGACCACGCACCCCCGGCTCGGCCCGCAACAACTCCAACGCCAACTCCGCGTGCCCCGGCACGAACCCGTTGCCCACAAGCATCGTCACGTCCGCCGCCAGGCCCTCCGCGCCCAACGCCGCCGCCGCGAAACTCGTCGCCATCGAGAAGAAGATCACCGTGCCGCCGTCCGCCGTGGCCAGCACCGCGCCGTGCTCACACCCCGGCACGTCCACGCACACCACAGTCACGTCCGCCGGCACACCAAGCGCCGTGGTCACCGCCGTCGACAACCCCACCGGATCCCGCGCGTCGGCGAGGGCCACCGCGTCGGCCAACCCGGCCCGCTCCAGCGCGTCGCGCTCCGCCGCCACCGGCACCACCCCGACCGTACGACCCGCGCCGGCCCGCCGCGCCGCGGCCAGGGACAGCGAACCGCTCTTGCCGGCGCCACCGATCACCGCCACCGCCACCGGACGCCCGTCACCCTCCCGGGCCCGCCGCGCCACCTGCTCGGCCACCACCCGCGCCGTCAACGCCGGCGCCCCGCACACGTCAAGCACCGCCAGGGACAGCTCCGGATGCAGGTCGGCCGGCAACACCGCGGCGATCGACCGCGCGAACAGGATCGCGTACCCGTCGCAGGGCACCTGCTCGCTGCGCCCGTCCCACCGGGCCAGCCCGTCGAGGATCGTCAGCGGCGTCAGCGTCAACGACACGAGCGTCGCCACCCGGTCCCCCGGCCGCAGGCCCAGCGGGGAGCGGCGACCCGCCTCCTCCACGGTGCCGATCAGCATGCCGCCCGAACCGGTCACCGGGTTCTGCATCTTCCCCCGGGTCGAGATGATCTCCAGCACCTCGGCGCGGATCTTCTCCCCGTCCCCGCCGTGCTTCTCCGCCAACTGCCGGAAACTCGCCGCGTCCAGGTTCAGCCGCTGCACCCGGATCCGCACCTCGTTCGCCGCGATCCGCGGGTCCGCGTCCAGGCGCCAGGCCGCCTGCGGCAGCACCCCCGCAGGTTCCACTACTCGGTGCAGACCCACCGGTGACGTCACGCCGACCCCCCTGTATCCAGCCGCCCGAAACCCCGGCCAGGGTTCGCGTCGCGGGAAAACTTACGGCAGACTAATTTCTAGACCGCAGATTTTCCAGTAGCCTTCGCAAGGTTGATCAACCCGCACCACTGACGAGGAGGGGCCGTGACACAGACCCAACCGGTGGAAACCATCCCGACGCCCCGCTCCACGCCGGTCGCCGTCCCCGCCGCCGGACAGCCCTACGAATACCGGCGCACCCCCCTGGTCGAACCCGACTGGACCCGCTTTCCCGGCTGGCGTCACGTCACCCGCGAACAGTGGGAGAACGCCCAGTGGCAGCGGGTCAACTGCGTCAAGAACATCAAGCAGCTGCGCACCGTGCTCGGCGACCTCGTGGACGAGAGCTTCTACGCCGACCTCGAGGCCGACCAGAAGGCCCTGGCCACCATGTCCATGCTGGTGCCACCACAAATGATCAACACCATGGTGCCCTTCGCGCCCATGACCACCGAGGCGCTGCTCGCCGACCCGGTCCGCCGCTACATGATCCCGGTCGCCTCCGACCGGCGCACCGACTGGCCCTCACACCCCTACGCCAGCCGCGACAGCCTCCACGAACACGACATGTGGGTCGCCGAGGGCCTCACCCACCGCTACCCCACCAAAGTCCTCGCCGAACTGCTCTCCACCTGCCCCCAGTACTGCGGCCACTGCACCCGCATGGACCTCGTCGGCAACTCCACCCCCGCCGTCGACAAGCTCAAACTCACCCTCAAACCGGTCGACCGCTACGACGCGCACATCACCTACCTCAAGGGCCACCCCGGCGTACGCGACGTGGTCGTCTCCGGCGGCGACGTCGCAAACGTGCCCTGGCGCAATCTCGAGTCCTACCTCATGCGCCTGCTCGAGATCGAAACCATCCGCGACATCCGGCTCGCCACCAAGGCCCTCATGGGCCTGCCCCAGCACTGGCTCCAGCCCGACGTCGTCGAGGGCCTCGAACGCGTCGCCCGCACCGCCGCCCGCCGCGGCGTCAACCTCGCCATCCACACCCACGTCAACCACGCCCAGTCGCTGACCCCGCTTGTCGCCAAGGCCACCCAGACCGCCCTCGACGTCGGCGTACGCGACGTGCGCAACCAGGGCGTGCTCATGCGCGGCGTCAACGCCACAAGCGCCGACCTGCTCGACCTCTGCTTCGCGCTCCAGGGCGAGGCGGGCATCCTGCCGTACTACTTCTACATGTGCGACATGATCCCCAACGCCGAGCACTGGCGGGTCCCGGTATGGCACGCCCAGCAGCTCCAGCACGACATCATGGGCTACCTGCCTGGCTACGCCACCCCGCGCATCGTCTGCGACGTCCCGTTCGTCGGCAAGCGCTGGGTGCACATGCTCACCGACTACGACCGCGAGCGCGGCATCTCCTACTGGACCAAGAACTACCGCACCTCGATCGAGTCCGCCGACCTGGAAGCGCTCAACAAGCGCTACGCCTACTACGACCCGATCGACACCCTGCCCCAGGCCGGCCAGTCCTGGTGGCACGCCCACCGCGACGACTGATCCCCGCTCCACCCGTCGCCCCCGCGGCCGGCCCGGGCGCGGGGGCGCCGCCGTGCCCACCCGCAGACACGTCGGTGGGCCACCGCTGATCCGGTGGCCCACCGATCGCACGGTCACTTCTCGAACGCGTCCTTGACGTCGCGACCGGCCTGCTTGACGTTCTCCCCGGCCTGCTTGGCGCGCGCCGTGCTCTGCTCGCTGGCGCCCTCGGCCCGCAACCGCTCGTTGTCGGTGGCGTCACCGATGCGCTCCTTGGCCATCCCGGTCATCTCCTGGGCCTTGTTCTTCGCCTTGTCGGTGAAGCTCATGTCGCCCTCCTCGTCTGGGCTGCCGGTTGCCCTCGTCGCGTCCCCGTTGTGGTCGTGGGCAAACGCGGTGTGCGCCCGCACACCGCGTTTGGCATCCTAGGATAATAGGTTGAAGGTGGTGCCGAGCGGCCTCGTCCGGCCCGTGCTTGACTGGGACGGTGAATGAGATCCTGCTGGTCCGGCACGGTGAGACCACCTGGAGCGCGAGCCACCGGCATACCTCGTACACCGACCTGGAGCTGACCGCCGACGGCGAACGACAGGCCCGCGCGCTCGCTCCCCTGCTCACCGGCCGACGCTTCGCGCGCGTGCTGTCCAGTCCCCGGCAACGCGCCACCCGCACCGCGCTCCTGGCCGGCCTCACCGTCGACGCCACCGACCCGGACCTGGCCGAGTGGAACTACGGCGAGTACGAGGGACGGACCACCGCGGCCATCACCGAGGAACGGCCGGACTGGACGATCTGGACCGACGGCGGCCCCGGCGGGGAGTCACCGGACCAGGTCGGCGCCCGCCTCGACCGGGTCCTCGCCCGGGTCACCCAGCTGCTCGACGAGGGTGATGTCGCGCTCGTCGGGCACGGGCACAGCCTGCGGGTGCTCGGGGCACGCTGGATCGGGCTGCCCCCGGCGGCCGGCGGGCTGCTACGGCTGGACACCGCCACGCTCAGCGTGCTCGGTCACGAACACGGCCGGCCGGTCATCCGGCGCTGGAACCTGCCGGCTCCGACGCCGACCGGGAACGGACCCGACCAGGCAGCTCGGCACTGATCCTCGGCGGCCGGTGCTCATAGGGTGTGGAGAGCACCACAGTGGTGCGGGTGGTGACGTTCGCGGAGGTGCGGATCTCCTGCAGCAGCCGTTCCAGATCAGCCGGGCCGGCCACCCGCACGAGCAGGAGATAGAAGTCCTCCCCCGCGACCGAGTAGCAGGAGTCGATCTCGGGCAGGTGGGCCAGCCGTTCCGGCGCGTCGTCGGGCTGCGACGGATCGAACGGCCGGATCGCCACGAACGCGGTGAGCGGCAGGTCGAGCGCCTCGAACGACACCCGCGCGGCGTACCCCTTGAGCACACCGCGTTGCTCCAGCCGGCGGACCCGCTGGTGCACGGCGGACACGGACAGGCCCACCCGCTCGGCCAGGTCGGTGTACGACAGGCGGCCGTCCCCGGTCAGTGCCGCGACGATCGCGCGGTCGATCTCCTCCACGCGCTGAAACCTACCGGAGATAGCGCTCCCACGCCGTCCCCGCCCCGCCGTGGTGACGCTCAGCGTGCCGCGCGGTCGCGGACCGCGTCCGCGGCGTAGTTCAACACCTCCGCCATGTCCTCCTCGTCCAGGAACGGCAGATCGGTGAGGATGTCCGTGACGGACATGCCCTCGGCCATCATGGCCAGCAGCGTGGCCACCGGGATGCGCGACTGCCGCACGCACGGCGCGCCACCCATGACGTCGGGGTCGACGGTGATCCGGGGGAAGGTCACCGCGACAGGTTAACCCTTGGCCAGGGCGCGGGAGATGACCAGCCGCTGGATCTGGTTGGTGCCCTCGACGATCTGGAGCACCTTCGCCTCGCGCATGTACCGCTCGACCGGGTGGTCCGCGACGTAGCCGGCGCCGCCGAGCACCTGCACCGCGTCGGTGGTCACCCGCATGGCCAGGTCGGTGGCGAACAGCTTCGCCTTCGCCGCCTCGATCGAGTACGGCCGGCCGGCGTCGCGCAGCCGCGCGGCGGCGAGCATGAGCGCGCGGGCGGCGGAGATGCCTGTGGCGTGGTCGGCGAGGTTGAACCCGAGCCCCTGGAAATCGATGATCGCGCGGCCGAACTGCCGGCGCTCCCGGGCGTAGCCGACCGCGTAGTCGAGCGCGGCCTGCGCCAGCCCCACCGCGCAGGCCGCGATGCCGAGACGACCGGAGTCCAGCGCGGACATGGCGATGGTGAAACCGACCCCCTCGCCGCCGATCAGCCGCTCGGCCGGCACCCGGGCGTCGTCGAAGGCGATCTGGGCCACCGGGGAGGCGTGCAGGCCCATGGTGCGCTCGGCGGCCTGCGGGTGGATGCCGGGCGTGCCCCGGTCGGCGAGCAGGCAGGAGATGCCCTTCGGGCCGGGCCCGCCGGTGCGGCAGAAGATGTTGTAGAAGTCGGCGACCCGGGCGTGGGTGATCCACGCCTTGGTGCCGGTCACCACGTACGCGTCGCCGTCGCGGACCGCCCGGGTGGTGAGCGACGCCGCGTCCGAGCCGCCCTGCGGCTCGGAGAGGCAGTATGCCCCGAGCAGCTCCCCGCCGATCAGGTCGGGAAGCACCTTGCGCTGCTCGTCGGTGCCGAACGCGGCCACCGGATAGCAGGACAGCGTGTGCACGCTCACCGCCTCGGCCACGGCCAGCCAGCGGCTGGCGAGGATCTCCAGCACCTGGAGGTAGACCTCGTACGGCTGGGCGGCGCCGCCGTGCTCCTCGGCGTACGGCAGCCCGAGCAGGCCGGCCCGGCCCAGGGTGCGCAGCACGTCGCGGGGGAACTCGCCGCGTTGCTCGAAGTCGGCGGCCCGTCCGGCCAGCTCCCGGTCGGCGAGCTCGGTGGCGAGGTCCAGCAGGTCGTGGGCCTCGTCGGTGGGCAGGATCCGGTCGACGTCCATGGCGGGGTGAGCTCCGTGGGGTAAGTGAGCCGTTGCGGCGTCCGTGGTGCGGACCCCTGAAGCTTAACGTTCGTTTGGTCGACGTGGTGCCCGCGCGCTCCTGTCGTACCTGTGGTCCATGATCCTTGTCGTCACAGCGGCACGGATCACGGGCCGGCGACGGCGGTCCGGCGTGCCCGGCGCCGGCCGCCGGCGGGGAGGTCGGGACAATGACGGACGCCTCGTGGCGACGGCGGAGCGTGGCGCGGGTGGCGCCCCCCGCGCGGGCCCGCAAGCTCGCCAAGGTGCCCTTCGTGGAGCTGGCCGACGGGCGGCTCCAGGGGGTGGTCTCAAGCGGGTCCGACGTGGAGCGGGTCTACGTCTCGTCGGTGACCGCCGGCAGCCACGCGGTCAACTGCAGCACCAACAACAACCGGCCCTGCGGCGGCCTGCGCGGCAGCATGCTCTGCAAGCACCTGCACGCCCTCGCCGACGAGGCCGTGCTCCAGTACGGCGTCGAGCAGGTCGCCGGATACCTGCGCGTCGACGTCGGCGACGGCGTCTCCGGCGGGGCCGAGCTGCTGGCCCGCACCGACGCCCGGCACGAGCCCGGCCCGGCGGCGGTGGTGTTCAGCCGTTTCCTGCGCCACCTGGCCTACCTGGAGGTCCCGCCGAGCGGCGCGCCCGTGCCCGAGCTGCACTGGTTCCCGGCCACGGCGGGGGTGCGCTGATGCTCGCCGCGCAGCTCACCCAGCTCGACGACGGCCTGCCACCCGGTCTGGTCGAGGCCCTCGCCGTGGTCGACGGCGTCGACGACACGCTCACCCGTGGCCTGGCCCGCCCCGGCGAGCCGGACGCCGCCGCGTGGGCCGCGCTTGCCGCCGCGGTCGGCGGCACCCCGCTGGCCGAGCGCACCGCCGAGGCGGTCCGCGCCGCGGCCACCGGCCGGCTCACCGACGCGCACCTGGCCGTCCTCGCCGGCGCCCGCTCCGCGCTGCTCGGCGCCGCGCACGACGCGCTGCTGCACCGGCTCGACGAGGCGCTGCGCCGGTCCCGCTCCCCGTGGGCCGCCGCGCCGCCCGACCCCGCCACCGGCTCCCCGTCGGCCGCCGCGCCGGACGACTCCCCCGGCCGGGCCGGGGCGCGGGCCTGGCTGCACGAGTTGGCGCTCGCCGGTTGGCGCGGCGCCGACCACGAGCTGCTCTCCGGCGTCGCCGCGCCGGTGGAGGCCGCGCTCGCCGTGCCCGCGCTGCGCCGCCTCGCGGTGCTGCTCGACGGTCTCGCCGCCGAGCTGCGCACCGGCGCGGCGGCCGACCCGGCGCGGGCGCCCGCCCGGCGATGGGCCGACCTGTGGGCCCGGGCCGTGCTGCTCACCGCCGGCGCCGCCGACGAGGCCGCGCCGCCGGAGCCGGTCTCCGGCCGGCTGCTGCCGCTCGGCGTCGACGTGCACGAGCACGACACCGCCTTCCAGGCCCAACTGCACGCCCTGCTCGAACCGGCCGGCGGCGGCGCCGTCCGGCTGGTCCGGGTCACCGTGACCGCGGCGAAGGTCGCCACCATCGTCGGCCCGGCCGGCTGGCGGCTGCTGGAGGCGTACCCGGTGCTGCTCAAGGCCCTGGCCGAGCGACGGAGCCTGACCGTCACCGACATGCCCGCGCACGGCGGCGACCTGCGCTGGGTCGACGAACGGGCCGCGCTCGGCGACCCGGCCGACCCGTTCGCCACGGCCCGGGTGCTGCTCGCCGACGCCACCGCCGCCGCGACCCCGCCGCTGCAACGCCACCCCGCCGCGATCGCCGAGCCGGTCCTGGCCGAGGGTCGGGTCACCCGCGACGGCGACGGCGCCCTGCTTGTCGATCTCGGCGGCCGGACGATCCCGCTGGCGACCGACCGGCTGCCCGCGGCCGGGCCGCTCACCCCGGCGCTGCTCGGCGCCGCCACCGCCTGCCTCGGCCTGCTGCGCTGGGACGACGGCCGCTGGCTGCTGCAACCCCTCGCCGTGCGCGCCACCGTCAAACGGCAGGGCGTCGAGGCGCACAACGGCGACTGGGCGTGCGGCGTCACCGACGCCAAGGTCGCCAAGGCCGAGGCCAGGGCGGGCGACGCCGTGGCCGTGCTGCGCGAACGCGCCGGAAGGTTGCTACGCCGATGACCGCCGACCACCCCAACCGCCGTCAGGTGCTCTACTGGCGGCTGCTCGCCCGCCTGTTCCACCCCGACGAGCAGCCCGCGCTGGAGTCCGCGAGCGTCGCCGTGGTCGACGACCTCGGCCTGCCCGCCGCGCTGCTCGACCCGGCCGTCTCGGTGGACACCGTCGTTCAGCGCTTCCCGGCGCTCGCCGACGAGCTGCGCGGCCTGCTCAGCGCCGACGACACCCCGGGCGACACCGGGCCGTTCCACCCGACCGAGACCGAGGTACGCCGGGCCGCGCTGGCCTCCAAGCTGCTGCTCAACGTGTTCGCCACAGGCGCCGGCGAGGTGAGCGCCGGGCAGCTCGCCCGCTGGCAGGCCGACGCCGGCTGGTTCGAGCAGGCGTGCGGCGTCGCGCCGGGCGAGCTGCGCCGCGACGGCGCCGGCCTGGGCGCCACGCTCGCCGGCCTGGAGGGCGACCTGGTCCGCCGGATGCGCCTGCGGGAGGTGCTCGCCGACCCGGTGCTGGCCGCCCGGCTGACCCCGAGCATGTCCCTGATCGAACAGCTCCTGCGCGACAAGGCGAACCTGTCCGGGGTGGCGCTTGCGAACGCCAAGTCGCTGATCCGCCGCTACGTCGACCAGGTCGCCGAGGTGCTGCGCACCCAGGTGGCACAGGCCACCGTCGGCGCGGTCGACAGGTCGGTGCCGCCCAAGCGGGTCTTCCGCAACCTCGACCTGGACCGCACCATCTGGCAGAACCTGACCAACTGGAGCCCGGAGGACGAACGCCTCTACGTCGACCGGCTCTATTACCGGCAGACCGCCCGCCGCACCACCCCGGCCCGGCTCATCGTGGTCGTCGACCAGTCCGGCTCGATGGTCGACTCCATGGTCAACTGCACCATCCTCGCGTCCATCTTCGCCGGCCTGCCCAGGGTCGACGTGCACCTGATCGCCTACGACACCCGGGCACTGGACCTCACCCCGTGGGTCCACGACCCGTTCGAGGTGCTGCTGCGCACCAACCTCGGCGGCGGCAACGACGGCCCGGTCGCCATGGCCCTGGCCCGGCCCAAGATCGTCGAGCCGCGCAACACAGTGCTGGTCTGGATCTCCGACTTCTACGAGTTCGACCGCTCCCAACCGCTGTTCGACGGCATCGAGGCCGTGCACCGCTCCGGGGTGAAGTTCATCCCCGTCGGCTCCGTCAGCAGCTCCGGCCACCAGAGCGTCAACCCCTGGTTCCGGCAACGCCTCAAAGACCTCGGCACGCCAGTCATCTCCGGCCACATCCGCAAGCTCGTCACCGAGCTGAAGAACTTCCTCACCTAGGAGAGCACCCCTGATGTCCGACATGCTCCGCGCCCCCGCCGAGGCCAAGTACGCCGACGAGCTGGACTGGCTCGAATCGGTCGACACCGGGCCGAAGCCGTTCTCCTGGCGCCTCAGCCCCCGCATGGTCCGCCTGTTCATCCTCGGTTCCGAACGCGCCGACGGCCTCGACCGGGAGATCCCGCAGAAGTGGTTCGGCGACCGCAGCTTCGTCGAACGCAGCATCGTCACGCTCGCCTCCGACCGGGGCCTGCTGCTCATCGGCGACCCCGGCACCGGCAAGAGCTGGCTCGCCGAGCTGCTCTCCGCCGCGATCTGCCGCAACTCCACGCTGGTCGTGCAGGGCACCGCCGGCACCACCGAGGACCACATCAAATACTCCTGGAACGTCTCCATGGTCATCGCCCGCGGCCAGTCCCGTGAGTCGATGATCCCCTCGCCGATCATGAACGCGATGGAGCAGGGCGTCATCGGCCGTTTCGAGGAGCTGACCCGCTCCACGAGCGACGTGCAGGACGCGCTCATCTCGATCCTGTCCGAGAAATACGTGTCCATCCCCGAGCTGGACCACGACAACATCGTCTTCGCCCAGCCCGGTTTCTCGATCATCGCCACCGCCAACAGCCGCGACCGGGGCGTCAACGACCTCTCCTCCGCGCTCAAGCGCCGGTTCAACTTCGTCCGCATCCCGGTCGTCACCAACAAGCGCAGCGAGGCCGAGATCGTCCGCTTCCGCACCGAGGAACTGCTGCGCCGGCACCGCATCGAGCTGGAGGTCCCCCCGACCCTGCTCGACATCCTGCTGCAGAGCTTCGCCGACCTGCGCGCCGCCGCGTCCGCCGCCACGAGCGACGACGAGAAGCTCGAGTCGGCGCTGTCCACCGCCGAGCAGATCGGCGTGCTGGAGGACGCCGTCCTGCACAGCCAGTTCTTCGGCGACCGCACCCTGCGCGCCCAGACCCTCGCCGGATCACTCGTCGGCTCGCTGGCCCGCCGCAGCCCGGAGGACCTGGCCATCCTCAACAAATACCTGCACGGCGTCGTCGAGCCCCGCGCCAAGGCCGACGGCGGCGACTGGGACGGCTTCCTCGACGGTGGCCGCCAGGCGATCGCGTCCCTGTCGTGACCGCACCCGCCCCGACCGGCCTGTTCGGCGCGCTGCGCGAACAGCTCACCGACGCCGCCGCCGCGTTCGCCGACTCCCCCGACGCGCTCGCCGACATCCTCGCCGGCATGGTCGACGACGTCGACCGGGCCCTGCGCGAACGGCTGGAGATCTTCCCGGTCTGCCACCACTCCCCCGCCTCCGCGCTGGCCATGGCCCGCCGGCTGCGCGCCCGCCCACCCAAGGTCATCTACCTCGAACTCTGCGAGGACCTGCGGCCCCTGCTCGACGAGCTGCGCAACTGCCGCCTACCGGTGGCCGTGCAGGCGTTCGCCACCGAACTCGACGGCTTCCCCGTCGAGTGGAGCCCGCTGAGCGTCATCGCCCCGATCACCGAGGCCTCCGCGGAATACCAGGCCATCGCGTACGCCCTGGACACCCCCGGGGTGGAGCTGGTGCTCGTGGACCGCTCCACCGACCACGTCTACCAGTGGACCCCGCGCGCCGACGGCCCCGGCGCGGCCCCGACGTCCGACGAGGACGCCGCGCTGCACGGCGACGCGGTCGGCGTGGAGATCGGCGACCTGCGCCCCCGGTTCGCCGAGCTGGAGGCGCACCTGCTGCACCACGGCAAGGTCCGGCACTGGTCGGAATGGTGGGAGCAGTACGTCGAACGCCCCCTCGCCGACGCCGACCACGACGCCTACCGGCAGGTGATGGTGCTCATCGGCAGCCTGTTCCGGCGGCTGCGCCCGTCCCGGGCCGACCGCGACGACCGGGACGCCGACCGCGAACGCCACATGTGGACGCGGATGCGCCAACACCTCGCCGCCACCGGCGCCGACCCGGCCGACTGCCTATACGTCTGTGGCGCCTACCACGCCGCCAGCCACGTCGAGCAGTTCGGCCTCGACTCCACCGCGCCGGACTTCCCGATCAGCCCCCGCACCGGCACCCGCTGGCGCTACGGTCTCATCCCGTCCAGCCACTCGGCCATCGAGTCGCAGTTCGGGCTCGCCCCCGGCACCGTCTCCATCGCCGCCGCCAACTGGACCACCGCGCTCGGCCGCAGCAGGCTCACGCCCTACCGGCTGACCGGACAACCCACGGCGAAGAAGGGCCGGCGTGCCCGCGCGGGCACCGCGCCCGCCGCGCCCGCCGCAGCCACCGACCGCCTCACCGGCTTCCTCGCCGCGCCGCCCGCGCTCGACGATCTCGACGAGGCGCAGCTACGCGGCTGGTGCGTGGACATCGTCCGGCTCGCCCGCCGCAACGGCTACCTGGCCAGCACCGCCGACGCGATCGCCGTGTTCGAGACCTCGATCCTGCTGGCCAACCTGCGCAACCGGGCCCGACCGACGCCGTACGACTTCGCCGACGCCGCCGTCACCTGCATCGAGAAGGACGTGGTGCCCGGACGGCGCGACGTACGCCGGCTCTGCGAGATCCTGCTCGGCGGCGACCGGATCGGCCAGGTCGGATACGATTCCCTGCCACCGCTGGCCCGCGACGTCCTCGACCGGCTCCAGCCGCTCGGCCTCGACCTGGAGCGGCGCACCGTGCAGCGGGCACTGCTCGACCTGCGGACGGACCCGGCGCTGGCGCCCTGTTCCGACCTGCTCTGGATGCTGCGGCACCTGCTGCCCGCCGACGCGGTCCGCCCGATCATGGGTGAGCACCGCCTCGGCCACCGCTCCACGCAGGAGAGCTGGGACCTCGCCCTCGGCCGCAACCAGCGCGCCCTCATCGAGCTGGGCTACGAGGGCGTCACCGTCGAGCAGGTGCTGGAGCAACGACTCCGCCGGGCCGTCCGCGGCCCCGACGCTACCGCCGCCCGCGCGCTCGCCGCCGTCGAGGACGCCATCCGCCTGCTCGGCAGCCCCCGCCTGGTCGACGAACTCGGCACGCGGGCGGTGGAGCTGCTCGCCGCCGAACGCACCGTCGACGACGCGCCGGAGGTGCTGCGCCGCATCCGGCGGCTGCTCGCCCACCACCGCACCACCGCGCCGGCGCTGCCCGCCTGGTGCCAGGCGTTCGTCACCACCGGCTACGCCCACTACTGCACGCTCCTGCCCACCGCGTTCGTCGACGAGGCCACCGGCGTACGTCAGGTCGGCGCGATGCTCGGCTTCCTGTTCAGCATGGAGAGCCTCGCGTTGTCGCTGGGCTGCGACAGGTCCCAGCTCGAACTCGCCGTCGCCCAGGCCCACCCGGAGACGCCCGCCAAGCTGGCGCTGCTCTGGGCCGCCCGCCACCAGCTCGGCCTGCTGCCGCTGGCGCGCCTGCGCGAGCGCTGCGCCGAACTGCTTGCCAATCCGCTAGTGGTGCCGGCGTTCCCGCAGTACCTGTCCGGCTTCGTGCACGCCCTCGAACCGGTGCCCGGGCTGGCGCCGTTCGTGGTGGAGACCATGTCCGCCGCGTTCGCCGGGCTGCCCGATCCGGTGCTGCTGCCCTGGCTGCCCACCCTGATCACCACGCTGCGCGAGCACGGCCCCGAGCTGGTGCCGCTGCTGGTCCGCGAGGCGGAACGCACCTTCCCCGCCACGCTGCCCGCGCTTGACGACTGGACACCGCCGTGGGCCGCCGACCCCGCCGCGCCCACCGCGCCGACGCCGACGGTCCAGGCCGGACCGGTACTCGACCTGCTGACCACCCATCCGGACGCGGTCGAAGCGGTCGCCGCGCTGCTGGGCTGCGACGCGCCGTGGCGCTCCCCCACCGGCGAGGCCCAGATGTCCGGCGGTGCTGGCGGGGCCCCGGTGGCGGGCGCCGCCACGGCGCTACTCACCGCGCATCCGGCCACCGCACACGCCGTGGCGGCCCTGGTGACCACGCCGGAGCGCACCGCAGTCGGCACGGGGTGACCAGCGTCTCCACAAGAGCGTTCGAGGACCTCGACATCGCCGACGTGGCGGGCGTCAGGCCCGGCCCCCGGCGTGGATCAGCACCGGCTCGGCGGGGTGGTTGCGGGCGGCGGGCACCATGAAGTGGTGATCCGCTTCCTGCTGAACCTGCTGTGGCTCGTCTTCGGTGGCGGCCTCGTCCTCGCCCTCGGCTACGGCGTGGCCGCCCTGATCTGCTTCGTCCTGGTCGTCACCATCCCGTTCGGTGTCGCCTCGCTGCGCCTCGCCTCGTACGCGCTGTGGCCCTTCGGGCGCACGATCGTGCCCAAGCCGGGCGCCGGCGTGCCCTCCGGCCTGGCGAACGTGCTCTGGGTGCTGCTGGCCGGCTGGTGGCTGGCCCTGTCGCACATCCTCGCCGGGGTGGCGCTGTGCGTGACGATCATCGGTATCCCGTTCGGGGTGGCCAACTTCAAGCTGGTCCCGGCGGCGCTCTGGCCGCTGGGCCAGGAGATCGTCGAAACCCCCTGAGTTCATGATCCGGGACGACGTCTGGTTGACCCGTTCTCGCGTGGGCGTGGCGCACCGACGCCATGCCCCTGAGGCGGCGGCATCTCCCGTCCCTTGATCGACTCCACCTCGCCGAAGTGGTGGCATCCCGACGCCGTGATGCCACCACTTCGGCGGACTGGAGTCGATCAAGGGCGCGTTCTCGCTTCATGGGAGAACCTTCCCACCTCCTGGCGACGGGAGATGGGAGCGGGGAACAGATCCACCCTGCCTCTGGTTGCCCGGTTTTCGCGTCTGCGTGATGCCCCCGGAGGGCTGGGTTACCGCCGGAACGGACCGGTGTTGCCCGTTGGCCTTTGCGGCATCTCGCGGGACCGGGTCATCTGCCACGAAGATGCTCCCGGAGAGAACTCCGGCGAGCCGGGTCACCACCCCTCAAGCGTCCTAGGGGGGTGGGGTGGTGGGCGGGCGGAAGCGCGTGAGCCGCCCGCCACGATCAAGGGCGGGCTACGGTCGGTGGTGTGGGAGATCGGGACGAGGTGATCGAGGCGCTCAAGGCCGATCCGGCGATGTCGGGCCTGCGCCGGTCGCTTGAGTTCTATCACGGTGACCGCGCGCGGGAGGCGGCACTCGACGCGTTCTACGCGCCCCTGGTCGACGCCGGTGACCTGGTCTTCGACGTCGGCGCGCACGTCGGCGACCGGCTGGACAGCTTCCGTCGCCTCGGCGCCCGGGTGGTCGCCGTGGAGCCGCAGGCGCTCTGCGCGCGGGTGCTCCGCGCCCTGCACTCGGGCGACGACGCGGTGACGGTGGTGGAGGCGGCCTGTGGACGGGTCCCCGGGCCGGTGCGGCTGCACGTGAACTCCGTCAACCCGACCGTCTCCACCGCCTCCCGGAGTTTCGTCCGCGCCGCCGGGCAGGCCGCCGGCTGGGAGGGCGAGACGTGGGACGGCGAGATCGAGGTGGCCGGCACCACACTTGACGCGCTCGTCGACGCCCACGGTGTCCCGGCGTTCGTGAAGGTGGACGTGGAGGGCTTCGAGGACGCCGTGCTGGCCGGGTTGAGCCGCCCGGTGCCGGCGTTGTCGTTCGAGTTCACCACCATCGCCCGGGACCTGGCCGAACGCTGCCTGGACCGGCTCACCACGCTCGGCTTCACCGGGTTCGCCGTGGCGCTCGGCGACGAGATGGCGTTCGCCCCGCCGGGTTGGCGTCCGGCCGCCGAGGTGGCGGCGCACCTGCGCGCGCTGCCGCACGAGGCCAACTCCGGCGACGTGTACGCGCGGATCTGATTTCAGTCCACATCGGACAGCCCGCTCGGCGCCGCATCGACCCTGCTCACCGCCGTGATCGACACATCCGCTGCCCGACTACTTTTTTTAGGAGTCGAACTTAGCCGTGTTTCGTTATCTGCCCGTTATTGACGTGACCGGCGCCACTTCGGTTGACTGCCACGGAACCGCTACCGCAACCGGTTCCGAAACATCCCCCTCATCCCCGCGACCCGGGAGCGTCACGTGCCGATCACCATCGCCGACGTCGCCACCCGCGCCGGGGTGAGCAAGACGACCGTGTCGCGGGTGCTCAACGGCAAGGGCGAGGTGCACATCCGCACCGCCGACCGGGTCCGCGCCGTCATCAGCGACCTCGGTTACGTGCCGAGCGCCCGCGCGGTCGGCCTGGCCCGCGGGCGTACCCGGGTGGTGGGCATGCTGGTGCCGGCGCTGACCTGGCCCTGGATGGGTGAGGTGCTCCAGGGCGCGGTGGACGCGGTCGAGGCCGCCGGGTACGGCATGCTGCTGTTCACCTGCACCCACGGCGACGAGTCGATGCGGCGGTTCGCCTCCCAGGTCTCGGCCAAGTCCTTCGACGGCCTGCTCGTGGTCGAACCCGAGGGCACGCTCGACTACATCACCGGGCTGCACCGGCGCGGCCTGCCGGTCATCCTCATCGACGACCGTGGCCACCAGCCCGGCTTCCCGTCGGTGCGCACCACGAACGAGGCGGGCGCGCGGGCCGCCGCCGTGCACCTGCTGGCACTCGGTCGCCGCCGTCCGCTCGTCGTCACCGGCCTGCGCCGCTTCGGCTGCACCCGGGAACGGCTGGCCGGCTTCGCCGACGCCTACGCCGACGCCGGCGTACCCACCGAATCGATCCGGGTGGTCGAGGGCGACTTCACCTTCGAGTGCGGGCGCGCCGCGGTACGACGGCTGCTCGCCGAGGGCGCGCCGTTCGACGCCGTCTTCGCGCACAACGACCTGTCCGCCGCCGGCGCGCTCCAGGCGCTGCGCGACGCCGGCCGGCGCGTCCCGGAGGACGTGGCGGTGGTCGGCTTCGACGACCTGCCGCTGGCCGGGCACACCCACCCGCCGCTCAGCTCGGTGCACCAGCCCCTGCGGGAGATGGGCGCCGCCGCCGCCCGGCTCCTCATCGCCCACCTCACCGGCACGCCGCTGCCCGACACCCCCACCGTCATCCCGACCCGCTTCGCCGCCCGCGCCTCCACCGGCGTCACCTGACCCCGTACCGCCGAACCTCGGCGACCACGCCGTCGGGCACCCGCCCGCCGGTGGCACCACCGCACACCCTTCATCCACCACATCCCGCCCGAGAACACGCGGGACCACCGAGGGAGACCTCCATGAGAAGAAGGCAACTCCTCGCCGTCGCGCTGGCCGGCGCGATGGTCACCACCACGGTCGCCGCCTGCGGCGACAGCCCCAACGCGGAGAAGAAGAACGGCCAGGCCGCGACCGTGCTGAACGTCGGCATGCCGAACGGTCCGCAGGCCGAGAACAACAACCCGTTCCTCACCACCTCGGCCGCGGCGTCGCTCGGCTACCGCTGGCAGATCTACGAGCCGCTGATGATGTGGAACCCGGTCAAGCCGGCCGAGCCGTTCAAGCCGTGGCTGGCCACCAAGGCCGAGTGGTCGGCGGACTACAAGTCGGTCAAGGTGACCGTCCGGGACGACGCCACCTGGTCCGACGGGCAGAAGGTCACCGCCGAGGACGTGGCGTTCACCTACAACCTGGTCAAGAAGTTCCCGGCGCTCAACGACCAGGGTGTGCCGTACACGGACGCGACCGTGAGCGGCAACGACGTCACGATCACGATGTCCAGCCCGCAGTTCGTCAACCAGCAGAAGGTGCTGTGGCGGGTGCCGATCGTGCCGAAGCACCTCTGGGAGAAGATCGCCGACCCGACCACCGACCCGGTGAAGCAGCCGGTCGGCAGCGGCCCCTACACGCTCAAGTCGTTCACGCCGGCCACCACCACGCTCACCGTGCGCGACAGCGGCTACTGGCAGGACGCGCCGAAGGTGAAGGAGCTGCGCTTCACGTCGTACACCGACAACAGCGCGCAGACCACGGCGCTCGCCAACGGCGAGTCGGAGTGGAGCTTCGTCTTCATTCCCAACTACCAGACCGTGTTCGTGGCCAAGGACCAGAAGAACCACAAGGTGTGGGCGCCTGCCGTGCTGGGCATCCACGGCCTCTACCTCAACACCACGAAGAAGCCGTTCGACGACCCGGCGCTGCGCAAGGCGATGAACATGGTCGTCGACCGGGCGGACATCTTCACCACCGCCGAGGCGGCCTACTTCCACCCCGAGGTCAAGAGCGTGACCGGCCTGCCCAGCCCGGCCGGCGACTCGTTCATCGCGCCGGAGTACCAGGGGCAGGAGCACAAGGTCGACGTCGAGGGCGCCAAGGCACTGCTCGCCGGCGCCGGCTACAAGCTCGACGGCACCACGCTCAAGGACAAGAGCGGCAAGCCGGTCACGATCAAGCTGACCGACCCGGCCGGCTGGTCCGACTACCAGACCAGCCTGGAGATCGTGAAGGACAACCTGTCGAAGATCGGCATCGCGGCGACCATCGACAAGGCCAACCAGGACGCCTGGTTCCGCAACGTGGAGCAGGGCAACTTCGACGCCACCTTCCGGTGGACCGAGAGCGGCGCGACGCCGTACGACATCTACCGGACGATCATGGACGGTCGGGTGCTCAAGCCGATCGGCACCGCCTCCCCCGCCGGCAACTTCGGCCGCTTCGACAACAAGACGGCGACCGACGCGCTCGTCTCGTACGCCAACGCGACCGACGAGGCCGCCCGCACCACGGCGCTCGCCACGCTGCAGAAGATCTTCGTCGAGCAGACGCCGATGATCCCGGTCGGCGCGGACAACATCGGCGGCGCGTACAGCGCGAAGAACTGGACCGGCTGGCCGGACGACTCGAACCCGTACGGCGCGCTGCAACCCACCCAGCCCAACGCGCTGGACGTGGTGCTGCACCTCAAGCCGACCGCCGGCTGACCCGGCGTCGCCTCCCCGGCCGGCCCGCGCCGGCCGGGGAGGCGGCACCCGCCCCTCACCCCGGCAACCCCAGACAGGAATTCGGCATGACGACGACCGAGAGCGCCCCGGCGCCGGCCGACGAGGTGGTGCTGGAGGCCGTCGGCCTGACCAAGCACTTCCCGGTCCGCCGGCGGCTGCGTGACCTCCTCTCCCGGACCCCGGCGGCGGTGCACGCCGTCGACGACGTCTCGATCGCGCTGCGTCGCGGCCGGGTGACCGCGCTTGTCGGGGAGTCCGGCTCCGGCAAGTCCACGGTGGCCCGGCTGCTGGCCCAGCTCTACCCGCGCACCGCCGGCGACATCCGGCTGCACGGCGTCCCGACCCGGGTACGCGGCGGACGCCGGTTCCGGGCGTACGTGCGCCAGGTGCAGTTGATCCTCCAGGACCCGTTCGCGTCGCTGAACCCGGTGCACACCGTGCGCTACCACCTCACCCGGTCGCTGCGCATCCACGGCAACGCCGGGGCCGGGCCGGACGGGCTGGAGAAGGCCCTGGCCGACCTGCTCACCCGGGTCAGCCTCACCCCGCCGGAGCGCTACCTCGACGCGTTCCCACACGAACTCTCCGGCGGCCAGCGCCAGCGCGTCGCGATCGCCCGGGCGCTCGGCGCCGACCCCGAGGTGCTGCTTGCCGACGAGCCGGTCTCCATGCTCGACGTCTCGATCCGCCTCGGCGTGCTCAACCTGCTCCAGGACCTGAAGGACCGGCTCAACCTGGCCATCCTCTACATCACCCACGACATCGCCTCGGCCCGCTACTTCGCCGACGAGACGATCGTGATGTACGCCGGGCGGATGGTCGAGGGCGGCGACAGCGAGACGGTCACCCAGCGGCCGGCCCACCCGTACACCAGGTTGTTGATCGACTCGGCGCCGGACCCGCAGCGGATCACCGGCGCGGACGCCGGCGGCGACGCGGCGGGCGAGCGCGGTCACGGCGAGCCGCCGAGCCTGATCCGCCCACCCGCCGGATGCCGCTTCCACCCCCGTTGCCCGCACGCCATGCCCCGATGCGCCACCGAACTGCCGCCGCCGATCCCGATCGACGACCGGCCCGGACACTGGGCGGCCTGCTGGCTGTTCGACCCGGCCACCGCAGCGGCCGGGAAGGCCGACCCCACCGTGGCGGCCGAGAGCGCCGGCGCCGCCGGACGGGAGGCGGCCCGATGAGGTTCCTGCTGCAACGGACGGTCTTCTACCTGTTCACCGCCTGGGCGGCGATCACCCTCAACTTCTTCATCCCGCGGATCGTGCCGGGCGACCCGGTGCAGGCGCTGATCTCGCGCAACCAGGGCCGGATCAGCGCCGACGCGATCGCGTCGCTGCGGGTGCTGTTCGGGCTGGACTCCGACCGCAACCTGTGGCAGCAGTACGTCGCCTACTGGGGCCAGCTCCTGCACGGCGACCTGGGGTTGTCGTTCACGTTCTTCCCGGCGCCGGTGTCCGAGGTGATCGGGAGCAGCCTGCCGTGGACGGTCGGCCTGGTCGGCGTCACCACGATCGTCAGCTTCCTGCTCGGCACCGCGCTCGGCGTGGGCGCCGGCTGGCGGCGCGGGTCGTGGATCGACGGGCTGCTGCCGGCCACCACGTTCCTCTCCTCGATCCCCTACTTCTGGCTGGGCCTGGTGGCGATCGCCTTGTTCGCCGGCCCGGGCAGCTTCTTCCCCTCCTCCGGCGGTTACGAGCCGGGACTGGTGCCGGCGTTCGACGCGTACTTCATCCCGAGCGCGCTCCAGCACAGCATCCTGCCCGCGGCGACCATCCTGGTCTCGTCGATGAGCGGCTGGATCCTCAGCATGCGCAACATGATGGTCACCGTCTCCAGCGAGGACTACATCACCGTCGCGCACGCCAAGGGGCTCTCCGAGCGCCGGGTGGCGCTCAGCTACGCCGCCCGCAACGCGCTGCTGCCGAACGTCTCCGGCTTCGCGCTGTCGCTCGGTTTCATCGTCGGCGGCACGCTGCTCGTGGAGATCGTCTTCTCCTATCCGGGCCTGGGGTTCCAGCTCTTCCAGGCCGTCGGCAGCAAGGACTACCCGCTCATGCAGGGCATCTTCCTGATCATCACGATCTCGGTCCTGGTGGCGAACCTGCTCGCCGACGTCGCGTACCTGCTTCTCGACCCGCGGACCCGAAAGAGCTGAGCCGATGACACTCTCCCCTTCGAGTATCGAGCAGGTCATCCCCGGCCAGGGCGCGATGGCGCAGCCGTCGGCCCGGGCGCGGCGACGCCGGTTCCGCTTCGTCGCCAACGGCAAGGCCGCCACCGGGCTGGCCATCGTCGGGGTGTACGGGCTGCTTGCGGTCATCGGGCCGTGGATCGCGCCGTACGACCCGGACGCGCGCGGCGCCGACGTGCTCCAGGCCCCCTCGGCCCGGCACTGGTTCGGCACCACCCACCTCGGCCAGGACATCTTCAGTCAGATCCTGGTCGGCACGCGCAGCGTGATGGTGGTGGGGCTGATCGCCGGCGTGCTGGCCATGATCCTGTCCATCCTGATCGGGGTGACCGCCGGCTATCTGGGCGGCGCCGCCGACGAGAGCCTGTCGGCGCTCTCGAACGTGTTCCTGGTGATCCCCGCGCTGCCGCTGATCATCATCGTGGCGTCGCTCGTCGACCAGGCCGGCGAGCTTCTGGTCGCGCTGATCATCGGCCTCACCTCGTGGGCCTGGGGCGCCCGGGTGCTGCGCGCCCAGACCCTGTCGTTGCGCCGCCGCGACTACGTCGAGGCCGCGCGCGCCACGGGCGAGCGGACCTGGCGGATCATCGGCTTCGAGATCCTGCCCAACCTGACCGCGATCATCGCCTCCGGCTTCGTCGGCACCGTGATCTTCGCGGTGATGTCGGAGATCACCCTGGCGTTCATCGGCATCTCCTCGGTGTCGTCGTGGAACTGGGGCACCATCCTGTTCTGGGCGCAGGGCCAGCAGGCGCTCGCGCAGGGCGCCTGGTGGTGGTTCGTGCCGGCCGGACTGGCCATCGCGTTGCTCGGCACCGCGCTCGCACTGATCAACTTCGGCATCGACGAGTTCGTCAGCCCCCGGCTGCGCACCGGCGGCCGGACCCGGATCCGCACCGCCGACGGCCGGACCGTCCGGATGCGGGTCGGCTTCACCCCGGTGCTGGCCCCGAAGGCCGCCGCCGTGCCGATGCAGGACAGCCGGAAGGACGTCACCCCATGAACGGCAAGGTGCTGGAGATCCGTGGGCTGTGCGTCGACTACGGCATCGGCGCGGACGCGGTGCACGCGGTCCGCGATGTCGACCTGACCCTGCACCGGGGCGAGGTGCTCGGCCTGGCCGGGGAGAGCGGCAGCGGCAAGTCCACCCTGGCGTACGGGCTGACCCGGCTGCTGCCCCCGCCCGGGGTGGTGAGCGGCGGTCAGGTGATCTACCACCCGGTCGACGGCCCGCCGGTGGACGTGCTGACGCTCAGCCCGGCCCGGCTGCGCCAGTTCCGCTGGGCGGAGACGTCGATCGTGTTCCAGGGCGCGATGAACTCGCTCAACCCGGTGCACAAGGTCTCCACCCAGCTCCTCGACGTGATCAAGGCACACGAGCCGAAGAGCACCGCGGCCGGCCGGCTGGCCCGCGCCAAGGATCTGCTGCGGCTTGTCGGCATCGCCGCCGACCGGCTGGACAGCTATCCGCACCAGCTCTCCGGCGGCATGCGGCAACGGGTCATGATCGCCATGGCGTTGGCGCTGGAGCCGCAACTGGTCATCATGGACGAGCCGACCACCGCGCTCGACGTGGTGATGCAGCGCCAGATCCTCGGCCAGCTCGCCGAGCTGCGCGAACGGCTCGGCTTCGCGGTGCTGTTCATCACCCACGACCTGTCGCTGCTCGTGGAGTTCTCCGACCGGATCGCCATCATGTACGGCGGCCGGATCGTCGAGGAGGCGCCCGCCGCCCGGCTGTACGCCGAGCCGCTGCACCCGTACACCGAGGGGTTGCTGCACTCGTTCCCGGCGCTGCACGGGCCGCGCCGCGAGCTGACCGGCATCCCCGGTTCCCCGCCGGACCTGCGCGCCATGCCGGCCGGCTGCGCGTTCCACCCGCGTTGCCCGAAGGCGTTCGACGGGTGCGACGAGCGGGTGCCGGTGCTGGGGCCGCCCGGCGTCGACGATCCGACGCGGGCCGTCGCGTGCTGGCTGCACCCGGCCGTCGCACCCCTACCCCGCTGACCCGCCCGAGCCCACCGCTACCGCGAGGAGAACCATGGACACCGACCTCAACCGCCCGAGTGT
This sequence comes from Micromonospora marincola, assembly GCF_056150385.1. NCBI lineage: Bacteria > Bacillati > Actinomycetota > Actinomycetes > Micromonosporales > Micromonosporaceae > Micromonospora > Micromonospora marincola. The sequence continues at coordinate 100,173 of NZ_JAXCFT010000003.1, read as the reverse complement.
GGACCAGGCGGACCCGATCGACACGCTGCCGCCGACCTTCCGGTGGGGGGTGGCGACATCGTCGTACCAGATCGAGGGCGCGGTGGCCGAGGACGGCCGCACCGCGTCCATCTGGGACACCTTCTGCCGGGTTCCGGGGGCGGTGGCCAACGGCGACCACGGCGACGTGGCCTGCGACCACTACCACCGGATGCCGCAGGACGTGGCGCTCATCGCCGACCTGGGGCTGGACACGTACCGGTTCTCGGTGGCGTGGCCGCGGGTGCAGCCGGGCGGGCGCGGCCCGGCCAACGCGGCCGGGCTGGGCTTCTACGACCGGCTTGTGGACGAGTTGCTCGGCCGGGGCGTCGACCCGTGGGTGACGCTCTACCACTGGGACCTGCCGCAGGAGCTGGAGGACGCGGGCGGCTGGCCGAACCGGGACACCGCCTACCGCATCGCCGACTACGCGGAGCTGGTCTTCGCCGCGCTCGGCGACCGGGTACGCACCTGGACCACACTCAACGAGCCGTGGTGCTCGGCGATGCTCGGGTACGCCTACGGCGACCACGCCCCGGGCCGGCGGAACCTGGGTGACGGCATCGCGGCGGCGCACCACCTGCTGCTCGGGCACGGCCTGGCCACCCAGCGGCTGCGCGCGGCGGCGCCGGGACCGGTCGAGCTGGGCCTGACGCTCAATCTGACCACCGCCGACCCGGCCACGGACAGCGCGGCGGACCGGGACGCGGCCCGGGCGGCGGACGGGCTGGGCAACCGCCTCTACCTGGATCCGGTGCTGCGCGGCGCGTACCCGGAGGACGTGGTGGCGGACCTGGCCGCCGAGGGGGTCCGGATCCCGGTCTCCGACGGTGACCTGGAGGTGATCGCCACCCCGATCGACGTCCTCGGGGTGAACTACTACTTCGGGCAACTGCACTCCGGGGTGGACGAGCAGGGCCGCGAGCGCGACGACGACGGCAGGCCGGTGCGCCGGGTGGTCCGCCGGGACCTGCCGCGCACCGCGATGGACTGGGAGATCGTGCCGGAGTCCTTCACCGACCTGCTGGTGCGGCTGCACCGCGACTACCCGGGCGTGCCCATGGTGATCACCGAGAACGGCGCGGCGTTCGACGACCAGGCGGACGCCGACGGGTTCGTGGCCGACGACGACCGGGTGGCCTACCTGACCGAGCACCTGCGGGCGGTGGCGCGGGCCCGGCAGGCCGGCGCGGACGTGCGCGGCTACTTCGCCTGGTCGCTGCTCGACAACTTCGAGTGGGCGTACGGCTACGACAAGCGGTTCGGCATCATCCGGGTCGACTACGACTCGCAGCGCCGCACCCCGAAGCGCAGTGCGCTGTGGTATCGCGACACCGTCCGGCGGGTGCGCGGGCAGCGCTGACCCGACCGTCCGGGGTGGCCGCGCGGGAGCTTCCCGGGTGGCCGCCCCGGCACGTCCCGGGCCCGGTCCGACCACTTTTTTCATTCCTTGACATAAGACGGGGAGAACGGTTTTCTCATTCGCGGATGTCGATTCACCGGAAGGAGCATCCGTGTCCCCCACCACCGTTCCCCGCATCGCCGGCCGCGTCGCCCTGACGCTCTGCCTCACCGCCGGCGCCCTCGTCCCCACCACCGCGGCACACGCCGCCGGCGAGACCGTCAACATCTGGCTCACCACCACCTCCGACTCCGGCGGCCGGACCGTCACCCGCGGGCTGCAACAGCAGAGCCCGCTGAGCTTCGCCGGCACGAGCGCCGGCGCCACCCACACCATCACCGTCGACGAGAACACCCGCTACCAGCCGTTCGACGGCGCCGGCGCGTCCATCACCGACACCACCGCCCACCTGCTACGCGGCGGCCCGGTCAGCGCGGCCACCCGTGACGCGGTGATGCGCAAGCTGTTCAGCCCCACCGACGGCATCGGGCTGTCGTTCGTGCGCAATCCGATCGGCGCGTCCGACCTGTCCCGCCCCGGAAACGTGTCCCTCGACGACACCTGCTGCGACCTCGGCGACTTCGGGGCGAACGGCTACGACACGAACGTCGAACTGCTCACCGCGCAGGCCCGGCAGCTCAACCCGGCGCTGCGGGTGATGGTGGTGCCGTGGAGCGCCCCCGGCTGGATGAAGGACAACGGCCGGATGGACCAGATGGGCTGGCTGAAGTGGGAGCACTACGCCACCTACGCCCAGTACCTGGTCAAGACCGTCCAGGCGTACGCCGCGCGCGGCGTGAAGGTCGACTACCTGTCGGTGCAGAACGAGCCGAACTGCTGCCAGTCCGGCAACCCCACCGCGATGGACTACCCGGGGATGAGCTGGAACTCCTCCGGCCTGGCCGAGCTGACCAAGAACTTCGTCTACCCGGCGTTCCGGGCCGCCGGCCTCACCACGAAGGTGCTCGTGCACGACTGGAACTACGGCGACTACGCCACCATGGGCGCCGGCGTGCTCGGCGACTCCGGCGTGCGTAACGACCCGCTCTTCGGCGGCATCGCCTGGCACGGCTACTTCGGTGACCCGGCGGTCGGCAGCCAGGTCCGCGCGCAGTATCCGGCGGTGCCGCAGTTCAGCACCGAGCACTCCGGCGGCACCTGGATCACCAACCAGCACAACGAGGACATGGCCGACATCGTGACCTACGCGCGGAACTGGAGCCGCAGCGTGGTGAAGTGGAGCCTCGCGGTCAACCAGAACATGGGCCCGCACAACGGCGGCTGCGGCACCTGCACCGGCCTGATCACCGTGCAGGAGGGCGGCGCCCGGGCCGGCCAGGTCGACTACACAGTCGAGTACTACACCACCGGGCACCTGACCAAGTTCGTCCGGCCCGGCGCGACCCGGATCGACTCCACCGCCAACGGCACCGTGCCGAACGTCGCCTACCGCAACCCGGACGGCTCCAAGGCGCTGCTCGCGCACAACGGCGGCACCTCGGCACAGTCGGTGAAGGTGGTGTGGGGCGGACAGTCCTTCACCTACTCGCTGCCGGCCCGCACCACCGCCACGTTCACCTGGTCCGGCACCCCGTCCGGCGGCGGCCCCACGCCGACCGGCCCGGTCACCGGCATCGGCGGCAAGTGCCTGGACGTCACCGACAACGCCAGCGCCGACGGCACGCCGGTGCAGATCTGGAGCTGCGTCGGCGGCGCCAACCAGCAGTGGACCCGGGCCGCCGACGGCACGCTCCGGGCGCTCGGCAAGTGCCTGGACGTGGCCGGTGGCGGCACCGCCGACGGCACGAAGGCGCAGTTGTGGACCTGCAACGGCAGCGCCGCCCAGCAGTGGACCTGGACCGCCGGCCGGGACCTGGTGAACCCGCAGGCGAACAAGTGCCTCGACGTCACCGGCAACACCTCCGCCGACGGTACGAAGACACAGGTGTGGAGCTGCACCGGCGGCGCCAACCAGAAGTGGACGCTGCCGTCCTGACCATCGTGGCCGGGTCGGCGGGAACGCCGGCCCGGCCCGTCAACGACGGTTCGGCCGCCGCGCCGGGGCGGGTCGGACCGCCGGTTCGCGGGGCACGCCGCCGTCGCGCAGCAGCCGGGTCATCGGCAGGGTGGCCGCGCCCATCGCGACCGCGTCCGGTCCGAGCCGGCACAGCTCGATCGAGGTCTGCGCGTACGGCTGGCGCAGCGCGTGCCGCGCGGTGGCCTCGCGGATCGCCGGCAGGTGGCGCTCGCCGAGCGCCAGCCCGGCCCAGCCGCCGAGCACCACCCGCTCCGGGTTGAACAGGTTCACCAGGTTCGCCACCCCGGCGCCCAGGTAGCCGACCGTCTCGTCAATCACCCTCGCGGCGGTGCGGCCGGTGGCGCGCAGCAGCTCGCCGAACGCGGTCTCCTCGTCCCCGCCGGCCGCCGGTCGACCCCGGTTGGCCTGCCGGAACCGGTCCAGCACCCCCTCCGCCCCGACGTACGCCTCAAGGCAGCCGAGGTTGCCGCAGCGGCAGCGCCGCCCCCCGTACACGATTGTGGTGTGACCCCACTCGCCGGCGCTGCTGTGCGCGCCGCGGTAGCCGACGCCGTCGGCGACCACGGAGGCGCCCACGCCGGAGCCGACCAGGGCGACCACCGCGTGCCGGACGCCACGACCGGCGCCGAACCACATCTCGGCCTGGCCGAGCGTCTTGGCGCCGTTGTCGATGTGCACCGGGACGTCGGTGCCGGCGCGCAGCATCGCGCCGAGCGGTACACCGTCCCAGCCCAGGGTCTGGGCGTGCACCACGGCGTCGGCGGTGCGCTCGACCGTGCCGGAGACGGCGACGCCGAAGCCGAGCACCGCGGCCGGGTCGACGCCTGACTGCTCGGTCACCGCGGCGAGGCCGTGCCGCAGGTGGTCGGCGACCCGCGCCGGGTCGGGCTCGGCGGCGGCGATCGGATATTCCGCCTTGGCCAACGCGGTCATGCTCAGGTCGAACAGCTCGACCTGCACCCGGGTCTCGCCCACGTCGGCGCCGACCAGGTAGCCGTAACCGGGTGCGACGCGCAGCAGCACCCGGGGGCGTCCACCGTCGGACTCGACCGAGCCGGCCTCCTCGACCAGCCCTTCGGCGATCATCTCGCCGACCAGGTTGCTCACGCTGGCCAGGCTCAGCGCGGTCGACTGCCCCAGCTCGTGCCGGCTGAGCGGGCCGTCCAGCCAGATCCGGGTGAGCAGGACCGACCGGTTGGCCCGGCGCATGTCGCGCACCGTGGTGCGTCTAGCGTCCACGTCCGCCGCCGTCCTTCCCTCGGCCGCCCGCCGGCGACCCGCATTCACGTCGTGAACCAAGTGGTGACAGACTACTGCGCATTTACATTTAACAAAGTTAACTGATAGCCTGCGGCGCATCGACGAGGAGGTATGTCATGCGACTCGGACGTCTGATCACCGCTGTGCTCGGTGGCGGCGCGCTGCTCGCCGCCACCGTCGCCCTGCCGGCCGCCAGCGGCGGGGCGACCGCGCGCGGCGCGCTCGTGGCCTGCGACGCGCCCGCCTGGGCCGAGGGCGTCACCTGGACCGCCGGCAGCCGGGCCAGCTACGCCGGCCGGCTCTACCAGGCGTTGGTGACGCACACCCCGCCGCCCGGCGCGGGATGGAACCCGGCCGCCGTACCCGCGCTCTGGACCGACCTCGGCGCCTGCTCCGGCGGCGGCACCCCGTCACCGAGCCCCACCACCCGGCCGCCGTCACCCACCCCCACCGCCTCCCCCTCCCCCACCCGGACGCCCACGCCGACCCCGACCGCCACCGGCGGTGGCACCTGCGCGCTGAAGTCCCGGCCCGGTGGGAAGGTGCTCCAAGGCTACTGGGAGAACTGGGACGGCGCGGCAAACGGCGTGCACCCCGGGCTCGGTTGGATCCCGATCACCGACTCCCGGATCACCGGGCACGGCTACAACGTCGTCACCGCCGCGTTCCCGGTCATCCGCGCCGACGGCACCGTGCTGTGGGAGGACGGCATGGACGCCGGCGTCAAGGTGCCCACCCCGGCGCAGGTGTGCCAGGCCAAGGCCGCCGGGCTGACCGTGCTGCTGTCCATCGGCGGGGCCGCCGCCGGCATCGACCTCAGCTCCACCGCGGTCGCCGACCGGTTCGTCGCCACCGTCGTGCCGATCCTCAAGCGGCACAACTTCGACGGCATCGACATCGACATCGAGACCGGGCTCACCGGCAGCGGGAACATCAACCAGCTCTCGCCGTCGCAGGCCAACCTGATCCGGATCATCGACGGGGTGCTGGCCCAGATGCCGGCCGGTTTCGGGCTCACCATGGCGCCGGAGACCGCGTACGTCACAGGTGGCAGCGTCACCTACGGCTCGATCTGGGGCGCGTACCTGCCGATCGTCAAGAAGTACGCGGACAACGGCCGGCTCTGGTGGTTGAACATGCAGTACTACAACGGCTCGATGTACGGCTGCGCCGGCGACTCGTACCCGGCCGGCACCGTGCCGGGCTTCACGGTGCAGACGCAGTGCCTGAACAACGGGCTCACCGTCCAGGGCACCACGATCCGCGTCCCCTACGACAAGCAGGTCCCCGGTCTGCCGGCGCAGTCCGGCGCGGGCGGCGGCTACATGAGCCCGTCGTCGGTGAGCCAGGCCCACAACTCCGTCCCCGGCCTCAAGGGGCTGATGACCTGGTCGATCAACTGGGACGGGTCGAAGGGCTGGACGTTCGGCGACAACGTCCGCGCGCTCCAGGGCCGCTGACACCGTGGGGCCCCGCGCACCACGCGGGGCCCCACGGCTGGCGTCGGGCCGCACATCCTGCGAGGCTGACTCTCGTGTACGACTACGACCTACTGGTGCTGGGATCAGGACCGAGTGGACAGAAGGCGGCCATCGCCGCGGCCAAACTGGGGCGGCGGGTGGCAATCGTCGACCGGCGCGACATGCTCGGCGGGGTGTGCATCAACACCGGCACCGTGCCGTCCAAGACGCTGCGCGAGGCCGTCCTCTACCTGACCGGGCTGAGTCAGCGTGACCTCTACGGCAGCAGCTACCGGGTCAAGGAGGACATCACGGTCGCCGACCTGGCCGCCCGCACCCAGCACGTGATCACCCGGCAGACCGACGTCATCCGCAACCAACTGGCCCGCAACCGGATCGCGATGATCACCGGCACCGGCCGGTTCGCCGACCCGCACGCGGTCTGGGTCGACGCCGGCTCCGGCCGGGAGGAGCGGATCACCTTCGACAAGGCGGTCATCGCCGCCGGCACCCGGCCGGCCCGCCCGGACAGCGTCGACTTCGACGACCGGACCATCGTCGACTCCGACGGCGTGATCAACCTCCAGGCCGTGCCGCGCAGCATGGTGGTGGTCGGGGCCGGCGTGATCGGGATGGAGTACGCGTCGATGTTCGCCGCGCTCGGCACGAAGGTGACCGTGGTCGAGCGCCGCGACGGGATGCTCGACTTCTGCGACGACGAGATCGTCGAGTCCCTCAAGTACCACCTGCGGGACCTGTCGGTGACCTTCCGTTTCGGCGAGGAGGTGGCCGCGGTGGAGAAGCACCGCACCGCCGCGCTCTGCGTGCTGCGCAGCGGCAAGAAGATCGTCGCCGACACGGTGATGTACTCCGCCGGCCGGCAGGGGCAGACCGACGACCTCGCGCTCGACGCGGCCGGCCTCACCGCCGACCACCGTGGCCGGATCCAGGTCGACGCCAACTACCGCACCGCTGTCGACAACATCTACGCCGTCGGCGACGTCATCGGCTTCCCGGCGCTCGCGTCCACCTCGATGGAGCAGGGCCGGCTGGCCGCGCAGCACGCCTGCGGCGAACCCGCCCGCACCATGTCGGAGCTGCAACCGATCGGCATCTACACCATCCCGGAGATCAGCTTCGTCGGGAAGACCGAGGACGAGCTGACCGAGGCATCCACCCCGTTCGAGGTGGGCATCGCCCGCTACCGGGAACTCGCCCGGGGGCAGATCGTCGGCGACTCGTACGGCATGCTCAAGCTGCTCGTCTCCCCGGGCGACGGGCGGCTGCTCGGCGTGCACGTGTTCGGCACCGGCGCCACCGAGATCGTCCACATCGGCCAGGCCGTGATGGGCTGCGGCGGCACCGTCGACTACCTGCTCGACGCGGTGTTCAACTATCCGACGCTCGCCGAGGCGTACAAGGTGGCGGCGCTTGACGCCGCCAACAAGATCCGCAACATCACCCGGATCGACGGCTGAGCGCCGCGCGCGGGGTCCGTCCCGGTCCGACCGGGCCGGGCCCCGCGCGCGGCGACCCGATGGTCAGATGGCGACGCCGCCGTCGACGTTGATCGTGGCGCCGGTGACGTAACGCCTGTCGGGGCCGGCGGGGAACGCCACCGCGGCGGCAACCTCCGCCGGCTCCGCATAGCGGCCGAGGGCGGTGAAACCGTTGATCGTGCCCGCGTTCGGACCGTCCGCCGGGTTCGAGTCGGTGTCCGTAGGCCCGGGATTCACCAGGTTCACGGTGATCGCCCGGCCGCCGAGTTCCCGGCTCGGCGCCCGAGCCACCACGTCTCGGGCGGTGCGCCGGTCCCGCGCCTCCACGCGCCCCGAATTTTGTCGATCTTGGAGTTGTGGCACCTCACAAAGGTGGCGCACGCCGCAAACCATGGCACCACAAGTCCAAGATCGACGGGGCGGGGCGGGGTGGGGCGGGGCGGGGCGCGGGGCGGGGCGGGGCGGGGCGGGGTGGGGTGGGGTGGGGTGGGTCAGCGGCCGGTGGCGTAGCCCTGGGCGCCCCGCGGGTTGGCGGCGGCCGACAGGACGCCTGTGCGCGGGTCCCGGGTGACCGCGCACAGGCGGCCCAGGCTCCACGGGTCCGCGAGGCGGACGGTGTGCCCCCGCGCGCCCAGGCCGGCCAGCACCGCGGGATCGACGCGGTCCTCCACCACAAGCACGCCCGGCTCGACCTCGCGCGGGTAGAACGACGCCGGCAGGCTCGTGGTGTGCCACGCTGGGGCGTCGATCGCCTCCTGCAACTCCACGCCGCCGACCAGGTGACGCAGCAGGAACAGCAACTGCCACTGGTCCTGCTGGTCACCGCCGGGCGTGCCGCAGGCCAGCACCGGCTCGCCGTCGCGCAGCACAAGCGTCGGGCTCAACGTCGTACGCGGGCGCCGGCCCGGCCGCAACGTCGAGGCGAGCCCCTCCTCCAGCCAGCACATCTGCAACCGGCTACCCAGGGGGAAGCCCAGCTCCGGGATGACCGGCGAACTCTGCAACCACCCGCCGCTCGGCGTGGCCGAGATGATGTTGCCCCACCGGTCGACCACGTCGACGTGGCAGGTGTCGCCGCGGGTCACCCCGTCGGCCCGGACCGTGGGCTCGCCCGTGGTCGGATCCTGCGGGCCGCCCCGCCGGGCGGCGTCGGCGCGCAGGTGCGCCGGCAGTCGCGGCGACACGCCCGCCGGGCTGCCCGGGCGCAACGCGGTCGAGGCACGGTCACGAACGAGCGCGGCCCGCTCCCGCGCGTACGCCGCCGACAGCAGCGCCCCGCCCGGCACGTCGGTGTCGCCGTACCACGCCTCCCGGTCGGCGAAGGCGAGCTTGAGCGCCTCGGCCTGGGCGTGCATCCCGTCCAGGGTGGACGGGTCGAGCGCGGCGGGGTCGTCGAGCGCGTCGAGCGTCGCCAACGTCTGCAGCAGCACCGGACCCTGACCCCAGAAACCGGTCTTCGCCACCGTGTGCCCACGCCAGTCGAGCGTGACCGGTTCCTCCCAGGTGGCCGACCAGCCGGCCAGGTCGTCGCCGGTGACCAGCCCGGCGTGCGGCCGGCCGCTGGAGTCGCGGAACGGGAGACGGCTGAAGCTGTCGACCGCCTCGGCGACGAAACCCTCCCGCCAGGCGCGCCGGGCCGCCTCGATCTGCGCGGTCCGGTCCGCCCCGGCCGCCCGGCCGGCGTCGACGAGCCGGCGCAGCGTCTCCGCGTACGCCGGGTTGGTGACCATCTCCCCCGGCGCCGGCGGCCGGCCGTGGCGCAGCCAGAGATGCGCGGAGGTCGGCCAGTCCTCGGTGAACAGCGTCCGGACCCGGGCCACGGTCTGCCCGGCGGCGCCGACGAGCGGGTGGCCGGCGGCGGCGTAGCCGATCGCCGGTTCCAGCACCTCGTCGAGGGAACGGGTGCCGTGGTCGCGCAGCAACAGCAGCCAGGCGTCCACCGCGCCGGGCACCACCGCGGCCAGCGGGCCGGAGCCGGGCACCAGGTCCAGACCGAGCGAGCGGAAGTGCGCGACGGTGGCGCCGGCCGGCGCCGGACCCTGGCCGCAGAGCACCCGCGGGGTGGGATCGCCGGCCGTGGCCAGCACGGCGGGGACCTCGCCGCCGGGGCCGTTGAGGTGCGGCTCGACCACGTGCAGCACGAACCCGGCGGCGACCGCGGCGTCGAAGGCGTTCCCGCCCCGCTCCAGCACACCCATGGCGGACTGGCTGGCCAGCCAGTGCGTCGAGGAGACCATGCCGAACGTGCCGCGCAGCGTCGGCCGGGTGGTGAACGTCATCGGCGTGGATCCTACGCGGGATCGGCGACCGCGCCGTCGAGCGGGAACAGGCAGGCCGCGTGGTGGTCGGCGCCGACCTCGGCCAGCGCCGGGTCGGTCCCGGCACACTCCGGGCGGGCCTGCGGGCAGCGGGTACGGAAGCGGCAGCCGCTTGGCGGGTCCACCGGGCTGGGAATGTCACCGGAGAGCACGGTGCGGCGGCGTTTCCGCTCGACCCGCGGATCGGCCACCGGCACCGCCGACAGCAGCGCGGCCGTGTACGGGTGGGCCGGCCGCCGGTAGATGCGCTCCGGCGGGCCGGTCTCGACGATCCGACCGAGATACATCACCGCGATCCGGTCGCTCATGTGCTCCACGGCGGACAGGTCGTGCGCGATGAACAGGTAGGTGAGCCCGAGGTCGCGTTGCAGGTGCCGGAGCAGGTTCATGATCTGCGCCTGCACGCTCAGGTCCAGCGAGGCGATCGGCTCGTCCAGGACGATCAGGTCCGGCTCGCCGGCAAGCGCGCGGGCCACCCCGACCCGCTGGCGCTGGCCGCCGGACAGCTCGTGCGGGTGCCGGCCGGCGGTGTCGGCGCGCAGGCCGACCAGGTCCAGCAGCTCGGCCACCCGGTCCCGGCGGGCGGCGGCGGACGACGCCAGCCGGTGCACGGTAAGCGGCTCGGCGATGCTGTCCCCGACCGTGCGACGCGGGTCAAGCGACGCCTGCGGGTCCTGGAAGACCATCGCCACGTGCCGGCGCATGCCGCGCAGGCGACGCCGGGACAGGCCGGTCACGTCCGCGCCGGCCACCCGGACCCGCCCGGCGGTCGGGTCGACAAGTCGCATCAACGCCAGGCCGGCCGTGGACTTGCCGCTGCCCGACTCGCCCACGAGGCCGAGCGTCTCGCCCCGGCGTACTGCAAGGGTGACGCCGTCCACGGCGCGGACCAGGCCGGCCCGGGTCGGGAAGTGCACCGCCAGGTCGTCCAGTTCGGCGACCACGTCCGCCGCTGTCATGGCGTCTCTCCCGGGTAGAAGGTGCGGACGGTGTGCCCGGCGCGGACCGGCGTCAGCGGGGGCAGCTCGTGCTCGCACCGGGGGTCGGCGCGCACCGGGCAGCGCGGCCAGAACGCGCAGCCGGGTGGCAGGTCGAGCGGGCTCGGCGGGGCGCCCGGGATGGCCACCAGGTCCTCGCCCCGCCGTTCCGGATTCGGCCGGGCCGCGAGCAGGGCCCGGGTGTACGGGTGGCTCGGCGTGTCGAACACGTCGTCGACCGGACCCTGCTCGACGATCCGCCCGCCGTACATCACCGCGACCGTGTCCGCGATGCCGGCGACCACGCCCAGGTCGTGGGTGACCCAGACGACCGCGGTGCCGAGCCGCCGTTGCAGGTCGGCGACCAGCTCGACGATCTGGGCCTGGGTGGTCACGTCGAGCGCGGTGGTCGGCTCGTCGGCGATCAGCAGGTCCGGCTCGCAGGCGAGCGCCATGGCGATGACGACGCGCTGGCGCATGCCGCCGGAGAACTGGTGCGGGAAGGCGTCGACCCGCTGCGCGGCCGACGGGATGCCCACCAGGTCGAGCAGTTCCACCGCCCGGGCGCGGGCGGCACGGCGGGTCAGCCCCAGGTGCTCCTCGGCCGCCTCGGTGACCTGCCGGCCCACCGGCAGCACCGGGTTGAGTGACGTCATCGGGTCCTGGAACACGAACCCCACGTGCCGGCCGCGCAGCTTGCGACGGCGGTCGTCGGGCAGCGCGCTCAGCTCGGTGTCGAGCAGCCGCACCCGCCCGGTGACCGTCGCGGCGCGCGGCGCCAGGCCGGTGGCCGCGAGCAGCGTCATGCTCTTGCCGCTGCCGGACTCGCCGACAAGCGCGAACGTCTCCCCGGCACGGACCTGCCAGGACACCCCGGCCACGGCGCGGGCCGGCCCGCGCCGGGTGCCGACGGTGACGGTGAGGTCCTCGACCGAGAACACGGCCTCCTCGCTCATGGGCCACTCCTCCGGGCCTCGCTGACGGTGAGCTGACGCGGGTCGAGCACGTCCCGCAGCGCGTCGCCGACCAGGTTGAACGCGAGCACGGTCAGGAAGATCGCCGCGCCCGGGAACACTCCGAGCCACCAGGCGTCGGTGACGAAGCCACGCCCGTCGAAGAGCATCCGCCCCCACGCCGGGGCCGGCGGTTGGATGCCGAGGCCGAGGAAGGACAGCGCCGCCTCGGAGAGGATCGCGAACGCCAGCGACAGCGAGGTCTGCACGATCAGCGGCGCGGCGATGTTCGGCAGCACGTGCCGGCGCATGATGCGCAGGTCCGACGCGCCGATGGAGACGGCCGCCCGGACGAAGACCTGCTCGCGTACGGAGAGGACGCCCGCGCGGGTGATCCGGGCGAAGATCGGCGTGTAGACCACCCCGATGGCGACCATGGCGGTGAGCAGGCCGGGGCCGAGCACCGCCACGATGGCCACCGCGAGCAGCAGCACCGGGAACGCGAACAGCACGTCCATGCAGCGCATCAGCACGCTGTCCAGCCAGCCCCGGTAGTAGCCGGCGAACAGCCCGAGCGTCACGCCGGCCACGAGCGCGATGCCGACGCTCACCACGCCGACCTCGAGCGAGACGCGGGCCGCGACAAGCACCCGGCTGAGCACGTCCCGGCCCAACTCGTCGGTGCCGAACAGGTGCGAGCCGCTCGGTGGTCGCAGCATCTGGTCCACGTCCACGTCGTTGACGCCGGCCGGGGCCAGCCACGGGCCGGCGACGCCCACCACGACAAGCAGCAGCAGGACGACCGTGCCGCCGACGGCGAGCGGGTCGCGGCGCAGCGCGTCGAGGACCCGGCGTCCGGTGCTCTCCGATGCGTCGCTCACTTGACCGTGATCCTCGGGTCGAGGCGGGCGTAGAGGATGTCCACCAACAGGTTGACGAGCAGGAACAGCGCGGCGACGAGCAGCACGGCGCCCTGCAGGACCGGGTAGTCGCGGGCCTGCACGGCGTCGAAGGTGAGCCGGCCGATGCCGGGCCAGGCGAACAGCACCTCGATGACGATCACGCCGCCGAGCAGGCTTGCGAGTTGCACCGCGACCACTGTGACGACCGGGATCAGCGCGTTGCGCAGCACGTGCCGCAGGATCACCACCCGGTTGCGCAGCCCCTTCGCCTCGGCGGTGCGCACGTAGTCGGCGGAGAGCACCTCCAGCACGGAGGAGCGGATGAACCGGGTGAGGATCGACGCGGTGACCAGACCGACGGTGACCGCCGGCAGGGCCACGTGCGAGGCCCACCGGCCGGGATCCTCGGTGAGCGCCACGTAACCCGACGGCGGCAGCCAACCCAGCACACCGGCGAAGAGGATGATCCCCATGATGCCCATCCAGAAGTCGGGCACCGAGACGCCGAACTGGCTGAACACGCGGGCGGCGTGGTCGACCGCCGAGCCGCTGCGCACCGCCGCCACGATGCCCAGCGGGAACGCGACGAGCAGGGCGAACACCACCGCGGTGACGGCGAGCGACAACGTCGCCGGCAGCCGTTCCAGCACGATCCGGCTGACCGGCTGGCCGGTGCGGAAGCTGACCCCGAGGTCACCTGTGAGCGCGTGGCCGAGATAGCTGGCGTACTGGACCGGCAGCGGCTGGTCCAGCCCGGCGCGGGAGCGCAGCGCCTCGTACGTCTGCGGGTCGAAGCGGGTGCCGAGCGCCACCCGGACGGGGTCGCCCGGCACCAGCTGCAGCAGCAGGAAGACCACAAGGGTCACCCCGAGCAGCACGACCGCGGACTGCAGGACCCGCCGTAGGACGAAACGGGTCATCTCACTTGCCGAGGGCGACCGTGCGGAACCGGATCGCCCGGTCGCTGCGGACGTCGTAGCCGGAGACCTTCTTCGACCACCCCTGCACCACGTCCGGGTTGTAGAGGTAGAGGTAGCTGGCGTCGTCGACGATCTGCTTCGCCGCCTGGTCGTACGCCTGCTTGCGGGCGTTCTGGTCGGTCTCGGTGCGGGCCTGGTCCAGCAGCTTGTCCACGGCCGGGTTGGTGTACTTGTGGAAGTTGAACGCGCCGCCGGTGTGGTGCTGGGCGTAGTAGAACTCGTCCGGGTCGACGTTGCCCAGCCAACCAAGCATGAACCCGTCGAAGTTGCTCTTGGCCTGCTCGTCGAGCCACTGGGCGAAGTCCAGCGTACGGATCTTCACGGTGATCCCGACGTCCTTGAGCTGCGCGGCGATGACCTGGGCGGCGGTGACCGTCTCCGGGTATTCGCTCGTGACCATCAGGTCCATGGTGAGGTTGGTGACGCCGGCCTGGCCGAGCATCTGCTTCGCCTTGCCCGGGTCGTGCGAGTAGGGCGCGTAGTCGTAGAAGAACGCGCTGTTCTTCGGGATGGCGGTCTGGTTGACGGTGGCGAGGCCGAACTTGGCCGCCTTGGTGATCGCCTCGCGGTCCAGGGCGTAGCCGATCGCGCGCCGGACCTCGGGGTTGTCGTACGGCTTGCGGGCCTCGTTGAGCGCCACGTACCAGTAGTCGGTGGAAGGGGCCGACTCGACCACCGGGTCGTCATCGTCCTGCAACGACTTCACCTGCTGCGGCGGCAGGTTGTCGGTCCACTGGACCTGGCCGCTGCGCAGGTTCTGCAGCGCCACCGTGGGGTCCTTGACGAAGGTGAAGGTGACCCCGTCCAGCTTCGGCTTGTCACCCCAGTAGGCGTCGTTGCGGACCAGCTTGATGCTGTCGCCGGAGGTGTAGCCGGCCACCTTGAACGGGCCGCTGCCGACCGGCGCGGTCTTCACCTTGCCAGACTCGACGTTGTCCTTCTCGACGATCGCCACGCCCTTGAACCCGCCGAGGTTGGCCAGCAGGTTCGGCGTGGGCGCGCTCAGCGTCACCACGACGGTCGCCGGGTCGGGCCCGGTCACCGACTTGACGGTGTCGAACTTGTAGGCGTTGTTCAGCTTCTGCTTGATGATCCGCTCGTAGGAGTAGACGACGTCCTCCGAGGTCAGCGGCGAGCCGTCGGAGAACGTGACGCCGTCGCGCAGGGTGAACGTCCAGGTGAGCTGGTCCTCGCTCGTGGTCCACTTGGTAGCGAGCGCGGGCACCATCTTCAGGTCGGCGTCCGGCTCGACAAGGGTGTCGTAGACGTTCTCCAGGACCTGGAAGCTGTAGTACGCCGAGGTCTTGTGCGGGTCGAGCTGGTCCGGCTCGCCGCCGATCGCGGCGTTGAGGACACCCCCGGCGCCGCCGGCGTTCCCCCCGCCGTCGCCGACGTCGACGCTCTCACCGCCGGTGCATCCGGACAGAACGCCGACCGCGAGGGTGAGCACGGCGCCGATCACGCCGATCTTGTTCCTGGACATTGGCCCCCCTGCCGCTTCCCGAACAAAAGAAAGTTTCGGCGAGTCTTCTCGCCGGGCGGGATGATGTCAAACGAATCCAGTCAAACTGACTGGTCCACGCGCGGTTGCCGGCCGGGATTGAACGGTGGTTCAATCCACCTTCCGCCACCGTGCGCGCTGGGAGTGTCACCGTGACCACACACGAGGTCGTCAACCAGGTCCCCCCGCTTGTCGGATACGACACCGCCGACGACCCGGCGCTGCTCGACGGGCTGGCCCGGGAGGGCGCCGGGTGGGCCGCCGCCGGGCTGCACGACCTCGGCCGGCTGGCCGGCGGCGAGCCGGCCGCCGAGCACGGCCGGCTGGCCAACGAGCACCCGCCGGCGCTGCGCACCCACGACCGGTACGGCCACCGCGTCGACGAGGTGGAGTTCCACCCGTCCTGGCACGAGCTGATGCGCACCGCGGTCGGGCACGGCCTGCACGCGGCGCCGTGGGCCGACGACCGGCCGGGCGCGCACGTGGCCCGGGCCGCCGGCTTCTACGTGTGGCGGCCCGACGCCGGGCACGGCTGCCCGATCTCGATGACCTACGCGGCGATCCCGGCGCTGCGGCACAGCCCCGAACTGGCGGCACGCTACGAGCCGCTGCTCACCGCCACCGAGTACGACTTCGGGTTGCGCCCGCCGCTTCGCAAGCGCGGCCTGCTCGCCGGCATGTCGATGACCGAAAAACAGGGCGGCTCGGACGTACGGGCCAACACCACCACCGCCCGACCCCAGCCGGACGGCAGCTACCGGCTGGTCGGGCACAAGTGGTTCACCTCGGCGCCGATGTGCGACCTGTTCCTCACCCTCGCCCAAGCGCCGGACGGGCTCACCTGCTTCCTGGTCCCCCGCGTGCTGCCCGACGGCAGTCGCAACGCGATGCGGCTGATGCGGCTGAAGGACAAGCTCGGCAACCGCTCCAACGCCTCCGCCGAGATCGAGTACGAGCACGCGGTGGCGTGGCCGGTCGGCGACGAGGGCCGGGGCGTGCGCACCATCATCGACATGGTCAACCTGACCCGGCTGGACTGTGTGATCGGCGCGGCGGCCGGGATGCGCCAGGGCGTCACCACTGCCGCGCACCACGCCACGCACCGTCGGGCGTTCGGCCGTTACCTGGCCGACCAGCCGCTGATGCGCAACGTCCTGGCCGACCTGGCGGTGGAGTCCGAGGCCGCCACCGTGCTGATGACGCGGCTGGCCGGCGCGACGGACCGGTCGGCCCGCGGTGACGCCGGTGAGACCGCGTTCAAGCGCCTGGCGCTCGCGGTCGGCAAGTACTGGGTGTGCAAACGGTGGCCTGGGCATACCGCCGAGGCGCTGGAGTGCCTGGGCGGCAACGGGTACGTCGAGGAGTCCGGCATGCCACGGCTGTTCCGCGAGTCGCCGCTGAACTCGATCTGGGAGGGCTCCGGCAACGTCGCCGCGCTTGACGTGCTGCGCGCGCTCACCCGTGAGCCGCAGGTGCTTGCCGCGTACGAGGCGGAGGTGGCGGCCTCGGCCGGCGCGGACGCGCGCCTGGACGCCGCGGTCCGCCGGGTGCGCGACGAGTTGTCCGACCACACCGACCTGGAGTTGCGGGCCCGCCGGGTGGTCGAGCGGCTGGCGCTCGTGCTCCAGGGCTCGCTGCTGGTGCGCCACGGCCACCCCGCGGTCGCGGACGCGTTCTGCGCCTCCCGGTTGGACGGCGACCACGGCCAGGCGTACGGGACGCTGCCCGGCGGGGTCGACCTCGCCGCCATCATCGACCGGGCCACCCCGAAGGTCGGCTGAGGCATGCGGCTCGTCTCGACGCACATCCACCCGGTGAAGTCCCTGGCCGGTGTCGACGTGGACCGGGCC
Organism: Micromonospora marincola; assembly: GCF_056150385.1. Lineage (NCBI taxonomy): Bacteria > Bacillati > Actinomycetota > Actinomycetes > Micromonosporales > Micromonosporaceae > Micromonospora > Micromonospora marincola. The sequence continues at coordinate 83,015 of NZ_JAXCFT010000003.1, read as the reverse complement.
ACGGTCGAGCCGTGGGGGCTGCGCCACGACCGGCGCTGGATGCTCCTGCAACCCGACGGCGGTGTGCTCACCGCCCGTGCCGCGCCCCGGATGCTCGGCCTGACCGCCGTGCCCGGACCCGGGTCGGTCACGCTCACCGACTCCGGCGGCGCGTCGCTCACCGTCGCCGAGCCGGTGCAGGGGCCGCCGGCCGCCACCTCCCTGTCCCGGCTGGACACGGTGCGGCTCGCGGCCGGCGAGGCGCACGACTGGCTCTCCGACCGGCTGGACCGTCAGGTGCGGCTCGGCTGGCTGGACGACCCGCGTCGCCGGCCCGTCTCGACCGCGCACGGCGGCCGACCGGGTGACCCGCTGAACCTCTCCGACGCCGGCCCGCTGCTGGTCGCCACGCTGCCGTCGCTGCGCCGGCTGCGCGACTGGATCGTCGAGGGCGCGCTGGAGCGGGGCGAGCCGGCGCCCGATCCGCTGCCGATGGCACGGTTCCGCCCCACGGTGGTGCTCGACGGGCCGGTCGAGCCGTTCGCCGAGGACGGCTGGACGCGGCTGCGGATCGGCACGGTCGACTTCCGGGTCGCCGATCGCTGCGACCGCTGCGAGCTGACGCTGATCGACTCGGTGACGTTCACCCGCGGCAAGGAGCCGATCCGCACGCTGGCGCGGCACCGCCGGCAGGACGGCAAGGTCTGGTTCGGCGTGTGGCTGATCCCGGTGACCACAGGCGAGATCCGGGTCGGCGACCCGGTCGTCGCCGACTGACCCCGGCTCAGCTCGCGCGCGACCGCCACTCGTCGGCGAGAACCGCGAAGACGAGTTGGTCGGCCCACCCGCCCCGGAACCGGTAGCTGCGCACGTGCCGGGCCTCCCGCCGCATGCCGAGCCGGGTGGCCAGGCGGGCGGACGGCTCGTTGTCGGCGTGGCACCGGGCCACCACCCGGTGCAGCCCGAACGCACCGAAACCCCAGTCCAGCAGCGCCCCGGCCGCCTCGGTGGCCAGCCCACGGCCGCCGTGGTCGGGGTGGAAGACCCAGCCGAGCTCGCCGGTGCGGTCGGCCGCGCCGCCCCAGACCAGCTCCACCGCCCCGACCACCCGACCCGCGGAGACCGCGGCAAGCGTCAGGCAGTCACCCTCCGCGCGCAGCGCGTCCTCGCCGGCCATCGCGGTCACCGACGCGAGGGACTGCGCGCGGGTACGCGGCTCCGCGCCGCGCATCCAGCGGACCACGTCGGGGCGGCGCTGCCAGGCGTGCACGTCGTCGAGGTCGTCCAGGGTGACGGGGCGCAGCAGCAGCCGCGGGGTGCGCAGCGGGTACGTCGGGTGGGCCATCGGGCAAATGGTAGGGAAGCCTAGGGTGGACGGCATGCGTGTTTCCGCCGACGATCGCAATCCGCTGACCCGGCTCACGCTCGACCAGCTCCGGCAGCGCACAAGCGTCAAGTGGCGGCTGCACCCGCCGGACGTGCTGCCGCTGTGGGTGGCGGAGCAGGACGTGCCGTTGGCCCCGCCGGTGGCCGCCGCGCTGCGCCGCGCGGTCGACCTGGGCGACACCGGCTACGCGTACGGGACGGCGTACGCGGAGGCGCTCGCCGGGTTCGCCGCGCAGCGCTGGGGCTGGGCCGACTTCCCGGTCGGACGCAGCACGATTGTGGCGGACGTGATGACGGGCGTGGTCGAGGTGCTGCGGTTGGTCACCGGGCGGGGCGACGCGGTGGTGGTCTGTCCGCCCGTCTATCCGCCGTTCTACGCGTTCGTCACGCACGCCGACCGGCGGGTGCTCGAGGCTCCACTCGGGCCGGACCTGCGGCTGGACCTCACCGCGCTGGATGAGTCGTTCCGCCGGGCGCGGGACCTCGGCGACCGGCCGGCGTTCCTGCTCTGCAACCCGCACAACCCGACCGGGGTGGTGCATCGCGCCGACGAGCTGGCGGCCGTCGCCGAGCTGGCCGCGCGGCACGGCGTGCGGGTGCTCTCCGACGAGATCCACGCGCCACTGGCGCTTGCCGGCGCGCGGTTCACCCCGTACCTCATGGTTCCCGGCGCGGAGGACGCGTTCGCCCTGCTCTCGGCGTCGAAGGCGTGGAACCTCGCCGGGCTCAAGGCGGCGCTGGCGGTCGCCGGGCCGGCGGCTGCCGCCGATCTGGCCCGGATGCCGGAGGAGGTCAGCCACGGCCCCAGCCACCTCGGGGTGCTCGCGCACACCGCCGCGTTCGGCGCCGGCGGGCCCTGGCTGGACCTGCTGCTCGACGGCCTCGACGCGAACCGCGCGCTGCTCGGGTCGCTGCTTGCCGAGCACCTGCCCGAGGTCACCTGGCACCGGCCCGAGGGCACGTTCCTCGCCTGGCTGGACTGCACCCGACTCGGCGTGCCCACCGAGTCGCCGGGTGACGGGCCGGGGGTGGCGAGCGACCTGGCCGGCCCGGCGCGGATGTTCCTCGACGACGCCCGGGTGGCGCTCAGCTCCGGGCACGTCTTCGGCGCCGGCGGCGCCGGCTTCGTGCGCCTCAACTTCGCCACCTCGCCCGCCGTGCTGACCGAGGCGGTGACCCGGATGGGCCGCGCGGTGGGGCCGGCCGGCGCCTGACCGGCCCCCGCCGGGTTCAGCCGGCGCTCTGCCGGTCGAGCGTCTCGCGCAGGATCTCCGCGTGGCCGGTGTGCTGGCGGGTCTCGGCGATGACGTGCATCAGCACCTCGCGCACGCTCAGCACCGTGCCGGGCTCCTGCCAGGGCACGTCCGGCACCGGCTGCGTCGCGGACAGGTCGTCGACGGCCGCGATGATCTCCTCGGTGCGGGCGGCCACCCGGGCGTACCGGTCGAGGATGGCCGGCAGCGTGTCCTCGGGCAGCATCTGGAACGTCCGCTCCCGGTCGATCGCCCACCGCGGCAGCTCGCGCGCCGTCCCGGCCATGAAGTCCGCCCAGGTCACGCCCGCGGGCAGGTCGAAGGTCATCACCGCCGGCCCCTCGGTCACGAACCGCAGCCAGTCCTCCTCGCCGGACGCGACGTGCTTGAGCACGCCACCCAGGCAGAGCGCGCTGACGGTGGGACGCTCGCCGGCCTGCGCGTCGGTGAGGTCGCGCACCGTGGCGGTGAGCGCGGCGCGGGCGGCGGCGAGCGCGCGGAGCAGGTCGGCCCGCTCGGCGTCGAGCGCGGTGGGGGTCGTGGTCGGGACGGTCATGGTCATCGGTTCCTTCCGGTTCTGATCGGGTACGGGTCCACCCTCGCAGGCGTAGCGGACAGGTTGTGTCCGCTACTGCCGGCAGAATGCGGAACATGTCGACGACCTCCGCCCGGCTGCTCTCCCTGCTGTCCCTGCTCCAGGCCCGCCGCGACTGGCCGGGCGCGGTGCTTGCCGAACGGCTCGGGGTCAGCCCGCGCACCGTGCGCCGCGACGTCGACCGGCTGCGCGAGCTGGGCTATCCGATCGCCAGCGCCAAGGGACCGGACGGGGGCTACCGGCTGGGCGCCGGCTCGGCCCTGCCGCCGCTGCTCTTCGACGACGAGCAGGCCGTCGCGCTCACCGTGGCGCTGCAGACCGCCGCGACCACTGTCACCGGCATCGAGGAGGCCGCCGCGCGGGCGCTGACCACGGTCCGGCAGGTGATGCCGGCGCGGCTGCGCCACCGCGTCGACGCCCTGCGGGTCGTCGCCGTGGAACGGGCCGGCGCGGCGGCGAAGCCCCGGGTCGAGCCGGCCCTGCTGATGACGCTCAGCGCCGCCGTGCACGCCCGGGAGGTGCTGCGCTTCGACTATCCGCCCGCGTCGACGGCCGACCCGACCGGCGGCGCGCCGCTCCCCCGCCGGGTGCAGCCGCACCACCTGGTCACCTGGGGCGGGCGCTGGTATCTGGTCGCCTGGGACCTGGACCGCGACGACTGGCGCACCTTCCGCGTCGACCGGCTCCGTCCGCGTACCCCCACCGGCCCCCGGTTCACCCCGCGCGAGCTGCCCGGCGGGGACGTGGCCGCGTTCGTCGCCGGGCGGTTCCGCGGCGCCGGCGGCCCCGGCGACTGGCCGTGCCGGGGCGAGGTGATCCTCGACCTGCCCGCCCGGACGGTCTCCACCTGGACCCGCGACGGCCTGGTCGAGGAACTCGGGCCGGACCGTTGCCGGCTGGTGCTGGGCGCCTGGTCCTGGCCGGGGCTGGCGGCCGTGCTCGGCCGCTACGACGCCGACATCGAGGTGGTCGGGCCGCCGGAGCTGCGGGCCGCCTTCGCCCACCTGGCCCGGCGCTACGCCGCCGCCGCGGACGGCACGGCCGCCCGGCCCGATGCCGGCGAGGTCAGTCGGTCGGCAGGAGCGGACGCATGAAGGTGCGCTCGTAGCGCAGGACGCAGCCCGACTCGTCGCGGATCCGGTCGGCGGCGACGAAGTCCGGGTCGACGCCGAAGCGGGTCCGGTACCGCTCGTACGCCGCCAGGCTGTCGAAGCTGAACAGCGCCTCGGCCCGGTCGCTGGCGCCCTCGGCGGGCAGGAAGTAACCGTGGTGCACCCCGCCGTGCCGCTGCACCAGCCGCATCCAGGCGCGGGCGAACCGTTCGAACGCCTCGATCTGCGCCGGGTCGATGGTGTAGTGCACCACGCAGGTGATCATGCGACCACCATAGTGGGCCGTCAGCCGCCCGCCGACCGTTCGGCGACCACCACCGAGATGCCGTCGAGCACCCGCTGGAGACCGAACTCGAACGCGTGGTCCGGCCCGTACGCCGCGCCGTGCGCCATGCCCGCGGCCGTGCCGATCCGGGCGGCGAGCGGGAAGTTGCCGGCCGTCATGAACTTCTCCAACCAGGGCGCGTGCGTCTGCCACCACTGGTCGTCGGTCATCCCGGTCTCGCGCTCCAGCTCGACCACGTCGACGGCGGCCCGGGCCGCGCTCTTGGCGTGCCCGAGCACGAGGGTCAGCACGGCGTCCATCTCCACGTCGTCGAGCCCGATGCCGGCGACCGCACGCAGCTCGTGGTCGTACTTGGCGAGCACGTTGGGGCCGAGGACCGGCCGGGTGGTCTCGGCGCGCAGCAGCCACGGGTGGGCGCGGTAGAGCGCCAGATTGTCCCGGGCGATGCGTTCCAGCCGGCCACGCCAGCCGCCCGGCACGTCGGACGGGCGGGGCAGGTCGCCGAGGACGGCGTCGACCATGACGTCGAGCAGTTCGGCCTTGCCCGGCACGTAGGTGTAGACGGACATGGTGCCGACGCCGAGCGCCTCGCTGACCCGGCGCATGGTGAGCGCGTCGATGCCCTCGGCGTCGGCGATCTCGACGGCCGTCCGCACGATCCGCTCGACGCTGAGGCCGGGCCCGGCGCCGCGGCTGGTCGGCTCCCGCGTCCGCCAGAGAAGGGCCAGGCTGCGGGCGGGGTCGGCCTTGCGCCTGCGGTCGGTCGACATGGTGTCGCCATCCTACCGGCCACGGAATCCGCACGCGGCCGACGGGACTGGCGCAAAATGAATGGCGGAACCTCCCGCCACTACCAACATATAGCGCACCCCCGGCCTTGCGGCAAGCCCCCGGTGATGGCGCAGAATTGCCGGCCGAAGCCCATTCCCCGCACCTGAGAAAGCCGCGAAGAGCGGAGGCCCTCGCGTGCCCGCAGATCGGAGCCCACGCCCGTGAACCCGTCCACCACAAGCGTCTTCGATCTTCCCGACCGCCTCTCGGCGAAGGCCGATCCGGCCCTCATCGCCGACGACGAGCGGCATTTCGCGACCATCGCGGAAAGCCTGCGACGATCGATCGCGGAGTTGTCCGACCGGCTCGACACCGAACGCCGGGCGGCCGGCGGCAAGGGCCGGCAGGCGGTCGACCGGGACCAGGAGATCCGCCGGCTTACCGCGCGCCTGCGTACCCTGCGCCGGTACGGCCTGGACCTGTGCCTGGGCCGGATGGTCGGCGCGGACGGTGCCGAACCGGTGTACGTGGGGCGGCTGGGCCTCACCGACGGCGCGGGCGGCCGGCTGCTGCTGGACTGGCGCTCCCCCGCCGCCGAACCGTTTTTCGGCGCCACCCACGCCGACCCGATGGGGCTGGCCAGCCGCCGCCGCTACCGCTGGACCCTGGGCCGGATCACCGACTACTGGGACGAGGTGTTCACCGCCGACGGGCTCACCGGGCACGCCGCCCTCGACGACCAGTCCGCGTTCGTCGCCAGCCTGGGCGGCACCCGGTCGGCGCGGATGCGCGACGTGCTCGGCACCATCCAGGCCGATCAGGACGCCATCATCCGGGCCGGCTCCCGGGGCGCGCTCGTCGTCGACGGCGGGCCGGGCACCGGCAAGACCGTCGTCGCGTTGCACCGCACCGCGTACCTGCTGCACGCCGACCCGCGGCTGGGCGAACGCCGCGGCGGGGTGCTCGTCGTCGGGCCGCACCAGCCGTACCTGAGCTACGTCTCCGACGTGCTGCCCAGCCTCGGCGAGGAGGACGTGCAGATATGCACGCTGCGTGACATGGTGCCCGAGGGCGCGGCGGCGAGCGCCGAGACGGACCCGGAGGTGGCCCGGCTGAAGTCGTCCGCGCGTCTGGTCGACGCGGTCGAGGCGGCGGTGCGGTTCTACGAGGAGCCGCCCGCGACGTCGTTGACGGTCGTCGTCGAGGACGCGGACCTGCGGTTGACCGCCGGCGACTGGGCGGAGGCGTTCGCGGCGGCCGGACCCGGCGCACCGCACAACGAGGCCCGCGACGACGTGTGGGAGGAACTGGTCACGATCCTGCTGGAGCGGTACGACGGCGACGAGCCGGAGCACGCGGTCCGCCGGTCGCTTGCGGGCAACCGCGAGCTGGTTGCCGCGTTCGGCCGGGCGTGGCCGCTGCTCGACCCGACCGACGTCGTCGCGGACCTCTGGTCGGTGCCGGCCTACCTGCGCCGGTGCGCCCCCGACCTGAGCGTGGACGAGATCCGTACGCTGCGACGGGCCGACGCCCGGGCCTGGACGGTGGCCGACCTGCCGCTGCTGGACGCCGCGCGGCGGCGCGTCGGTGACCCGGAGGCGTCCCGGCGGCGGCGCCGCAACGACGCGGCCCTGGCCGCGCAGCGGGAACGGATGGACACGGTCGTCGACGCGCTGCTCGCGACGCACGCCTACGACGACGGCGAGGGTCTGATGACCATGCTGGTCGGGGCGGACATGCGGACCAGCCTGGTCGACGAAAGCGTGCTCACCGTCGCCGACCGCGACCTGCTGGCCGGGCCGTTCGCGCACGTGGTGGTGGACGAGGCGCAGGAGCTGACCGACGCCGAGTGGCAGATGCTGCTGGCGCGCTGCCCGTCGCGCAGCTTCACCGTGGTCGGCGACCGGGCCCAGGCCCGGCACGGGTTCACCGAGTCGTGGCGGGAACGGCTGGAACGGGTCGGTTTCGACCGGATCGAACTGGCCTCGCTCACCGTCAACTACCGCACCCCGGCGCAGGTGATGGCGGAGGCCGAACCGGTCATCCGGGCGGTGCTGCCGGACGCCAACGTGCCGACGTCCATCCGTACCGGCGACGTGCCGGTGCGGCACGGCGCCCGCGCGGACCTGGACGCGGTGGTGGCGGCGTGGCTCGCCGCCACCACCGAGGGGATCGCCTGCGTGATCGGCGACCCCACGTTCCCGGCGTCGGCCCGGGTCCGGTCGCTGACCCCGCAGCTCGCCAAGGGGTTGGAGTTCGACCTGGTCGTGCTTGTCGACCCGGACGCGTTCGGCGACGGGGTCTCCGGGGCGGTGGACCGCTACGTGGCGATGACCCGGGCCACCCGCGAGCTTGTCGTCCTCACCGGCGGGGGCGGTCCCGCCGCCCCCGCCGGCCGCGCTACCGCGTCAGCAGCTCCCGCAGCGCCCCGCTGATCTCGGCCGGCGCCTCCTCGGCCATAAAGTGGCCCGCCGTGGTGGTGCGGTGGTCCAGGTCCGGCGCCCAGGCCCGCCACACCGCCGCCGCGTCGTAGCCGAGCGCCGCGCCCCAGTCCTGCTGGATCACCGTGACCGGCATGGCCAGCCGCCGGCCCGCGTCCCGGTCCGCCCGGTCGTGCGCCACGTCGATCCCGGCCGAGGCGCGGTAGTCGGCGACGATCGAGTCGACCGCCTCCCGGGAGGCCCGCAGGTACTCGGCGCGCACCTGCGCCGGGATGGCCGCCGGGTCGCTGCTCCAGGCGTCGAGGAAGTGGCCGAAGAAGGCGTCCGCGCTCGCCGCGATCATCCGCTCCGGCAGGCCGGGCGGCTGCGCCATCAGGTAGAGGTGGAACGCCACCGACGCGGACGCGCCGTGCAGCACGTCCCACATGTCGAGGGTGGGCAGCACGTCGAGCGACGCCAGATGGGTGACCGCGTCCGGGTGGTCGAGCCCGGCGCGGACCGCGACCAGGGCGCCCCGGTCGTGCCCGGCCAGCGCGAACCGCTCGTGACCAAGCGCCCGGGCCAGGGCCACCACGTCGGCGGCCATGGTCCGCTTCGCGTACGTCTGGTCGGTGCGCGCGGTCGGCTTGTCGCTGGCGCCGTACCCGCGCAGGTCCGGGCAGATCACCGTGTGGTCGGCGGCCAGGTCGGCGGCGACGTGCCGCCACATCAGGTGGGTCTGCGGAAAGCCGTGCAGCAGCACGACCGGGCGGCCCGCGCCGCCCACCGCAACGTTCAGCGTCACGCCGTCGGCGACGGTGACGCGCTCGTAGTCGAATCCGGTGATGCCGGTGCTCATCTCGGTGCCTCTCTTCTCCGTCGTACCGGCCAAGCGTCGCGGCGTCGGATGAGCAACCGATGAGCGCGGTACGGTGACTCCGGTCATGGAGGGGTCGGTGCCTGTCAGCTTCGGTGTGCTCGGGCCGGTCACGGCCTGGGACGGCACCGGCGCGCCCGTCGACCTGAAGGGTTCCCGGCACCGCGCGGTGCTGGCCCGGCTGATCGTGGCCCGGGGCCGGGTGGTGCCCGTCGGCCACCTCGTCGAGGACCTGTGGGACGACCCGCCGCCGGGCGCGGTCGGCGCGGTCCGCACGTTCGTGGCGGCGCTGCGCCGCCGGCTGGAACCGCACCGCCCGCCACGCGAGCCGGCCCGGCTGCTGGTCACCGACGGACCGGGGTACGCGCTGCGTGCCGCCCCGGACACCGTCGACGCCTGGCGGTTCGCCGACGCGGTCACCACAGCCGCCGACGAACTCCCCCGGTCGACGCTCGACCGGCTCGACACGGCGCTGGGCCTGTGGCGCGGGCCCGCGTACGCCGACTTCGACAAGCCATGGGCGCGCGCCGACCGCCACCGGCTCGACCAACTGCGGCTGACCGCGGTGGAGCGGCGGGCCGAGGCGCTGCTGGCGCTCGGGCGGGCCGCCGACGCCGTACCCGATCTGGACGCCCACGTCGCGGACCATCCCTGGCGGGAGGACGGCTGGCGGCTGCTGGCGCTGGCGCTCTACCGGGCCGGGCGGCAGGCCGACGCGCTCGCCGTGCTGCGCCGGGCCCGCGAGCTGCTGCGCGACCAGCTCGGCCTGGACCCCGGCCCGCGACTAAGCCGGCTGGAGACCGACCTGAGACGCCAGGCCGACCCGGAGCCGACCGGCCCGGCCCGGGTGTGGGCGGACGCCGCGGCGGCGTACGAGCGCAGCGTGGTGCCCGGCTCGCGGGCCCGGCTGGAGTCCACCGTCGGCCTGCTGCGCAGCCTCGCGGTGACCGGACCGGGCGGCCTGGAGGCGGCCCGGGACCAGCGGGTCGCGGCCATCGACGCGGCCGAGCAGCTCGGCGACCCGGACCTCACCGCCCGGGTGATCGGCGGGTACGACGTACCCGCGATCTGGACCCGCGCGGACGACCCGGAGCAGGCGGCCCGGGTGGTGGCCGCGGCGGAGCGGGCACTTGCCGGCCTGGGTCCGGACGCGCCGGAGGCGACCCGGGCCCGGCTGCTCGCCACCGTCGCGGTCGAGTCACGCGGCCTGCCGTCGACGCGCGGACCGCAGGCGGCCCGGCAGGCCGAGGCGATCGCCCGGCGGCTGGCCGACCCGGCGCTGCTGGCCCAGGCGCTCAACGGCGTGTTCATGCAGACGTTCCACCGGGCCGGGCTGGCCGCCGAACGGGACGCGGTCGGCGCGGAACTTGTCACGCTTGCCGCCCGGCACGGCCTCGCCCCGGTCGAGATCCTCGGGCACCTGATCCGGGTGCAGGCGCGCGGCGCGCTCGCCGACTTCGCCACGGCCGACACCCACGCCGACGCCGCCGACCGGCTGGCCGCGCGCCACGAGTCCCCACTCACCGGTGTCTTCACCACCTGGTACCGGGCCATGCGCACGACGGCGGGCGGCGCGCCTTACCCGGAGGCGGAAGCCGCCTACCGGACGGCGGCGACCCGACTGGCCGGCTGCGGCATGCCCGGCGTGGAACGCGGCCTGCTCCCGCTGGCGCTGCTCTGCCTGCGGGTGTGGCACGACCGGCCCGCCGACTTCCCCGACGACACCGACTGGGGCCCGTACGCGCCCTGGGCCCGCCCGCTGACCCTGCTCGCCGCCGGTCGCCGCGCCGACGCGACCGCCGCGCTGCGCCGGACCCCGACACCCCCGCGCGACCTGCTGCAGGAAGCACTGTGGACGCTCAGCGGCCACGCGGCGGTGGCCCTCGGCGACCGGGACGCGATCCGGCGGGCCCGGACGGCGCTCGCCCCGGCGGCGCACGAGCTGGCAGGCGCCGGAAGCGGCATGCTCACCGCCGGGCCGGTCGCGGCGCACCTGGACCGCCTGGGCGCCGCCCTGAACGGTTAGGGTGCGGCGATGGACGAACTGAGGGACCTGTTCCGGCGGGCCGCCGACCACGCGGCCGACTACCGGCGGTCGCTGCCGGACCGGCCGGTCGGGGTGCCGGTCGACCAGGCCGCGCTGAACCGGGCATTCGCCGCCAAGCTGCCGGCCGCTCCCACCCCGCCCGAGCAGGTGCTCGCGGAGCTTGTCGCCGCCGCCGAACCGGGACTGGTCGCCACCGCCGGGCCGCGCTACTTCGGCTTCGTGGTCGGCGGCGCGTCCCCGGCGTCCACCGCCGCCGACATGCTCGCCGCCGGCTGGGACCAGATCGCGTTCAACGCCGTCACCGCACCGGCCGCCGTGGCCGCCGAGACGGCCGCCGGCACCTGGCTCAAGGAACTGCTGGGCATCCCGGCGTCGGCGTCGGTCGGCTTCGTCACCGGCGGCCAGGCCGCCAACACCGCCGGCCTCGCCGCGGCCCGGCACCAGGTGCTCGCCGACGCCGGCTGGGACGTGGAACGGCGCGGCCTGACCGGCGCGCCGCCGGTGCGGGTGCTCGCCGGCGCCGAACGGCACGCCACCGTCGACCGGTCGTTGCGCCTGCTCGGGCTCGGCACCGACGCGCTGCGGGAGGTGCCCGCCGGCCCGCAGGGCGCGATCGACCCGGCCGCGCTGGCGGCGGCGCTGCGCGACGCCGACCCCGGCCCGACGATCGTCTGCCTCCAGGCCGGCAACGTGAACACCGGCGCCTGCGACGAGCTGCGCGCCGCGTGCGACCTGGTCCACCGGCACGGCGGCTGGGTGCACGTGGACGGCGCGTTCGGGCTGTGGGCCGCCGCCAGCCCGACCACCCGGCACCTGGTGGACGGCATCGAAGCGGCCGACTCGTGGGCCTGCGACGGCCACAAGTGGCTCAACCTGCCGTACGACACCGCGTTCGCGTTCTGCGCCCGGCCCGACGTGCACGCGGCGGCCATGTCGTACGCGGCCGCGTACCTCGTGGGTTCCGGTGGCGTGCCGGCGGGGGCGGACCTGACCGCGGAGTCCTCGCGCCGCGCCCGTGGCTTCGCGGCCTGGGCCGGCCTGCGGGAACTCGGCCGCGACGGCGTCGCCGCGCTTGTCGAGCGGTGCTGCGCGCTGGCCCGCCGGTTCGCCGCCGGGCTGACCGCGGCCGGGTTCGAGGTGGTCAACGAGGTCGTCCTCAACCAGGTCCTGGTCGGCTTCGGCGACGACGCGCGCACCGACCGCACGGTGGCCGCGGTGCAGGCCGACGGGACGTGCTGGGTGGGCGGTACGACGTGGCGGGGCCGGCGGCTGATGCGGATCTCGGTGTCGAACGCCACCACCACGGAGGCGGACGTCGACAGGTCGGTGGCGGCCATCACCCGGCTGGCGTCGGACGCCTCCTGACCGGACACCACGGAGCGCGACCGATTGGTATCGTCGCCGTCACCGATCTCATCAGGGGAGGGTGGCCGTGTGGGCGGACGAGGCCGCGTTGGACGCGGCGGGGCGCCGACTCGACGAGTGGGAGTCCGGCCTGACCGACCGCGCCGCACGGGCGCAGGCCCTGTCCGTCCGCGCGCAGGCGCTCACCGGCACCGCCCGCAGTGACGACGGCCTGGTCGAGGTGACAGTCGACGCCTCCGGGCTGCTTGCCGACCTGCGGCTCGACGAACGCACCCGGCGGCACTCCGCCGCCCACACCGCCCGGCAGGTCGTGGCCACCACCGGGGCCGCCCGCGCCGACCTGCTGCGACAGCTCACCGAGGCGACCACCGAAACCCTCGGCGCGGACGACCCCGCCGGGCAGGCGATCGTCGACTCCCACCGGCGACGGCTCGACCCCGACCAGGGCCCGCCGGATGAGCGCCGGTGAGATCCTCCGGGTCGACCCGGACGACCTGACCGCCCACGCCGCCCACCTCGACCGCTGCGCCGACAGCATCGACACCGCACACCGGGCCGGGCAGCACGTCCGGCTCGGCGCCGACGCGTACGGGCAGCTCTGCGCGGTGATGCCGGTCCTGCTGGACGGCCTCCAGCGCACCCTGGTCGACGGCGTCGGCGCCGCGGCGGCCTCGGTGCGCGACACCGCCGGCAAGGTCCGTAGCGGCGCCGACCGCTACCGCTCCACCGACGCCGAGGCCGCACACCTGCTCGACCAGGTGCGGAACCGGCGATGACCACGAACCCGCTCGTCGCCGGCGCGGCGGACACCGGGCCCAGCGCCTGGGCGGGAATCTGGATCTGCGAGGACATCGAACTCATCGCCCAGGGTGTGCGCACCGGTAGCTGGATCGACGGCAGCCTCGGCGTGGTCAGCGCCGGCCTGGACGCGCTCGCCCTCGTCTCCGACCCGGCCAGCGCCCTCCTCCAGTACGGCATCGCCTGGCTCATCGAGCACGTCAAACCGCTCAGCGAGGCCCTGGACTGGCTCGCCGGCGACCCCGCCGAGATCACCGCCCACGCACGGACCTGGCGCAACGTCGCCGCGTCGCTGCGCGAGGACGCCGCCGACCTGGCCCACGCGGTACGCACCGAGGTCGCCGGCTGGACCGGCGCCGCCGGCACCGGCTACCGGGCCTGGGCGAACGAGCAGCAGCAGGCCATCACCGGGCTGGCCCAGGGCGCCGAGGCGATGGCCGCGATCACCGAAGGCGCCGCCGGCCTGGTCGCCGCCGTCCGGCTGCTGGTCCGCGACGCCGTCGCCGCCTGCGTCTCCCGCCTGATCGTGTACGCGGCAGAACTCGTCGCCAGCGCCGGGCTGGCGACGCCGCTGGTCGTGGAACAGGTCACCACCACTGTGGCGTCGTGGGGCGCGCGGATCGCGCGGTTGTTGCGGGGGTTGTTGACGAGCCTGCGGCGGCTGATGCCGGAGGTGCGACGGCTCGGCGACCTGATCGAGAAGCTGAAGCAGGCACTGAGCCGACTCATTGGGCCTACCCCGAGTCCGCCACCGAAACCGGTGGACAGGATTCACGGCGGGCACACCACCCGCCCGCGCAACCTGACTGACTACGAGCGTCAGGAAACTTGGGCCAAGGACGCCTACGAGGCAATCCGCCAGCAGGATGACGCCAACCTCATCACGCGCAACCTCGCTGAGACGCCCCGGCTCGACGGATCCCGTGGCTTCTCCCTGGCGGAGGTCGAGCAGATTCGTCGGCACATCTTCTTCGAAGAGCATCCAATGGACGACTACGCCGGCGGGGTCGTCCACCAAAGGTACGACCCGAGCGCACCGATGGCCGAGGCGTGGCTGCGCCTGCGACGCGGTGAACCCCTGCCGGAGGACTTCACGCTTCTGGAACACGAACTGGCAGAGTCGAGGTACTACACCGCCAATCCGCACGCGAGCTACCGGGAAGCTCATCTCGCCGCGAATCGCATCTCGAACTGGGAGGACTCGGTTCCCGGCCCCACGTACGAGGACTACTCAAGGTTCGGAGAATAGTGGCATGGGCATGATGGTGGTCGCGCGTCGGGTGGACGCTCCGGCGGACGAGGTGCGTTACGAGTTCGGGTTCGAGGACAGGTTCGATCGCCTCCTCGTCATCGATCCACAGACCCTCGACGCCCGCGTCGAAGACGGCGATTTCGACACCGCCGCCAGCGCCATCACCGCCAAGATCGTCAACTCCTGGCGCACCGCCGGCGACTTCCCCCAGAGGATGATCTTCGCGAGTTAGTTGGCGGACTGAGTGGAACGCCATGGGTGTCTCCGGCCTCGTTTGACACCCATGGCGTTCCACCGACCACCATTCGGCGAGGTCAGGACGTGCCCGGCCGGACGACGGAGGCTTCCGGCTGACCTGCCGGTCGGGTCACTGCGCGGGGGGAATGGAGACCCCGTTGGCGTCGAGTAACGAGCCGTCCAACGCGCGGTCCGTCTCGACGGCGGTCAGCGACACGGTCACATCGCCGTCGGAGGTCGGGAAACGGGTGAAGTGCAGCAGGACGAATCCCAGCCGCTTGTTTCCCCGCACGGCGTCGTCGAGGGGCCTCGTGTTCACCCCCTCGACGAGCCACTCGTAGACCGGCTGCGCGTCCTCCTCCTGCCAGCCCTTCAACGCGGCGCGGTGAACGGCCAGAGTCAGCTTCTCGGCCAGGTATCCGGGGTCGCAGACGCTGGTGATCGTCACTTCGAGCTTCTCGAACCGGTGTCCCGCCCCGAAATGCCACAGTGCCCGCACCTTGCGGACGCCGGGGGTCAGCGGCCGTCCGACGAACATCCAGTGGTACGCGTCCAGGTGGGGCGCGCGATCCTTGAGCCACCTCTTCCGGTCCCGCTCGACCACGGCCCACGGCGAGGGGATCTCGTCGAACTCGTCGGTCCACGCGATCTCGGGGATCTCCCATGCCTCCAGCCAGGACCGTACCTGTTCCCGGTTGGCCAGGAACGTCGCCCGCAGATCGTGCGTGGACGTCATCGAGCACTCCCGTGGTCCCAGTCGAGGCCCCAGACACGGACGTTGCCCTGGTGGTCCCCGGTGACGATGGTGCGGAAAGCGGCGTCGGCGCGGATCGCGTTCACCCGGACGGGGTGGCCGCGCAGCGACCGGATCCGGCGCCCGGCGCGTAGGTCCCAGACGTCGACGGTCTCGTCGCCACCGGCTCCCGTCACGGCGAACCGTCCGTCGGGCGACACCGCCATCTCCTCGATTCCGTAGCGGAGATCGGACTGCTCCGCGCCGGCCCGCCCGTCGTACACCAGATCGCCGGTCGCGGCGTTCCAGACCACGAAGCCCGTCATTCCGGCGATGGCGGCGAGGCGACGCGAGTCGGCGAAGGCCAGGTCGGCCGACGAGCTGTGCTTGACCCCGTCGAGGCGGTACAGCGGACGCCTGCGACCCGGTCGCCACGCGGTGAGGTGGCTCATCTCGGCCATCAGCAGCACGCCGGAGGCGAAGCGGATCTCGGTGTGCGGATCGAGGTTCGCGAAGGCCCGCAGCGCCTTTCCGGTGTCGATCGACCGGACCTCCACGGTGGTGGCGTCGTCGGTTCGCAGCGTCACGGCGATCGCGCGGGACGCCTCGTCGGCCGTGACGCCGCCGATCGTCCCCCGTCCGGTGCGGATCGTCGCCACGCGGGCTCCGGAGTCGAGTGACCACACCGTCGCCAGCCCGTGCCCGAATCCGACCGTGAGCAGATCGCCGGAGATGTCGAGCGTCGTCTTCCCCTCGTCGTGGGGCTGGGCGCCGGCGACCTTGAACCGTGGCTCGACAGTCGCGGTGTCGTGGCACGCGACCGACCCGTCCGAGTAGCCGATGATCAGGTCACGTCCGCCGCGGGCGAAGCGCAGGCTGGTGGCGGGGTTCCTCCGCTCGACCACGGAACCCACCTTCTGGAGCGTCTCCAGGTCGACGATCTCCACCTGGTCGATGTCGGCGGGAAAGGCGAACAACCGCCCGGAGTCGCTGACGTCGAAGGCCCCGTGGGTGAGCATCACGTCGGACAGTTCCTGCTCCAACCAGATGCCGTGCAGGCCGGTGCGTTGCAGATCCCGGCCCGCTGCCCGGGAGGCCCGCCGCAGTCGCGGATGGCGTTCGTAGCCGGGAATGGCCCTGGCCTCGCGGATGGCGTCGGTCGCGCGCTGCCCCTCGCCGGCCGCGATCATCCCCTCGACCCGCGCCATGACCTGGTCGAACGCCCACTCCTCGTGCGCGAGGGCGCCGACCGGGCGGGGCGGCGCGTACGACCAGGGGGCGAGATGTCCGGGTAGCGGCATGGGGAGACGTGACAGCGAGGTCTGGTCGCGGAAACCGTCCCGCTCGGCGATCACGGCGTATCCGCAGTCACCGCTGAACGCCGTCGCGTCACGCCGGGATCCGCGCTTCCAGTCCTTGGGGAAGGTGCGGACGCAGCGGCGGATGGCGAGTTCGAGCACCTGGAGGTCACCGGTGCCGGGGTCGAGCAGGGCCCACCCGGCCCGGCCCGAGACGCCGAGCACGTCGTAGCTGAGGAGCCAGGGGATCTCCCACCGTCGCGGCTCGTCCCAGACCCGCATGTCCACGGTCATCATCGACCGGACGCCGAGCCTCAGGACGACCGACCCGTCCGTCGCCAGGGCGGTCCTCCGCTCCGCGTTCAACCCGTCGGGAGGCAGGTCCAAGCCCCGCATCCTGGTGCGACGCAGGGGCCACCACTGCTCCACCCGGTGGTCGGCCTCGGGATGCCCCAGCGAGGCGGAGACGCACACCTCCGCCTCCGGGGCGAGGATCACCTGCGTGACCCGCCCCGCGTGGGGCCGGATGTCGACGACGGGCTCCCACCCGCCGGTGCGGAAGACGAGGACGCGGCCGTCGGCCGTGCCTACGCCCGCGAAGCCGCCGTCGGGGCTGACCGCCACGGCCGTTCCTCCGGTCAGCCGGCCTTCGAGTTCGGCGGTCCCGTCGGTGAGGCGCCATCGCTCGACCACCGAGTCCTGACGGCAGACGAGCACCCGCGCGCCGGCGTGGTCGATCGCGACGTCGACGGGCGTCCGGCCGGAATCGGCGAGTTCGCTCACCACCCGGCCCGCGACGGCGTCCCAGATCCGCACCCGGCCCGCCTCCTCGGCCACCACCACGTGCGTCCCGTCGGCATCGCTGGCCATCGCCGCGACCGCACCGGACAACTGCCCGAACACCTCGAGCGTCCCCCGGGGCGCCAACTGCGCGCAGCGTGCGCTCGCGGTCGCGATCTCGGGTGCGCCCGGATGCTTCCGGTCCGCCTCGGCCAGGTGCCGCGCCGCGAGGACGCCGTCGCCGCGTTCCAGGTGGACCATCGCGGCCAGGTGGTCCGCCTCCCAGGAGTCGCCTGTGGCGCGCAGCTCCGACAGCAGGGTCTCGTCGGTGACGAGACCGTCGGCCCACCTGATGAGCCCGTGGTTGTAGACCGCGTGGACGTTGTGCGGGTCGATCGCTCTCGCCTGCTCGAACAGCTCGACCGCCCGGCTCTGCTCGCCGAGGTCCCACAGCGACAGCGCCCTGTTCGACAAGCCGTCGGCCTTCAACGCCGGCGGGACCCGGTCGGAACGCGGGAAGGGGCCGCCCGTGCACTCGGCGTACACGCCGGCGAGGACGGCCTCCGCCTCGGCGGTGTCGCTGATCCGCGACCGGGGATCGCGCGTGAGGCAGCCCGCCAGCAGGTCACGCAGCGGCTGCGGGAGATCGGCGCGTAGCGCCGCCAGGGCGTCCGCGCCGTCGTGGCCCCACTCCCAGAGCCGACGCCCGTGCAACACCTCGATCACCGTCAACGCCCAGGACCACATGTCGCTGGCCCGACCGATCCGGCCGTCCGGGTCGACCTGCTCGGGAGAACAGTATTGCGGCGTGAACCCGCCGAGGGTCGCGTAGGCGGTCCCGGCGCCACCCGGCGCGGGCTCCGAGGCGTACGCCTTCGCCTTGGCGGTGCCGAAGTCGGTCACCCGTGCCGTCTCGCCGTCGTACATGATGTTCGAGGGTTTGATGTCCTGATGGACCAGGCCCGCGGCGTGGGCGTGCCCGATGCCGCGCAGCGTCTGGATCGCGACGTCGAGCGCCGCCGGGAGGTCGCGACCGCGACCCTCCCGCACCGCCGCGGTCAGGTCGCCGCCCGCGATCCATTCCGCGAAGACCACCGGGTACGCGCCGACGCGCCGCACGTACGCGCACCCGACCACGTTCGGGTGCGGGCCGAGATCGGTCCACGCCTGTGCCTCCTGCGCGAGCAGGTCGAGGATCCCGGGCGCCGCGGCCAGGTCCGGGCGCGGCGTCTTCACGGCCAGGTCGACGTTCCAGGTGAGATGGTGGGCGCGGTACACGAAACCCATCCCGCCGGTTTCAACCACCTCGTCGATGCGGTACGTGTCGAGGACGGTCTCCCCCGGCCGCCACCGGATCACCTCCCCCGCGTCCACGCCGAGGCCCTATTCGGCGAGCGCCACGTAGATCGGGCTGCCCAGCAGCGCCCCGTTCGGTCCGGGCCCCTCGGTCAGCCGCTTGGCGATGAACTCGACCCGCTGCGTCGGCCCCGGAAGCCCCGCCCCGATCTGCGACAGCGCCTCGTGGAAACACTCGTCGTCGAACTCGCCCGGATCCGGTCGCAGCTCCCGAAGCTTGCGGAACAGGTACGGCGGGACCGACCCGACCGGCTCGGCGTCACCGCCGCCGACCACGTGCGCCGCCGACCCGCCCAGGACGATCACCTGGCCGTCGAGCGTCCCCGCGAAGACCACGATGCCGGCCGTCGGGAAGACCTGCCAGCGCATCTCCATGCCGGCCTGGAAGTAGGGACGGGAGTCGGCGGCGGCGCCGATCTGGTCGGCATCCTGCAGGTGCCGGACCACCTTCGCCAACTTGTCGAGGTCGTGGCGCTCCGGAAGGACCGCCTTGCGGCTGTAGCGGACAAACTTCAGATCCACGGCGACTTCGGTCTCGTGCTGCGCGGCGGAGGTGACCTGTGCCGCGAGGAGGCCGAGCTTCAGGTGGGACAGGTAGAGGTAGTACGTGAGGGTCAAGGCGCGCTCCGGTGACAGGGAGATGGCCGAACCCAGCCTACGTCGCGCGTGCCCGTGTCGCGGGCCCCTGCCTGTCTGATCCGGGCCAGGCGCTCCGCCGCTCGCGCCACCGCGCGATGGTCCGCTTGTACGGCTCCGGCATGTGCAGGTCGGGCACCTCGTCATATCCGAACACGCCCAACTCCTTGTGCTCGGCGGAGTAGGCGAGTTTCTCGTCGCCCGTGTACACGGCGCCGAAGCTGACGATGAAAACATGCCGCCGTGGCGTGATTTCGTAGACCCACGCGTCGACGATGTCCACGTCACTGATCGTCAGCCCAAGTTCTTCGGCGACCTCACGGCACACTCCTTCCTCGGGCGTCTCGCCGACCTCCAGCTTGCCGCCGGGCAGTTCCCACTCGTCGCGCTCGTTCTTCAGCAGCGGCACCCGGCCTTGGTGGTCAACGACCAGCTTGACCGAGATCGGTAGCTGGTATTCGAGGTACCCGAGGTTGCGTTCGACGAGGTACGGCGGTCTGTCGGTCATGCGGGAGCCTTCCAGATCAGTCTCGGATGATCAGCAGCGCGGCGACGTCGTCGGCATGTTTGAACCGACCACTCACCGCGTCGGTAGCGGCTTCCGCGTCGCGGATCAGCTTCTCCAGGTACGGCAACCCGCGCTCGCACGCCTCGGCAACGACCTCCGGCCATCCCGGATAGAGCTGGTAGTCGGTCACCAACCGGGCGAAGCCGTCGGTGCACAGCAGGATGTGATCGGCTTCCGCCCACGCGCCCACCAGGCCGTGCGGACGCAACACCCGCCGCGGGTGCCCGGAGAAGACGGATTCGGTGCGGCCGGACGTCATGGTGTAGAGCCGGCGCTCGTGCATCGCCGCCGTGATCCGCCGGGCGTCCACCTGGCCGCATCCGACGGCTGCCGCCTCCCGCCGGTCGAAGTAAGCCGTGCCCAGCACAGCGGCCTCCCGCCCACTGACCACTGCGGTGGCGTCACCGACCCGGCTGATCGCGAATCCGGCACCCTGGTCGACGCAGAGTGCGACCGAGCACGCCGGCGGCACGCGGCCCTCCGGAAACCCATACGCCACCTGACGCCGGGCCACCTCAGCGGCGACGCTTTCGAGCAGGGCAGCGGGGTCACCTCGATAGGCACCGGCACCGGCGACCGCTAGCTGCTCTCCGACGGTGTCGACGAGCCACTGCACGTCGCTCCCGGCGGGTAGCGCCGCATCGTCGTACAGGTCGGTGGCGCCGTCGACGACCCAGCCAAGCGTGCCACTGTGGCCGACGCGGTCCTCATTGACCCGTGTGCCGCCAGGTGTGGTGACCATTTCTCGTACCTGCATCGGCTGGTCCGTTCTCATGACATCCACGAGGTGGGGACGAACATCCCTGCCCCGATCAACACACCTCCGAGCAGGACCGCAGCGGCAACCCGATGGATGCTGCTGTTGTTGACAAGTGAAAAGGTACCGAAGACGACGCCAATCGCGCCCGAGGCCACCAGCATCAGGCGGATGCCGTCGGTTCCTTTGCTCTGACTCGCAACATTGCTCGCGGTGGCGATGAACGCCACCACCGCCGCGAGCAGGCCGAGCAGTTGCAATTGCTGTGCCTTGAACTCGGTCAGCTCGGTGCGGAACCGGTCATGGGCACGGGCCCAACGGTGACGCTCCTGCATGAGATCGACCCTCACACGGGTTGCCTGGTATTGGGTCAACCGGCGCAGGTAATCGCGGGACGTCCGCGGTTCGAGTTCGATGGCCTGCCCGACGGCGGCACGTGCCGCTTCGAACTCACCGCGCAACGCCAGCACGCGCCCTTTCGTCTCGTAGTAGTGAGGGATCCAGCCCTGAGTCAGGGAGATCGCGCGATCGACGTGTCGCTCGACCTGGTCGAGGTCCGCGGCAGGCGCAGGGGTCTCCAGCCGTTCAAGGTATTCCACCCAGAAGGCAGCGAGCTGGTGTACGACCGCCGGCACATCGGGCATGGCCTCAACCGCCTGCCGTGAGTACTCGACGGAGCTACGCAGGGAGGCGAGATCACCCCGGGTCCGGGCAACGATGGCGCGGAAGGTGTGAAAGTAGGGCTCCTTACCGAACTCACTTTCACCGTCGCGCACGATCTCTCGGTATTCGCCGTGCCGTTCCTCGCGCCGCAAGCGCAGCAGCAGCGCGTACAGGGCCGCGAACCGGGTCTGTACTCGAAGAGTGCGGTCGTCGAGAATCGTGCGCAGCGCCGGCTCCGGATCGTCATGAGCCTCGATGATCTCCCGGATGATCTGCGGGAATGCCGCGTCGGCCGGAGGAGGCGCCGAGGCCAGTGCGTTGACCAGGCGGGACCGGCCGGCAGCTGGCTTCTCTCCCGACCTGGATCTAGGAATCCGCAACGGAGAACCCCCTGTTGAGCCAGGCGTACGGATGATCGGGTCTGACCTTGGCAAGAAACCGCACCAGGCGCCGGCCACCGGTGAACGCCGTGCGGCCGTGCAGGAAGCGGTGGTTGTGGACGAGATAGCCCTCGCCGGCGGCAAGCTCCAGGGCGAGAGTCTCGTCATCGATCAGGTGGTGGATCTGCGCCACCAGGTCGGGGTTCCCGACCGGGGCCGCAACCTCGTCATCGCGGTACCGGACCCGGGTGACGCCCGCTGCCATCTCGACGACCGGACGCCCGGCCGAACCATCGGCCGGCGTCAGACGCAGGGTCGCCAGCGCGGTGTTGTCGAAATGTCGGCGTAGCCGTGTCAGCACGCGGGCTCCGTCGACGAGGATCGCCGCCCCGCCTGATCGCACCGGCGAGACCATCAGCGCGGCCAGCACGCTCGGCGGCTCCGGCTGCAGGCTGCGGTCGGTGTGCGGTGGCAGGGCGGACCCGGTGAAGCCAGCCGCCCGCTCCGTCCCGAAGTGGCGGTACGGGCTGATGACCGTCAGGCCCTCGGCCACCTGGTGCGGATGGTCGACCGGTTCCGTCCACCGACGCAACAGGGCATCTACCTCGTTGACGCGAGCCTGACGGATGAAGACCACACCGTCGCGACCGAGAGTCCTCGGCACCTGATCAAAGCCCAGTTCGGCAGAGGATCGCGCTTCCAGCAGTCGCATGGTGCTCCCCTGCCAGCCTCAGGACATCGAGAATGATACGTGTCCTGAGTCGCAGTCAGGTGGAGCCGATCATCTATCGCAGAGTCCTCGTTGTCAGTTCTGCCATGTCAGACTGCGGAGATGGACGACCTGACGGCTCGCGTACGGGCCTTCGCCGAGGAGCGTGACTGGCAGCAGTTCCACACGCCGAAGAACCTCGCCATGGCGCTCGCCGGAGAGGTAGGCGAGTTGGTCGCGGAGTTCCAGTGGCTGACTCCCGAGCAGGCGGGCGCGGTGATGGGCGATGCCGAGGCGGGGGCCCGGGTCCGGGCGGAGATCGGCGACGTCATGATCTACCTGACCCGGTTGGCGGACGTCCTCGGCATCGACCTGACGGAGGCCGCTCTCGCCAAGTTGGCCGAGGTCGCCGTCCGCTATCCCGCCCAGGAGGTCAGCGGCTCCGCGACCAAGCGGTAGCGGAGCACGCGGAGAGATGATCTCTTCGCTACAGTCCACTCGTACAGGCGCTCAACGACGGGCTTCCGGCAGTGACCGGACATGCCCCCAAGCGCACGATCATTTCGTGCTGCCCGGGGGCAAGTGTTGTCAGCGTTCCGCACCTCCGCCGACGGTCTCCTTCGCTACGCGACCGGCGGTGACCTGGCCGACCGGATCACGGAGCACCTCGGACACAAGGTGGGCCCCAACGAGCGACGGTCCTGGGAACGGAGCCTCACCGCGCTCGGGCAGGATCTGGTCGATGCCGGTCTCGGCCAGGTCGAGATGCTCGTGGAGTACCAACTCCCGTTGACAAGCAGGCGGATCGACGTGGTCCTCGCCGGCGTCCATCCGAGGACCGCCGACGACTCCTATGTGGTTGTCGAGTTGAAGCAGTGGTCCCGGGTCGAGTCCTACGAGGGATCCGAACGGCTCGTCCTGGTCGAGCACGCCGCCGGACCCCGGTTGCACCCCGGCGTCCAGGTCGAGGACTACTGCGAATACCTGGCCGACTTTCTCGGCGTCCTCTCGCGCGGAGGGAGCCCGATCGCCGGCACCGCCTACCTCCACAACGCGGTCGATCGCGACGTGGCCGACCTGTTCGTGCGGCAGCCCACCGACCACAGCCGGATCTTCACCGGGCAGCGCCGTGGCCAGTTCCTCGACTACCTGCGCCGCCGCCTGGCGCCGACGTCCGGCGCAGCCGCCGCCGACCGCTTCCTCACCAGCTCCGTACGCCCGAGCAAGCACCTCCTGTCGTACGCCGCGGCGGAGCTGAAGGACCGGACGCACTTCACGCTGCTCGACGAGCAGCGACTGGCGTACGAGTTGGTGTTGCACGCCGTGGAGCGGGCCCGGAGCGCGGACCGTAAGTCGGTCGTCGTGGTGTCAGGTGGGCCTGGCAGCGGCAAGAGCGTCATCGCGTTGTCGGTACTCGGTGAGCTTGCCCGGCAGCAGCGCTCGGTCATGCACGCCACCGGCTCGCGATCGTTCACGCAGACGCTCCGCCGGTATGCGGGTAAGGGCTCGACCCGGTTGAAGAACCTCTTCGGATACTTCAACAGCTTCATGACGGCGGAACGGAACGGTCTCGACGTGCTGATCTGCGACGAGGCCCACCGCATCCGGGAGACCTCCGTCAACCGATTCACCCCGAAGGTCAGGCGGGACCGGGCCCGTCGGCAGATCGACGAGCTGATCGCCGCGGCACGGGTGCCGGTCTTCCTGCTCGACGAACACCAGGTGGTCAAGCCCGGTGAACTCGGCAACATCGACGTCATCTCGGCGCACGCGCGGCAGCTCGACCTGGACGTCGCGATGGTGTCGCTGCACGACCAGTTCCGGTGCGGCGGCAGCGAGGCGTACGAGGACTGGGTTCTCGACCTGCTCGGTCTCGACGGCGGGCAGCCCTCGGTGTGGACCGGCGACGGTCGGTTCGACCTGCGGGTGGCGGGATCGCCCCAGGAGATGGAGGCGTTCCTGACGGAGAAGCAGGCTGCCGGGGAGACGGCGCGCATGTCGGCCGGGTACTGCTGGCCGTGGAGTGATCCACGGCCGGATGGATCCTTGGTGCCGGATGTGCGGGTGGGTGACTGGGGACGGCCCTGGAACGTCAAGAGCGACCGGAGCGTCGGAGATGCGCCGGGCAGCGCGTTCTGGGCCACCGACCCCAACGGCTTCGGGCAGGTGGGCTGCGTCTACACCGCCCAGGGATTCGAGTACGAGTGGTCCGGGGTCATCATGGGACCGGACCTCGTCGCACGAGGCGGGAAACTGGTCAGCCAGCGGGCGGAGTCGAAGGATCCGGCGTTCCGCAGCCGGAAGGCGCTCAGTGACGCCGAGGCAGACCGCCTGATCCGGAACACGTACAAGGTGCTGATGACCCGCGGTATGCGGGGCACCGTCATCTACTCGACGGACGCCGAAACGCGGGACTGGCTCAACTCGCTGATCCGCGTGGAACGCGGCCTCGAGACGGTGTACGAGACAGGGCCGCGCCCACCACTTGCTTCTGAACCGTCCGGGGATGCGGCAACAGCACCGACCAGCCTCACCCGCTGACCTCCGGGTCGAGGACGCGCGCCACCTCCTCGCGGCCGGCCGAAGACGCGGCCGGCGCCCACGCGGCGAACAGCCCCCGCAGGTACGCCACGTGCCGGTCCGACACGCGGGGCAGGTGGTCGACCACGTCCAACTCGTTGACGATGCTCAGATCGACGAGCGAGGTCAACTGGTCGGCCCGGACCGTCGTCGTCTCCCCGGTGAAGCGGTCGTGGACCGTCCCGGTGGTCGCGAGCCGCGGCCAGGAGCGCTTGCGGTCGCACGCCCCGTAGAGGTAGACGAGGGCTTCGGCGTCGGCCCCGACGAGGTCACGCAGCTGGCCCCGATCGGTCGGGTCGAGCAACGCCACGTCGAAGCCGTCGGTGCCGTACACGGCGTGCGCCAGGCCGGCCGTTCGCACAGCGGGCTCCTGGCCCAGCTCGGCGAGTCGGTCCCGCACGCGGCACAGGTGGGCGTAGAGGGTGCCGCCGGGATGCTCGATGGTCTCGGCCCCCCGGTCGCGAAGCCACGCCCGCACATCGACGTCGGTATCCATGGGCCGACCCTACGCGCGGTGGCCGGACCCGGTCTGCGCCGTTCGTCACAACGCTTGCCGCGCGTCCGGATCGGATAGTTGGCTTGCGGCATGGCGCGCATCGCGTACGACGACACCGACGCGGAAGCCTTCGCGGCGACCCGCCACCTCACCGACGACGGGCTCACCGCCTGGCGGGCCGCCGTCACCCGGCACCTCGACCCGCGGCCGGGCCTGCGGCTGCTCGACCTGGGCGCCGGCACCGGAAGCTGGGCGCGACGCTTCACCACCTGGTTCCCCGGTCTGGAGGTCGTCGCGGTGGAGCCGTCGGCGGCGATGCGGGCCCGCTGCGAGGTCCGTCCGGTCCTGGCCGGGGACGCGGCGCAGCTCCCGCTCGACGACGACAGCGTGGACGCCGCGTGGCTCTCCACGGTCATCCACCACGTGCCCGACGTGGCCGCCGCGGCGCGGAAACTGCGGCGGGTGGTGCGGCCGGGCGGGCCGGTGCTCATCCGGTCGGCGTTCGCCGGCCGGCACGAAGCGATCACGTTGTTCCGCTATTTCCCGGAGGCCATCCGGGTGCTCGACACCTATCCGAGCGTCGCCGAGGTCGAGGCGGCCTTCGCCGACGCCGGCTTCGCCTCGGCGACCCTGGAGGCGGTCCCGCAGGTCACCGCTGCGTCGCTGCGGGAGGCGGCGGCCACGCTGCGTCGGGAGGCGCACACCCCGCTCCAGCTCATCACCGACGACGAGTACGTGGCGGGAACGAGCCGCCTCCTGCGGGCCGCCGGGGCCGGCCTGAAGCCGGTGGTCGACGAATTGGACCTCCTGGTCCTGCGGTGAAGGTCGGCGGCCCGGCCCGGCCAGGCCGCGCCACGAGACGCGCGCCCCGTCTGCGAGGGCCAACCGATCAGGCGAGTTCACCGGTTGCCGGCACCGCGTCGAATTCGGGATGCGCCGCCCGTATGTGGCAGAGCGCCGCTGCGCAACCATCCTGCTCCATCAACCGGCCCAGGTAGGTCCATTCATCGTCGGAGATGCGCGCTGCCTGGACGAGGACGGTCCATCCAGGTAGGTCGCCGGTCTCCGGACCGTGGTCGCTGTGCCGCACGTTCCTCATCCGGCAGGATCGTCGGCGAGGAGCCTCTCGAGAAACTGCGCCACCCCGTCCTCCTGGTTTGAGCCGCAGACGACGTCGGCCATCTCCTTGATCACGTCACTGGCGTTTCCCATCGCGACCGCCAAGCCGGCGAACCCGAGCAGCGCGGCGTCGTTGTCCTCGTCGCCGAAGGCGACTATCTCGCTGGCGGCAACACCGACGCGGTAGGCCACCATTTCCAGTGCCCGCGCCTTCGACGTGCCGAGCGGGACCAGATCCACGAACTGGGGAACGCTGCTGGAGACCTCGTACTTCTGTTCGAACTCGAACGGCAGTGACTTGCGCATCTCCCGCACCTCTTCGGGCGTCCCGACGTAGGCGATCTTGTAGACCGGGTGGTCCGCCCAGCCGACCGTTGACAACTCCCCCGCCACCTCGAAGTTGACGTCGGGGTTCTTCCTCCGGTAGATCTCGTTGTCCTCGCTGGAGATGATGCGGTCCTCGGTGTAGACGAATATCGGGACGCCGATCGACGTGCCGTAGGCGACCGCGTCGGCGATATCGTCGAGCCCGAACGAGTGACTGTGGAGGCATTCCTTCCCGTCCGCCCTCATCACGATTCCCCCGTTGAAAGCGATCGTGTAGTTGTGGTTGTTAGCCAGATCGAGTATGCGCAGATAAGCGCCGACACGGTAGAACGGTCGGGCGGTGGCCAACACGACCTTGAAGCCACGCGCCTGCCATGCGCGTAAGGCTTCGACGCTGCGCGGGGTGACCTGCTTGTCGGGAGTCAGCAACGTCCCGTCCAGGTCGATCGCGGCTAGCTTATACATCGGTCAATGCCCCTTCCAGTGCCCTCGTGGGACCAGTCACCCCGTCGACCGAGTTGTCGATGGAGATGAAGCGGTCCGCCGTGCTCGCCAGGCGGTTTCTCTCCTGTGTCATGCTGGCGTAACTCGCCATCACCTTGTGTGGCGACACCCGGTACCAGCCCGCTTCCGCCCTGCGCTCCGCTCGCTCGACGCACATCTCGGGCCGCTCGACGGAGACATACACGATGGTGAGCAGGTGCGTCCGACGGCACCTGCTCAGGAACTCCCACTTCCAGTCGCTGGCCACCACGGTCTCCCAGAGGAAGCCACGTCCCGCTTCCGTCAACAGATGAAGCCGGCGGCGGCAGAGATCTCTGGCCCGCGCGTACCGCTGCTCGGCCGAGCAGCAGTCGCAGCGGATGAGAAGCTGGAAATAGAGGTCGGGGTTCACGTACGGAAGCGCCAATCGGTCGACGAGCATCGAGGCGACAGTCGTCTTCCCACTGCCGATCGCGCCGGTCACCAGCACGCAACGGGGGGCGTCGACATGCGTGGTCACCAGATCACCGTCACGGTCTGACAGTGGGCGACGTCGACGTGCTTGTATCCGCCGCCCGGCTCCGGCGAATTGCCCGCCGAAAGGTTCGCGGCCAGGACCATGATCGAGCGGGTGGCCACCACCACGACA
The DNA here is from genome assembly GCF_056150385.1 of Micromonospora marincola. Classification (NCBI taxonomy): domain Bacteria; kingdom Bacillati; phylum Actinomycetota; class Actinomycetes; order Micromonosporales; family Micromonosporaceae; genus Micromonospora; species Micromonospora marincola. The sequence goes on along the minus strand of NZ_JAXCFT010000003.1, from coordinate 55,103 downwards.
TCGCCGCTCCGGTCGTACGTGCGCAGCACGGTCAGGATGCGTATCCAGAAGTCGGCCGGAGGCTCGATGCCGTGGATACGCAGTTCGTAAGCCTCGATCTCACGTCGTCGCCAACGGCGGAGTTGCTCGGCGAAATCCGGATAGCGAGCCTCGATGTCGGCCGGTCGCAGGCCACTGACGACTCCCATGGCAGCGGGCGCAAGTCGATCGTCGACGCGATAGTCGCAGCGCAACGTTCTCGCGATGATCCCGGCCGTCTCGACGGTCTGCGTCGCCGGGCATGCGACGACGGTCGGGCGGGCCAGTCGCCGGGCCAGCTCGGAGGCCGCCCGCTCAGCCTGCTCCACACCGCGATCGGTCAACCTCGCTCCCGCGCCACCGGTCACCTCGTCAAGATTCTTCTCACACTCGCCGTGCCGAATGAACACGAATCGCGGCGTCATCTCATTGCCCGAACGCGCCGGTGACCGTGCGGGAGACGAGGTCGAAAAGGCGGTCGCGGACGCTTCGCTCGGTGAAGTTGTGGTCGGCCGCGAGCACTTCGGTGTGGTTGATCCGCTGCCCGGTCGCCCAGCGGACCGACTCGGCGACCGGCGTCATCTCGTCGCTACCGGCGTAGATGAGGTGCGTTCTCGCACGCAGGTCCGCGTCGAGCGGACGGTGCAGCAGTTCCACCGAGTCGAAGAACGACCGATGGCAGTACCACCCTTTGCGCAGCGTGCTTCCGGTCTCGCGGAGCTGCTTCCACTGACCCGTCGTGAACATCGTCGCCTCGAAACCGCGTTCTCCCGGGACGAACGGAGCGACAAGGGTGAGGCTCCGGAGGTTGTCCGGGCGCTCCGCGGCGAGCGCCACGTGGCAGCCGGCGCAGTGCGCGATGATGTGCAGGCCCGCGGGGGCGGCGGTCGCCCGGAGTGTGCGTTGCAGCAGTTCGAAGTCGGCGACATGGTGCGTGAAACGAACGTCCTCGATCCGCCCGTCGCTCTCGCCCATTCCGCTGAGGTCCATCCGGACGACCGTCACGCCTCGACGTCTCAACGATTCGGCGAGTTCGAAGTACAGCCGATAGGGGCCGATGCGATTGGAGGAGAAGTATCCGTGCACGATGACGGCCCATGCCTCGGGGGAGGCATGGTGAATGACTCCCCTGAGCATCCCGAGTGACCCCGGGAGCTCGAAGTATTCGGTCATGCTCACGGCCCGGTAGTCCTCAGCTGTGCACGGTAGCGCCTGATCGCATCGATGTCACTGATGTCCTTCGGACGCCCGAGGGCTCGTTTCTCCGCGATGATCGAGTCGAGCGAGGCCACCTGGATGCCGCGGAGGAGCGCCCACGACGTGGGGATCCACCCGCGGTACGCGGTGACGCCGGGCCGGAGCACCACCTTCGGTCGGCCACTGCGGCTACGCAGTGGTGCGCCCGGCCCGGCGAACCGGCCGAACAAATCGTCCGAGACGGCGAGGTCGATGTCGGAGGTCGCGTCGCGGACTCCGTGCAGAACGAGTGCCGCTCCCATCACCAGCCAGTACTGGCATGCGTCGAGGCCGAGGGCGTGCAGACTCTCGACGATTGTCGGCTCGTCCAGGCGGGCGCGCTCAGGACGTGGTTGCCCGGGCATTCACCAGCCTCCGGTTGACTCGGTTGTACTCGTCGATGATGGCCGGGGTGTCGATCTTCGAGATGTTGTTGGCGGCGATGTTCATCATCCCCTCGGCTGCCGGCACGGCGTACTTGTCGAGGAGGATCCCGGCCATCAGGCAACAGCACCGCACGATATTCTCGTAGTTCTGCGTGGCCTGCGCGAGTTGCAGACCGAGCTGACAACTCCCGTACGCCTGATCCTGTGCCTCCGAGGTGCCGATCTTGAGATAGATGACGCCCTTCTCACGGTGGATCTTCACGATCCGGTCCTTGTTCGTCGCCCCCGTCTCCGGAAACTGCTGCGCCAGCCTCTCGTACAGGGTCAAGGTCTCGTCGAGCGCCGAGATGGCCCCGACATGGTCGCCGTCGGTGAAGGCGATCTTCGACTTGGCGTACGCGAGGGCACCGTCCGCTTCCAGCCGTTCCTTGGACGAGCTGATCCGTTGCGCGGCCGCTGACGCCTTCTCCAACGCGGTACGCGCCCTCGTGCTCTCGCCCTTGAAGGAGTAGCAGTTGGCGAGGTTGCGATAGCCCCGCGAGACGAGGAACGGCTCATCGCGATGAAGAGCGCGGCCGCCACGAAGAACGGAAGGGACGTCTCCAGGCTCCACGGCAGTCTGACGTGGAAGTAGCTCAAGATCCCGTAGAGCAGCCACATCGAGCCGAGGCTGATCCAGAAGGCCAGCAGAGCGCCCTTCCAGAACTTCAGATCCTTGTACCAGCTCAACGATCCCAGCCTTCCCGGACTTCGTACGGACTGAACGGCCCTGAAGCTCGGCAGGTCGACCCGACCGCACCCGCGGAGCGGGTGACCCGACCGCAGGGTACGGAGCTGAAACAAGTATCCGTCTCATGACAGGGCGTGGCCAGCGGCGCGACGGACGTCAGCCGCAGATGCCTGCGGGTGGGCTAAGCGGGGTCGGCCAGGTGCAGCGGCAGGACCTTCGCGGCGCTGACCGCCAGCTCCCGGTCGAGCACCTGGTCGCGAGGGATGAAGACCATGGCCTGGCCCTCGCCGAGCACCACGTCCTCCTGCCGCGCGTCGGTGGCGCCCCGGAACACGTAGACGGTGACGGTGTGCGGGAAGCCCTCCTCGTCCGGGCGGGGGCCGCTCCACAGCAGGTGCAGCTCGCCGGCGGTCAGGCCGGTCTCCTCGAACAGTTCGCGGCGGGCGGCCTGCTCGGGCGTCTCGCCGGGTTCGATGCCGCCGCCGGGCAGGCTCCACTGGTGGGGCGAGACGGGCGCGTTGCCGTCGCGGTGCTGCATGAGGACCGCGCCGGACGGGTCGACGAGCAGGACGAGAGCGACGTCGTAGCTGGCCACCACCCGAGCATGCCACAGGCCCGGCCGGCGGCCACCGCGTCCAGCCCGGCGGCGACGCTACGCCCGGGCAGCGCAGTCCTCGACCAGACCCCGCTTCGCGGGCGCGCCCGTCGATCTAGGAGTTGTGGCACCTCGCAAAAGGTGCACAAGCCGCATACATTGGCACCACAAGTCCAAGATCGACGAGGCGAGGGCAGCGAGGGCGGCGAGGGCAGCGGGGGCAGGGGTTAGCGGTGCCAGTGTTGGCGTGGGGCGTAGCCCTCGCGGCGCAGCCAGTGCTCGGTGTAGACGATCCGGTCCGCCTCGACGAGCACGAGCGTCTCCTCGGGCGGCTCGGTCAGCGACCGGCCCCGCTCGGCGTGCTCGTTCTGCCAGCGGAACGCCGACCAGTGGTGGGCGTGGTCCGGGTGGTCCGGGGCGAGCACCCGGGCAGCGCCGAAAACCTGCGCGCCGCGGCTGCTGGCCAGCCCGACCAGCGGCGCGAAGACACCGACGGAGACGCGCGGGTCGGCGGCGATGTTGCGCATCTTCGGCGACCGCGGCGCGGCGGTGAACATCACCGTGAAGTCGAGCGGGTAGTAGCGCACCGGGGTCGCAAGCGGCCCGTCCGGTCCGACGGTGGCGAGGACGCACATGTTCTGCGCGGACAGCAGGTTGAGGATGCGTTCCTCGAGGCGGTCCCGGTCCAGCTTCCGCGTCGGCGTCGGCCCGGCCAGCCACGGGTTCGTCAACGGCACGCGGCGTCCTCGATCATGGCGGCACCCTACCGGGGCCGGGTCAGGGCCGGGCGAGCACGTCCACCGCCAGATCCCGCACGACCGACTCGTCGACGTCCACGCCGAGGCCGGGCCCGGTGGGCACGGTCGCCACCCCGTCGTGGATCCGCACCGTCTCGCCGGTGGCGTAGGAGGAGGTGAGGAACTGCCGGCCGTTGAGGTCGACCGGGGTGTCGATGCCGTACGCGGCGAACAGGTGCAACGAGGCGGCCAGCCCGAGGTCGGAGTCGGTGAGCCCGGAGCCCATCAGCCGCACTCCGGCGTCCTCGGCAAGCGCGCACAGCCGGCGGGACAGCGTCAGCCCGCCGCTGCGTTGCACCTTGGCGATGGCCAAGTCGACGGCGTCGAGCTTGACGAAGGTGGCCAGGTCGCTGGGGTGGCGCAGGCTCTCGTCGAGGGCGACCGGCACCGGTGAGGCGGCGCGCAGCCGGCGCAGCCCGGCGACGTCGTTCGCCGGCAGCGGCTGTTCGAACGCGGTGACGTCGAGGTCGGCCAGGCGGCGGGCCATCCGCAGCGCGGCGTCCACCGTGTACGCCTGGTTGGCGTCGACCCAGAGCGCCGCGTCGGGGGCGGCGTCGCGCACGGCGCGGACCACTGCGGCGTCCTCGGCCTCGGTGTGCAGGCCGACCTTGACCTTGAACGCCTGGTAGCCGGCGGCCCGTCCCTCGGCGACCGCGTCGGCCACCTCGGCGGCGTTCTGCCCGGCGACGATCCAGCCCAGGTCGATGGTGTCCCGGCGGCGCTGGCCCCAGAGCACGCCGACGGGGACGCCCAGGGCGCGGCCGAGCAGGTCGTGCAGCGCGATGTCGACGGCGGCCTTGGCCAGCGGCGCGCCGATGGTGAAGCCACGGTTGATGGCCCGGTCGAAGGCGATGGTGACGCCGTCGAGGTCCCAGGCGGGGTGGCCGAGGATCGCCGGGGCGAGGTATCTGTCGATCGTGGTGACGATCGACTCGGCGGTCTCGTAGGTCCAGGCCGGGATCGGGGTGGCCTCGCCCCAGCCGGTGATGCCGTCGGCGCTCACCTTGACGAGCACGCGGATGCTCGGGGTGCCGGCGACGGCGACCGCGCCGCCGGAGACGCCGAACGAGCGGATCGTGGGCAGCGCGACCGCGTACGTGTCGACGCGGTCGACGGTGAGGCCGGCGAGCGCGGTCACGCGCCCACCTTGGCGGTGCTGGCGCGGAGGACGACCTCGCCGGTCATGCGCAGGATCCGCCGGCGGCGGCCGGTGTTCTCGGTCAGTGCCATCTCCATCACTTTCTCGCCGAGTTCGCGCAGCGGCAGGGCGACAGTGGTCAGTGGCGGGGTGAGGTCGCGGACGATCGGGATGTCGTCGAACCCGGCGACGGAGACGTCGTCGGGCACGGACAGCCCGCGGTCGCGCAGCGCCGCGTACGCGCCGATGGCCATCACGTCGGTGAGCGCGAACACGCATGTGGCGTCCAGGCCACGGGTGAGCAGCTCGGTCATCGCCTGGTAGCCGCCGTCGCGGGTGAACGGCCCCTCGACGACGTGCGCCGGGTCGAGCGGGACGCCGGCGGCGGCCAGTTCGTCGCGGAAGCCGCCGAGCCGGTCGGCGACTGTGGTGAGCGCGCGGGGGCCGGAGAGCACCGCGAAGCGGCGGTGGCCGAGTTCCAGCAGGGCGCGGGCCATGGCGGCGGCGCCGGCCCGGTTCTCCGGCAGCACGCTGTCGACCTTGAGGCTGCGGTGCCGGCTGACCACGGCGACCCGGCCGCCGCCGTCGAGGTAGGGCTTCAGCTCGGCCTCCATGGCCCGTTCCCAGCGGGCGTCCTCGAAGCCGGAGCCGACGAGCAGGATGGCGGGGGCACGCTCGGCGCGCAGCATCGACACGTACGCGATCTCCCGTTCCGGGTCGCGGAAGGTGCTGGCGAGCATGACAAGCAGGTCGTTGGCGCCGGCGACGCGCATGACGCCGCCGGCGATGGCGGCGAAGTAGGGGTCGGTGACGTCGTGGCAGATCACGCCGACGGTGCGGTGGGAGGCGCCGGCCAGCGCCCGGGCGTGCGCGTTCGGGGCGTACGCGAGGTGCGCGGCGGCGGCGAGGACCCGGTCCCGCAGTTGCGGGGTTACCCGCATGCCGTTCAGCGCGCGGGAGGCCGTGGCAAGCGAGACGTCGGCGGCCTTGGCCACGTCTTCCAGGGTCACGTGCGTCCGTGGCTGCATCGTTTTCCCCCTGCGGTACGTCTTGACCTGCTTGTTTCGGCGTGGTTACGGTAACACCCTGAAAGCGCTTACTGAAAGCGCATTCAGGGCCGATTCCCGACCTCACCGGGTTTTCGGCCCCACCGAGAACGGAGGGTCATGGCCGCGCAGAGCACCATCGAGCAGCCCGGACGGACCAGCCCGCCCGGACGCGACACCCCGGCCGCCCGCCGTGCGCGACGGCCCGGCGCCGCCACGCTCCGGTTCGCCTCGCGCACCTGGCGACCGGCGGCGGTCCTCGCGGCGATCCTCGTCCTGTGGTGGGTGGTCACCGCGGCTGACCTGGTCAAGCCGTACCTGGTCCCCTCGCCCGCGGCCACGCTCGACGTGGTGCGGGCGCAGCCCGGCTACTTCGCCCACCACACCTGGATCACCACCTACGAGACCGTGCTCGGCTTCGTCATCGCGATCGCCGTCGGCGTGTTCTCGGCCGTGGTGATGGTCTACTCCCCCACGGTCGAGAAGAGCCTCTACCCGCTGCTGCTGTTCGCCCAGGTCATCCCGAAGATCGCGATCGCGCCGCTGTTCGTGGTGTGGCTCGGCTTCGGGTTGTCGCCGAAGGTGGTCGTCGCGGTCCTGATGGCGTTCTTCCCGATCGTCATCTCCACCGTCACCGGCCTGAAGTCGATCGACCCGGAGATGCTGCAACTGTCCGCCACCATGGGCGCCGGGCCGGCGCAGACGTTCCGGAAGATCCGGTTCCCGGCCGCCCTGCCGCACCTGTTCGCCGGCCTGAAGGTCGCCGCCACGATGGCCGTCACCGGCGCCGTGGTCGGCGAGTTCGTCGGCGCCAACGAGGGCCTCGGCTACGTGATCCTGCAGGCCAACGGCAACCTCGACACCCCGACGCTGTTCGCCGGGCTGGTCGTCATGTCGTTGCTCGGCGTCGTCCTGTTCGTCGTCGTCGAACTGCTCGAACACGTCCTGCTGCCGTGGCACGCCAGCCGCCGCACCGACGCCACCACCACAACGATGTGAAACGGAGTCATCCGCAGATGAAGAAGCGTTTCCTCACCGCCGCGCTGCTGCCGGCGTTCCTCATCTCCGTCACCGCCTGCGGCTCCTCCTCCGGGGGCGAGCAGGCCAAGAACGCCGACGGCAAGGACAAGGTCACCCTGACGCTCAACTGGTACCCGTACGGCGAGCACGCCCCGTTCTACCTGGGCCAGAAGAAGGAGATCTATGCCAAGCACGGCATCGACCTGACCATCAACGCCGGGCAGGGCTCGCAGAAGACCGTCCAGGCCACCGCCGCCGGGCAGACCGACTTCGGCTGGGCCGACACCCCGGCGCTGCTCGCCGCGGTCGGCCAGGGCATGGACGTCAAGAGCGTCGGCGTCTTCCTCCAGACCACCCCGTCGTCGGTGCAGTTCTTCAGCGACAAGAACATCAACGCCCCGGCCGACCTCAAGGGCAAGACCATCGCCTCCACCGCCGGTGACGCGCTGAGCAAGACGTTCCCGGCGTTCCTGAAGGCCAACGGGCTCTCCGCCGGCGACGTCACGCTCCAGAACACCGACCCGGCCGGCAAGATGGCCGCGGTCATGTCGGGCAAGACCGACGCGCTGCTCGGCTTCGCCAGCGACCAGGGCCCGACCATGCAGGAGAAGGCCGGCAAGCAGGTGTCGTACCTGAAGTTCGCCGAGCACGGGCTCAACTTCTACAGCAACGGGCTGATCGCCTCCACCGACACCATCAAGAACAAGCAGGACCTGGTGAAGCGGATGGTCGCGGCCAGCAGCGAGGCGTGGACCGCGGCCGAGTCCGACCCGGCCGGCGCGGTCGCGGCGATGGCCGGCGCGTCCCAGCAACTGCCCTCGGAGAAGGTGCTCACCGACCAGTTCAACGCCACCCTGCAACTGCTGCACACCGACGCCACGAAGTCCATGTCGCCGGGCGTCAACGACGAGGCCGACTGGCAGAAGACCATCTCCGTCTTCGCCGACTCGGGCGTGATCAGCAAGGCGGAGTCGCCCGCGTCCTACTGGGACGCGAGCTTCGCCCCGAAGGGATGAGCGCGATGACGGTCGGCAACCCCACCGCCGCTGCCGCCGCGGACGCCACGGCGACCGGCGCCGCGGTCGAGATCGACCAGGTGGCGGTCCGCTTCCGCACCAAGAAGAAGGACACCACCGCGCTGCGCGACGTGACGCTGCGGATCGCCCCCGGCGAGTTCGTGGCCATCGTCGGCGCGTCCGGCTGCGGCAAGTCGACGCTGCTGAAGCTGGTCTCCGGGCTGCTGCGTCCGACGTCCGGCCAGGTCCGCCTGGACGGCGAGGACGTACGCGGGCCACGCCGAGACATCGGGTACGTCTTCCAGCGCGCCGCGCTGCTGGACTGGCGCTCCGCCCGGCGCAACATCCTGCTCCAGGCGGAGATGCGCCGGATGCCCAGGGCGCAGGCCCGCGCCCGGGTGGACGAGCTGATCGCGATGACCGGGCTGACCGGCTTCGAGGACGCGTACCCGAACGAGTTGTCCGGTGGGATGCAGCAGCGCGTGGCGCTGTGCCGCGCGCTGCTGCACCGCCCCCCGGTGCTGCTCATGGACGAGCCGTTCGGGGCGCTCGACGCGCTCACCCGGGAACAGATGAACGTCGAACTGCGGCGCATCTGGCGGGAGACCGGCACCACCGTCCTGCTCGTCACCCACTCCATCGCCGAGGCCGCCTACCTCGCCGACCGGGTGATCGTCATGACCCCTCGACCCGGCACCGTCGCCGAGGTCATCGACGTCGACCTGCCCACGGAACGGGACTACGGCCGGACCATGTCCGACCCGGTCTTCGCCCGGGTCACCGAGCGCATCCGCGATCTGCTGGGCGCGACGACGTCGGCCGACTGAGCACTGGGAAGGACACACACGTGGAGCGCACGTCTATCGGGATCATCCTCAACGGCGTGACCGGACGGATGGGCTACCGGCAGCATCTCGTCCGATCCCTGCTCGCGATCCGCGAGCAGGGCGGACTGCCCGCCCGGGACGGCAGCCGCATCTGGCCGGAGCTGACCCTGGTGGGCCGCAACGAGGCCCGGCTCGCCGAGATCGCCGCCCGGCACGGGCTGACCTCGTACACCACCGACCTGGACGCGGCGCTCGCCGACGACAGCCACCAGATCTACTTCGACGCGCAGGTGACCGCCCAGCGGGAGAAGGCGATCCGGGCGGCGATCGAGGCCGGGAGGCACATCTACACCGAGAAGCCGCTCGCCGAGGGGCTGGACGGGTCCCTGGAGCTGGCCCGGCTCGCCGCCGCCCGGGGCGTCAAGAACGGCGTGGTGCAGGACAAGCTGTTCCTGCCCGGCCTGCGCAAGCTCAAGCGGCTCGTCGACGGCGGGTTCTTCGGCCGGATCCTGTCGGTGCGCGGCGAGTTCGGCTACTGGGTGTTCGAGGGCGACTGGCAGGACGCGCAGCGGCCGAGCTGGAACTACCGCACCGAGGACGGCGGCGGCATCACCGTCGACATGTTCCCGCACTGGCACTACGTGCTGGAGCAGATCTTCGGCCCGGTCACCGCCGTCACCGCGGTCACCGCCACGCACATCCCGGAGCGCGTCGACGAGAACGGCGTCACCTACCCGGCCACCGCCGACGACGCCGCGTACGGCATCTTCGAGTTGGCAGGCGGCATCATCGCCCAGATCAACTCCTCCTGGGCGGTGCGGGTCTACCGGGACGAGCTTGTCGAGTTCCAGGTCGACGGCACCCACGGCAGCGCGGTCGCCGGGCTGCGCGACTGCCGCATCCAGCACCGCGGCGCCACCCCGATGCCGGTGTGGAACCCGGACCTGCCGGTCACCGAGCCGTTCCGCGCGCAGTGGCAGACCGTACCGGACAACGCCGACTACGACAACGGTTTCAAGGTGCAGTGGGAGGCGTTCCTGCGGCACGTCGTCGACAACGAGCCGTTCCCGTGGGACTTCCTGGCCGGCGTACGCGGCGTGCAGCTCGCCGAGGCCGGGCTGCGCTCCGCCCGCGAGGGCCGGCGGATCGAGATCGGGGAGATCGACAGGTGACCGCGCGGATCACCCTGCCCACCCCGGGCGGCGGCCTCGAAACGCTCACCCTGCGGGCGCCGGCCGGCTGGCAGCGGCCGGCCGCGCCGCCGGCCAGCCGGATCGCGTACGCGGCGGCGCACGTGGTCGCCGACCCGTACGCCGACAACGCACTCGGCGTCCCGGCCCGGCTGGACTGGGACGCCACCCTCGCGGTGCGGCGCGACCTCTGGTCCTGGGGGCTGGGCGTGGCCGAGGCGATGGACACCGCACAGCGCGGCATGGGACTGGACTGGGCGGCCACCCGTGAGCTGATCCGGCGCAGCGCCGCCGAGGCCGCCGCCTGCGGTGGGCGCATCGTCGCCGGGGCGGCCACCGACCAGCTCACCGGCGTGCCCGACACGCTCGACGAGGTCGTCACCGCGTACGCCGAGCAGGTCGCGTACGTGCAGGAGTGCGGCGCGGTCGCGGTGGTGATGGCCAGCCGGCAGCTCGCCGCGCTCGCCACCGGGCCCGACGACTACCGGCGCGTCTACGAGCAGGTGCTGCGGTCCACCGGCGCGCCTGTGGTGCTGCACTGGCTCGGCGACATGTTCGACCCGGCCCTGGCCGGCTACTGGGGCTCGACCGACCTGGACGACGCCACCAAGACGTTCGTCGCGCTCGTGCACGCCAACGCCGACGTGATCGACGGGGTGAAGGTGTCGCTGTTGGACGCCGGGCGGGAGGTGCGGCTGCGGGAGCTGCTGCCGCCGACGGTGAAGGTCTACACCGGCGACGACTTCCACTACCCGGAGTTGATCGCCGGCGACGGCACCCGGTCCAGCCACGCGCTGCTCGGCGCGTTCGCGGCGATCGCCCCGGCCGCGTCGGCGGCGTTGCAACGGCTCGACGTGGGCGACCCGGCCGGCTTCCGGGCGATCCTCGACCCGACCGTGCCGCTGTCCCGGCACGTGTTCGCCGCGCCCACGCCGTACTACAAGACCGGCATCGCGTTCCTGTCCTGGCTGAACGGGCGGCAACCCGGCTTCACCATGGTCGGCGGCCTGCACGGCGGGCGCAGCGTCCCGCACCTGGTCGAGACGTTCCGGCTGGCCGACGCCGCCGGGCTGCTGCTCGACCCGGAGCTGGCCGCCGACCGGATGCGCGGCTACCTGAGCGTGGCGGGGGTGACCGGATGACCGCCGACCCGCGGCTGGCGAAGCTGTCGCTCAACCAGCGCACCACGCAGCGCTGGTCGGTCCGGGAGGCGGTCGACGGCTGCGTGCGCGCCGGCATCCCGGCGATCGGGCTGTGGCGCGAGCCGGTCGCGGAGATCGGCGTACCGGCCGCCGCGAAGTTCGTCGCGGACGCCGGGCTGCGGGTGTCGTCGCTGTGCCGGGGCGGATTCCTCACCGCCGTCGGCGAGGCCGCGCGGGCCGAGGCGCTCGCCGACAACCGGCGTGCCATCGACGAGGCGGCCGGGCTCGGCACCGACTGCCTGGTGCTCGTCGTCGGCGGCCTGCCGCCCGGCTCCCGCGACCTGGTCGGCGCCCGGCAGCGGGTCGCCGACGCGCTCGCCGAGCTGGCCCCGTACGCGGGCGAGCGCGGCGTGCGTCTCGCGTTGGAGCCGTTGCACCCGATGTACTGCGCCGACCGGGCGGTGCTGTCCACGCTCGGGCAGGCGCTCGACCTGGCCGAGGCGTTCCCGGTGGAGCAGGTAGGCGTCGTGGTGGACACGTTCCACGTCTGGTGGGACCCGGACGTGTGGCGGCAGATCGCCCGCGCCGGGGCGCGGATCGCCAGTTTCCAGGTCTGTGACTTCCTCACCCCGCTGCCGGCCGACGTGCTGCTGGGCCGCGGCATGATGGGCGACGGGCACATCGACTTCCCGCCGCTGCGCCGTGCCGTCGAGGCGGCCGGCTGGACCGGCGACACCGAGGTGGAGATCTTCAACGCCGAGGTGTGGGCGACCGACCCGGACCAGGTCCTCGCCACCATGGCCGACCGCTACGTCGAGCTGGTGCTGGCCGACTGATGCGGGTCGTCGTCGCGCCGGACTCGTTCAAGGGCTCGCTCGCCGCCACCGACGCCGCCCGCGCCGTCGCGGACGGTTGGCTGGCCCGCCGGCCCGACGACGACGTACGGCTGCTGCCGCTCGCGGACGGCGGCGAGGGCACGCTCGACGCCTTCGCCGCCGCCCGGCCCGACGCGGTATGGCACACCACCACCGTGCCCGGGCCGGACGGGCGGCCGGTCGACGCCGGCTGGCTGCTGCTACCGGAGGGCCGGGCCGCCGGGCTGGATCCCGGCCCCGGCGCCACCGGCGGGCGCACCGCCGTGCTGGAACTGGCCCGCGCCAGCGGGCTGCCGCTACTGCGTGTTCCCGACCCCCGGCACGCCCACACCTACGGCCTGGGCGTGGTCGCCGCCGCCGCGCTCGACGCCGGGGCCACCGCGCTCGTGGTCGGTCTCGGCGGCTCCGCGAGCACCGACGGCGGCACCGGCGCGCTGCGCGCCCTCGGGCTGCGGCTGCGGGACCGCGAGGGCCGGGACCTTCCGCTCGGCGGCGCCGCGCTGGCCAGGCTGGCCCATCTCGACCGCGCCGGGCTGCGTCCGCCGCCGCCGGGCGGGGTGCGCCTTCTGGTGGACGTGACCGCGCCGCTGACCGGGCCGGCCGGCGCCGCCGCCGTGTTCGGGCCGCAGAAGGGCGCCGGCCCGGACGACGTCGCCGTGCTGGACGCCGCGCTGCGCCGCCTCGCCGACTCCGCCGGCGGCGATCCCGACCAGCCGGGCGCGGGCGCGGCCGGCGGCACCGGGTACGGGCTGGCGGCGCTCTGGGGCGCGCGGATCGTGCCCGGCGCGGCGGCGGTCGCCGAGCTGGCCGGGCTGCCCGAGGCGCTGGCCGGGGCGGACCTGGTGGTCACCGGCGAGGGGCGGTTCGACGAGACGTCGCTGCGCGGCAAGGTGGTGGGCGCGTTGCTCGACACGGCCGCTGCCGCCGGCGTACCCGTGCAGGTGGTCGCCGGTCAGCTCGGCGCGACGCCGCCGGAGCCGGTGACGGCGGCGGTGTCGCTCGTCGAGCTGGCCGGGTCGGCGGCGTCGGCGCTTGCCGAGCCGGGACGCTGGCTGCGGGAAGCGGGCGGCCGGCTCGCCGCACAAGTCCGGCCTGTCGGGCAGAACAGGTGGCCGTCCGGCGGGTAGGTGCGCCACGATCGGATCATGACCTCCCCGCACCCCTCGATCACCACGCCGATCACCCCCGACCTGCTGCGCGGCGCGCTCGACCTGGAGAGCACCGCCCACGGCGTGCTGCCGCACCGGCTGCCCGCCCGGGCCCGGGCGCAGAACACCGAACCGCAGGTGGCGATGGCGGAGGCGATGCCGTCCGGCGTACGGCTGCTGTTCCGCACCCGCGCCACCGTCGTCGAGCTGGACGTGCTCGCCACCAAGATGGTCTACCGGGGCGCGCCGCCGCGCCCGGACGGCCGCTACGACCTGCTGATCGACGGGCGCCTCGCCGGCCAGGGCACGGCCGACGGCGGCAAGGTGCTCGCCATCGACCTGACCACCGGCGCGGTGACCAACGAGCCGGGTCCGGTCGCCACGGTCGGCTTCACCGACCTGCCCGCCGGCGACAAGGAGGTGGAGATCTGGCTGCCGCAGCGGGAGATCACCGAGTTGGTGGCGCTGCGCACCGACGCGCCGGTCGAGACCGTCGGCGACCGCGGGCGGCGGGTGTGGCTGCACCACGGCAGCTCGATCAGCCACGGCTCGGACGCCGAGAGCCCCACCGGCACGTGGCCGGCCATCGCCGCCGGGCTCGGCGGAGTCGAGCTGGTCAACCTCGGGTTCAGCGGCAGCGCGCTGCTCGACCCGTTCACCGCGCGGGCGATGCGGGACAGCCCGGCGGACCTGATCAGCGTGAAGATCGGCATCAACCTGGTGAACAGCGACGTGATGCGGCTACGCGCGTTCACCCCGGCGGTGCACGGCTTCCTCGACACCCTCCGCGAGGGGCACCCGGACACCCCGCTGCTCGTCGTCTCGTCCATCCTGTGCCCGGTGCAGGAGGACACGCCCGGCCCCGGCGCCGCCGACCTCAGCACCGGCACGCTCCAGTTCCGCGCCACAGGCGACCCGGCCGAACAGGCCGCCGGCAAGCTCACCCTGCGGGTCATCCGCGCGGAGCTGGCCCGGATCGTGGCCGCCCGGGCCGCCGCGGATCCGCACCTGCACTACCTGGACGGCCTGACCCTCTACGGCGAGGCGGACTTCGCCGAGCTGCCGCTGCCCGACCAACTGCACCCCGATCCGGTCGCGGACCGCCGCATCGGCGAGCGCTTCGCGGCGCTGGCGTTCGGCCCGGGTGGCCCGTTCGCCGCCGTCCCTTCCTGAGAAACCGGCCCGGCCGGAACGCTCGCGGCGTCCCGGCCGGCTCCGTCAGGGGGTGCGGGTCCCCACGATCGGGGGTGGCTCCTGGCGGCGGACGTCGAGGATCGGTGCGCCGTACTCCTCCTTGGCCGCCTCGAACGCGTCGCGGAAGGCGCGGAACCGCCGCTTGACCTCCGGCGCGGACTGCGACTCGTCCGACTCGCTGTGGAACACGCGCAACGTCCGTTGCAGCCTGACCGCCTGCTGGTGACCGAGCATGGACTGTTCGCGGTCACGGACGACCCCCTGCACGAGCTGGCCGGATGCGGCGAGGAGCCCGAGCGCCGCCGGCACCCAGGTGGGCGCCGGGACCGCCAGTGCGAACGGAACCGCGAGCGCCGAGACGCCTGACGCCACGGCGACGCACTGGTAACGGATCGAGCGGACCCGTGCCACGCCGACCACCGCCGCGATGTGGCTCTGGGCCCAGCTCACGTAGTCACGCTCGGCCTTGTTCAACTCGCCCGGCGGCTCGTACCTGCGGAACGCGCGTGGATCGGGTCGACTCTCCTCGGTGAGCAGGGTCCGCGCCACCGCCAGGATCACCAGCGGCACGGTCACGCCGACGACCGCACGTCGAGGCATGCGTACCTCCCGATCAGGCTCCGCGGCCGGGACGTCGGGCCAGCGCGTCCTCGCCGAAGCCGCAGCGTAGACAGTGCCGGCAACCGGCGCCGCGCCGATCATGTCCGGCACACACCGTATCGACCGCGAAGCGGACCCCGGCATGACGCCGGGGTCCGGGCGCGGACCCGCCG
Source organism: Micromonospora marincola (assembly GCF_056150385.1). NCBI lineage: Bacteria > Bacillati > Actinomycetota > Actinomycetes > Micromonosporales > Micromonosporaceae > Micromonospora > Micromonospora marincola. The sequence goes on along the minus strand of NZ_JAXCFT010000003.1, from coordinate 39,972 downwards.
TCATGCGGGCCCGGGGTGCGGTCGGGTCAGAGTCGCCGTCGGCCGTACGTGCCGGCGACGATGGCCACGCCGATCGCGGCGAAGACGACCTGGATCAGCAACTCGATCCAGTCGACGCCGTTGGTGTCGGCCACGTCGAGCGCGCTGGCGACGGCCGTGCCGAGGAGCGCGGCGACCACGCCGATGACAAGGGTGAGCCAGATCGGGATGTTCTGTTTGCCGGGTACGACCAGCCGGCCCGCCGCGCCGATGATCAGACCGATGATGATGCCGGAGACGATGCCGCCGACGTGCATGGTTGCCGCCCTTCCACGGGGTACGAGTCGACCGCCTGATTGCCCGGGGCAACGAAAAATCAAACCGGTGGCCGGCTGGCCGGACCGCCGCCGAGGGGGTGTGATGGTCCGGAGAACCGGCGCGCCCGAGGAGGACCCATGGCACACGGCCCGGTGCTTGTCATCGGACTCGACCCGGCCCTGATCCCCGGCTGGGACCCGGAGCCGGTGGTGGCCGCGATCGCGCGCGGCCACGCCCGCTTCGCCGAGCACGGGATCGAGGCCGACCTGTGCCTCACCGCGACCGACGCGGACGCCGAACGGGAGATCGCGGCGGCGTTGACCCGGCGGGACTACGCCTGCGTGGTGGTCGGCGGCGGCATCCGCAAGCACGAGCCGCTGCTCGAGTTCTTCGAGCAGGTGATCAACCTGGTGCACCGGCACGCGCCGGGCGCGGCGATCGCCTTCAACAGCAGGCCCGACGACACCGTGGACGCCGCGCTGCGCCGGCTCGGTTAGGGCGCGTCCCGCAGCGGCCACACCTCGATGACGCCGTGCGCGACGGCGCACGGCGTCCTCGACACCTTCTCGATCGCCTCCGCCAGCGAGACGGCCTCGATGACGGCCAGCCCGGCGACCGGAAGCGCCGAGGTCAGGAACGCCCCGTCGCGCACCTCGGTGCCCGCGTCGTCGTGGTTGCGCACCTGCACCGGCGAGCCGGCGACGCCCATCCGCACCCCGGCCGCCCGCAGCCGCTCGTCGTGCGCGTGCGCCGCGTCGCGTACCGCGGGATCGGTGCGGTCGTAGCCCTCCTGATCGCCGTACCCGATGGTGATGAACGTCGGCATGGCAGTTCCTCTCTCGTCGTGGTGGTCGACCGGCACACGACATGCCAGTCACGACCTCCCTACCACGTCCCCCGCACCCCCACCCCGCGCACTTTCACGGAAAGAGTGGCCATTCTGCGCGGAATGGCCACTCTTTCCGTGAATCAGCAGGGTGGAGGGGTGTGTTAGGCCGGCCTGCCGGTCACCGTGAGGTTTCGGGTACGACCCTCGTTGTCGAACGAGCCGAAGCCCACCCGACCCGAGGTGAACGTGGTGTCCTTCGCGGTCATCACCGGATCGGAGTGACCGTCGACGTAGACGGCGATCTCGCCGGTGGCGGGCAGGTGCACCACCCGCACGTCGTGCCACTTCGCGTCGGTGACCGCCGGGTTGGCGCCCCGGGAGCGACCGTTCCACTGGTGGTCGATGCGCTCGCGGTCGGCGTTGTCGACCTTGAAGATGCCGTTGTGCGGATAGATCGTGTTGTCGGTGGACAGGTGCGCGTAGTAGTACTGCGTGTCCGACTGCCAGCCGAACACGATGATCACGTCGCGGTTGGTCACCTCGACCGGCGTGTCCAGGCGTACCTTGGCGTCGATCCGGACCGACGACCAGGCCGGGCCCTTGGTCAGCACCGCATACTCGAAGGGACGCCGCGGGCCCTCGGGCGCGTCGCCGGCCTCGGCGAGGATCACCTGGTTGCCCTCGAACCGCCACTTCGACGGCGTCCGCGGCGCCCAGTTCCGGGCTCCCCCGGTGTTTGTCACCCTGGTCCGGCCCACGTCGCCGTCCGCCACCCTCTTCGTGCCGACCACCTTCCAGATCTTGCCGTTGGCCTTGGCCACCAGGTAGATCTCGCCTGCCGCGTCGGTGCCGAAGCGCAGGTCGACCCGGTTCGGGTCGCCGGGCGCGCCGGGCGCGGACAGGTCCCGCATGCGTGCCAGGTCACCGGCGGGCGTGTACAGCGCGAGCTGGTGGATCTCGGCGAGCCCCCGGCCGCGCCGCATCTGCTTGGCCTCGGTGTAGAGGACCCGGCCGTCGACCAGGTCACCGAAGACGTACTTGCCGGTGAGCGCCGGCAGCGTCCGGCCACGGTAGACGAAACCGCCGGCCACCGCGACCCCGACGTCCGAGGTGCAGTTCCAGTCCGCGGCCGGGTCGTGGTCGTACGCGGCGACCGGGTACGTGTAGCCGTACTTCGCGTCGTCGGCCGGCAGCGGGTAGAGCTTGTCGCACGGGTTCGTGGCGGTCTTGTCGAAGACCCAGTTGCCCTCGCGCTCACTCCAGCCGAAGTTGTCGCCGGCGCGTACCTCGTAGATGGACTCGACCGCGTGCTCGCCGATGTGGCCCAGGTACATCTTTCCGGTGGCCTTGTCCCAGGAGAACCGGTGCGGGTCCCGGAAGCCCACCGCGTAGATCTCGCCGAGCGCGCCCGCCTGCTCGACGAACGGGTTGTCGGCGGGGATGCCGTAGCGGCCGTTGGGGGCGTTGGTGCCGCGCGGGTCGATGCGCAGCAGCTTGCCGTGCGGCAGGCCCATGTTCTGCGGGTCGCCGTTCTGATAGCCCTGCCCGCCGTCGCCCACGGCGAGGTAGAGCATTCCGTAGTCCCGGTCGCGCGGCTTCGCGGTGGGGTTGAAGTTGATCTCCTGAACGCCGTGGATCTGGCCGGCGAAGCCGATCCGCAGCAGTTCCCGGTGGGTGCCGGCGAACGTGTCGGCGGCCGGGTCGCTCGCCGTCCACTCGGTGATGACCGCCTGGTAGATGGTCTTCGGCTGGGCGTAGTCGGGCGTCCGGGTGGCGAGCGCCGCCTGCTCGGTGTGGATGGTGTAGAAGCGGCCGTTGCGGCCGAACTCCGGGTGGAAGGCGACGTAACCGAAGCCCTGGCCCAGGCCACGGCCGGAGAAGAACTGCGGCGCGAACGTGGCGGCCACGTCGAGGTAGACGTGCGGCACCCCGTCGCGTACGAGATAGAGGTTGCCGTTGAGGTCGGGCACCGCGCGGCGGCCGGAGCGGTCCGGCAGCTCGCTGATCGTGTTGATCCGGGCCTTACGGTTCAGACGCTCGTCGACCGGGACCGGGTTGGGGGTGGACTGCGGGAAGCTGGCGTACTCCTCGAGCACCAGCCCGAGGCGGGACTGGGTGGGGCTGGCCGGGATCGGGTCGTAGACCGCGCCGGCGGCCTGCGCGGGCGCGCCGACCAGGGTGGACAGGACGAGGGTGGCGGCGGTGACGCCGGCGGTCAACACGGCTCCGCGGAGCCGGCCGGCGCTGCCACGGCGGTGGGACACGCGGTTCTCCTTCTCGGTCGGACGGTGCCCGGTCATCGGGCCAGGAGGCGGTACTGCGCGGCGATGTCGCGGGCCGGCACGACGGTGTCGAGGAACATCAGCCCGTCCATCCGGCAGTCGCAGGGATTGCGTTCGAGGGTGTCCTGCGGGAAGCTCCCGCCGAGCTTGATGCCACGCGGGTCGGTGGCGCTCGTGACGTGCGGGCCGGGGCCGTCGAGCTGCCAGGGGTCGCCGGCGGTGGTGTAGAAGCCGTCGACCGGCCGGCCGTCGCGGTAGAGCGCCATCGTGCCCCGGGTGAAGTCGTACGTGGCGGCCAGGTGCACCCACGTGCCCTTGGGCAGCAGTGTCCGCCAGTCCTCCCGGGCGGCGAACGTCTGCGAGGCGCCGCCGTCGACCAGCCGGCCGAGCGCGACAAGCCGCAGTTCACCGTTGACGTCGATGAGTTCGAGCAGCGCGCGTACGCCGTGCCCGTCGGAGTCGCCGGTGAGCACGCCCGCCAGGCCGATGGCGTTGTAGCGGTCCGTCGGGTCGGCGGTGGTGGAGTTCAGGGCCGGACCGTCCATCTCGCGCTTGAACCAGCCCATCACTGTGGTGCCACCGGTCGCGGCGAACGGGCGCAGCGTGCGTACGCCGCTGGCGGACCAGGTGCCCGCCTTCCAGTCGTCGTTGCCGGTCACGTCCGGCGCGATCTGCCGGGTCTGCAACGCCCGGCCGCTGCCCGGGTACGCGCGGTCCTTCACCCGCATCGCGGCGCCACCGTTGACCAGCTCGATCTCGGTGCCCGAGCGCCCCTGGTCGCGTTCCAGCGCGGGGTCGCCGGGGACCGGGTGGTCGAAGTCGTAGTAGGCGACCAGGTGCGACCGCAGGGCGGGGTGGACGTCGGGCTGCCCGGGCCGGTCGGCGTTGGCCGGGCTTGCGGCGGCGACGAGTGCCAGCGCCAGCGCGGTGGTGGCCGCGGCGGCGACCCTCTGGTGTCTTCTCATGGTGGTGGTGCTTCCCTTCGTCGGTGTGAGGTGGTGTCGAAGGTGGATCACCAAGCTGCGAAAGCGCTTACGTAAGCGCTTTCGTACCCTATGCTTGTCGGCACGCCCCAGGCAAGAGCGCGGCGCGGATCAATGGCCCTCCAGGAGTTTGTCGATGCCCCGACCCGGTCCCCGGCTGCGCCTCGCCGACGTCGCCGAACGCGCCGGCGTGTCCCTCGCCACCGCCTCCCGCGCCCTGGCCGGCCGCGACGGCGTGAGCGAGGAACTGGCCCGGCACGTCCGGCAGGTCTCCCGGGAACTGGGCTACGTCGCCAACCCGTACGCCCGCACCCTGGCCGGCGGCGCCACCTCCACGGTCGGCCTGATCGTGCACCAGATCGACGACCCCTACTTCTCCGAGATCGCCAGCGGCGTCATCGAGGTCGCCGCCGAGCAGGGTCTGCTCGTCCAGATCGCCCACTCCGGCCGCGACCCGGAGAACGAGCTGCGCCAACTGCGACACCTGATCGCCCAGCGGGTCGGCATCATCCTGATCGCCGGCTCCGGCTACGACGACCCGGGCGTCGAGGCGCAGGCCCGCGACGAGTTGGCCGGGTTCCAACGCGGCGGCGGCCGGGTCGCCGTGGTCGGGCGACACTCGCTCGGCGTGGACGCGGTGGTGCCGGACAACGAGGCCGGCGGTCACGCCCTCGGCGCACACCTGCTCGCCCTCGGGCACCGGCGGATCGCCGTGGCGGCCGGCACGTCCGGCCTGACCACCGTGGCCGACCGGCTCGCCGGCGTGACGGCCGCGCTGACCGCCGCCGGCCACTCCCCCGACGAGATGGCGGTGGTGCACTCCGACTTCACCCGCGACGGCGGTCGGGTGGCCGCCGAACGGATCCTCGGCGCCCACCCGGAGAGCACCGCGATCGTCGCGCTCAACGACGCGATGGCGATCGGGGTGCTCTCCGTGCTGCGGGCCCGGCGCATCCCGGTGCCCGAGCGGATCTCCGTGGTCGGGTTCGACGACGTGTCGGTCGCCGCCGACCTGGCGCCGAGCCTGACCACCGTGCGGCTGCCGATGACCGAGATGGGGCGGATGGCGTTGCAACTCGCCCTGAAGCCCCGGGCCACCCGGCCGCGCCGGCGCTCCACCGGCCACACGCTCATCGTCCGCGACTCGACCGGCCCGGCGCCGACGCCCTGACCCGGCCTCCCGGCACAGCTTTCCGGGTCGGGCCGGTCGGGTCGGGCCGGGCCGGGCCGGGCCGGTCAGGTTGTGGGTAGCCAGGCCAGCGTCGTCATGCCGGCCAGGCCGGTCGCCTTCAGGCCGGCGTCGGAGACCGTCCAGAGCACGTCGCCGACCACGAGCGACCGGCGTATCCGCGTCCAGTCCACCCCGTCGGTCAGGGCCGGTGGGTGCTCGACCGTGCCGGCCACGGTGAACCCGCCGTCGCCGACCCGAAGCGCCAGCGCCCCGGTGCCCGGCTCGCCCGCGGCGACCCCGCCACCGGCCCGGTCGGTGGCCACGCCGGGCCGGGTCACCGGGATCACCAGCAGGTGCTCAGGCGCCCAGTAGAGGAACGCGTGCGGGTCGGACTCGGCGTCGGACCAGCCCTGGGCGACGTGGTGCTGGGCGACCCGGGTCGGCCGGGCCGGGTCGGCGACGTCGAACAGCGACACCTGCGTGCCCTGGACCTGTCCCCGGCCGGTGGCCTCCTGCCCGACACCGAACAACCGGCCGTCCCCGGCCGGGTGCAGGTACGAGGAGTATCCGTTGATCTTCAACTCGCCTGTCACCCGGGGCGCGGCCGGGTCCCGCAGGTCCACCGTGTAGAGCGGGTCGGTCTGCCGGAACGTCACCACGTATCCGGTTTCACCGAGGAACCGCACCGCGAAGATCCGCTCGCCCCGGCCCAGCCCGGTGACCTGACCGACCGTGCGGAGTTTCGCGCCGTCGGCGCGCAGCACGTAGACCCCGGAGGTGGAGTCGTTCCCGCGACGCCTGCCGTCATCGGTGGTGGTGGCGACCCGCAGGTCACCGTTCCACTCGGACAGCGCGTACTGGTTGATCAGCCAGCCCGGCACGGAGCCGGCGGCGACGTAACGCGGGGTGCCCGAGCGGGTGTCGAACTGGTAGATCTCGGTGGTGTCCGCCGGTCGGACCGACGACGTGGCCGGCTGCCACCAGCGCCTGTCGTTTGTGAGATAGAGCCGCGGGCCGCTGCTGTATACGGTGTCGCCGTCCGCGGCCACGGTCACCGGGTCGCCCGTGCCGAGGGCGGCCCCGGCGAGGTCGAAGCTAAGCACGGTCACCATCGAGGCGCCGGAGAAGCCGGCCGGCCGGCTGACCCGGTCGCAGTCGACCCGCCCGCCGGTGGTGCGGCCACCCTCGCGGACCTCGTACCGGGGCAGCCAGTCGTCGAGCGTCGCCTTGGCGATGACGGCGCGGTTGGCGGCGGTGCGCCTGGCGTCCGTGCTATCACGCGGCGGCGCGAAGGCCAGCCGGGGCGTGGAGCGGACCACCACCCGGGCGGTGCCGCCGACCTGCCGGGCGTCGACCAGGCTGCCGTCGAACCGGTAGTCGCCGACGACCCTCGGCGGCCCGGCGAGGTCCACCAGGACCAGTCGGGCCTCGGGTGCGCTCGGGGCCGGTCGGCCCTTCGGCGCGGCGGGCTTGGTCACCCACCGGGCGGGGAGCAGCACCAGCGCCCGGTCGCCGTGCAGCAGCAGGCCGGCGTCCCCGCCGGAGAACCGCTGCCCGGACGGCGAATCGATCGCCAGCCGTCCGGTGAGCTTGCGGCTCACCGGGTCCACCACGGACAGGACGCCCCGGTTGACGGTGACGATCCGCCGTCCGTCGGTCTTGACCAGGTCCGGCTCGTCCACCCCGGCCTCGTGCACCGTGGTGCCGGAGAAGCCGGCCGTGGACGCGCCCGCGGCGTCCTTCGCCACGCCCCCCGCGGACGCGCGTTCCGCGGCGGCGAACGGCTCGAGGTCGCCGTCCGGCCCGAAGCCCCACGGGCCGACCGCCGCCTTCGCGGCGCTCCGAAGCTGCTTCAGCGCCTCGTCGCAGGAGTCGAAGGCGACGAGGCGCAGCCCGCCGGCCGGCCCGCCCCGGTCGCGGGGCGGCGGCGGGGCGGACGGGTGCACGGTGCATCCGGCGAGGGTCAACGCGGCGACCATCGCCCATCCGACGGTCCGGGTTCTGCCAGTCATGGATCGTCAGACGTGACCGCCCCCGAACCGGTTCCCCCGCACCAGGTGCTCAGCCGCCGGCCATCGCGCCGAGCACGATGAACGGCTCCCGGCCGGTGACCACCTCCTCGGGCAGCGTCGCGTCCGGTGGCTCGTTCGACAGGTCCAGCTCGCAGGCGTAGAAGCGGACGAACGGGCGGCGCTCGCCGCTGCGCCGGTCACGGATCGTGCCCAACAGCATCGGGTACGCCGCCTCCAGCGCGTCGAGCACCTCACGCTGGGTGGGCGGCCCGGCCACCTCGACGCGGACCTCACCGGCGACGTGCGCCAGGTTCTTCAGGTGGGCCGGCAGCACGACCCGGATCACGGCAGCACCTGGACCTCGACGGAGAGCACCGCGGGCAGGTCGCGCACGATCGGCGCCCAGGTGTCGCCGTCGTCCGCCGAGTGGTAGACTTGGCCACCTGTGGTGCCGAAGTAGATCCCGCACGGGTCGAGCGTGTCGACCGCCATCGCGTCGCGCAGCACGTTGACGTAGCAGTTCGCCTGCGGCAGGCCCTCGGTCAGCGGCTCCCACCGCTCGCCGCCGGTGCGGCTGCGGTAGACGCGCAGCTTGCCCTCGGGCGGGTAGTGCAGCGAGTCGCTGGTGATCGGCACGACGTAGATCGTCTCCGGCTCGTGCGCGTGCACCGCGATCGGGAAGCCGAAGTCGGTCGGGAGGTCGCCGCTGACCTCCCGCCAGTTCGCGCCGGCGTCGTCGGTGCGCATCACGTCCCAGTGCTTCTGCATGAACAGCGTGTCCGGCCGGGACGGGTGCTGGGCGAGGCGGTGCACGCAGTGGCCGACCTCGGCGTCGGTGTCGGGGATCTCCCCCGACCGCAGCCCCTTGTTGATCGGCAGCCAGCTCGCGCCGCCGTCGTCGCTGCGGAACGCACCGGCGGCGGAGATCGCGACGTAGATCCGGTCGCGGTCCGCCGGGTCGAGGATGATCGTGTGCAGGCACATGCCGCCGGCGCCGGGCTGCCAGGTCGGGCCGGTCGGGTGCTGGCGCAGCGCGGTCAGCTCCGACCACTTCTCACCGCCGTCGGTGGACAGGTAGAGCGCGGCGTCCTCCCCGCCCGCGTATACCGTGTCGGGGTCGTGGCGGGACGGCTCGATGTGCCAGATCCGCTTGAACTCCCACGGCCTGGGGGTGCCGTCGTACCAGAGGTGCTGCCCGACCTCGCCGGTGTAGGCGAAGTCGTTGCCGACCGGCGTCCAGTTCCGGCCGCCGTCGTCCGAGCGCTGGATGAGCTGCCCGAACCAGCCACCGGACTGGGACGCGTAGAGCCGGTCCGGTGCGACCGGCGAGCCGGTCAGGTGGTAGATCTCCCAGCCGCCGAAGTGGGGCCCGTCGACCGTCCAGTCGCCGCGCCGGCCGTCCGACGTCAGGATGAACGCGCCTTTGCGCGTGCCCACCAGTACTCGTGTCGTCGTCACGTCTCGTCCTCCATTCGATCATTCACCAGGTCCGACCGTGCGCCGCGCCGAAACTCATCGCTGTCGTACGCCCCGGGTACGACAATCTGCGTCCGCGCCGGTGGCGGCGAGGTCGCCACGCCGGCCGCCGGAGGTTGTCAGTGGGAATCGTTACCCTGCGCGCATGACCGGGCCCGGAGACGTACCCCCCGCCTACCTCGACCGCCTGCGGCCGGTCTGCCTCGGCCTGCCGGAGACCTACGAGGAGCCGGCCTGGGTCGGCACCCGCTGGCGGGTCCGCAAGCGCACGTTCGCCCACGTGCTCACCGTCGACCCCGACCACCAGGCGGCGTACGCGCGGGCCGCGGCGACCGACGAGCCGATCTGCGCGCTGACGTTCCGCTCCCCCGGCGACGAGATCGCCGGGTTGATCGCCGCCGGCCCGCCGTTCTTCAAGCCAGGGTGGGGCGCCGACGTGGTGGGCATGGCGCTCGACAGCGGAACGGACTGGGCCGAGGTCGCCGAGCTGCTCACCGAGAGCTATTGCGTGCTCGCCCCGAAGAAGCTTGTCGCGCTGGTCACACGCCCGTTCGGCCCGGCGTGACCAACCCGCCGGGGGTGCGGCGTCGCGCCGTTTCCCGATACCGTGTCCGGGGTAGCACTGCCGGAACCCGGGCCCGTCGCCGCGCTGGTCCCGGGGGCAGCGACCGACGCGGCCGACGAGACCGCCGGGGGTGAGCGTGCGGGTGCTGGCAGGGCGTTACCGGCTGGTCGACCAGATCGGTCGGGGCGGAACGGCGATCGTGTGGCGCGCCGTCGACGAACTCCTCGGGCGGACCGTCGCGGTGAAGCTGCTCGACTCCGACGCCGCCGACGACCGCTGGTGGCGGGCCGCGGTGCGGGCCGAGGCACGGGCCGCCGCCCGCCTGAACCATCCGAACGTGGCAATCGTCTACGACTACGGCGAGGCCCGGGTCGCCGGGTTGCGCCGGCTGCCCTTCCTGGTGCTGGAATACGTCGAGGGTGAGACGCTCGCCGACGCGCTGCGCCGCGACGGGGCCCTGGACTGGCCGCGGGCCGCCCGGGTCTGCGCGGAGGTCGCGGCCGGGGTCGCCGCCGTGCACGCCGCCGGCCTGGTGCACCGCGACCTCAAGCCGGGCAACGTGCTGCTGTCGCCGGCCGGGCCGAAGCTTGTCGATCTCGGCATCGCGCTCGCGGTCGGCGCCGACACGGTGAACGGCCGGGGCGAGATCCGGGGCACGCCCGCCTACATGGCGCCGGAGCAACTGCTCGGCGAGGTCGCCGTGCCCGCCAGCGACGTCTACGCCCTCGGCCTGCTGCTCACCGAGTGCCTGACCGGGCGCCGCCCGGTGCGTCCCGACGAGCCCGAGCGCGACGACCACCTCGCCGACCTCCCGCTCGACGGCGTCCCGGAGGCGGTCGACGAGCTACGACGGGCCTGCCTGGCGCCCGAGGTCGAGGACCGGCCGACGGCCGACGAGGTGGCCCGCCGGCTCGGCGCGACCGTCGCGATCCCCCAGGTGCGGATGCGACCCGCCGTGGCCGGCCACCTGGCTGCCCCACCGACGGTGGCCACCGGGCCGGCGCGGTCACGACGCCGCCGGGCGCTGCTGGTGGGCAGCCTGCCGGTCGTCCTGGCGGGCGCGGTGCTCGCCGCCCAACTGCCCGGGCTCTCCTCGACCGGCGACGCCGCCGAGGGCGCGGCGGAGCTGCCGTCCGCCGGGCCGTTCGGGTGTGCCGTCGCCTGGTCCTCCGACCGGGCGACGGACGGCACGTTCGGCGCCGACGTCACAGTCGAGGTGAGCGGGCCACGACCGGCCGGTGAGCCGGTGTTGTCCTTCCGGCTTCCGCCCGGTCAGCGGCTCACCGCGCCGCTCGACCGCTGGCAGTCGGGTCGCCAGGTGCGCCTGCCGGTCGCGGTGGACCGGGCCGGCGCCACGCGCCTTCCGCTGCGGGGCACCTGGACGGATCGCACCGGCGCCGCCGCCGACTCGTTCGCGGTCGGCGGCGTGCCGTGCCGGCGGTCCGCGCTCGTCACCATCGGCGGCACCCCGTCCGCGACCGGCCCGTCCCGGCCCGCGGCGCCCCCGCCCACCGAGCCGGTCCGGGTCGACGCGCCGCCGGCCGGCGCCGTGCCGGGAAGCGAGCCCGCCGCCGATCCCCAGCCGTCCGGTCCGGCCAGCGGCGAACCGTCGCCCTCCGCCACGCCGTCGCGGTCCACCAGCCCGTCGCACTCCGCCACGCCGTCGGCGTCGGCGACACCGCCCCCACCGACCGACGAGCCCACCGGGACGACCGCCCCGCCGACGACGCCGCCCGACGGCGAGGCGGCGGAGCCGACCGCCACGACGCCCGGCGGCGACGCCGGCGAGGTCGATCCCGGCGCCCGGGCCTGAGCACCGGCGGGACCACCACGAGGTACGCCGAGCCGGCGACTAGGGTGAGCACCGGCGTGCCGGCGACCCGGCCGGTGGTTGACCGTCGCGTCCCGAAGGTGTGGCAGGAGTCATCGTGCGAGCCCGTGACCTGGCTGTCCCGTTCCCCTCCATCACGCTCTCCTCGCCCGTGCTGGAGGCGGCCCGGTTGCTGGCGGACAACAACCTGCCCGGGCTCATCGTCGTCGACGACCGGGAACGCCCGGTGAGCGTCCTGCCCGGCGCGCAGGTGCTGCGCCTGGTGATTCCCGGCTACTGCCGGGAGGACCCCGCCCTGGCCCGGATGATCGACGAGCCCACCGCCGACGTGTTCCTGCGGGGTGCGGAGGGCCGGACCGTGCGGGATCTGCTGCCCCGGGAGCGCCCGGAGCCGCCGGTGGTCGAACCCCAGGCGACGGTGCTGGAGGTCGCCGCCGTGATGGCGCAGCGGCTCAGCCCGCTGGTGGCGGTGGCACCCCGCGGCGAGCCGATGATCGGCGGCATCACCCTGGACGCCCTGCTCGACCGGATGCTTGCCGCGTGACCGGGCTGGCCTGGGCCTCGGTGGCCGTCTTCACCGTCGCGTACGTCCTGATCGCCACCGAGAAGATCCACCGGGTCGCCGCCGCGCTCGGCGGGGCGGCGGTGATGTTCCTGATCGGCGCCACCGACGCCGGGCACGCGTTCTTCTCCGAAGAGTCCGGCATCGACTGGAACGTGATCTTCCTACTGATCGGCATGATGCTCATCGTCGCCGTACTCAAACGCACAGGCGGTTTCGAGTACGTGGCGGTCTGGGCGTCGAAGCGGGCGCGGGGCCGCCCGTTCCGGGTGATGGTGATCCTCGTGCTGATCACGGCGGTGGCGTCGGCGGCGCTCGACAACGTCACCACCGTGCTGCTCATCGCCCCGGTGACGTTCCTGGTCTGCGAACGGCTCGAGGTGCCGGCGGTGCCGTTCCTCATCGCCGAGGCGATGGCCTCGAACATCGGCGGCACCGCCACCCTGGTGGGCGACCCGCCGAACATCATCATCGGCAGCCGGGGCGGGCTGTCGTACAACGACTTCCTGGTCCACCTCGCGCCGTTCGTGGCGCTGCTGCTCGTGGTCTTCCTCGGGTTGTGCCGGCTGATGTTCCGCGACGCGTTCCGCTACGACGCGGAGCGGGCCGCCCAGATCGCCGCCCTGCGCGAGCGCGACGCGATCCGCGACCGCCGGCTGCTGATCCTCGGGCTGGCCGTGCTGGCGGCGGTGACCGTGGCGTTCGTGCTGCACACCGTGCTGGACCTGGAACCGGCGGTGGTCGCGCTGCTCGGCGGGCTGCTGCTGCTGGCGCTCTCCCGGCTCGACGCCGGGGAGGTCAGCCGGGACGTGGAGTGGCCGACGCTGGTGTTCTTCGCCGGCCTGTTCATCATGGTCGGCGCGCTCGTCAACACCGGCGTGGTCGAGCAGATCTCCCAGGCCGCCATCAACGCCACCGAGGGCCGGCTGCTGCCCGCGTCGCTCGTGCTGTTGTGGGGGTCGGCGGTGCTGTCGGCGATCGTCGACAACATCCCGTACGTGGCCACGATGAGCCCGGTGGTGGCGGATCTCGTGCACGCCCAGGGCGGCGGCGGGCAGTCGCGGGTGCTGTGGTGGGCGCTGGCGCTCGGCGCGGACCTCGGCGGCAACGCCACCGCCGTGGGCGCCTCGGCCAACGTGGTCGTGCTCGGGCTGGCCGAGCGCGCCGGGCATCGGATCACCTTCTGGCAGTTCACCCGCTACGGCCTGCTTGTCACCCTGGTCACGGTCGGCCTGGCGACGCCGTACCTGTGGCTGCGCTACTTCGCCTTCGCCTGAGCGGCCCGCTCAGCCGAGCTTCTTGCGCAGCGTCTCGAACGCCAGGTCCGGCCGGCGCGGCAGGCCGAACCGCTCGTCGCCGTACGGGAACGGGCTCAGCTCGCCGGTTCGGACGTAGCCGCGCCGCTCGTACCAGGCGATCAGGTCGTCGCGCTGGACGATCACGGTCATCCGCATCTCGCCGGCGTGCCAGCGCTCCCGGGCGAACCGCTCGGCCCCGGCCAGCAGCTCCCGGCCCAGCCCACCGCCCTGCTCGGACGGCGCGACCGCGAACATGCCGAAGTAGGCGTGGTCGTCGCGCCGCTCCAACTGGCAGCAGGCGACCAGGCGGCCGTCGCGCTCGGCCACCAGGACCACCCCGGCCGGGCCGGCCACCGCCGCGGCCACCATCTCCGGGTCGGTGCGCTGCCCGTCGAGCAGGTCGGCCTCGTGGGTCCAGCCGGCCCGGGCGCGGTCCCCCCGGTACGCCGACTCGATCAGGTCGACCAGGGCAGGCACGTCGGCGGGCCGGGCGGTACGGGTGTTCATCGGCGCTCCACGGTCGAGGCGGGGTACCGGGCCAGCGTACAAAGCATTCTGATCCTCCAGCGGCGCGGGACGGCGCGGCGTGGTTGACTGCCCGGCATGGAGGCGACCATCGGGGCGGCGGGCCTGCCGGCCACGCTCGACCTGCCGACCGGGCCGGCCCGGGGCGGTCTGGTGGTCCTGCACGGCTCGCACGCCGACAAGCGGTCCCACTTCCTCTACGCCCACCTGGCCCGGCTGCTGCCGCCGGCCGGCGTCGCGGTGCTGCGCTTCGACCGCCGCCCCCGCGTCGACGGCCACGACGTGCCGCTTGGCGACCAGGCCGACGACGCCGCCGCCGCGGTGGCCGAGCTGCGCCGGCACGTCGGCGCGGCGCCGGTCGGGCTGTGGGGCTTCAGCCAGGGGTCCTGGGCGGCGGCGCTCAGCGCCACCCGGCATCCGGTCGACTTCCTGGTCCTGGTCGGGTCCAGCGGGGTCAGCCCGGCCGCCCAGATGCGCTACGCGACCGCCGAGCAGCTACGCCGGCACGGCTACAGCCCGGCCGACCTGGCCGAGCTGGCCCGCCGCGACGCCGAGCTGACCGTGGCCCGGCTGGCCGGCTGCGACCACGCGCCCACGCTCGACGAACGCGAGGACCTGGCCGGCGTCAGCGCGCAGTACGAGGCCGTCCTGCTGGACTGGCTGCGGCGGCGACTGCCGACCCCGGAATCGCCTCGCCGCTGACCGCCGCCGTGGCTAGGCTGCCCGCCATGACCGCCGCCGAGCTGCCGACCGCCGAGTTCGCCTTCCCCGGCCCGCTGCGCGACCAGTTGGTCGCCGCCATCCTCGACGGGACCAAGACCAGCACCACCGGGCTGCTCCAGGACTACGAGATCGACGACGAGGCGCTGCCGGAGGTCGGCGCCCGGTTCGCGGTGATCGACTCCGCCGGGGCGCCGGTGGCGGTGATCGAGGTGGTCGAGGTCCGCGTCGCCCGGGTCGGCGACGTGGACCTCGACCACGCCCGGGACGAGGGCGAGGGGTACGAGTCGGTCGCCGCCTGGCGGGCCGGCCACGAGCGCTACTGGCACGGCGCGGACTACCGGGGCTGGCTCGGCGACCCGGCGTTCACCGTCGACGACGACACGCAGGCCGTGCTGGAGCGCTTCCGCCTGGTCGAGACGCTCTGACCCGACGGCTCCGGGAGGCGCGGCGCGCGTAGGGGTGGTGGTCAGCCTCGGGGGGTCGGTACGGTCGGGACGACCGGAAGGCGACGTCGGCGGTGGCCGGAGAGGGGAAGCCGTGGCGCTGCTGAGCTGGATCGCCGCGTCCACCGACGAACGTCCGGACGCGATCCGGGTGGACGACCTGTCGATGTCCTGGGTGGAGCTGCGCCGGGCGGCCACCGCGGTCGCCGACGACCTGCGCGGGGCCCGGCGGGTCGCGGTGCCCGCCACGGCGAGCCTGGAAACCGTGGTCGGCGTGGTCGGCGGGCTGCTGGCCGGCGCCGCGGTGGTGCCGGTGCCGCCGGACGCCGGTCCGGTGGAACGCGACCACATCCTGCGCGACTCCGGGGCCGAGGCGCTTGTGACGCCGCCCGGCGCGCCACCGGTCGACGGTTCCGCGACGCAGACCGGCGCTGGTTCCGCGCCCCTGCCGGTCGTGCCGGTGGACCTGACCCGGCGCTCGGACACCCGGCACCCCGAGCCGGACGCGGCGGCCACCGCGCTGATCCTCTACACGAGTGGCACCACTGGCGCGCCCAAGGGCGCGGTGCTGTCCCGTCGCGCGGTCGCCGCCTGCCTGGACGGGCTCGCCGACGCATGGGCGTGGACGCCTGACGACCTGCTGGCGCACGGGCTGCCGCTGTTCCACGTACACGGGCTCGTGCTCGGCGTGCTCGGCCCGCTGCGCGTCGGCAGCCGGTTGCACCACGTCGGCCGGCCGCGCCCCGACCGGTACGCGGCAGCCGGCGGCTCGCTCTACTTCGGCGTACCCACGATCTGGTCGCGGATCGCGGCGGAACCGGCGGCGGCGCGGGCGCTGCGCGGCGCCCGGCTGCTGGTGTCGGGCAGCGCCGCGCTGCCCGAGCCGGTCTTCGCCGCGCTCGGCGGGCTGACCGGGCACCAGCCGGTCGAGCGGTACGGGATGACCGAGACGCTGATCACGGTGAGCGCCCGCGCCGACGGGCCGCGACGGCCGGGCACGGTGGGGGTGCCGCTGCCCGGCGTGCGCAGCCGCGTGGTCGACGAGCACGGCGTCCCGCTGCCCGCCGACGGTGACACCATGGGCGAGTTGCAGGTACGCGGGGAGACGCTCTTCGACGGCTACCTCAACCGGCCGGACGCCGACGCCGCCGCCCGGACCGCCGACGACTGGTTCCGCACCGGCGACGTGGCGACGGTCGGCCCGGACGGCTGGCACCGGATCGTCGGCCGGGCCGCCACCGACCTGATCAAGAGCGGCGGCTACCGGATCGGCGCGGGCGAGGTGGAGGACGCGCTGCTGGCCCATCCGGGCGTGCGGGAAGCCGCCGTCGTCGGCCTCCCCCACCCCGACCTGGGCCAGCAGGTCACAGCGTACGTGGTCGGCGACGGCCTGGGCGAGACCGAGCTGATCGACTTCGTGGCCCGGCACCTGTCCGTGCACAAGCGGCCCCGGCAGGTGCGGCTTGTCGACGCGCTGCCCCGCAACGCCATGGGCAAGGTCCAGAAGAGCCGGCTGACCGAGGGCTGACGACCTCAGACGCCGCGGTCGGGCGCGCCCATGTCCCCCGTCGCGGGCGTGCCCTCGGCGAGCCCGTACCGCAGGTAGACGGTGCCCTTCGGGTTCGCCACCGGCGGTTCGAGGAGGGTGACGTTCGTGGGCACCGCGCCACCGTCGAAGACCTTCTTCCCGACCCCCAGCATGATCGGGTGCACCCAGAGGTCGATCCGGTCGAACAGCTTCTCCCGCAGCAGGGTCTGCACCAGGTTGAGGCTCCCGACGACCTTGATGTGCTCGTGCCGGTCCCGGATCTGCCGCACCGCGCCGGCCAGATCCGGGCCGAGCTTCGTGGACCCGGCCCAGGACAGGTCGGGCCGTCCCCGGGACGCCACGTACTTCGGGATGCGGTTGAACAGCGTGGCGATGGCGTTGTCCTCGCCGCCCTCCTGGTGCGGCCAGTAGGCGGCGAAGATGTCGTACGTCCGCCGGCCGAGCAGGAGGGCGTCGGTGTCCTCGTACGCCTTGAGGACCTGTGCCCCGGAAACCTCGTCCAGCAGGGGCGCCTGCCAGCCGCCGAACGGGAAACCCACCGGGTCCTCGTCCGGGCCGCCGGGCGACTGCCCGACGAGGTCGAGGGTGGTGAACAGCTCGATGTGAATGTGCCCCATGCCGGTGACTCCCGTGGGTAGATCGCCTCAGTCGCAAGGTAGACCGCCCCACTCCGCCGAACTCATCGCACGCGGCTCGCGGCGCGAGCCGCGCGGCAGATCTTGGTACGGGACGGCCCCCATGGGGGCCTTTTCGTACCAAGATCTCGTGGTGACCGAGGCGGTTACGGCTGTTCGGGGAGTTGGGTGAGGAAGGTGCGCCACGTTGACGGGGTGAAGGTGAGCGTCGGGCCTGTGGGGTCCTTGGAGTCGCGTACCGCGACGACGCCGGGAAGGTTGTCGGCGACCTCGACGCAGTTGCCGCCGCTCGCCCCGCTCCGGGTGGACTTGCGCCACCTGGCGTTACTGAGGTCCATGCTGGTTCTCCACTTCCTTCAGCAGGTCGATGGACTGCCGGCGCGGTAGAGCTTCGTTCCGCACGCTCTCCCACCTCGCGTGGAGCGTAGCCACCCCATCGTCCTTGTCGACCACGTCGCCGCCAAGCTGATTCTCCAGGTGCCCCACCCACTGCCCGTCACTCGACCGCGCCAACGCGAACGGGCCGGACAGCCCGACGTGCAGACCGCTGTCCCACGGGATGACGAGTATGTGCACGTGCGGCAGGTCGGTGAGCTCGATCAGGTGGGCGATCTGCTGGGGCATGACCCCGCCGAGCCCGTCGCCGCTTCGACGAAGCGCCCCTTCGTCGATCACCGCGACGAACTGCGGTGGGCGCTCCCCGGTCAGGACCTTCTGCCGGTCCAGCCGCGCCGACGTGCGCTGCTCCACCTCCTCGTCGGTGAGGCTGTCGACCGTTCGGAGCACGCCGCGCGCGTAGTGCTCGATTTGCAGGAGTCCCGGGATCAGGTTCGGCTCGAAGTAGCGGAGTTGGGTCGCTCCGCGTTCGGCGTCGAGCCACGGCCGGAACCACGACGGCGTACCCAGTTCGGCCGCCAGCCGTTCGAAGAGCCCGCCGTTGCGCAGGGCCCGGTCCGCGCCCCGGATGAAGTCGATGGTGAGCGCCCGGGTGCCGCCCTCCACGGCGCTGACGTGCGAGGCGCTGAAGCCGGCGTGCTTGCCGAACGCCTCCTGGGTCATGCCCGCCGCGCCCCGGGCCCGGCGGATCTCGGCAACGATGAAACCCGCTACGGGTCCCGGCACCTCGGCCATCCAGTGCGCTCCAAACCAGAGATCGGCAATCCACGGCTCCACGCCGGAGCGAGCGCTTCTCCCAGTGCTCGCCGGACCGCCGGAGCCCCTTGGCGACCGTAACGCCTCCACAGCAGAGTGTCACCGACGCCATGCCACGACAGAGGGAGAGCGCGGTGCGCGAGGAGACAGCACATGTCCCGGCCGGCCATCGGGCCTGCGGTCCCGACTGGGTGTGCGAACAGTGCGGGCAGGACTGGCCCTGCCCGACATTGCGGTCCACCCCGACTGATGCCGCGCGCCGGGCGACGCTGCTGCCGGAGTTCTCCCGGATCACCCGCCACGCGATCCGTGACCTGCGCGGGCGTCCGGGCGGCCCGGACCCGGTGGCGGTCGTCCGCCGCTTCCTGTGTTTCCTGTCGCTGAGCGACGAGGAGGCCCGCGCCGTCGCGCTGAGGCTGCGATGACCGGCGGCGGCGACAACCAGCATCGTCCCGTACGCCCGCTCTGGCTCTGCCGCCTGGACGGCGCGCACTGGCCGTGCCCACAGGCGCGGGCCGCCCTGCTGCGCGACTACGACGGCGACCTGGTGGGTTTGGCGGTCTACCTGGCCGGAATGCTGCACGACGCGGTAGGCGACCTCTACGCGCTGAACCCGCACAACGTTCCGGAGCCGGCCGTCCTCTGGGACCGCTTCCTGGCGTGGCTCGACAGGTCCCGCCGCGCGCCGCCGTAACCGCTAGCGCGGGCGGCCGGTAGCCGCTATCCGGCGGCGAGCTGCTGGGTCAACCGGTCCAGGCCGTCCCGGATCAACTTGCCGTACCCGTCGTCGCCGAGCGCGTCGATCCCCGCCTCGGCCTCCCGCAGGTGCTCGCGGGCCCGGTCGAGGTCGCCCAGCTTGCGGTGGCACTCCGCCAGATTGAGGTGCAGCGACGGATAGAGACCGGCCACCGACAGCGGCACCCCCGACTCGGCCACCCGGGCGTCGGTGAGGCGACCGGCCGCCGCCAGCGCACGCTCGTCCCAGAGCAGCTCCTGGCGGACGTCGTCCTGCACGTCGGCCATCGCGTGGGCGAGGACGCAGACGTGCAGCGCGTCGCCCCGCTCCCCGCCGATCTCGTCCCACACCTGCCCGAACAGGTCGCGCGCGGCGGCACGCTCGCCCTGCTGGTGGTGCAACTGCACGCCATCGTTGATGCGGGTGAGCGTGGCATCGAAGGTCACCGGCACATGGTAATCCGATCAGCGGGCGGCGGCGGCCCGGCACCAGACGGCCAGCGCGCAGGCTGCCGGACCAGTTCACGAACCGTCGGGTCATCGCGGCGTCCGGCTACCCGCGCCCCGCGGCGCCGATCACCCGCCGACAAGCGTGATCGGCGGGTGATCGGCACCCCGCCGGGAACCAGGTGGCCGGGCCGGACGACTATCCCTACATGGCGTGTGAGCAGTGGCGGGAGATCCTGTCGGCCCAGTTGGACGGCGAGACGTCCCGGGCGGAAACCGAGGCGGCCGAGGCGCACCTGAGCGGCTGCGCCGGATGCCGACGCTGGTTCGACTCGGCCGCGGCGGTCACCCGGCGGGCGCGTACCCACCTCGCCCCGCAGGTGCCCGACCTGGTCGCGTCCGTGCTGGCCGCCGCGCCGCCGCCACGTCCCAGCCGCCGCCGGCAGGTGGCGCTGGGGTTGCGCGCGGCGCTCGGCCTGCTCGGGGCCGTGCAACTGGTGCTCGGCCTGGCGCAGATCGGCCGGGAGGCGGTGGTCGCCCACGCGCACACCTCCGGCCAGCACCTGTGGCACGAGTCGGCGGCGTGGAACGTGGCCGTCGGCGCCGGCTTCCTCTACGTCGCGCTGCGCCGGTCCACCCCGTCCGGGCTGCTGCCGATGCTCAGCGCGTTCGTCGCCACGCTCGTGCTGCTGTCGGTGAACGACCTGATCACCGGGCAGGTGGCGGTGACCCGGCTGGTCAGCCACGGCTTCCTGCTGGTCGGCTGGGCGGTGATGCTGGTGCTGTCCCGGCCCGGCTGGCGGCCCGGCGACACGCCGCCCGGCCAGCGCCGGTCGTCCGGATCCCGCTGGGCGCTGCGCACCGAGGAACCGGCCGCGCCGGCCCCGCTGCGGCTGGTGCCGCCCAACCCGTACCCCGCGCAGGCCCGCGACCGCCACGCCGCCTGACGCCCCACCCCACCCGGCCCGCCCTGCTGCGCTGATTCACGGAAAGAGTGGCTATTCCGCGCGGAATAGCCACTCTTTCCGTGAATCAGCGCTCGGCTCGTGGGGTGGGGGTGGGGCGGCTCAGCGGGCGCGGCGGTTTCGGGTGTCGGTGGTGGTCCAGGCCGTCACCAGGTCCTCGCGGGCGCGGGCGACCCGGGACCGGATGGTGCCGACCGGGCAGCCGCACACCTCGGCGGCCTCCGCGTAGGACAGGCCGAGCACCTGGGTGGCGACGAACGCCTCCCGCCGGTCCGGCGCGAGCCCGGCGATGAGCCCGCGCAGCGCCACGCCGTCGTCCCCGCCGGCGGTCACCGCCCCGGCCGCCTCGGCGGCGGCCTGCCAGTCGGGCAGCGCGGCCACCCGGGGACGTACGGTCGCGGCCCGCACCTGGTCCACGGCGACCCGGCGGGCGATGGTGAAGATCCAGGTCCGGGCCGAGGATCGGCCGGCGAAACCGGGCAGACTGCGCAGCGCGCGCAGGAACGTCTCCTGGGCGAGGTCGTCGGCCTCCGCCGGCCCGGCCAGGTGGGCGAGGAACCGCCACACCGGGCCCTGGAGCGCCCGGATGAACGCGGCGGCGGCCTGCTGGTCACCCTGCCCGGCGAGGTGCGCCCACCGGGTCACCTGCTCGTCGTCGGCGTCCAGGCTCATCCGCGGCTCGCCCGCCGGTCCGACACGCTCATGTCGGACGGTACGGATGCGGGCGTCGTTCGGTTCATCCCTGGCGTCCTCTCCGTCACCTCGCCGCCGACCTCGACGATCGGTGACCCCGAGGTTGGTCGGCCGGCGGGCGGAAAAAGTTCCGGCGCGCCCTCAGCCGTCGACGGCTACCGTGACCGGGCCGACCCGCAGGACGCCGTCGGTGAGGGGCTCGCAGCGCACGCCGGCCCGGCGGCGCAGCGCCTTCCACGTGCCGGGCGCGACCATCACGTCCAGCCAGGCGCACGGCGGCGCGGCCCGGTGCACGCGCAGGCTGACCGGCCCGTCGCCGGAGTCCAGGGTGAGCACCCGGCCGACCAGATCGTCCACCGCGATGCCGCTTGTCAAGACGTTGCGGCGGAGCTGGGTCAGGTCGGCGCCGGGTGGCAGTGACTCCTGCGCGACAAGCGTGATGCTCGCCGTGCGGTGCGCCGCCCGGCCGAAGTAGCGGTCACCGACGACGCCCAGGCCGGCCCGGACGCGCACCTGATCGACAAGTTCGCCGGGCGAAGCCGGGGCCGGCCCGTCCGCCGGCCGGCCCACGTAGCGGTGCACCGGAGAGGCCAGCAACTGGACGATCCGGGCCATGGTGGTCAGGAGGGCTGCGGCGTGAGCAGGTAGTCGCCGTCGTCCGGGCTCCACCGCAGCTCCACCGTCCCGTCGGTCGCGGCGGCCTTGCAGAACTGGAGGAAGCTGCGGTAGCCGAGCTTCTTCTCGCTGAAGTCGGGCCGGGCGCGCCGAAGTTGGTCCTTCAGGCCGGACAGCGCCACCGCGCCGCCCTCGCCGGTCAGGTCCACCACCACGGAGCGGAGCAGCCCGAACGCGACCTCCCGGTCGCCCCGCTCGGGCAGCGACACCTCCGGGTCGCCCTTGGCCGGGCCGGCGGCCAACTCCACCACGTTGGAGGCGGCCAGGTGCCGCAGCAGCTCGCCGAAGGTACGGAAGCCGTAGTCGGATTCGCTGAACGTCGGGTCCTTGCGGAGCAGGGCACGTTTCAGACCGGACGCGGTCACCTCGCCGCTGGAGCTGCCCTGCATGCCGGCAACGGTCTGCACGAGCAGGACCGCGAGCGTGTCGACGTCCCGCGACGACTCGTCCTCGGCCGGGGTGGTCTCCACCGCCGGCTCGGGCGGCGGCTCCACCGGCGACGGACCGGCCGACCGGGACGGGCGCGTACGGCGGGCCGCGGGCGGCGGCACGTCCACCCCTTCGAGGCGGTCGTAGTACAGGAACTCGTCGCAGGCCGGCGGCAGCAGCGCCGAAGTCGACTTCTCCACCCCGACGCCGATCACCCGCTTGTTGAGTTCGCGCAGCTTGTGCACGAGCGGGGTGAAGTCGCTGTCGCCGGTGCAGATCACGAACGTCGAGATGTAGCCACGCTCGAAGGCCAACTCGACCGCGTCCACGGCCATCTTGATGTCGGCGGCGTTCTTGCGCGAGAAACCCATCCGCTGCGGGATCTCGATCAACTCGACGTGCGAGCGGGTGAGCATCCGCCGGTCCTCGTCGAAGTACGACCAGTCGGCGTACGCCCGGCGCACCACCACCCGGCCACGTTCGGCGAGCGCGTCGGCGATCGGACGGAGGTCGAACGGCCGACCGCCGTGATGGTCCCGTACGCCCAGCGCCAGGTTCTCGTAGTCGAGGAACAGCGCGATCCGGTCTTCCTGATCCACGCCGTCAGCCTAGCCGGGCGGGGTGGCCGTGCCGGTCACCCCCGCCGCTCGTCGCGGTAGACCGTTTCCCGGCGGGCCACCCGCTGGATGGCGTAGCTGGCGGCGAGCAGCAGCAGGGCGAGCACCACCTCAAGGCCGGCGACCGTGCCGGTGGCCACGGTGAGCGCGAGCAGCAGCAGGATCAGGCCGACCACGGCCAGCAGGCCGGCCAGCAGCAGGCGCTTGCGCCGCCGCGCCGACCGGTCCTCGCCACCAGCGCTCACCCTGCCCGCCTCTCGCCGGCTCCCCGCCTCTCGCCCGCTCCCCGCCTCTCGCCCGCTCCCCGCCTCTCGCCCGCTCCCCGCGTCGAGCCTAGGCGCTGCCCGGCCCGCCGGTGGCGATACGCCTCGGCCCCCGCCGACCCGTGACCCGGCCCGGCCGCCACCGACGAGCCGACCGATGTCGGCCGACACGTCATAGGGCCGACCGCCGTCGGCGGTCGGCCCTATGCGGAACGGGCGCAAATCAGTGGATCGGCACCGGCGTCGGCCGCTGCTCCTGCCCCGGCTCGCCGTCGAGCAGGTGCGACGGCTCCCGCCGGCGGGGCAGGAGGGCGGCCGGGATGAAGGTGAGCAGCACCAGGCCGAACGCCACCCAGAACGTGGTGGCGAACGAGTTGGCCGCGAAGTCGAGCCCGCGCTCGATCAGCGACGGCGGCACCGGGAACTGCTGGGCCACGTCGGGCTGCTGCTGCACGGCGATGGCGAGTTGGGCCTCGGTGAGCGGGGCGCCGCTGCCCGGGTCGGTCACGCCGGGGATCGCCTGCGAGCCGTTCAGCTCGCTGGTGAGGATCACCGACATCACCGCCGCGCCGACCGAGCCGCCGATCTGCTGGAGGATGTTCACAAGCGTCGACCCACGTGCCACCTCCGCCGCCTGCAACGTCTTCAGCGCCGAGGTCATGATCGGCATCATGGTGCCGCCCATGCCGAGGCCCATCACGAACAGCGCCCCGCAGAGCAGCAGGTAGGACGTGTCGGTGCCGAGCTGGGTGAAGGTGAAGAACCCGGCCGCGATGAGGACCAGCGCGAACGGCACCGTCCGGCCGACGGGCACCCGGTCGGCGAGGATGCCGGCGATCGGCATGGTGATCATCGCGCCGATGCCCTGCGGCGCCATCAGCAGGCCGGCGGTGAGCGTGGTCTCGCCGCGGATCTGCAGGAAGTAGCTCGGGAACAGCAGGCCCGCGCCCATGAACGCGATGATGAAGACGAACAGCGTCAGCGCCGCGACGGTGAGGTTGCGGTTGCGGAACAGCCGCAGGTCGAGCAGTGGGTGCCGGGGCCGGAACGAGTAGCGGACGAAGGCGACCACGAGCGCGGCCCCGACGGCCATGGGCAACCAGACCTCGGGGTCGGTGACCGTGCCGGCCTCCGGCAGCGAGGAGACGCCGTAGAGGAACAACGCCAGGCCCGGCGAGAGCATCAACATGCCGAGGAAGTCGAACGACTCCGACGGCTCCGGAGCGTCCTTCGGCAGCGCCAACTGGGCGTAGATCAGCGCGACCACGCCGATCGGCAGGTTGATCAGGAAGATCCAGTGCCAGCTCGCGGTGTCGATCAGCCAGCCGCCGAGGATCGGACCGCCGATCGGGCCGAGCAGCATCGGAATGCCGAGCACGGCCATCAGCCGGCCGATCCGGTGCGGGCCGGCGGCCCGGGTCATGATGGTCATGCCGAGCGGCATGAGCATGCCGCCGCCGAGGCCCTGGACGACGCGCCAGGCGATCAACTCGCCGATGGAGTCGGCGGTGGCGCACAGCCCGGAGCCGATGGTGAACAGCGCCAACGCCACCATGTAGAGGCGTTTGGTGCCGAACCGGTCCGCGGCCCACCCGCTGAGCGGGATCACCGTCGCCAGCGCGAGGGTGTAGCCGGTCATGGTCCAGGCGACGCGGGCGTACGAGGCGTCGAACTCGCTCTGGAACGTCGGGATGGCCACGCTGACGACGGTCACGTCGAGGATCGACATGATCGCACCGAGCACGACGACGCCCGCCACCTTGAGCACCGCGGCGTCGAGTTTGTTCGATGTCGCGACGGGTTGCTGGGTCACAGACAATCTCCTGGTTCCGGTCCGGTCCGAGGGCGGTGGCGGCGCCGCGCGCCACGGGGCGCACGGTAAGACGTGAGGGTGGGACGACGTTCGGCGAAAAGCCTAGCCACGGGCTGCGACATCGCGCGGCCCGTTTTGCCGAGAGGCGAACGACCGTGCAGCCGCCGACCGGCCTCCGCGGCGTGAGCGCGGGCCATTTCCGGCGTGCGTCCCGGATCTCAACGTGTGGAAAGCACCGATGCGACCCGTTTCGTCAGCCGCCGCGACTTCGCATCGCCGTTCCGCGTGAGCACCCCCATCGTGACGAACGTCATGCCCCCCGTCGCGCCCTCTTCCACCCGCTCAGCGGCAGCTCGGCCCGCCGAGCGTGCACCCGCACCTCGCACCTCGCCGAGGTGGCGGCGTCCGCCACCCCGGGACCACCCCACTCCCCGAGCCGGCGCAAAGCCAGCCCCACTCCCGACCCAAGCGCCCTCCTGCCTCCCGCTCCCCCCTTGCCCGCCGGCCCTCTGCCCGCCCGGCCTTCTGCCCGCCTGCCCTCTGCCTTGGCCCTGCCCGCGCCGTTCTGCCCTCTACCCCCTGGCGCCTGACCCCGTCCCTGGCCCCTGACTCCTGACCCTCGCTCCTGGCCCTGACCCCTCGCTCCTGACCCCTGGGCCTCGGCCCCTGGCCCCTGGCAAATTCCTTGGTCACGCCGAGAGATCGCCCCGATGGCCAGCCGAGGCGGGGAGAATGCGCTGATCATGAAGTTGACGGCACTGGGGAGCGCTCTCCCGGCAGTCAACTTCATGATCAGCCGGGAGCCGGGGAGCTGAGGTCCGGTCAGGACCGACAGGACCGACAGGACCGACAGGACCGACCGAACCGAAGTGGACGTTCAGGAACGGAGCGGAGCGGACCGCGAAGGTGTCATCAGTGCCACCTCGGCCGTGCGCGAGCGGTCGATCCGGGTGGCGAGGTCGCGTACCCGCTCGCTGGTCCCGGCGGTGACCTGGGCGTGGGCCAGGGCCGCGGCCGTGCGCTGGTGGCCGGCGAGCACGTCACGCAGCACCCGGTCGAAGTCGTCGGCCGGGGCGGCCCGCAGCCGGGCGAGGCCGGCGACGGCGTCGCTGTGCCCGGAGTGGTCGTGCCGGGCGGCGGCGGCCGACGCGGAGGGGCCGGCCTCGCGCAGCCAGCCGCGCATGGTGGCCAGCTCGTCGGTCTCGGTGGCGCGGATGGCGGCGATCAGCGTACGGAGTTGGGGGTCGGTGACCCGGTCGAGGCCGAGCCCGACGATCTCCAGGGTCTGTTCGGTGTGCGCCACCATCATGGCCAGGAACAACGCGTCGATGCCGCTGACCTCGGCGGCACCCGTCGACGTCGACGGCGCGCCGATGGGTGTCGCAGGCGCACCCCCGCACCCGCCCAGAGCGAGCACAACCCCCACCAGAAGAGCCACCCCCACCCGCCGGGCCGAGCGCTGGTTCACGGAAAGAGTGGCCATCCCGCGCGGAACAGCCACTCTTTCCGTGAAAGCGCAGCAGGAGGGGCGGGGAGCGGTCAGAGCTGCTGCCACAGCGCCGGCACGTTCGGGGGTTCCCAGCCGGCGATCGCGGTGTGCGCCTGGCGACAGCGGTAGCTGCGGCCGGCGTAGGTCACCGTGTCACCGACCTGGTACGCCCTGCCGGCGGCCCAGGTGCCGCCGGGTGCCGGCGTGGTGGCGGTGGGGGTGGGGGTGGGTGACGGCGTGGCGGTGCGGGTCGGCGACGGCGTCGGGGTGGGTGACGGTGACGGGTTGCCTCCGCCGCCGATCTGGAGGTCGACGCAGGAGTAGAACGCGTTCGCGGTGTCGGAGATGTTCCAGACCGCGAGCAGCTTCTGCCGGCCGGAGTAGCCGCCCAGGTTGACCGTGTGGGACACGGTGGCGTCGGGCTGGCGGCCACCGCCGTCGACCACCGCGACCCGGGTGTTGCCGATCCAGTATTCCCAGTTGGCGGTGGCGTGTCGGGCGGTGTTGATCCAGGTGAACGTCACCGTGCCGCCGACCGAGGTGGCCGGCCAGTTGCGGCTGTCGTCGTTGAGCACCGCGAACTGGGCGATGTTGGCGTTGCAGGTCTTCAGGCCCTTGGGTCCTTCGACGCTCTGCGGCTCGTACCGGATCTGGCCGCAGTCGGGCACCCGGTTCTGGGCGCAGAGCGCCTGGCGGCTGGGCGGCGAGGAGATGTAGCCGTGGGCCTGCGCGGGGGCGGCCAGGACCAGTGTCGCGGTGACGGCACCGGTGGTGAGCAGCGGGAGGGTGATTCTTCGGCGCATGGTTGCCAACTCCTTCGGGGGTTCGGAAGGTGTCACGAACATAAATTAAACCTTGTTAACAGTAAAGACTCCTATCTATAAATTAAGCCTTGAGCGCTTCGCCTCGTGCGTGTGATCCTGATCAGCGCGTGGAGCCGATCGTCGTTCCTGGGCACCCGGGCGCCGGCAGGCATCCGGGAGGACGGCGGCACCGACCCGGGAACCCGCCTCTCGAAGGACACCCCCATGTGGAGATCCCTGCCCCACGTACGCCGCTGGACCGCGTACGCGGCCAGCCTGCTGCTCGCCACCACCGCGCTCGCCACCGTCGAGGCGCCCGCCGCCGGCGCCGCCGCCGACCCGGTCGCGGTGACCGTGAACGCCCGCGCCGGGCTGGCCACCGTGCCGGACACCGCGCTCGGCGTCAACCACGCCATCTGGGACGCCAAACTCGGCAGCGCCGAGACGTCCGACCTGCTCAAGGCCGCCGGCGTGAAGATGTTGCGCTACCCCGGCGGCTCGTACGCCGACATCTACCACTGGAAGACGCACACCGCGCCGGGCGGCTACGTCGCGCCGGACACCGACTTCGACACGTTCATGGCGGCGGCCCGCCGGGTCGGCGCCCAGCCGATGATCATCGCCAACTACGGCACCGGAACGCCCGCCGAGGCGGCCGACTGGGTGCGCTACGCCAACGTCACCAAGGGCTACGGCGCGAAGTGGTGGACCGTCGGCAACGAGAACTACGGCAACGGCCTCTACGGGTCGGCCTGGGAGGCCGACGACCACGCCGACAAGAGCGCCACCCAGTACGCCAAACTGGTGATCGAGTACGCCGACGCGATGAAGGCGGTCGACCCGAGCGTCAAGGTCGGCGCGGTGCTGACCATGCCGGGCAACTGGCCCGACGGGATCACCGCCGGCGCCGACCCGGGGCCGTGGAACCAGACCGTGCTCTCCCTCGCCGGCCCGAAGATCGACTTCGTGGACGTGCACTGGTACCCGGGTGGCACCGCCGCCGAGTCGCTGGCCCGCACCAACCAGCTACCCGACGCCGCCTGGCTGCTGCGCCAGCAGATCTCCCGGTACGCCGGCGCGGACTCCGACCGGATCGGGATCAGCCTCACCGAGGTGAACGTCGACGCCGGCCGGAACACCCAGCCGGGCGCCCTGTTCCTCGCCGACGCCTACAGCGGCCTGCTGGAACAGGGCGTCTTCACGGTGCAGTGGTGGAACGTGCACAACGGCCTCGGCACCGTCTCCGAGGTGGCCGGGCAGACCGACTACGGCGACTTCGGGCTGCTCTCCAGCGGCAACTGCACGAGCGAGGGCGACGTCTGCCAGCCGCCGTTCAACACGCCGTTCGCGCCCTACCACGCGCTGTCCATGATGAACCTGTTCGCCCGCCCCGGCGACCAGTTCGTCCGCGCCGGCACCGACCAGCCGCTCGTCACCGCGCACGCGGTACGCCGGCCCGACGGCAGCCTGGCGGTCCAACTGCTCAACAAGGACCCGGACACCGCGTACCCGGTGGCTGTCGACTATGCCGGGTTCACCCCGGCGGACGAGGCGCCCACCGTGCACACGCTCACCAACGGCGCGACCGGGGTGAGCACCGACCGTTCCGGCAGCGCGACCACCCGGACGCTGCCGCCGTACTCCCTGACCACGCTCGTGCTGCGACCGGCCGGCGGCACGGCCGGGCGGCCGACCGCGCCGGGGCGGCCGACCGCGAGCGCGGTGACCGACCGCGCGGCGACCATCTCCTGGCCGGCGGCCACCGCGGGCGCCGCGCCGATCGCGAAGTACGAGGTGTACCGGCAGTTCGGCGCGGTGAGCGAGCAGCTCGGCGAAACCGCCGGCACCTCGTTCGCCGTGCGCAACCTCGAACCGGGCGCCCGATACACGGTGAACGTGCTCGCCCGGGACACCGCGGGGCGGGTCTCCTGGTCGTCACCGCCGCTGACGTTCGCCACCGGCAGCCCGGCCGACAGCGGCTGCGCGGTCCGCTTCCACAACGACACCGACTGGGGTAACGGCTACGTGGCGACAGTCGACGTGGTGAACACCGGCCCGGACGTGGTCGACGGCTGGACGCTGACTTGGACCTGGCCGACCGGTTGGCAGCAGGTGAGCAGCGGCTGGAACGCCAACTGGACCCAGACCGGCAGGGAGGTCCGGGTGACCCCGACCGCCGACAACCGCCGGCTCGCGGCCGACGGCGGGAGCACAAGCGCCGGCTTCGTCGGCGCGTACAGCGGGCCCAACGTGCCGCCGGGCGTGTTCCGGCTCAACGGCACGGTCTGCACCGTGCGCGGCTGAGCCGCAGGTCAGCCCCGACCGGGTGGTCGGAGCCGGGCGTCGGCCGCCGTCGGGACCATCGCGGTCCGGCGGCGGCCGGCGCGGCGCGGCAGGGGCACCACGTGCGGGCGCGGTGGTCCGGTCGTCGGCGGTGGCGCCGGCCGGGACGGCGCGACGGGTCGGGGCAGTGCGGCCAGGATCAGCGCGAGCAGGGCCACCGCGACAACCCCGTCGAGCCAGTAGTGGTTGCCGGTGCCGACGACCACGAGCATGGTGATCAGCGGGTGGGCCAGCCAGAGCCAGCGCCACCGCCCGGGGGTGACCGCCACCAGGGCCAGCGCCACCGCCACCGCCCAGCCCACATGCAGCGAGGGCATCGCGGCGTACTGGTTGCTGAGCTGGTCGGCCTCGGGCGGACCGTAGACGGTGGGGCCGTACCGGCGGCCGGTGTCCACCAGGTGGGTGAGCGCGGTCAGCCGGGGCGGCGCGAGCGGCACGCAGACGTGCAGCACGAACGCCGCGGCGGTGAGCGCCGCGAGGGCCCGCCGGAGCCTGAGGTAGTGCGCCGGCCGGCGCAGGTAGAGCCAGATCAGGCAGAGCACGGTGGCCGGGAAGTGCACGTACGCGTAGTAGCTGTTGGCCAGCCGCACCGGCAGCTCGTGCGCCAGCAGCGGCGCCTGCACGAGCGCCTCGTTCGGCAGGTGCAGCAGCCGCTCCAGCCACCAGATCCGCTCGCCGTTCGACAGCGCGGTGCCGGCCCGCCCGGCGACCAGTTGCCGGCCCACCTTGTAGGCGAGGAAGAGCGCCGCGACAAGCGCCAGCTCGCGGGCCGCCCGGCGCAGAGCGCCACCCCGTGTGGACGCGCCCTGCCTGGTCTGCACCCGCTCCTCCTCCTTCACCTGGTCCGTCCGCCGGCCGGCACGCACGCGCCAGGGCCGCCGCCGTGGTCGGCGACGGCCCTGGGGTACGGGCTCAGCGGCGGGCGTGTTCCTCCCGGCCGGCCGGGTCAGCACCCACCCCGTCGAACGCGGGCGCCCCGTCGACCGCGTCGGCGCCCACCGCCACCGATCGACCGACGTCCGGAAGATCGAGGCTGGAGCGAAGAGTAACGGGGCGAAGCAACAGCGCCGCAACGATGCCGACGACGGCGATCGCGGCCGAGATGAGGAAGATGTGCCCGGTGGCGTCCCCGTACGCGGCCCGGACGATCTGCCGTACCGGCTCGGGCAGCGCGTCGAGGTTCAACGTGCTGCTGCCACCGCTGCCGGAGGCGGGGATGCCGGCCACGGTGAGGTCGCGGGTGATCCGGTCGGTGACCTGCCGGGCCAGGATCGCGCCGAGCACCGACACGCCGATGGTGCCGCCGAGCGAGCGGAAGAAGGCGACGCTGGCGCTGGCCGCGCCGATGTCCTTGAGCGCCACCGTGTTCTGCACCGCGAGCACCAGGTTCTGCATGGTCATGCCGACGCCGACGCCGACGACGAACATGGCGACCCCGACGATGACCAGGGAGGTCTCGTGGTCGATGGTGCCCAGCAGCGCGAAGCCGGCGACGAGCACGATCGAGCCGAACACGATGTACGGCTTGATCTTTCCGCTGGTGGTGATCATCCGGCCGGCGACGATCGAGGAGATCAGCACGCCGCCCATCATCGGGATGGTGAGCAGGCCGGCCTCGGTCGGGCTGTAGCCGCGGCCGATCTGGAAGTACTGGCCGAGGAAGACCGCGCCGCCGAACATGGCCATGCCGACCGCGAGGCTGCCGAGGATGGCAAGCGCGGTGGTGCGCTCACGGACGATCGACAGCGGGACCACCGGCTCGGCGGCCCGCGCCTCGACCCAGACGGCGAGCGCCAGCAGCAGCACCGCGCCGCCGACCATGGCGCCGGTCTGCCAGGAGAGCCAGGCGAACGAGCCGTCGACGAAGGAGATCCAGATCAGCAGCACGCTGACCCCGGCGGCGATGAGCGCGGCGCCCAGATAGTCGATCTTGACGTTCTGCCGGCGGACGGTGGGCAGGTTGAGCGTGATCTGGAGCAGGAACAGCGCGATGATCGCGACCGGCACGCCGACGAAGAAGCACCAGCGCCAGCCGAGCCAGGAGGTGTCGACGATGAGGCCGCCGAGCAGCGGGCCGCCCACCGTGGCGAGCGCCATGACGCCGCCCAGGTAGCCGTTGTAGCGGCCCCGCTCACGCGGCGGGATCATGGCCGCGATGGCGACCTGGACCAGCGCCTGGAGGCCGCCGACGCCGATGCCCTGGAAGGCCCGGGCGCCGATGAGCTGTCCGGCGCTCCGCGAGAAGCCGGCCGCGACGGAGCCGACCAGGAAGACCACGATGGCGACCTGGATCAGCAGCTTCTTGTTGAACAGGTCGGCCAGCTTGCCCCAGATGGGGGTGGTCGCCGTGGCGGTGAGCAGGGTGGCGGTGACCACCCAGGTGTACTGCGTCTGCGAGCCGTTCAGCGCCCCGATGATCTTCGGCAGGGCGGTCGAGACGACGGTGCTGCTCAGCATGGCTACGAAGAGCACCAGCAGCAGCCCGCTGAGTGCCTCAAGCGTCTGCCGCCGGCTCATGGGCGCGGCCTCGGCCGTCGCGGTGGGTGCGCTCATCGCGCGTCCTCCAGGTGTGTCGGATAGGGTGGCCGCTTGGTTGCCTCAAGCAATCATCAGCAAAGGTTGCCCATTAGGCAAGTTTGCCCATTGAGAAAAGGATCACGTACGCTGGCCGGCATGGAGGAGTGCACCGGCCTGCGCGAGCGGAAGAAGGCGGCCACCCGCCTGGCGCTGCACGAGGCGGCCCTGCGCCTGGCCGTCGAGCACGGCCCCGACCGGGTCACCGTCGAGGCCATCGCCGACGCCGTCAACGTCTCCCGGCGCACGTTCTCCAACTACTTCTCCGGCAAGGAGGAGGCCCTCTTCCACGGCGACACGCTGCGGCTGCGCCGGATGCTGGCGCTCGTCGCGGAGCAGCCCGCCGAACTGCCGCCCTGGAGCGCGCTGACCCGGGCCGCCGTGGCCCAGGCCGACGAGAGCCACGACGACCCGGCCGAGCCCTGGCTGACCCGGCGCCGGCAACTGCACGGCCACCCGAGCCTGGTGGCCCACCAGGTCGCCGCGTACGCGGCGATCGAGCGGGACCTGTCCGCGGCGATCACCCGCCGGCTCACCGGCCCGGACGTGCCGCTGCGGGCACGCGTCCTGGCCGCCACGTTCCTGGCCACGCTCCGCGTCGCCGCCCAGCAGTGGATCGAGCACCCGGACACGCCCCTACGCGACGTGCTGCGCGACGTCCTCGCCCACGCCACCCCGGCGGCCGGATGAGCCGCCCGGGTTCACGCCGGCTGGGCGCGCGCGAGCCGCGCGTAGACGATGACGTTGTCCCGGTAGCTGTCCCGCTTCCGGTCGAACTCACCTCCGCACGTGATCAGGCGCAGCGCGGCGTGATCGGTCGGGCCGTAGACGTCGTCGCTGGGGAACCTGTCCTTCGGGTGCTGCTCGACCCGGGTGACGACGAACGTGGCGGTGCTCCCGTCGCGCCGCCGCACGGCCAGCGGGGTGTCCGGACGCAGTCGGGCCAGGTCGAAGAAGGAGCCCTCGCGCCCCTTCCAGTTCACGTGTCCGGCCAGCACCGCCGGCCCGAGAGAGCCCGGCGTCGGGGCCCGGGTGAACCAGCCGACGTCGGTCGCGCTGTCCGGCACCTGCATCGCGCCGTCCGGCCGTAGTCCGAGCGGGACGATCGGCGCGTCCACCCCCAGGCTCGGGATGCCGATGCGCACCGGCGGGGACGAGGCCATCAACGGCCCGCTGGTCAGCACGCCCGCCCGCCCGACGGGCGGCGGCGGCGCCGGAGCCGGACTCGTCGCCGCCGGGACCGTCACCCGCGGCGGGCTGTCGTTCCCACGGAACACCACCAGGCCGACGGCGACCGCGGCGGTGACGGCGAGCAGGGCCGCCCCCGCCGCGAGCACGGTGCGCTGACGGCGGGGGCCGGTGGCCGAACGATCCTGCGGGCTGTCCACGGCCGGCTCAGCCCTGCCGGCCGACGCGACGCCGCGCGACGACCAGGCCGGCCGCCCCGAGCAACGCCAACCCGCCCGCGGCGTACATGCCCATCGGGGTCGCTTCGGTGCTGCCGTCGCCGGTGGCCACCCCGCCGGCCGGTACGGAGCCCGCGGCGGCGCCGCTGACCATGCCGCAGGTGGCCGGGTCGGTAGCCTCCTCCGGGATGCCGTTCACGCCTACCGACTTGGCGAACGTGGACTCGCCGAGCGCCTCCATGTCGTACCTGCCGTTGCGGTTGGCGTCGATGCCGTGCTGCACCAGGTGCAGGTCCTTGAGGTGGTCGATGGTGCCGGCCGGAAGCTCGGCGGCCCTGATGACCCGGTCGTAGGTCAGCTTGCCCTGGGCGTCCGCCTTGGGCATCCGGTCCACCGCCAGCCCGCTGGCCCGGGTGGTGTCACCGGCGGTGGTGAGCGAGATGAAGATGTCGCCGTACATCTTCAGGCCCTCCTCGGTGCTGACGTAGCCGTCGCCGTCGGCGTCGGCGTCGGCGGACTTGTCCGGGCAGTGGAAGTCCATGCCGTTCACCGCGCCGTGGATGTGCTGCGCGTGCGGGGAGTTCGGGGTCATCCCGGTGGAGGTGATCCGCACCCGCAGGTCACCGCCGTCGGTCGCGGTCAGCGTGGCCGTGCCGCGAGCCCCGGTCTCGTTGAGGTCCAACAGGGCCACCCGGACGCTCTCGTCGGCGTGCGCCACCCCGGGGAAGCCGAGGACGAGCGCCGCCGCCGGCAGCGCCAGCAGGGTTCGGGACAGTTTCACGGTTTCTCCTCGTCGCCGGTCCCGGCACCCGCGCCGGGACGTGCCAGGCATTCGGAGCGGCGCGGCGACCGGATGGGTCGCGGCTCAAGCCGGCCGGCGGAAGCTCCCCAGCACGACCCGGTAGACCTCCTGCTCCGCCGACCAGCGGTCGTCGGCGGTGACCCAGACCAGCCGGTGCCGGCTGCCGGCCCCGGTTCCGTTGGCGACCAGGCGGCGAGCGTGCAGCCGGCCGTCGGGACCGTCCCACGTGTACTCCCACTCGGCCGCGCCGCCCGGCCGGATCACCGGGCCGATGCTGATCCGCTCGTATCCGGGCAGCCCGCCGGAGGCGCGCAGCCGTTCGGCCTCGCGCCGCCACAGTCCGCTCGGGTCCGCCACCCGGCCACCGGCGACCTGCACCCCCAGCACCCGAGTGCCGGCCGGGTCGCGCAGGCAGACCACCGCGCCGTCGACGTCGCGTGTCCAGCCGGCCGGCAGGCCGACGGCGAAGCCGACCCGGTCCCGGTGCCACACCCACCCGGTCGGCAGCCGGCCACCACCCGCCGGCGCCCGGCCGGCGGTCACCGGCGTCGACCCGGACGGCCGATCGAGACACGGCGCACCCGGCGCGGCGCCTGCCCCGACCGCCGCCGGACCCGTCCCGGCCGGCGTCGGACCCGTCCCGGCCGGCGGCCGGCCAGGCGCGGCGGAACCGGTCGCCGTCAGGGTCGGCACGGGCCCGGCCGCCGTCGGAGCCGGACCACCCACGACGCCGTCGCGCCACCCGCCGAGCGCGGTCCGCACGCCGGCGACCGCCACCCCGCCGGCCGTCGCCAGCGCCACCACCACCGTGGCCAGGGTGGCTGCGGAACGCCATCCGGTACGCCGGTCCGACCCGCCGGTCGGCACGCGCAGCGGCACGACATCGAGCTCCGGTACGACGGGAGTCCGGCGGACACCGTGACCACCGCCCGGCAGCGCCTGGGTGACCTCCGCCCCCGACGGCGGCGATCCCGTGATTTCCGCTGCCGGCAGCGATCCCGTGGTCTCCGCTGCCGGCAACGCCTGCGTCACGTCGGCGCCGGGTGACGGCGTCGGCGGCGTACCCGGTGGCCGGTCCGCCCCCTCAACGGACCGGAAGGGTGGGCGGAGCCGGCCGAACCCTCGGCGACCGTCGAGGCCGGCGACCCGGCGCAGCATCGGGGCCGCCTCCCCCGCGGTCAGCCGCTGCCGCTCGTCCCGGGCGAGCAGACCGGCGACGACTTCAGCGAGCGGGCCGGCGCGACGCATCCGGTCCGGAGGCTCGGTCGCCATGGCCAGCAACGTGGCCATGGTGCCGTCCCGGTGGTAGGGCGGGCGCCCCTCGACCGCGGTGTAGAGCGTGGCGCCCAACGCCCACAGGTCGGTGCCGGGTGAGGAGACGCCCCGGCGGACCCGCTCCGGCGCCACGTACTGCGGGGTGGCCGTGATCCCCCACGACCGGCTCAACGCCGCCGCCCCCTCGACCGCCGCCACGCCGAAGTCGCCGAGCAGCGCCTGCCCGTCGGTGGTGACAAGCACGTTGCGCGGGGTGACGTCCCGGTGCAACACCCCGACCCGGTGCGCCGCACGCAGCGCCTCCACCAGTTCGACCCCGAGGCGGGCCACCACCCGGGGCGGCAACGGGCCGTCGTCGGTGACGATCCGGTGCAGCGACCGGGACGGGACGTACTGCATGATGATCCAGGGCCGGCCGTCGGCGGTGATGACGTCGTGGACGCGTACCACGTTGGGGTGGTCCAGGCGGGCGGCGGCCCGCGCCTCGCGCAGCGTGCTGTCGTGCAACTCGGCGGTCTCCGGCGGCGACGCGCCGGCCCGCGGAAGTACCTCCTTGACCGCGACATCGCGGTCGAGCAACTCGTCCCGGGCCAGCCACACCCGCCCCATGCCGCCCTGGCCGACGCAGCGCACCAGCCGGTACCGCCCCACGCGCTCGAGATGGTCCGTCACGACTGGTGATTCGGCGCCGCCCCGGCAGCGGATGGGTGGCCTGACCACCAAATTCGGCCCGGCCCCTGAGCTGGGCTGACACACTCGGCCGGTGGGCGGTGACCGGTGGCGCAAGGGCCTCGGGCCCGCGGCCGAGGTCGCCCCGGCCACCCGGGTGGACAAGTTCGAGGTCTTCTTCGACCTCGTCTTCGTGGTGTCCTTCTTCCTCATCACCCGGGCCACCGCCGCCAACCTGACGCTGCGGGAACTGCTGCACGCGCTGCTTGTGCTCGCCGTGCTCTGGTGGTGCTGGGTGGTGCACAGCGCGGTGGCCGCCCGGCTGCGGCTGGGCGAGGGCTTCGTGCCGATCCTCATGGTGGTCGGCATGGTCGCGTTGTTCACGTTC
This sequence comes from Micromonospora marincola, assembly GCF_056150385.1. Classification (NCBI taxonomy): domain Bacteria; kingdom Bacillati; phylum Actinomycetota; class Actinomycetes; order Micromonosporales; family Micromonosporaceae; genus Micromonospora; species Micromonospora marincola. The sequence goes on along the minus strand of NZ_JAXCFT010000003.1, from coordinate 3,253 downwards.
GCGCTGGCCCTGCCGCAGACCTTCGGCGACCTGCACAAGAGCGCCACCGGCCCGATCCTGGTCACGGTCAGCTACGTGGTGATCCGGATCGTGCACACGTCGCTCTACTGGTACGCCACCCGCGTCGACCCACCGGCCCGACGCAAGGTGTGGCTGTTCCTGCCCGAGCTGCTGCTCTCGACCTGCCTGCTGCTGGTGGCCGCGTTGCTGCCGCCACACGTCGACCCGCAGAACGGACAGTGGCTGCGCGACGGGCTGTGGATCGCCGTCGTCGCGGTGCAGTACAGCAGCGGGCTGCTGGCCGGCACCGACGGTTGGAGGATCACCTCGGCCGAGCACTGGACCGAACGCTACGACCTGATCCTGATCATCGCGCTGGGCGAGTCGGTCATCTCGGTCGGCGTCGGCGGCAACCTGCTCGGCAAGCCGGTGACCTGGCCGGCCATCCCGGCGGCGATCTTCGGCATCCTGTTCACCGCCGCGTTGTGGTGGGCGCACTTCGACATGATCGGGCCGGCCGCCCGGATCGCGCTGCACGCCGCCAGGGGCCATCCCCGGGTGGCGATGGCCCGCGACGCGTACGCCTACCTCTACCTGCCGATGATCGCCGGGGTGATCCTGTTCGCGATCGGCGCGGAGGAGCTGGTCCGGACCGTCACCGACCCGTCGGGCGGGGCGGCCGAGCGGGGCCACGGGCCGGCGGCGCCGCTGCTCTTCGTCGGCGTGATGCTCTACCTCGCCGCCAACATGGCGTTCCAGTGGCGCACGCTGCGGACCCTGTCGTGGACCCGGGTCGGCACGCTTGTCGCGCTCGCGGTCGCGCTGCCCGTGGGCCCGCACCTACCGGCGCTCGGCGCGCTCGGGCTGCTGACCGCGATCTGCGTGGCACTTGTCGCGGTCGAGCTGGTGGTCTTCGCGGATGCCCGCGCCGCGCTGCGACGACTGGTGCACCAGGAGCGGGTCAGCGCCGAGGAGCGCGAGGCCGCCTGGCGGGCCCGGTGGCGCCAGGATGGGACGGAGTGACCCAATACTTGACAGAGGCCCTAGAGTCTCCGCGTGATCGAGATCGTCACCGAGGTCGACCTGTCCCATCCGTCCGCCCGGATCTGGCAGGCGTTGACCGAACGGGCGCTGCTGGCCAAGTGGTTCGCCGAGAGCACGTCGGAGGACGACCGTTGGGTGCTGGCGACCGCGGGGCTGTCCGGCTACCAGGCCGACACCGAGGTCGAGGTGGTCGAGCTGCGCGTCGCCCAGCGGCTTGTCGTGCGGTGCCGGGAAGCCGGTCGGGCCACCCGCCTGGCCTGCGACCTGGTCCCCACCGCGCACGGCACCCGACTCTCCGTGCGCGAGGTCCTGGAGGAGGGCGACTGGGACGCCGACGCCCGCGCCGCGCAGCACGGGCAGGCGGTGACCGGACGCCTGCCGGCGATCCTCGACTGGCTCGCGTTCCAGGAGGTCGACCTGCGCCGCGCCGAGGGCGGGCTGACCGCGGAGATGCCTGTGGTCCGGTTGCTCGGCGACAAGCGCCGCCGACCCGGACGGCGGGTGCTGCTGGCCGCCGGCGCCGTGGTGCTGCTCGGCGCCGCCACCGGGGCGACACTGTGGACGAACCGGGACACCCCGTCCGCGTCCGACGCGCCGCCGCCGTCCCCGCCGCCGCTGGTGATGCCCTCCGCCACCGCCAGCGCGTCGCCCCGGCCCACGCCCGCCCGGCCCACGCCGAGCGCCAGCCGCCGCAGCACCTCGCCGTCACCGTCGGCGTCCCCCTCCCCCAGCCCCACGCCGAGCCCGACGCCGCCGGTCGCCGTTCCGCTGACCGCGACCTACCAGACCGTCACCGACCGGGTCTTCGGCTATCGCGGCGAGGTGGTGCTGCGCAACCCGGGCCAGGTCCCGCGCCCGGAGTGGACGGTGACGGTGACCATCGGCGACAACGCCACCGTGGGCTCGGTGGACGGCGCCGAGGCGGCGCAGGAGGGCGCGGTGGTCACGTTCACCGGCGCCGAACTGCCGCCCAACGGGTCGGTCACCATCAGCTTCGACATCCGCGACCCGGACCCGCTGCACAACGCTCCGGCCGCCTGCGCCACCGACAACACCCCCTGCACCACCCCCTGACCCACCCCACCCTGACCCGCCCCGCCCCGCGCCGCCCCGCGCCACCGGCGCGTTGATCATGAACTTGGCGGCTCCTTTTGTCTAACTTGTCGCCGCCCACTTCATGATCGCCCCGCCCAGGTCCTCGGGCGGTCACAGGCGCACCCCAGCCGGGCGGTGTTCCTGACGTCGGCTGTGGCAGCACGGATCAGCGGGGCGGGCGATCCGGAGGGTGCGGGGTCGGGGGTCCGGCCGGGGATCGCCGGGCGTCTTCTTAAGAATTTCCCCCATTGAGCGCATGGGAGCGCTCCCGTAACATACCTGACGCGGCTGTTAACGTTCACAACACAATCATCCCCGCGAATGCACCGGCCGCCACCACCACAGGAGGAAGCGTTATGCCTAGATTTAGGGCCGCCAATGTCGGCCTGGCTTCGGCCGGGGCCGTGCTGCTGGCCACGACCGGCGTCGTCGCGGCGCTGCCGGCCGGCGCCGCAGCGGCCGGATGCTCGGTGAAGTACACCGTGTCGTCACAGTGGGGCGGCGGATTCGGCGCCGAGGTCGCCATCACCAACCTCGGCGACCCACTGTCGAGCTGGACGCTCAACTGGAACTACGGCGCCGGACAGAGCGTCACCCAGGCCTGGAACGCCACCGTCACCCAGAGCGGCGCCGCCGTCACCGCCAAGAACGTCAGCTACAACGGCTCCATCCCCACCAACGGCACCACCTCATTCGGCTTCAACGGCGCCTGGACCAGCAGCAACCCCGCCCCCACCAGCTTCACCCTCAACGGGGTCACCTGCACCGGCGGCACCACCGAACCAACCACCTCACCAACCAGCTCGCCGACCACGTCGCCGACGAACTCACCCACGCCCACCCCGCCGCCGACGACCACGCCGCCGCCGACCGGCACGTGCAACCTGCCGTCGAGCTACCGCTGGTCCTCGACCGGCGCGCTTGCGCAGCCCAAGTCGGGCTGGGTGTCGCTGAAGGACTTCACGGTGGTGCCGTACAACGGCAAGCACCTGGTCTACGCCACCACGCACAACACCGGCTCGTCGTGGGGCTCGATGAACTTCAGCCCGTTCACCAACTGGTCGGAGATGGCCTCGGCCAGCCAGAACGCCATGAACCAGGGCACCGTCGCGCC